>JACPPG010000053.1 GCA_016191115.1 Planctomycetia bacterium | reverse complement strand
TATCAGCTTACCGCCGAGGGACGCCGCCTTCTTCCCGCCTTCCTCGCCGCCAGAAACGCCAGTGCCGAAAAGCTCCGCGACCTCGCAGCCTAGAAAAAATCCTCTCACCCTGCGAAAATCTGAATCGTTTGCAGTACAGAGCACCCTACGAAACTGTCCGCTGACATCCGCTGACCACTGTCCACTATCTTCTCTACTTTGGCTCGGCGCCGCCGAACGGGTCGTCCGCGGCGGCAGGCTCTGCGGCGGGCGCCTCGGCCGGCGCTTCTTCGGCCGCGGCGGCCGGCTTTGGACCAGGCCCGGCGGGCGCCGCCTCGACCGGTGGCGCCGCGTGTACCAGCGGTTGCACCTGCTCGATTTCCCGCAGGCACTGGACCAGCCCCGTCGCCGTCGCCAGGTAGATGCGGTCAGTCTGGATATTCAGCACCTTGATTGGATAGAGGTCGAATGCCAGCCGATCCACGTGCGCGCCGCTTCGCGCGTCGACGACGATCATCTGTCCAGGCTCGTCGGCCGTGTACAGGCGCGTGGCGCTAGCCGACACGAACTGCGCTACGTTGCGCGTGAACCAGCGTTCCAACCCCTTGTCGGCGCTCAGGCAGTACATGCCCGATAGGTCCGGTATCGCGTAGACATTCTCGCCAATGGCGACGGGCTGCTCGCGGACGGGGTATCCGGTCGAAAACTGCCATTGCCGCAGGCCCGTGTTTTCGTTGATCGCATAGACGTACCCGTCGGCCGAGGCCGTGTAGACCAACGGCGGCCGGTAGGCGAGGCCGGCGGTAATCGCTCCCCGCGTCGTAAAGCGGAACTGCCCCTCCAGCGATTCCTTGTCCGCCGAATACACGTATCCGGCGTGCGTGGCCCAAATCAAACGGGTGCCGGCCAGCACCGGCGCCTCCTCGATGATACCCTTGCTGCGAAACGTCTTCATGATCCGGGGCTTGTCGGGGTCGTCCTCCGGGAGCTCGACCTCGTACGTCTCAATCCCCCCCTTAAACGTCGGCACGTACACGCGCGTGTCGCTGATCGCCGGCGCCGCTGCCGGCGTCCCTTGCAGCCGGCGCGAGAAGATCTCGCGCCCGTCCCCGCGGTCCAGCACGTACAACGTAGAGCCATTGCACACGGCCACATACTTCTCGTTGGCGCCGACGGGCGTGTTCGGCAGGTCGCGCCGCCCGACGTGTGCCACCCACATGGTGCGCCCTGTCTCCGCGTCGATCGCCTGCACGGTCGACTGGTCGGTGACGCCGATCAGGGCCCCCGCGAGCAGCGTCAACTGGGCCACGCGATCGCGCCCCGGATCGCACGACAACTGCGCGGCCCATGCGCGGGTCAATCCGTGCCGCCGGGCCGTGGGCTCGGGGATGACCCCGCCGCGCGGCGCCGCGGCGAGGGAGAATGATGGTGCAACGCCGGCCGACAGAACCAGCGCCAGCAGGCAGCGCGTGCCACAGGTTGAAAACCAACGCAACATGACCAAACTTGCTCCGGTTTGTGCGCGGCACGTCCGCGCGCGGTTTGCTCCCGTCCCCATCCATAATAGTCGCAATCCGCCGCGGGCGGCGAAAAACTGGCCCCAGCCGGCCTTCGTCCCGGCCGATGCCCCGGGTGCAAGCCACGCCCTCGATCGAGTCGTGTCCCCCGCTAGCAGGACAAAGTCCGGGGTCTGGCTCATTTTTCGGCACACGCGGTCTTCAATCCTTCCGACGGACCTTCGACCGAAAAATGTGCCTGACCCCCTCTCCCAGGACTTTGCAGTTCTCCTGTCCCCAGGGCCGTTCACAGATTCAAGCTTGCCGGCGGCGCACCGGCGGGAAAGTGGGACAGGCACCGAGACGAAACGTTGGTCTGAAAGGGCTTGCGCTGTTTGTGCTCGGAGCCAGTCCCATTTTCCCGCCTCACCATTTTGAAAAACAGAATGGCCCTGCTCCTGTCCCCAGGCTGCTAGACCTCCCCAAGGGGCGTCTCCTAGGATGGCGTGAGACGCCTTTTTCCACGGATGCCCGGATCGCCGCGCCCCGATGAGCAGGACGGACCTCGACAAGCTGCTTGGGTATCTGAATCTTTCGTCCGGCGGCGCGGACCCACAGTTCGCTCGGCAACTCAACGCCGCGTTCGGGGCACTGGAGCGGCAACCCGATCCCACGCCCGCGTGGCAGCGATTGGGCAGCCAGTTGTCGAAAACGCTGGCGTCGATGACCGGCGCGTCCGGCGCCTTTGCCAGCACCGAACAGGCCGCGGCCGTTATTCGCCTGGTTTTCGACCGGCTGCTTCCCGCGTACCGGCGGTTCCATCGGGATCTGCTGGCCCACCAAAGCGACGAAGACTTGTTCCGCCCCTTCTTTTTGGCCAAGGCGTGCCAGGCCGTAATCCGTCAGGAGCCGCCTTGGGAAGAGGACGAACGGATTGTCGACGGAGCCATTCGCGCGCTGAACGATTTCATCGGGCATCGCCCGGTCGCCGTGCTGCGGACCGAGCAGAAGATCGAGCCCTATCCCCATGAATGGGTTTGCCCCATCGCCTTGTATCTGGACGGCGCAGGCGTGGCAGCGGGCCGCTATCACGACCTGGTGACCGCGGCGCTTGAGGTCTTGCGGCGGACCGACCGTGGCGTGCTCGATCGGGCCTGTTTCGATCCCGATCTGCTGGGGGAGCTGGCACTCGACCCGCGGGCGTACGACTTCGATCACCCGGTCCACAAGCGCCCCAACTACCACTTCGGTCAGTGGGACCCGCACACGATCGACAATTCTGGTCGGTATCGACGCTTCGCGCTGCAGGCCGTCACGGTCGATGCGCTTCTGGCGCGCGTCGATGAAGCGCCCGGAAACTCGCGCGCGGAATTGCTCGCCGAGGCGGCCGCCGTGCTGGCCGGAACGATGCTGATGGCCTCGGGCCTAAGCGGCAGCGGGCCCGATACGTACGACTCCGGCACGACCTTGACCACGCTTTTGCCGCGGATCGCCGCCTACCGCGACAAGTTCTACGCGAGCCTTGTCGAGACGATGCCGGGAGCGCATGGCGAGCGGCTGCGGTCCGAGGCCGGCCAGCTCAAGCAGCCCTTCGGCGCCGCCCGACAGGACCTCAACGCGCGGTTAGCTCGTCTTCGCGCTTTTCAACTTCAACAGGTTCACCTGGCGCGACTGTTCGCCGCGATGGGCAATCTCGAGGCCAGTTCCCGGCGGGCCACCGTTGTCGCCGTCGCTAGCGCGCGAATGCTGTCCGAAATTGACGGCCGCATCACCATTGGAAGGCTGGCGACGGAACAGGGGAACGTGGCCGCCGCGGCCCAGCGGCTGGCCGAGGTCGACGATCTTCTCGATCGGGCCATCCAGTGCGGCGCGATGGTCGATCCGTGGAACATCCTGGGCTTTCAAGGTCAGTTCAGCCTGTTCCCCGCGATGGAGAATAGCGTCCGCGATCATCGTGTCGACGTGCTGGTGCACATCGTCGCCCGCTTGCTCGGTCTGTACGTGCTGGCGGCGGCCGAAGCCGCGGCGGCGGGTGAGCAGGACGTGCTCGACGACCTCCTCGCCCGCCTCGCCCGGCAGGCGCAGTGGTGGGACCGCTTTGCCACCCTCGACGTTTCAGGCGTGCACAGCATTTCCGGGCGGGAATCGGTCGATGCGGCCATGGCCGTCGCCGAGGCTCTGGCCGCTTGGCGCGGAGCGGGCGAATCGGCCGGCGACATCGCCTTCTGGCGCCAGCACGTCGGAGCGTTCCAATCGCCCAAGGCCTACGCCCTGGTCATTGCCACACTACTGGCAAACCGCGACTCGAGCGCCTCGATGGCGCTGTTGATCGCCTGGCTGTCCGAGGCCGAGCAGGTGCCCCTGGCCGAAGGGGAGGACTCGTTTCATCGGCTGGCCGTCGCATGGCTGGCCGCCGTGACCGGAGCTGACGAGTCGCGGGCCGATGTCGCCGTTCCCGCGCCCCCCTCGCTCGCCTCGCCGGGGGCTCTCGCGACCCGATTATTCGACTACATCGAGGCGAACGCAGGCGAGTTGTGGGAACCGCCGCGCGCGGCTTGGGAATCCATCGCGGACGATGCACTCGCAACAGACTCGGACGAAGAGGATCCCTTCCAGGCGGCCTACGAAGGCGTCACCTATCGCGACAGCACCGACGACGGAAACCAGGGAGAGACGCTCGAAGAAGGGGAGGCGGCGAGCGACTACGAGTTGGATCTCGAGGCAGCACGGCTGCGCACGCATCTGGCGTTTGTCGGCACGATCTCGCACCTGCGGCAGCTCGCGGCGGCCAGTGCCACCCGCCCCGAGCATGGCCAGGCGGCCGAAACGACCGGCGCTGGCGGTGTCCCCGCCGCGACGCTGGCCGCGCAGTTGCCGCATGCCCAGCGCGTCGCGCGCGGACTAGCGCAACTGCTGTTGGCCGTGCATCGCTTTCGCATCCCACAACCCTCGGCCGCGCATGCCTCGATGATCGAGTACGATCGCCGGCAGCGGGTGAAGGAGGGGCTATTGGCCGACGTCGTCGCGGCCGCGGTCGAGGCCGCCCGTGCCGTGCGGCTCTTGCGCGCTGCGTCGGCCGACGAACAACCGCAACCGCACGCGCCGCCCGACGAGCCGGCCACCGCCTCTGGGCCACGCGCCGAAGCGCTGGCCACGCCCGTATTGCGGGCAATCCTCCAACGCGATCGCGAAGCGGCGCGGCGGGCATTTCCCGCCTTGCGGGAGGAATTGGCCGCTCAGCCGATCCTCTATGTTCCGCTCGCGCGCGGCGGCGATCCGGCCCAGCTTTTGGCCACGCAATCGACCAAGCAACTGCTCGTCGATCTGTTCCAAGCGCTGCCGCGGCTGGGGCTCTTGGCCGAATCGTGCCAGCTCATCGCCGTCGCCGCCGCGATGGAGCGGAACCGGCCCAAAGGGGACCGGGCCATCACCGAGTTCGACCGGCTTTTCGCGGTCGGCTACCGTGCGCTCGTCGAGGGGATCGTCGATTGCGCGGAAGGATGGGGCGGGCGCGGCCGCAAGCGCGGCGACGACGCCACGACCGATGCCGATCTCGTCGAGTGCCTGCAATTGGCCACCGAGCCGCTGCTGCGCCGCTGGCTCGAGCACAGCCGCTCGGTCCGCCTCTCGACGCTCGAACGGCTGGCCGACGCCGAACGCTGGAACGAGATCGTCGATTTCATCGGCGCCTACGGCGGCGATCTCTTCACGCAACGCTTCATGAACCTCGGGAACCTGCGGGCGATCGCCGACCAGGGGGCCGACGCCTGGCTAAAGGCGCTGGCCGACGAGGCCGATGCGGACGAGTTGCCCCGATTGATCGGCGAACTGGATCGCCGTATCCCGCGATCGGCCGCCGCCGAGCGACTGCAAACGATCGTCGAAGCGATCATTGAGAATCATGGCGCCTACAAGGACTTCAATACGACCACCACGCAATCGGATCGCGGCGAGATGCTGTACACGCTGCTGGATTTCCTGCGGCTGAAGGCCAGCTACGGCCGCGTCTGCTGGAACATTCGTCCGGTCGTGGCGGCGCACGAGATCCTCATGCGGCGCGGCCGGCTGGCCGCCGCCGAGCTGTGGCGCCGCGCCCTGGCAGAACGCACAAGCGACGCGGCCGACTGGCACCTGGCGCGGCTTGTGGAGCTTACGGAGAAGTACCGCATGCGTTTGGCCAGCGTGGCCGATCATCTGGCCGAGCGGTTCGTGCGGCCCCTGGCGGTCGACCGCCTGCGAGCCCTGGTCGCGCCGGCCATCCGCGACCAGCGCGCGGGCAAATCGGGCGGAGCATTCGCGCTATTGGAACAGGAGATCGCCGAATTCGCCGAACAGCCAACCGGCTCGGGCCTGGAAGTGCCGGCGTGGCTGGCCGCGCTCGAAGAGGAAGCGGCGCGGGCCCAGGCAGGCGACGGCGACAATGGCGAGGAAGCAATCTCGCTGGCACAGCGACTACCGCCCGCGCGGCTACCGGTGGCCGACGTGCTGCGCCAGTTGCGGGAATGGGAAGGGCCGCGGGGGGAATGACGAACGGAATCTGAAGAGCGACCTACGCGCAAGTCTTGGCGGTTCATTCCATATTCGTGCGTTGCAACGGAACCGCTAAGCGGCCAAGGACGCCAAGATCTTTTCGAAGCCGCTCCCCGAAACGTCTCGTACTTCGTACTTCGGATTTGTTTTGACATTCAGGTTTCGGCATTCGGCATTGTCCGCAGACCGCCCTTGCCTTTTTCGTGCTTTCGTGCTTTCGTGATTCCCGTCCTTCGCGCATTCACGATTCAGCATTGACCAAGGCGGGCAGGATGCCCGCCCCCCAACGAACCCCCGCCGCATGAGCAACCGCGTCGTCTACTTCAATGGCCGCTTCGTGCCTGAGGATGAGGCGCCGACGTGCTGCGCCAGTTGCGGGAATGGGAAGGGCCGCGCGAATGAGAAATGACCAATGTCGAAGTCCGAATGTCGAAAGAAACCCGCGGTCCGAAAGCTTGACATACCTTGCCACGCCATGTATTATGCCTTGCCAGGCAAGGTGTAGCCGCGCGGCCTTCTCCGAGGCTTGAAAGGCTCGCATGACGCAAAACCCTGATTTGCTGCGCGGGGCGCTCGAGCCGGTGGTGCTCGAATTGATCGCCGCCGGCGCAAGCTACGGCTACGAGATCGCCCGCGCCGTCGAAGAGGCCAGCGGTGGCGAACTACTGGCCCAAGAAGGGACACTCTATCCGGCCCTGCACCGGCTGGAGAAGCGAGGCTACCTGCGGGCCGCGTGGAAGACTTCGCCCGAGGGACGCAAGCGTAAGCATTATCACCTGACCGGCGCCGGCCGCCGGTACCTGGAAAATCTGCGGACGGAATGGGCCGCCTTCAGCCGCACGGTGAACCGCATCCTGGGGATCGCCCATGTCGGAATCGTTTGCCCATGAGGGCGGAGCCGATCCGCGCGCTAGCGGCCCAGGCGAGTCGCTGGACGCCGAACTCGAGGCGGAGATCGCCGATCACCTGGCGGCGGCGGCCGGCGAACTAATGCGGCGCGGCGAAACGCCAGACGCCGCCGCGCAACTGGCCCGCGGCCGCTTCGGCGACGTGGAACGCATCAAGCGGCAATGCTGGTGGATTCAAAAGGGGGACGAAGTCATGTTTCGCACACTCGGCATCGGTCTATTGAGTTTGCTGGCGATCGGCGTGGTGGTCGTGGCAGTGGGCGGCTGGCAGTTGCAGCGCAACTTCGCGGCCCGCACCGAGGAGCTCTCGGCCCAACTCGCCTCGCTCACCAAAACGCAACAGGCGATGCTGGCCCAGCAGCGCCCGCCGGAAATCACCGGCCACTGCTACCTGGGAGACCCGTCGAAACCGGCCGCGGATGTGGAGGTGAAGGTGTATCGGTTCTCGGAAATCGCTGGGCTTTCCAGCAGCCGCCGGGGGCTCCTTGTGCGGCGCGTAAGGACCGATTCTGACGGGAGATTCCAGACGGGCGTTCTCACTGCCGGCGACTATTCGCTTCTTGCGCCCCTGCAAGCGCCATCGGCCGACAACGACGTTCAAGCCTTGCTATTCGCAGAGCTACAAACGCGGCCACAGTTTTTGACAACCGGCAGCGATGCGCCCCCAGAGAAGTTGGACGTTTTGGCCTCTGCGCATCTCCGGCTCGAGTACGACGAGAGCATCCCCGACGTGATCCCATTTGGCGACCATGAATTCCCCGTGTCGAGGAACATTTACGTCGGAGGCGCCTGCGAGTTCCCGACGCCACCCACGTGTGAGCCGCCAAATGAGAGGTGGCCGCTTCCCGGCGGGTCCGGCGTAGCTCAGGGCTACCCTTCGAAGCTCCCCCAGGCGTATTACATTCCTGCCGGCACCTACCCGGCTAGCGCATCAATCAGCATTGGCAGGCCCGCGCCGAAAGGGAAACTCGCTGCACCGCCATCGGCAAGGCCCGGGTTCTGGGCGTTCTGGGCGCTGGACGCATCCGCCGGAGTCGCAATCGGCGCCGACGGCCTGCCCATACCGAGCATTCCGTCCGTAACCGTGAATTTGCCATCCTTCGAGGTGACGGCGCGGCAACCCGTGACGTGTCGGTTGAAGCTCTCCGGCGACCCGCTGGAGAAGCGCGTCGCGGCGGCATTCGCGAAACTGGGCATCACCGACACGGCCAGCCCCGAAGTCAAGACGGCCCTGATAGAGGTCGCTCAAGAGCTGAAACCCGACTTGCAGCTCGAAGTCACGATCGACAAGTGACCGCCTGGTTTCGACGGCCGTCGACGCGCCGACGGCGAATTCCGATGTGCGCGACCCGATCCCGGGAACCGCCAAGATCGCAAGATTTCGACGCGGTCACCTCTCGCGGTGCTTCTCCTCCCTTCATCATTCTGCGTTCACCATTCACGATTGGGCCCGCGGCGGGCGGTCGTAGGGTGTCCTGCGGACACCAAAGAATCGGTGTTCGCAGAGCACCCCAGGCCTTCGGCATTGTCCGCAGACCGCCCTTGCCTTTTTCGTGCTTTCGTGCTTTCGTGATTCCCGTCCTTCGCGCATTCACGATTCAGCATTGACCAAGGCGGGCAGGATGCCCGCCCCCCAACGAACCCCCGCCCGCATGAGCAACCGCGTCGTCTACTTCAATGGCCGCTTCGTGCCTGAGGATGAGGCGCGCGTGTCGATCTACGATTTTGGCCTGTTGATGGGGGACATGGCATTCGAGGTCACGCGCTCTGTCGCGGGGCGGCCGTTTCGACTCGACGATCACCTGCGGCGGCTGGCGCATACGCTTTCGGTGCTGCGGATCGATCCGGGTTTGGCGAATGACGCGCAAAGCACCTCCGTCGAGCCTGCTATTGCTCCCTCACCCCGGCCCTCTCCCGCGAGGGGAGAGGGGGATGCGCTCGCGAAGCAGATCGCGGTGCTGGAACAGATCACGCTGGCAACCCTTGCCCGCAATCTGCCCACCGAGCCGGCAGAGGTCGACTGGAGCATCATTCACAACATCTCGCGCGGGCCGGCGCCGGCGTTTGGCCGCGCGTTCGCGCCTGCCGACATGCGCCCGACCGTGATCGTCAGTTGTTATCCGCTCGTCGATCGATTGGCGGCGCTTGCGCCGGCATATGAGTCCGGCATCGATCTCGTGGTGCCGGCGCAGCGGGCCTTGCCGGGCGACTTGCTGGACGACGCGCTCAAGGCCCGCAGCCGTCTGCACTACCAGTTGGCCAACCTGCAAGCCGCGGAAATCCGCGCGGGCGCCTGGGCCGTGCTCGTCGATCCGGCCGGCCACCTGACCGAAGGCACCACCGGCAACGTGTTCATTGTCCGCGAAGGCGAGCTGCGAACACCGCGGGCCGAGAACCTCTTACCGGGCGTCACGCGGCAATTGGTGATCGAACTGGCCGGCACGCTTGGCATCCCGTGCCGCCAAGTCGACCTGACGCCAGCGGACGCGGCCGCCGCGGACGAGATGTTCATCACCGCCACCAGCATCGGCATCCTGCACGCAAGAAGCTTTGAGGGGCGCGCGATCGGCGACGGCCGGCTGGGCCCGATCGCCGGCCGCCTGCGCGAGGCATTGGGCCGCCTGGTCGGCGTCGATTTTGCCGCCCAGGCCCGCCGGTACGCGCAAATGTCCGGCACCGGGTAGCGAAGAAGAAGGACGGGCAACCACCGGATGGAAATGTCGAATGTCTAAATCCGAATGTCAAAAGTAGCACGAAATCTGAAATCCGAAACAACAAGGGCTCTTGAGGCGACATCGGTTTGTCATTCGAGCATTCAGATTTCTTTTGACATTCGGACTTCTGCATTCGTCATCCCGCCGGCGAAGCTGCTGCCCCACCCGCGGCAGGCGTCGGCGGCGTTTTCCCCCATCTTCTTGATCTGGCGTCACTTGGGACGAACACTAAAATGAGAGGGCGCAAGAACCGGCCGAGTCGCGCGTCAGGGGTTCGATTTTCGCGAAACCAGGAGTGACCGTCAAAGTGGCTAAGGCAACGCCATCGCGAACCGCGGCCCGCGGCTCGGCGGCTGCATCGCCCGACCAGGTGCCGCTGCGCGACCCGGTGCTGGCCGCCGCGTTGGCCTGGCTCATTCCCGGCGCGGGGCACTGGTATCAGGGGCGCCGCTCGAAGGCCGTGCTGTTTTTCGTCTGCATCCTGGGCACCTTCATCTACGGCCTGTACCTGGGCGAAGGGCGCGTGGTATACGCTTCGATGCGCTCCGAGGATCGGCGGTTGCACTATTTCTCGCAGCTCGGCGCCGGACTGCCCGCCCTGCCGGCGCTCGTGCAGGCCTACCGTGTCAACCACGGCAAGGACCCCATCAAGTTCCCGATCTGGGACCGCTTCATGGTGCCGCCTAGTCTGGTGAAGAAGCCGGTCGAAGGCGACCGGCGCGACGCGGCGGACGAACTCGACGAGCTGCAGAAAACGCTCAACCGTTATTTCGAGCTGGGCACCGTCTACACGATGGTCGCCGGCCTGTTGAATGTGCTTGTGATCTATGACGCCTGGGGAGGACCGGCCGAGCCCGACATGCCGGCCAAAAAGGAGGAAGACGAGGAGGCTTCCTCCGAACCGCCGAGCGAGCCGAGTGGATGACGGCGTCGGGACGTTGCGTCTTCGAAGAATTGACGGTATCGCCGCGTGGTCGCGGCGGCTAAGCGGTAGAATTCAGTGTACTGACGATGCAAAACGCACTCCTTCTAGCCGTCGGCACGAATGACCTGTGGTACGCCGTGCCGCTGGTGATCGTGATCAGCCTCGTCTACGCCGCCACACGGCACGAGCGGACCGACATGATCCTGGCCAGCGCCGCACGGATCGGCACATGGATCTGCGGATTCATGTTCGCCATCTTTCTTGTGCTGGCGCTGATGTCGTGGCGGCTGTAGGGATCGGCGGCGCGCCCGTTGTTCGGCTCCTCAGGGGCCGCCGCCCCCTGCCGGGGGAGAGGGGGTCAGGCACATTTTTCGGCCGAAGGTTCAAAATGGCGAGGCGGGAAAATGGGACTGGCTCCGAGCATAAACAGCGCAAGTCCTTTCAGACCAACGTTGCGTCTCGGTGCCTGTCCCACTTTCCCGCCGGTGCGCCGCCGGCAAGCTTAAATCTGTGAACGGCCCTGCTCTGCCTATTGCTTTCGTTGACTTCGCCGGACGCGGCCAGTAGCCTGGGAGCCGCGGGGGCATTCGAAGCGAGCGTTCGCTGGCGTGGTGGCCGAGGCGACGTTTCTCGAGCATTCCGATCGACCCATGACAACATCGGCCGGTCGGGCTGCGCAACGATTCTCGACGCCCAATACGGGAGCACCCGGTGCCATCGGCCGTAATCTTCCGCCTGGTAGCGCTGCTATTGGGCATGACCGGCGTCTGGTCAGTCCGCAACTCTGGCGGCACGGCCCGCCGCCGCTCGTGGCTCCCGCTCGCCGTCGCATCGATCTGCTGCGCCATCCTGGCGAGTTTCGCGATCGCGGCCGTGGGGGAGGGCGAGGCTCCTGCCGAGCCGTTCCATGATTCAAGCGGCTCGGCAGCAGCCCCGCCCTCCCGTTCGGAGAAACAGGCCGATGCGAAACCCTCGGGCGCGAATTCGGCCGACAAGCCGGCGCCGCGCAAGTTGACGGCCCCCAAGAACTGGCCGCCGGGCCACCCGCTCCCCAACGTGGCCTCGAACTGCGTGGCCTGTCATTTGACGGCCGGCCGCGAGCTGACGGCCGCGGTCGAGCACTTCGTTCGCAGCGTGCACGATCTGAACGGTCTGACCTGCTACGACTGCCACGGCGGCAACCGGGACGACGACGCCCGGGCCCACGAGGAAGACTTCGACTTCATCGGCACCAAGCTGAGCGCGCATCTCAAGACGTGCAGCGAATGCCACGACGGCGAAGCGGAGCGCCTGGCGGCCGGCCCGCACCATTGGGACTTCTCGAAGCGGATCAATACGCAGTACCCGACCTGCGTCGATTGCCACGGCAACCACGACATCGGCAATCCACCGGCCGAGTTCAAGCTGACGGACATGTGCCTCGACTGCCACCACAAGCTGGACAAGGACTATCCACGGATTGCCTCGGTCGTGAAGCACGGTGACCAGTTGGCCGCCGTGCTGCGGGACGTGCAAAAGAGGAACATTGCCCTGGACGATCCGGTGCCGGAGGCCTTCCGCGAGCCATTGGCCAAACTGCGGACCGACACCATGAACGTCATGCACGGCGCGAAGGAAATCCCGGCCGAAAAGGCCCGCGACCTGAACGACCGGGCCGATAAAATTCGCACAGGACTGGCGAATTGGCTAAAATCAACGAACTGATACCGTAGCTCCGGCAGCGCCGTCGACGCTCCCCAAGCCGATCCTAACGAGCATCCCAAAACCCAACGAGGTCCCGAGATGATCGACCGTCGCCATTCGTACAACCGTCGGCATTTTATTCGCCAAGCAGGCTGTGCGACGCTGGCCGCCGGCATGGCCGGCCGGCTGGTCTCGCCCGGCGCGGCTTTCGGCTATGAACCGGCCAAGCCCTCGGCCGACGTGGGGATCGCCCGCGGCTCGAACATGGAAGAGGCCGTCCGCCGCGCGGTCGAATTGTCGGGCGGGCTCGATTTCATCAAGCCCGACCAGACCGTCCTCATCAAGCCCAACGTCACCGGCGCCGTCAAGAACCCGACGACCACCAATCCCGAGGTGATCTACGCCGTGATCAAGCTCGTGGCCGAGCGCGGGCCGAAGCGGATCCTGGTGGCCGACCGCAGCTTCTCGCCCCTGTTTACCACCGACACGCCCAAGACGATCGACGTCATGCGCATGGTGGGGCACGTCGACGCGGTGAATCAGGCGATTAGCGACGTCAAGGCGCCGGTCGTGGCCGTCGGGCTGGAAGACGCCGCCGCCGAGTTCGAGAAGCTGGGCAAGGACCCGAAGATCGAGCACTGGCGGCGGATCAACGATCCCATGGCCACCAACTGGCCGAACGGCTTCGAGATGGCCGAGCTCCTATTCGCCGTCGACCACGTGATCAACGTGCCGGTGATCAAGACGCACTTCCAGGCCTGGTTCACGATGTCGATGAAGGCCTTCGTCGGTATGAGCCACCACCGCACCCGCCGCGAGTTCCACGGCACGTTCAAGGGCGCGAACGATCTGCGCGACCAGAAGACCTCGGGCAGCCGCCGCCGCGTCGGGCCGGAGGGACGGAAGCTCGACGTCGAAGAGGTCGAGCCACTGGTGAACCGCGTCGCCGAGCTGAACCTGGGCATTGCCCCGTCGCTGAATATCCTCGACGGCACCAAGAGCTTCGTCTTCGGCGGGCCGTCGCACGGCGACACCGAGGAGCCGAAGCTGGTCGTGGCCAGCCGCGACCGCATCGCCGCCGACGCGACGGGCGTGGCGGTGCTCAAGCGATACGGCACCGAACGTCGCTTGCAGAACTACTCGGTGTGGGAAAACCCGTTCATCGTGCACGGCATCAAGATCGGCCTGGGGATCGACGGCCTGGACAAGCTGAACCTGAAGCACGCCGGCATCGACGACGAAGAGATCGGCACGATCAAAAAAATGCTGGCGTGAGGAAGCGGGCAGCGGGCGGCTGGCAGCCGGCAGTGAGTCGGCGGTTTAGCCGCCGCGGCCACGCGGCGCCAGGTGCGCATTCTCCGCGCCGCCGGGAAGCGCGGCCATCGCCGCCAGCAAGCCCACGGGTGGCAAGCGCGTGGGTCCCAGCATCGCGCTTACGGACGCGCCGTCGCGCGCCCCTGGCGAACCCGCCGGCACGACCCCTTGTCTCGATTGGTCGAATGGCTTGGGCTGTGGGTATTTGCGGTCCTTTCGCGGTTGAAAGGGGCGCTGGCGCGGCGTATTTTACAGTGTTCCGCCCGAGTCCAACCCGTGCCCCAGCAGGCTCTGGCCCGACCGGAGTTCCGTAGGGTGTCCTGCGGACACCAGAACGGCCGGTGAAGGGTGGCCGTGGCGGGAGCACAAGGTAAGGCGTTATCCCCGACCGGAGGCCAACGAGTGGCAAC
Source organism: Planctomycetia bacterium (assembly GCA_016191115.1). Taxonomy (GTDB): domain Bacteria; phylum Planctomycetota; class Planctomycetia; order Pirellulales; family JACPPG01; genus JACPPG01. The sequence goes on along the minus strand of JACPPG010000053.1, from coordinate 22,156 downwards.
CCTGACCCGACCCACCGCCGCCGCCGCAATCGCCAATGGCGCCGACATCCTCGTTCAGTCGCTGGTGAACCACGGCGTGGACGTGATCTTCGCCTACCCGGGCGGGGCCAGCATGCCCCTGCACCAGTCGCTCACCAAGTTCAAGGACCAGATCCGCACCATCCTCCCGCGGCACGAGCAAGGGGGCGGGTTCGCCGCGCAAGGATACGCCCGCAGCACCGGCCGGCCCGGCGTGTGCATGGCCACGAGCGGCCCCGGCGCCACGAACCTGGTGACGCCCATCGCCGACGCCAAGCTGGACAGCGTTCCCTTGGTGGCGATCACCGGCCAGGTGGGCACCAGCGTCATCGGCACGGACGCCTTTCAGGAAACGCCCATCGTCGAGGTATGCCGCGGCATCACCAAGCATCATTACCTGGTGACCGACGTGAACGACCTGGCCCGCGTGGTGCGCGAGGCCTTTCACCTCGCCACGACCGGCCGCCCCGGGCCGGTGCTGATCGATCTGCCGAAGGACGTCCAGCAGGCGCAAACCGTGCCCGACTACAACGCCCCCATGTGCCTGCCCGGCTATCACGTCGAGGACCGGCACGCGCGGCCGGAGCAGATCGCGCAGGTGGCCGCGGCGATTCGCCGCGCTCGCCGGCCGGTGATCTACGCCGGCGGCGGCATCATCGCCGGCGGCGCCAGCGACGAGCTGCGCGAGCTGGCGCGCAAGACCAAGATTCCCGTCACCACCACGCTGATGGGCCTGGGAGCTTACCCGGCCGGCGACCCCTTGGCCCTCGACATGCTCGGCATGCACGGCAGCGTGTACGCCAACTACGCCGTGAACGACGCCGACTTGCTGTTGGCCTTCGGCGTCCGCTTCGACGACCGCGTGACGGGCAAGGTGTCGGAATTCGCCAAGCACGGCAAGATCGTGCACATCGACATCGATCCCTCGGAGATCAATAAGAACAAGGAAGCCCACATCCCGATCGTCAGCGACATCCGCTACGCCCTGGCCGAGCTCAACAAGATCGTCGAGCCGCCCGAGGCAGGCTTGGACGACTGGCACGAGCAGATCGCGGCCTGGAAGAAGTCCGACCCGTTCTCGTACGACAAGAGTTTTGGGGGCATCCTGCCGCAGCACGCCATTGCCGAGCTGTCAAGGCTCGTGGCTCACGAGAAGCCCATCATCACCGTGGGCGTCGGCCAGCATCAGATGTGGGCCGCCCAGCACTTCAAGTTCACCGAGCCGCGGACCTGGCTATCGAGCTCCGGCCTGGGCACGATGGGGTTCGGCCTGCCGGCGGCGATCGGCGCCAAGGCCGCGCATCCCGACCAACTGGTGATCGACATCGACGGCGACGGCAGCTTCCTCATGAACATCCAGGAGCTGGCCACGACGATCTGCGAGAAACTGCCCGTCAAGGTGCTTTTGCTCAATAACCAGCACCTGGGCATGGTCGTGCAGTGGGAGGACCGCTTCCACGCCAGCAACCGGGCCCACACCTATCTGGGGCCGATCGACGATCCGGAGGCGATCGGCAAAGGGGACGGCCTGGGGCCGAAGACGCGCTATCCCGATTTCGTTGCAATCGCCCGCGGCTTCGGCTGCGGCGCCCGCAGCGTGAAGGAGAAGGCCGAGCTCGCCGACGCGCTGCGGGAAATGGTCGAGTACGACGGCCCATTCGTCCTGGACGTGGAAGTCCCCTATCAAGAGCACGTGCTGCCGATGATCCCGTCCGGCAAGACGGTGAAGGACCTGATCAAGGCGTAAGGCGGCGCACTCTCCCGCAGGGTGTCCTGTGGACACCGCCGTGGCGATTGGTGGTGCTCGCAGAGCATCCTGCGGCCTTGGCGCTCTTGGCGACTTGGCGGTTCTCATTCCCTTCCCGAATCGTTGAACCGCCAAGTCGCCAAGAGCGCCAAGGAACATCGGAGGTCGTGTACAATCCGGGCATGTCCGACGCAGCCCCCAAGCCTCGCCGCCGCCGGTTCCAGTTCAGCCTGGGCACGCTTCTTTTGGTGATGACGCTCTTCGCGGTGTGGCTGGCGTGGGAGCTGCGCTTTATCCGAGAGCGGCAAGCTTTCATGGCGTGGGTTGAAAAGACGCTGGCGACCGAAGTGAATCATGCGTGGCTTTTCGATCCGCTTGCAAAGCCGGCCCAGATTCCGACTTGGCGGCGTTGGCTTGGGGACAAGCCGGTGGACGTGCTTCTTCTGCCCTACGTGGCCACGGACGCGGACGCTGAAAAGGCGCGATCTTCAAGCTTGCCGGCGGCGCACCGGCGGGAAAGTGGGACAGGCACCGAGACGAAACGTTGGTCTGAAAGGGCTTGCGCTGTTTATGCTCGGAGCCAGTCCCATTTTCCCGCCTCGCCATTTTGAAAAACAGAATGACCCTGTTTCCCCGACCAATCGTCGTTGACTCCGGCCGGGAAAGCTGGCATCCTGTGCAGACTGGGGTAGTTTGCACTGCACGCGAAACTTGGCCCCCTCGGCGGGGTACTACCTATTGCGCGTTGCTTGCGTTCGGCGTCAGGCACGGGGTGCCTGACCTACTGGGTCGGTGGTTCTTTTTTGAAAGGGTAAGACGTATGAAGCGGTTAGCCGTTGTCGTCATTGGCGTGGCGGTGGCGGCTCAGGTTGCGGTCCTCTCGGCAGCGGATTCCACCGGGCCTGTCGGCCGGAAGGTGGAGAACTTCAAGCTGCAAGACTATCGCGGCGCCGAGCATTCGTTGTCCGATCTTGGCAAGAGCAAGCTGGTCGTCATCGCCATCCTGGGGACCGAGTGTCCGCTGGCCAAGATCTACGGGCCGCGCCTGGCCGAGCTGGCCGCGAAGTACGAGGCCAAGGGCGTGGCCTTCATCGGCGTCGACGCCAACCGGCAGGACTCCCTGTCGGAAATCGCCGCATACGCCCGCAATTCGGAAATCAAGTTCCCGCTCCTGAAAGACCCCGGCAACGCGATCGCCGACAAGCTCGGCGCCGCGCGCACGCCGGAAGTATTTGTGCTCGATGCAGGCCGCGTCGTCCGCTATTGGGGGCGAATCGATGACCGCGCAGGCGTCGGCTACATCCGCGACAAGGGGACGCACGACTACCTGGTCGACGCGCTCGAACAATTGCTCGCCGGGCAAGACGTCAAAACGGCCGCGATCGACCCGGTCGGCTGCCTGATCGGCCGCGTCCACAAGGCTAACGACAGTAGCGAAGTGACGTACTCGAAGCAGATCGCTCGCATCCTGCAGGATCGCTGCGTGGAGTGCCACCGCGCGGGCGAGATCGCGCCCTTCGCGCTCACCGAGTACAGCGAAGTGGCCGGCTGGGCCGACATGATCGCCGAAGTGGTGAAAGACCGCCGCATGCCGCCGTGGCACGCCGATCCCAAGCACGGCCATTTCCGCAACGATCGCAGCCTGCCTGACGAAGAGAAAGAGTTGATCTACAAGTGGGTGAAGGCCGGCGCGCCCGAAGGCAACCCGGCCGACCTGCCCGAGCCGCGGAAATACGTCGAGGGCTGGAGCCTGCCGCAAAAGCCTGACGTCGTGCTCGACATCCAGCAGGAGCCGTACACGGTGCCGGCCGACGGCGTGGTCGAGTATCAGTTCTTCGTCGTCGACCCCGGCTTCACCGAGGACAAGTGGGTCAAGATGAGCGAGGTCATCCCCGGTAGCGCGCCGGTGGTCCACCACGTGCTGTGCTTCGTCCAGGCGCCCGGCGGCGATCGCCAGAGCTTCGACGAAAACGGCCTGGGCTTCCTGGCTGCCTACGTGCCCGGCTTCCGCCCGACGCCGTACCCCGAGGGCATGGCGAAGCTCGTACCCGCCGGGTCGAAGCTCGTATTTCAGATGCACTACACGCCGGTCGGCAAGGAGCAAAAGGACCGCTCGAAGATCGGCTTCGTGTTCGCCAAGCCGGAAGAGCTGACGCACATGATTCAGACGGTTTCGACCGGTCACCGCGGGATCGCGATTCCGCCGCATGCCGAGGATTACAAGCTGGAATCGAACATGACGGCCTACAAGCACGACCTGGTCGTGATGTCGTACGCGCCGCACATGCACCTGCGCGGCAAGGCGTTCTCGTACGAGGCCGTGTACCCCGACGGCCAGAAGGAAATGCTCCTGGACGTGCCGCACTACGATTTCAACTGGCAGACGTCCTATGAGCTCGTGGAACCCAAGGTGCTGCCGCCGGGCACGCGGATCCACTGCGTCGCCCACTGGGACAACTCGGAGAACAACCCAGCCAATCCCGACGCGTCTGTCACCGTGAATTGGGGCGACCAGACGTGGGACGAGATGATGCTGGGCTTCTTCGACGTGGCGGTGCCGATCGACCGCGAGAAGCTGTTGGCCGACGGCACGGTGCCGAAACTGGCGCCGGTCGAGGCCTCGATGGAGGATCGCGCCCGCGAATTGGTGAGCCAGCTCGACCAGAACGGCGACGGCAAACTCACCAAGGATGAGCTGCCCGGCCGGCTGCAGCAGACGTTCGCCTTCCTGGACTCGAACCACGACGGCGTATTGGACGTGGAAGAGGCCACGAAGTTCATGAAGGCCCGCAGCCAGGGCTTCGGCCAGGGCGGACCTGCCGGGCGCCGCGGCTTCGGCCAGGGTGGCGAAGGCCAGAACCGCGGCGGCGGCCGCAACCGTGGTGCCCGCGACGCGGGAACCGAACCGTCGGCCGGCGCCGCCGACGGCGCAAAACCGTAAGTCGAAGCGTTCCTCACGGCGAATGTTCATGCCCACGTCGCGCTTGCCGCGGCGTGGGCATCTCTCTGCGCCGTTAGTCTCCCTACAACCGGCGCCTGCGGCGAACCGCGCGAATCGACTCACGTGCGCCAAGCGCACGCGCCGATCATTGAGTCTGCCGGTCACGGATGCTGGGCGAACTGCGTGAGTAGTTCGTGCCTGCCGCCGCGCTACAGGATCTCGACATCGCGCCAAAGCTGGTAGAAGAGGCCATGGACAATGGCCCGCCACGCCGCAGGCACGCGAGTCGATTCACTGTGTCACGGCGGCAGTCGGCCCGCGGGCAACTGCCAGATACTCGCGGCGTTTTCGTTAGGAGGCGCACCCGCAAATCGGGCGCAACGGACCAGTCGACAGTCCGCGGTCAAACGCTTGCGCGCAGAAGAGCCACGGCATATTTGCCATGCATCTGCGGCAACCGGTGGCGGCGTACGAGAGCGGGTCAAGCCTCTAGCGAAAAGGGACCAAGAACGACACCGTTCCCCAGCACAAAGGCTCGCCGTGGCTCCGCCCACCCCGAACCACTTGCGTCTATTCAACGAGCGGTTGGAAACCGTCGACCGGCCGGATGAGGAAGTCTCCGGCTCGGTGACGGACCTGTGTCAGGCTTTCGAGCGCGCGACCGGGTGGTCGCTGCGCTACGTGCCTGGCGGGCCGCCCTCGACCGATCATGACCTGTTGTGGTCCGCCCCGGTCGACCCGGGCGTCGGAGGGTCTCCCGGACACCTCAGGATCGATCTTGGTGGTGCGGAGCTCGGCGAGAGCGGCCCGCGCGTCGACCTCGACCTGGCCGGCGAGCTAGCGGCTTCCGTCGCCCAACTGCTCTCGGAGCTGCACACGGGCCGCGAGGAGCTCCGCAAGCGCGAGGCGGAGCTGGCCACGGGCGTTCCCGTCATCGAGCGCGACGGTGACGCACGGCCGCACCTGGCCGAGCGGCTGGAAGCCGTCCTGCGCGGCGGGGCCGAGGCCGTCGGCTGTCATGCCGCGGCCGTGTACCTGTTGGACTCGGCCACGACCGAGCTCAAGCTCCGCGCCGCGTGGGGCCTGCCGCGCGAGCGCCTGACGCTCGCCCCGCGCCCGTTGCGCACGGCAAACGCCGACCTCGAGGCCCTGGCCGGGCACGCCGTGGTGATGAAGAACCGCGCGGTCCGCGCCGAGTGGAGCGCGCCCGAGGCCGCCGCCGCCGCCGTGTGCGTGCCGATCTCATCGCCGACGATCCCGCTCGGGACGCTGTGGCTATTCTCCGCGCGCGAACGCGACTTCGACGATCGCGAAGTCAATCTCATCGAAATGGTGGCCGGCCGCCTGGCCGGGGACCTGGAGCGCGAGGTCCTCATGCGCGAGGGTCTGCAAGCGGCCACCCTCAAGCGGCAGTTGAACGAAGCGGAGCGGCTGCAGGAAATTCAACTCCCCCGCGCCACGCCGCTCTCGGACTGCTGGGACGTCGACGCCTGGACCATCCGCGGCGACCGCTTGGGCGGCGACTTCTACGACTGGTTTCCGCACGGCGACGGCGGACTGAGCGTGGCCGTCGGTTCCGCGAGCGGACACGGCGTGGTGGCCGCCATGCTGGCAGGCGTCTTGCGAACCGCGGTCCGCGCCCATGCGGATGCCGCCCGCGAGCCGAACCAGTTATTAGACGCGGCCAACGGCGCGCTGTGGCAGGCGGCCGCCGGACTGCAATCGGCGTCGCTCTTCTATGCACTGCTCGACGCGACCGGCCGCATTCGCCTGGCGACCGCCGGCGACGTGACGGCGCTCTTGGCGCGGCCCGCCGCCTGGCAACTGCTGTCCCGCCCCGCGCTGCCGCTGTCGCGCGATCCGGGCACGCACTACCAGCCCTGCCTGCACCAGTTGAAGCCCGAAGAGGCGCTCGTGGTGCTGACGGCGGGCGAGCTGGGCACGGGCGAAGGCCACCCGCTCGACCCAGCGACCGTCGCGCGGCTGGTGGGCGACCACATGGCCTCGAGCGCGCAGGCCCTGGCGGCCGAGCTCCGCGCCCGGCTCACGCCGGCCCAAGCGGCAGCTATGCAGCACGACCGCACGCTACTGGTGGTCAAACGCCGGCGGCCATCGTAGCCCTTCCTGCACACTAAGAGAACTCACCACGGAGACGCGGAGGCACGGAGGAATAAGGAAGGATCCACGGATTCGCGCCGATGGCGCGGATCGGAAGGAAAGGTTTGGAAGGCCCGAATCAAAAGAGGGCGCGACACGACCGTCAACACGTTCTGTCATCGTGTGACGCACGGCGATCAGGCCAGTCAAGACGCTGCCTTCGACGCAGGCGCGGCGCATTCGACTGGCAACCGTGAAGAGGTTCGGGTAGGTCTTCGATCGGCGACGATCCGCGCAAATCCGCGGCCACTCTCGCTGTCTCCGTTGCGAGTTTCTGCGCCTCCGTGGTGAGCCCGCCGCCCCGCGCTTGACGGTCGGGGTAAAAGACTTAGACTTCCCATTGGATCGCGGCATCGTGCTCGCGAGGCCTTCGAGCGGGAATGGCGGAATTGGCAGACGCGCTAGGTTGAGGGCCTAGTGGTAGAAATACCGTGCAGGTTCAAGTCCTGTTTCCCGCACTTGTGTCATGGAGCAGCCCTTGCGTGGTCGGCGTGAGCCGGCCAATGTGCGGAGCGCAGCATCCGTTCGCCCGCTCACCGCGACAGCAGGATCTCTCTGCCCTTTTCTAAGCATCCGTCGCGGCCCTGCTCCAAGTCGTCCGGCGGAAAGACTGCCACGGGCACGTGCGGCCGGATGCCGGGGCCGTCGAATGCCTGACCGTCTTTGGTGACGAAGATTTCGTTGGGGAGGCCGAAGCGGAAGCCGTTCGGCAGCCTCCGCCCGAGCACATCGGAGAAAACACCCTGCGTGTTCTCGCCGACGCGAACTACGGCCGGCGTCCGGCCCATTAGGGCCATCGTGAATGTCTCGCCCGCGCTGATGGTGTTGCCGCCGGTCAACAGCACGACCTTGCCGTGGAAATGCGGCCGGGCACTGACTGTAACCGGCATCTCTTGCCGCGCCGTAAACCGGGTCGGGTCGGCCGGATCGTTGCGGGCTTTTTTGGCGAAGGCCAGGTAATCGCTGGTCGCCAGTCGCGCGGCCACGGCAACGCCCAGCACGTCCGAGCCGCCGTGATTGATGCGGACGTCGATGATCAAGCCTTGCAGCTTGTCGGCGTCGGCGAAGGCCATGTCGAGCGCCTCTTCGAGCGCTTTGGCCCAACCGTCGAAATCGCGCTGGGGCGCGTACCCGGCGAAGCCTGTGATGCGAAGGTAGCCGATCGCATCCGGCATGACGGCATAACTCACACGGCCGTTGCACCAGGTCGCCAGCTCGCCGTGCACGTAGTTGGTCTCGACGATCTCCTTGATTCTCTGGTTGGTCTTGCTGTCCAGCCGCCTGGTGCCAGCCCGCTTGCAAGAGAAATTCTGCCCAAGCGAGGTGCCTTGAAGGCCGATGTGGGCATCCTCGAGCGGCTCGACCATCGCCTTGAAGATAGCGAACAGTTCATCCGAAGCGGTTTCGTCGGTGATCTTGGGGCGATACGCGTCGCGGACGTCGCGCCATTTGACGCCGTGCATCGCGAAGAAGGGGTAGTGCTCGTCAAACGTTGTCCAGAAAATGTCGAAATTGTCGAGCGGCGTGTTGCCAGCCGGCTTTTCGCAAATCGCCGGCCTCCGGTCGATGCGCCGGAAGCCCACGCTGGACGCCGCCCCTTCGAATAAAACGAACTTGTGGTCGGCCGCACTGCCCGCTTTGACCACAATCTTGACGGGCGGCTGCTCCATGACGAACATCGCCTCGGCGCCCTTCGGCGCCTCTGACTGCCGCCTGGCCGAAAAGCTCGGAAGGCAACTGACGGCCGTGATCTCGGACCCCCTGATCTGGTCTCCGTCGATCTCCAGAAGCGTGCCGTAACCGTCGGATATCCACCATCCGTCAAGCGACTCAGCCGACGCCGTGGCGACGAATAAGACGCTCAGTAGTCCGGCTGCCGATCGAGTCGCCAGCCATCGAGCCGATTGCATGGTTGGTCTCCGATTGCGCGGGCACGCGGATCGTCGGTGCTCGGGTTCCACGGTTATTCGCCGACCTGGGCACGATCTTGCCGGCTGCGGGCCGGCCGCCGTGTCTAAGACACTCGCAATACCGGCCGACCCGTTTCCAGCAGCCGGTTGGCAGCAACAGTTTCTCATATTTCGATATGCCCGTGTCACCGCCGAATAGGGTTTTCGGCCCAGTTATTGCCGTGCATCCGGGGGCCGGTAGAATGCGCGGTTAGTATTTGCACCTTCGGGCCGGACTCCGCTGTTCGATGAAAGGAGACTCACCATGAATCGAGGACTATTCCTGGGACTGTCGGTGGCCATCGCGGCTATCGTCATCAGCCTTGCCTCGCCACCGTCCGACGCGCAGGCGCGACACCGCCGCGGCTGTGCCTGCGCATGCGCAGGCGCCTGCGACGGATGCCGTGGCTGCCACGCTCGCCGCCATCGTTGCCGCGGCAGATGTGACGGATGTGACGGATGTGCTTGTGCCGGGTGCGCCGGCGGCTGCGCACGGCCCGCGGCCGACCACGGCGCTCCGCCACCGCCCGCGCAGCAGTCCCCCAGCGACACGCCCCCGGCGCCCGGCGGGCTGGGCATCTAGTCTAGCGCTTCAGCCCAAACACTAGCCCGAAGCCACAGATACAGCTATAAGCGCCAGCGAGGGAGGCATAAGGTCATCTCTGTCCGCCGCCTCGCGTCGTTGAGCGACGAAGAACCCTCGCTTGCGCCGAAGAACGCTCGCTCGCGCTTCGGGCTGGTGTGGGGGTCGCGATCTCCATTGATCAGGGGCCTACCACGCTCCGCTGCGCACAAGCGCCGCGCGGAACTGGGCCGCCATCACCGCGCGGTTGTATGCGTCCAGCGCCGCCGCCTCGGCCAGGACCCGCTGCCGGGCCGCGAGGTAGCGCTGCGTCCGCGGTGGTAGCGCGCCAGGAGGGACGCGATTGATGGTCGCCCCGTTCACCTTGGGCGCACCCTTGGCGGCCGGGCCGTGGCGCGGGCCGGCTGTTTTATTTGGATTCCCCTTCGTGATCTGCTGGGCCGCTTTTTTCCAATCCTTGCGCCCCTCGGCCCGCAGCGATTCGGCAACCGGATCAAAGCCCTTGGGCATGCCGATCTTCTTCGCCAGCGCGTCATCCGCCCGCGCGCCGCTCGCCAGACCGCTGGCAACAAGCATCAATGTGACAAGAGCGAGACGGCGGAGGGTGTGTCGCATGTCACCAATCTAGCAAAGACGTTAGTGGCTCGCAAAGAAAGTGCGCAGCCCGCGACCAGCGACTTAACCGGCCTTGGGATGGCGGGGTGTCACGGAGGAATCCTTCGCGGGGCGCGACGGAAGCGCGGCGATAACTAGCGCGCTGATGCCGGCTGTGCCGATCAGGAACCATTTCGCGTAGTCGGTGGCGCTGGCGACCTGCGTCGTGGTCTTTTCGAGCATCAACCGCCGGTCCTGAGCCACGGCCTTGTAGTCGCTGTAGCCGCCGCAGCCGTAGAACTGGGTCGCCAGCCCGCCGACTAGCGCCATCAGGACCACTTGGATGCGCACGGTACGGCCCCACAAAGGCCCGATGCGCGGACCGAACACGCGCTCGACGACGGCCTCGATCGAATCCCCAATGCCGTAGTAGAACGCCAGACCCACGCCCGCCGCCAGGCACAGCCCCACCAGATAGAACGCGAGGATTTCGGGCATCGGGCGTTCCTTTGCCGCGTAGGGCCGTCGTCCGCCCCTCTTCGCTTCGTGGTGGCTCGCAGAACACCCTACGGTCGGGCGCCGTCGGCCGGCCCACGGCGGCGCACGTGCAGAATCGTGTACGCCGCCAAAAGCGGCAGAAAGATCGTCAGCATGGCAAAGATCAGCGAGTCGAGCATCTGCTTGCAGCGATCGCCGATATAGAACAAGAAGGCCACTTCATCGGTCCTGGTCGCGTCGGGCGGTTGAAACACGACGGCCACCGCAAGCGTGGAGGCCAGAAAGCCGATCAGCACGACGCGCAGCCAGAATTGCTCGATCGCGGGCGAATGGAAGATCTCCTTCAAGAATTCGTGCAGGGGCCGGTACAGCAGCCAATACAAGAGCAGGGGAAACACGATCCCCAGCACGATGCCGAACATAAAGGTCTGCGCGTCAATCGACCGGAAGGCGATCATGGTCGGATTCACTGCGTATTGGTAGCACGGTTAGTGACTATGTAGCCTGCGACTCGGCGCGGGCGCTGAGAATCTCCCAGGCGACGTTCGCCGCCTCGCGGCGCGACAACCGATGGCCGTGGCGGGCCAGCTCGCGCTCCACAACGCCCGCCAACTCGACGAAGGCCTGTTCGCGGATATGGTCCAAGAGCCCCGCGGTCGTCGCGACACTATGCACGGCGTTTGACTCCGCGGAGGAGAGCGTCGGATCGCCGCGCAAGTCCGCTTCGGCAAGCCGGTCCTTGAGCGACGGTAGCGTGGGACCGGCGCCGGCGCGCGAAGCCGGATGACGGACCGCGCGGCTGGCTGCATGCGATGCACCGTGCACTGTCGGGCGCCCGCGGCTTGCCGGTCTCTTGCCGCGTTTGACGGCGGCCGTTTTCGCGGCGGCCCGTGTTGTTCTTGCTTGCTTCCGCGGCCGCGCGAGATTCTTCTGCTTTGACATGGAAAGTGACTCCCAGCGTGAATGCATCGAGCCACCAACAGACAAGACCCGCATTGACCGTCAAGCTTGCCGGCGGCGCACCGGCGGGAAAGTGGGACAGGCACCGAGACGAAACGTTGGTCTGAAAGGGCTTGCGCTGTTTATGCTCGGAGCCAGTCCCATTTTCCCGCCTCGCCATTTTGAAAAACAGAATGGCCCTGCCAGGCAACCCAGGAGAACTGCGAAGTCCGGGGTCTGGCTCATTTTTCGGCACATGCCGTTCTCAATTCTTCCGAAGCACCTTCGGCCGAAAAATGTGCCTGACCCCCTCTCCAAGACTTTGCAGTTCTCCTGCCCAGGGAACCGCCCCATCGTCGACGGCAAACTCGCAAGACACGGCCGAGATCGCTACGAATGGCTCGCCCGCTCCGCCAGCAAACGTCCCGCGTCGAGCAGGTCCAAAATGCCCTTCACCGGCACTTCGACCCAATTCGGGCGGTTGACCAGCTCATGGGCCAATTCGGCGACGGCCCGATCCAATAGGAAGGCGTGCAAGAATGTCTCCAGCTCGTCCCGGGGCTTTGGCAGAAACGGCGCGCCGGCGGCCGTCGCGCGATAGGACTTCAACAGCGCGGCGCTGGCCCACTGGTACCAGAACGAGGCGCCGCGGTTAAGCACGGCGGTCGTCTCGGCGCTGGTGACGACGGTCGAGAATTGATGGAACATGGCCGCGCACGTGGCGTAGTGCAGCGAGCGGATCATGTCCGCCACGTCGCGGAGCGGCGAGCGCTTGAGCCGCCGTTCGGAGAGCGAGCGGTCGGCCATCCCGCCAAAGTCGATGATTACGAAGTCCTTGCCCGTGAAAAGGACGTGCCCTAGCCGGAAATCGCCGTGACAGCGAATGCGGACCGCCGCGCTTTTGGGTTCGAGGATCGCCTGTAGCGCCGCCAGGACCTCCTTCTCGCGGTCGCGGACTTGCTGCGCTTGGGCGCGGGCCGGTTCGGGGATGTCGTTGAATCGCCGCCGAAGAAGGTGGAAGGCGTGCCCCGCGTGCCGGCGCATCGACTGGAAGATGCTGCGCTGGTACAGGGCCGTGAACGGTTCCGGCGCGAACGCCGGATCGTCGCTTTCAGCCGCCAGCGCCAAGTGCAGTTCGGCCGTCCGCCGGCCGAGCAGCTCCGCCGACTGCAAGTAGACGTTCAGCAGGTCGTGCACGGCGGGCGGATAGTCCGCTTCCGCGAGCGACAAGAGCGACGCGCCGGGCACCGGCTCCGCGAGCTCCGCCGCGATCTGCGGCCGGGAGAGCACCTGCTCGAAGTACCGCCCCAGGGCGTCGATCGTGTACTGCCACGCGGTCCGTTCGTTGCGGACAAATTCGTGCAGCACGCCGAGCGTCATCGGCTCGTCGCGATTGCGACGGTAGGCCAGCGCGCCCGCGCATTTCGGGGTATAGTCAAAGTGCGCTCGTTCCGTGAGGAAGCGGCTGATCTCCAGGTCGGGGTTGACGCCGGCCTCGATGCGCCGAAAAAGCTTCAAGATGAGCTGGTCGCCGTAGTTGACCGAGCTGTGGCCTTGCGTTCCGTGCACGAGCGCCGGCGCCGGCAGCGTGGTCAAGGGCGCGGAGCGGGCCCGGCTGCCGCTCCCATTGGCGAAAACCTCGCCTGCGGAGCCTTTGAACCTGCGCCGACGGAGGATGGCGTCGAGCAAATCGGCCATGAACCGCGGATTGTGCACCGCGTCGAACAACGCGCCCTCCTGGCCGCTTTCGCGAATCCGCAAGTGCGCCACCACGGCATGGGGAAAGTGCGTGATCAACTGATCCGCTTCATCTCCCGTGGCGAAATCCAGCGGCAGGGCATAGTCCTCGGGCTCCCCCTCGATGTATTCGACCCGCAACAGCGCGAGGTAGGGCTTGGCCGCGTCGGCCGCCCCCAAGGGAATCGCCTCGCGGATCGTCACCGACTGGATCGTGCGCTCCTTGCCCACGAACCAGCTCCAGCCGGGCAGCCGCGAGCGGATTTCCTCCGCCAGCGACGCGCGCGCTTTCCCGTAAAACACCTCGTCCCATGCCGTGGCCAGCGTGAAGTGCCGCTCGGGCCGGGACCGCACGGCGACCGGCGCTTCGGCGGCGGCGCGACGCAACTCGAACCAATAGAGGGCGTGCGGGCCGAGCGTCAACAGATAGGGGAGCTTGCCTACCAGCGGAAACTTTGATCGCCCCAACAGCTCGATCGGCCGTGCCCCTTCGTAGGCGGACAGGTCCAGTTCGGCGAATTGCACGAACCGCGACAGGTTCGCCACGACCAGCACCGATTCCTGCTCGTAGCGGCGGATGAACGCCAGCACCTTCGGGTTGTCGGGGGCCAGAAACTCGATCGTCCCCCGGCCAAACGACGGATAAAGCTGACGCAGGTAAATCAAACGCTTCATCCACCACAACAGCGACTCCGGGTTGTTGTACTGCGTCTCAACGTTCACGCTTTCGAAGTGATATTCCGGATCGATGATGGTGGGCAGATACAGCTTCTGTGGATTGGCGCGCGAGAAGCCGGCGTTGCGGTCGGCGCTCCATTGCATGGGGGTTCGCACGGCGTCGCGATCGCCGAGATAGATGTTGTCTCCCATGCCGATCTCGTCGCCGTAGTAGATCACCGGAGTGCCCGGGAGCGAGAACAACAGGCCGTTCATCAGCTCGATCTTGCGGCGATTGTTTCCCAACAGGGGCGCCAAGCGGCGGCGGATGCCCAGGTTGATCCGCGCCTGGCGATCGTGGGCATAGACGCGGTACATGTAGTCCCGCTCCTCGTCCGTGACCATCTCGAGGGTCAGCTCGTCGTGGTTCCGCAAGAACAGCATCCATTGGCAGTTTTCGGGGATCGAGGGCGTCTGCTCGACGATGTCGATGATCGGAAAGCGGTCCTCCATCTGGATGGCCATGAACAGCCGCGGCATCAGCGGAAAGTGGAAGGCCGTGTGGCATTCGTCACCGGCGCCAAAATAGGCGATGGCGTCCTCGGGCCATTGGTTGGCCTCGGCCAGCAGCATCCGCCCGGCGAAATGTTCATCAATGTGGTGGCGGAGGTGTTTGAGAAACTGGTGCGTGGCCGGCAGGTTTTCGCAGGAGGTCCCCTCTTGCTCGTAAAGATACGGCACGGCGTCCAGTCGCAAGCCGTCCACGCCGAGCTTTAGCCAGTAGTCCACGGCCGATAGCACCGCCTCCTGCACGCTTCCGTTCGCGAAATTCAAGTCCGGCTGATGCGCGTAGAAGCGATGCCAGTAGTACGCGCCGGCCACCGGGTCCCACGACCAATTGGAGGTCTCGAAGTCCTTGAAGATGATCCGCGCATCGCGATAACGATCCGGCGTGTCGCTCCACACGTACCAGTTGCGCCACGCACTGCCCGCCTTGGCCCGCCGTGCCCGTTGAAACCACGGGTGCTGGTCGGACGTGTGGTTGAGCACCATTTCGGTGATCACGCGCAGGCCGCGGGCGTGCGCCTCGCGCAGCAAGTGCTTGACGTCCGAGAGCTTCCCGTACGCCGGATTGACGTCGGAATAGTCGGCGATGTCGTAGCCGTCGTCCTTCAGGGGGGAAGGGTAAAAGGGCAAGAGCCACAGGGCCGTCACGCCCAGGTCCTGCAGGTAGTCGAGCTTGCTCGCCAGGCCGGCGAAATCTCCGATGCCGTCGCCGTCGCTATCGGCGAACGCACGGACGTGCAGCTCGTAGACGATCGCGTCCTTATACCAGAGGGGATCGGCGGGTAGTTGCGGGGCTCGGTCGCTGGCGGCCATGGTGCGGATGCTTCGTTTCGAGCGGTGGCGAGGCACAGGCACTTGCCCACGCCCCTGCCGCGTTAATTATTCGTTAGCGCCCCTCTCTTCGACCCCACTCCGCCTGCCGCGCGTCACGGCGTAACACCGAAGATTAGCGCCCCGGCCATCGGCGGATCAAGACGAAACAGGCCAGGGCAAAGGCGGAACGGCGTTTGCACCCCAGCAAACTCGACGATTTCCCTTCCTTTTTTGGTTGCACTCGACCGACACGCCCCCGGCCGTGTATTGTCCACAGCGACGGACATGAAGACTGATCGCTACAAGATCGCCGACGCGTACGAGGATGCCTTCGGCGTGCGGCGCGAGACCACGCCCGCGACGAGGGCGGCCGTGCGGGCGGCCATGCGCGTCGAGGGAGACGGCCCGCTTCGGCCTCCGCCGGTCTACGTGCTCGACCGGCGGAAGGGGACGCTTCCGCACGTGGGTCGGGGCGACCTGCGACTGGAGGACGGCACCTCGCTTGCGGTCGACGATGGTCTCCCTGCCGATCTGCCCCTGGGATACCACGACTTCCTGCCGGCCGACGGGAAGGAACCCATCCGCCTCATCGTTTCGCCCGGTCAATGCTACCCGCCGCCCGAGCTGTTGGCGTGGGGCTGGTCGGCGCAACTCTATGCCGCGCGGTCGCAGGCAAGCTGGGGTATGGGCGATTTGGCGGACCTGCGCTCGTTGGCCCGATGGTCGAGGGGCCAGGGGGCTGGCTTTGTGCTCGTGAATCCGCTACCGGCGGTCGACCCTGTGCCGGCCCAGGAGTCCAGTCCTTACTATCCAAGCAGCCGGCGGTTTCGCAACCCGCTGTACCTCCGCGTCGAAGATGTGCCCGGCGCCACGGCGATGGGAGAGGAACTAGCCGAGTTGGCGGCCGAGGGGCGGCGCCTGAACGGCGACCGTCGGATCCGGCGGGACGAGGTCTTTCGCCTCAAACAGGCGGCGCTTGCCAGGCTGTGGGAACGATTTGGTGGCGACCCGGCGTTCGATCGTTTCCGCCGCGAACAGGGGCGGGCGCTCGTCGAATTTGCCACGTTCTGCACCCTAGTCGACAAATTTGGGCCCGACTGGGGACGGTGGGAGGCCGAGTATCGCCGCCCCAATGCTCCCGGCGTCCCTCGCTTTGCCACGGAAAACGCCCGGCGGATCGAGTACCACCAGTGGCTGCAATGGCTCGTGGATCGGCAACTGGAAGCGGCCGGCAACGAGCTGCCGATCGTCGAGGACATGCCCATCGGCGTCACCGCCCGCGGGGCCGATGCCTGGGCCTGGCAAGACGTGTTGGCCGACGGCATGTCCGTGGGCGCGCCGCCCGACATCTACAACACGCAGGGCCAGAACTGGGGCTTTCCGCCGTGGATCCCCCATCGGCTCCAGGCGGCGAAATATGAGCCCTTCGTGCAAACCATTCGTGCCATGCTGTCGCACGCCGGCGGATTGCGGATCGACCACGTGCTGGGCTTATTCCGTTTGTTTTGGATTCCCTACGGCATGTCGCCCGTCGAAGGGACGTATGTTCGCTATCCGGCCGAAGACCTGTTAGCCATCATCGCCTTGGAGAGCGACCGCGCTCGCGCGTTCGTCGTCGGCGAAGACCTGGGGACCGTTGGCAATAACGTCAGGCGCATGCTAGCCGCCGCGAGAATGCTCTCCTACCGGCTGCTGTGGTTCGAAAGCCAGCCCACGTCACGCTACCCCAAGCTCGCCATGGCGGCGGTGACGACGCACGATCTTCCGACCGTCGCGGGCTTATGGAATGGCAGCGACCTGGCCGCGCAAGAATCGCTGGGGCTGAAGCCCAATGCCGAGGCCATCGGCGCCATCCGCGACCGCGTGCGGAAAATGACGCGCCTCGCCGAAACAGCGTCCGAGGCCGAGGCAGTGCGCGCCACCTATGAGCTCTTGGGGCGGGCCCCTTCGGCCGTGGTGACCGCCACGCTCGACGATGCGCTGGAGGTATCGGAACGGCCCAACATGCCGGCCACCACCTTCGAGTGGCCCAACTGGTGCCTGTCACTCCCCGCGCCCTTGGAAACGCTGATGGCGTCCCCCCTGGCGGGTGCCATTGCCGAATCTCTGTCGGGACGCGCCGGCCGCGCAGAAGGCGCGACGAAGGCCGGAGAAAAGGCGCCGGGCGCCAATGCAGGCCGGCGGACGCCGGTGTAATGCGCCCAGGCATGGGGCGAAATTGAGCCTCGGAAGTGCCTTTCGCGACATGGGCGGTTGCCCAAAAAGCCACCCAGGTCGTTTCGACCGTGAGCGTTCCGTCGCAAAAAAGCCGGCAAATTTCTTGCAGCCGGTGCAACCGCAGTTTACAGTAAAATCCACGCGGTCCTTTCAGGTTCGCTGAACCTCAAGGGACGGTCGTTCCGGAACATTTTCGCTATTTGGCAGCCGTGAGGCACGGCTGGGCGAAGCGGGCCAGTCGCTCTCGAGAAGCACCCGGTTCATGCGTCCCGTCCGCGGGGACTTGCCCGGATTTCAAGGCGATTTGTCTTTTCGGCTACTTCCGTCGCTTGGCTAGGCGCTCCGTGCGAGGCGGATCAGACCTGGGGGGACCGGCGCGGAACATCGGAATGGTCGTGCACGCACCAGGCAACAGAGAGGACGGGGCGACCCTATGAAGATCAGCTTCTTCCGCCGGCGCAACCAGGGGAGCGTTCACCGCGGACGGCAAGGATCGGCGCCCGTCCGCTCGCGACGGCTCCGCCTGGAATCGCTGGAAGAGCGCGCCTTGCTGGCGGCCGACAGCGTCATCAGCTTCTCGCCGATGGACGTCAACCGCGACGGGGGAGTGACCCCGATCGACGCCCTGTTGATCATCAGCGATCTGAACAAATACGGCGCGCGCGCCGTGGGCGGCGGCAGCGGCAGCGCCTCGACGCTCAATATTTCCGCTTCCGACGGCAGCGGAGCGCGCGCCCTCAACCAGGCGGCCGCCGATCCGCTGGACGTCAACATCGACGGCATGATCACGCCGCTCGACGCGCTGATGGTGATCCACGAGCTCAACCAGCAGGCGGGGGACGAAGTCCGCATTCGCCTTCAGGTGACCGACACCGGCGGCAACCCGATCACGTCCATCGTGCAAGGACAGAACTTCGTGCTGCAGGCTTTCGTGCAAGACGTACGCGTTGGCGCCACCGATCCAGGCGTCGGAGCGGCTTATGCCGACGTGACGTTCGACTCGTCCTTGGCGACGCCCTCCGGTTCGATCGTGCACGGGGCCGACTATCCCAACGCCCCCGGCGGCGATACCACGACGGCAGGGGTGATCAACGAAGCCGGCGGATTGCAGAGCGCGCCTGGGCCGCTGGGCGCCAACGAGCGCTTGCTGTTCAGCGTGCAGATGCTGGCCTCGGCGGCGGGCGTGGTCACGTTCACGGCCGACCAAGCGGACATCCTGCCGCAGCACGCCACGCTCGTGTTCGAGCCCCCCTCGGCCGTGCCGCCCGCGAACATCGACTACGGCAGCGTGTCGCTCACGATCAGCGGGCTACCGACGATTTCGATCGCCGACGCGCAGGTGGTGGAAGGAAACGCCGGCGCCTCGACCATGCAGTTCAACTTGACTCTCAGCGCGCCAAGCGACGACCCCGTCACGGTGCACTACGCGACGGCCGCGGGAACCGCGACCGCGGACGTGGATTATCAGTCGCAGTCCGGCACCGTCACATTCCAGCCGCGGCAGACCACGGCGCAGATCGCGGTCACCGTCAACGGGGACACGCTGAACGAGGCAAACGAGACGTTCTTCGTGAACCTCGACACTCCCACCGCCGCCACGATCGCCGATGGCCAGGCCACGGGCACGATTCAAAACGACGACCCCGTCCCCGGCGTATCGATCGCCGACGCCAGCGTCTTGGAAGGGACCGGCGCGAGCACAACCACGATGACCTTCAACGTCGCGCTCTCCGCCCCCAGCGGCCAGATCGTAACCGTGCAATTCCAGACGGCGCCTGGCACGGCGACTGCCGGGACCGACTACCAATCCAACACCGGCACAGTGACGTTCCAGCCGGGCGAGACGTCGAAGCCCGTCACCGTCGACATCGTCGCGGACGCGCTGAACGAAACGGACGAAACGCTGCTCGTGAACCTCTCCTCGCCGAGCAACGCCACGATTACCGACGGCCAGGCCACCGGCACGATCCAGGACGACGACCCGCAGCCGACGATGTCCATCAGCGATGCCACGCTGACCGAGCCGCCCAGCGGTAGCGAGAACATGACGTTCACGGTCAGCCTGTCGGCGGCCAGCGGCCAAACCGTCACTGTGGACTTCGCGACGGCGCCGCAGGACGCCACGGCCGACGTCGACTACGCGACCACGTCCGGAACCGTGACTTTCGCGGCGGGCGAAACCGCCAAGACCATCACCGTGCCCATCAATGCGGATGGCGATGCCGAGGCCGACGAGAAGTTCGCCGTGAATCTCTCGGCCCCCAGCCGTGCCACGATCGCCGACGGCCAGGGGATCGGCACGATCGTCGATTTCGCGGTGGACAAGGAAGTTCGCATTCGGCTCGTGGCGACCGATCTGGACGGCAATCCCATCTCAACCGTGACCGGTGGCGACACGTTCCTGCTCAAGGCTTTCGTCAAGGACGTTCGCGAGGAGCCTGACGGTGTCTTTGCCGCATACGCCGACGTCACATTCGACCCCTCGCTGATCACCGTCATCGGTCCCATCGCCTACGGCGCCGACTACCCGAACATCCACTCGGGCACGATCAATTCCGGCGAGCTGGACGAAATCGGAGCGACCGGCGACGTGGCCTTCCTCGGCGCCCCCGAACGTTTGCTGTTTAGCGTGCCCGTCCAAGGCATTGGCGGCGGGATTGCCTCGTTCGCTCTTAACCCGGCCGACTTAGTCGCTCACAACGAGCATGCCGTGCTCGTATACGGCGCGGGCGTCGTGCCGGTAGCCGGCATTCAATTCCTGGACAGCGGACCGATCACGATCACGCCGCCGCCGACCCTGTCGGTCGACAGCCCTTCGATTACCGAGGGAGATAGCGGCAACAAGAACCTCACGTTCACCGTGACCCTCGATCAACAGGTCGACGAGACCGTGACGGTGCAGTTCGCGACGATCGCCGGCACCGCCACCGAGGGCGTGGACTATCTGCCGCAAACGGGCACGGTGACGTTCAATCCGCAGCAGACCACCCAAACGATCACCATTCCGATCGTCGGCGATGCACTCAACGAGCCGGATGAGACGTTCACCGTCAAGCTGTCGAATCCCACGAACGCCGTCGTTGCATTCGGGGCCGATAGCGGCACCGGAACGATCCTGAACGACGATCCCGTGCCGACGATCTCCGTCGGCGACACGACCGCCATCGAGGGCGTGACCAACGCCGTGTTCACCGTGAACCTGTCGGCGCCCAGTGGCCGGACCGTGACCGTGAACTACACGACCGCGGCGCAAACCGCCTCGGCCGACGTCGACTACACATCGCAGACCGGCACCATCACGTTCCTGCCGGGCGAGACGTCGAAGCTCGTCTCGATCGACGTGCCGCTCGACAACGTGCAGGAAGGCCCGGAAACGTTCCTCCTGCAGCTCTCCGCGCCCACCAACGCGACTTTGGCCAACACGCAAGCCGTGGCAACGATTAACGAGTTGCCGGCATCGAGCCTGGCGGGCTTCGTGTATCGCGACACGAACGAAAACGGCATCCGCGAAGCGGGTGAAGCCGGACTGTTCGGTGTCGGCGTTCGGCTGGTCGGCGTCGACATGTTCGGGCGGCAGGTCAACTTGACCACGACCACGGCCGCGGACGGCTCGTACAGCTTCACCGGCCTGGTGAAGGGGACATACGTGCTGACCGAGGTTCAGCCCACCAACCGCTTCGACGGGGCCGACACGATTGGCAGCCAGGGCGGAACGGTGCTGGCCGACGACACGTTCCAGATCGAACTGGACACGGGGGTCAATGGTGTCGAGAACAACTTCGCCGAGCTCGGGCTCAGCAAGCCGTTCTCGCGCAAGGACCTCGTGTAGCCGGGTTCGCGCTGTTGTGATGACTTCCGCGCGCTAGCCGCCGCCGCGCCGAACAAGCGACGCGGCGAACGACACAAGCAATGTCCCGGTGCACGCGATCGGCAGCCAATCGCCCCATCTTGTGTACGGGCTCGCGCGCTCGTCCAGCGGAACCCGGCCAATCACGCACGGCTCGGCGAAGTCGATCCGCGGCGGCCCGGCCACGAGCGTGCCGTTGCCGTCGATGATGCCGGAATAGCCCCCTTCGGCGTTGCGGACAAACGCCCGGCGCGTTTCGATAGCGCGGAACTGCGCTAATCGCAACAGTACCTTCTGTAATCGCATGCCACGATCGTGCGATTCACACGCGGGCACGACGAAGAACTGCGGCGCCTCTCCGCCGGCTGCCGGCCGCATGTAACTGCGAAACGATTCCGGAAAACACGTGTCATAACAAATCGCGCTAGCGAAGCGATAAGCGCGGCGCGGCGCCCCCACTTCGATTGTGAACACCGGCAACTCCGTGCCGTGCGCGTAACGATCCATCGCCATCCGCCCAAACGCCGGCCGGCCGGGTGGGTGAAACTCGCTAAAGGGCACCAGCCACATCTTGTCATAGAACCCGATGCAACCGCGCGCCGGATCAACGACGGCGGCGGAGTTGCACCGGCGAGCGCTACCGTCATCGCCTGTCTTGCGGTCACAGCCGATCACTAGCGCGCTGCCATTGGCCGCGGCGAAATTCTCGAACTCTCGGAGCGCTTGTTGTGATTCGTTCTCGCCGGGTGTTGCAGGGCGATTGCGCCACAATAGGCAATCTGGCATACTTCGGCAATGCGGTGTTGGTGAGCACGAGTAGGGTCTCGCGCGACCGGTGCCGCGCTATTGTCCAGGAGGGATGCCATGACGCGGTTCAGGATGGTGCGGATCG
>JACPPG010000052.1 GCA_016191115.1 Planctomycetia bacterium | reverse complement strand
TCGGCGGTCAGCCGCGGTCCCAAATCCGGCAACGTAGCGACAGACATGCGTTCGGCATCCATGCCACTGATCAATGCCCATCGTCATAAAACACCAGCCCAATTTCACCAAGATCAACTTCACACGGCTAAAGAGTTACGAGGACCCAAATAATGCGATCGTCTCGATTCGTAAAGTGCGGCCTTCGCGAATTCAGGCGTTCGAGCGCGAGCTACTCACCCGGTTGGCCAACGAGGTCGCCTCCGCTCCGGTGCTTGTCGATCTCGAGATCGATAGTCTCGTGGTCTACGCCGCGGACGCCAATCCCGATGCGTCGATCCAGGCGATGAAACGGCTTCTGGGCGTTTCCTCGGGCGACGAGCAGCAGCACCGCGAGTGGATCGTAAGAAACAGCAGATACTCGCCGGCGTTTCGTTTCACATTAAGCGACGAAGACGAGCGTCTGTACTCGGTCGCGCGATGGTGCTATCTAGGAAGCGTCGACGACTGGGTGTTCTTGCAAGGAAGCTCGTCGTTGGAAACCTTGGCACGCACATACTTGCCTCACGCCGGCAAGGAAAGCTATTTCGATTTGATGTAAGCGGCGCGGTCCCTGACCCTCCAGGCTCGCCCGCGCGTAGAATGGCGCAATGGGGAAGAAAAAAGGGACATTCAGAATGTCCCCTTTTTGAGATCAAGCAGTGAACAACAGTCCGAGTCGGTTGATCCGAGATTTCCGGAAGGTTGCAAGACTGACCGGAATCGTCATTCCGAACGAAGGCATATTGGTCGAGAAACTCAGAGCGCCTCATTCGCCCCTTTTGCGTCTCCCCAAGGGGAAAATCGCCGTCTACGTCTTCTTATGGAAGGGCCGTTGCCTCAAAGTTGGAAAAGTCGGGCGGAAGAGTGGTGCCCGGTGCAGCACGCAGCACTACAGCGCTGCGAGTTCGAGGAGCAATTTGGCCAAGTCGCTTGTTGGTACACGCGCGGAACTTGAGGTGCGCATCTCCGAAACCACGGTTGGTGCTTGGATCAAATCCAATACCGAAGAATAAACTTCATCATGGACGCTGGCCGCGGAATAGCCGCTCACCCTCTTGGAGTCTTTCCTTCGGTGTCGGCTGCGGTCGTGTTTTGAAGGGTTCGAGAGTCAACGGCGAGCCTTCCGGCGGGACTTGGCGCAGAGATCGAACTGACGCGGACATCGCGGCTTACGACAGCGAGTCCCCCTGAGTCTCGATGGCCGTTCAACGCGGATCGCGGAGCATTACCGCTTGTGCAGCGGCACGAACTCGCGCTCGCGCGGGCCCGTGTAGATCTGCCGCGGGCGGCAGATCTTCTTGGTAGGAGAGGCGTGCATCTCCATCCAGTGGGCGATCCAACCCGGCAGACGGCCGATGGCAAAGAGCACGGTGAACATCTGCACGGGGATGCCCATCGCGCGATAGATAATGCCCGAATAGAAGTCGACGTTGGGATACAGTTTCCGCTCGACGAAGTACGGGTCGGAAAGGGCCGTGTTCTCCAGCTCCTGGGCGATCTCGAAGATCGAGCCCTGGATCTTGGTCTTCCCCAGCAGCCGGTCGCACATGCTCTTGATGATCGTGGCCCGCGGGTCGTAGTTTTTGTAGACGCGGTGGCCGAAGCCCATCAGGCGGAAGCCGCTGTTCTTGTCCTTGGCCATGTCGACGTACTTGCCGACGCCGCTAGCGGAGGCGCGAATCTGCTCGAGCATCTCGATGCACGCCTGGTTGGCGCCGCCGTGCAACGGCCCCCACAGGGCGCAAATGCCGGCCGAGATCGAGGCGAACAAGTTGGCGTTGCTCGAACCCACCATCCGCACCGTGGAGGTGCTGCAGTTCTGCTCGTGGTCGGCGTGCACGATCAACAGCAGGTTCAGCGCCTCGACAAAGTCCGGGTCGAGCTTGTAGGGCTCGCTGGGCACCGCGAACATCATCCGCAAAAAGTTCTCGCAATACTCCAGGTCGTTCTGCGGGTAGACGAACGGCTGGCCGATCGACTTCTTGTAGCTGAACGCCGCGATCGTCGGCAGCTTGGCCATCAGTCGATAGATCGATATCTCGACCTGGCCCGGGTCGCGCGGGTCGAGCGAATCCTGGTAAAATGTCGAGAGCGCGCCCACCACCGAGCTCAAGATGGCCATCGGGTGCGCGTCGCGCGGGAAGCCGTTGTAGAACGACTTCATGTCCTCGTGCAGCATCGTGTGCCGCCGCAAATGATTGCGGAACGTCACCAGTTGCTCGGCGTTGGGCAACTCGCCGTAGATCAGCAGGTAGCTCGTCTCGAGGAAGTCGCATTCGCGGGCCAGCACTTCGATCGGGTAGCCGCGGTAGCGCAAGATGCCTTGCTCGCCGTCGAGATACGTGATCGTGCTCGTGGTGGCGCCGGTGTTGACGTATCCTTCGTCAAGCGTGATGAAGCCGGTTTCGGCCCGCAGGTGCGAGATGTCGACGGCCCGCTCCTGTTCCGTTCCCTCGATGATCGGCAGGTCGATCTCCTGGTCGCCGAGGCGCAGTTTGGCGCTGCCGGTGGTGGCCCCGTTTCGATGGGCGACGGAACTCATGCAGAACGCTCCGGAACTCAGGGCGGAAAGACCGGCCTAGCGAATGCAGTGTAGCGGCCTGGCCTTCATTCTACAATTCACGGCGGTCGCAAGAGCAGGGCCGTTCACAGATTCAAGCTTGCCGGCGACGCACCGGCGGGAAAGTGGGACAGGCACCGAGACGAAACGTTGGTCTGAAAGGGCTTGCGCTGTTTATGTTCGGAGCCAGTCCCATTTTCCCGCCTCGCCATTTTGAAAAACAGAATGGCCCTGGGTCGCAAGAGAACGTGGCCGGCATTCTCTATCGCTCACACTTATAGTGTAGTCGAACAAGGCCTCAGCCGCGTGCCGTAGGCGGTCAGGAACCGACTTGGGCGGCAGACGGTGCGCGATCCTGACGATACCGCAAGCTGCGTGGAGTTTGTGCCCGTGGCGCGTCGTGTCGCTCACGCGCCGCCGGTTAGCAGCAGGTCGCTGTAGGAGCCAGGCACACAATCGCTCGCAACAAGGCCGAAGTGCGCCACAAGGTCGCGCACCTGGGCTTCGCCAACCGAGAGGTCCTCCGCCGCATCAAGGACCGCCTCGAACTCGATGAACGTGCCCAACGAACGAACCCGGTCGAGATGGATGCGAACGTTCGCGTGCAAATAGACTTCCCGCGCCTTGTCGACGACGACCCGCTCCCCAAGCGCCGTAGCCAGCGCCTGCCGCAGCGCGTTTGCGTCCGCCACCGGCACGATTGAGTAGTCGCTTGCGCGAGGCTCCGTCTGGTCGGCCCGCGAGTACGCGATTAGCTGGCTCCCCTGGCCGTCGATTTCCCGTAGCTTCAATCGCCCGTGCCGGCAAACAAAATACGTGTCAATCTGATGTAGAAGCTCGGGGGTCGCGCCACAGAGCGCGGCGGCGATATCGCGTGCCCGATCGATATCACGTAGTCGGCCCTTCCACTCGACGTTGCGGCACGGCGCGGCGGGAGCATCGGATGGAGTCACAGGAGTTCGTCTCACTCGCGGGACCAACTCTTCGACACGACAATCTCATGTCGTACCGTGGCGAATGACAGTCCGCAAGAACCCCGTGGGCGTGCGACTCGGCTATCGCCGATAGGAGGCACCGGCGGATGGCGGTCCGGGCGCGGGTCGGGTGGGACGCAGAGACGTGCTCGCGGCGCCGCCCGACGGACCGGCCGCGACGTCGGCCGTCGGCCCGGCGTCGTCGTACGCGGTCCAGATGGGCGTTTCTTCGCGCAGCTTGGCGACGTATTCGTGCACCTTCTCCTTCATTTTTTCCTGCTGGCGTTGTTCGAGCTTTTCCTTGATCTGCTCCTGCACGTCGGCGAACGTGGCGCGGCCGGCCGCCGTTCGCTCGTGTACGCGGACGATCGACAGGCTGCGCTCGTCTTCGAGGATGGGGCTCAAGCGCCCTGGCGGCAGCGTGAAGATGGCCCGGTCCACGATCGCGCTGGCCATGCTGCCCTGACAGGTCCAGTCGAATTGGCCGCCGGCCGGGGCGGTGGAGCCTTGCGATTTGGCTCGCGCCACGTCGGCTAAGTTCGCGCCGCGCCAGACGTCGTTGCCCATGTCCTCCAAAGCGCGTCGCGCGGCGGCGCGGTTCGGGAAGCTGGACACCCGCACGAGCAATTGCTCCCACCGCGCTTTGGCCGGAAATTCAAACTCCGCGAGGTGCTGATCGTAGTAGGCCAGCATGTCGACGTGCGATATCTCTTTTTTGATTTTGACCTGCTGCATCACCCAGCCGAAGGCCAACTGCTGCTCGATATAGGTTTGCTTCTCGCGCTCCAGCGACGTGCCCCGCTCGAGCAGGATCGCGTCCAGCTCGGCGCGCGAGCCGAGGTTCATCTGTCGCAACTTTTTCTTCAACTCTTTTTCCTCGAAATCGTTACCCATCGACTCCATGATCTTGGGCAAGTTCCCTTCGGGAATCTTGCGTTGCGCATCGATCAAGGCCAGCTTAATCTCGACCAGGTGATTGAGCCGGTCGTGGATCAACTTGTCGCGCGTGGCGGCCCATTGCTCCGCGGGAATCTTGGCGGCGTTTTGCGCCATCACGTCGTTGACGTACCCGCTCACCTCGCTCGCCAGGATCACCTCGGGCCCGACGCGGGCAATGATTTTCGCGCCCCCCAGGTCATAGGGATTGTCCGCGGCCACTTTGCCGTGCTCGTCCCAGCCATCCCGGGGCCCAGGCGGAGTCGGCCGTGTGTGCCCGGACGGGCCAAACGGCATCTGCACATAGGCGCCGGTGGGATTCACGACCGGCGTAATGGCGCCCGTGGGGCGCACGGGGTATTGCGGACGGGGGGGCTCGGCGGGGGGCGGGGCGCCAGGCCAACCATCGGGGCGCGTCGTCGCGCGCGGCGCCGCCGGCGGCCCGGGAATCACGTAGTTCGGGTCGAGCATCTGCGCTTGTCCCGGCGGGATCGGGCCAGCGAGGGGCGCTTGCGCTCGGGCCGGCAGCGGCACAAGGGTGCCGGCCACGACCGCGAGGTGCAGCCCGCGCACCGCGAAGGTCGACCGCCAGACCGAGTGTGACGCGGAATGTGGCAAGCGGATCTCGATTGCGTAACTGCTTTGTGCCCACTGCCGTTTTGTCCGGCAGTGCGCGAATGTCGCCGGGCCACTGCTGCGTAAAACCAGCAGTGGCACCGGCCATGGCTAAATGAGATTTCGGCGAAGGCCGAACGCGACGTGGACCGCGACCATCGGAAAAATGGCGCGGTCGGGGAGTATAGAGGAACCGCTAGCCGGCCCGCAACAGCGCTTTTATCACCGCGTGGATCGAGTCCGGGTTCGTAAGGTCCTTCCGTATCGGCAGATACGCGCTGCTGGCGTCGACCACCCTCAAGCGCCCCTTGCCAGCCTTCGCAAGCTGCTCGACGAGCGAGCGGTCGCGGTACGCGAGCACGATGAACCCTTCTTCCATGTGGATCGACTCGATCAGCCACCGCTGCGCCAGGATGCGCACTTCGACCAGCGACAGCAGCCGCGACAACGGATCGGGGTGGGCGCCAAACCGATCGACCAGCTCCGCCGACAGATCGGCAAGCTCTTCCTCGGTCGCCACGCGGCCCAGACGCCGATACAGGTCGATCTTCAGCCGCATGTCGGGCACGTAGCGGCGGGGGATGTACGCCTCGCCAGGCAGATCGATGTTGATGTCGATGATCTTTCGGCCGGGCAGCTTCTTGAGCTTCCGCACGGCCTGCTCCAACAGCTCGCAGTACAGCTCATAGCCAACGGCCGAGATGTGGCCGCTTTGCTCGGTCCCCAGGATGTTGCCGGCGCCGCGAATCTCCAGGTCGCGCATGGCGATGGCGAAACCGGCCCCCATGTCGGAGAACTCCTCGATGGCATGCAGCCTCTTCGCCGCGTTGGGGGACAAGGCCCGGTTCGGGTCAAGGAGCAAATAGCAATACGCGCGATGCTTGTACCGGCCGACGCGGCCGCGAAGCTGGTGCAGGTCGGCCAGGCCATAACGATCCGCGTCGTCGATGAACATCGTGTTGGCGTTGGGGATGTCGAGTCCACTCTCGACGATCGTGGTTGCCAACAAGACATCGAACTTGTGGTCCACGAAGTCGAGCATCACTCGCTCGAGCTCCCCTTCCGCCATCTGACCGTGGCCGATGCGCACGCTGGCCTCGGGCACGATGCTCCCCAGTTGCCAGGCCAGGTTCTGGATGTCATGGATGCGATTGTGCACGAAGAAAATCTGCCCGCCCCGATTCAGCTCGCGCAGCACCGCGTGGCGGATCAAGTCCGGGTCGGCGCGGGCGACGCGGGTCTCGATCGCCAGGCGGTCGGCCGGCGGCGTTTCCAGGTTCGAAATATCGCGCAGGCCCAAGAGCGACATGTGCAGCGTCCGCGGGATTGGCGTGGCGGTCATCGTCAGGACGTCGACCGTGGTGCGAAACGCTTTCAGCCGCTCCTTCACGTCCACGCCGAACCGCTGCTCTTCGTCGATCACCACCAGGCCCAGGTTGTGGAAGCCGATGTCCTCCTGCGCCAGTCGATGCGTGCCGATCACGATGTCGATCGATCCGTCGGCCAGCCCGGCCACGATCCGCTTTTCTTCCTTCGGCGAGCAAAAGCGGCTCAGCACCGCGATCTCGAAGGGGAACTCCGCCATTCGCGCGCGAAACGTCCGCCCGTGTTGCTCCGCGAGGATGGTGGTGGGGACGAGCACCGCGACCTGAAAGCCGCTGTCCACGGCCTTGAACGCGGCCCGCATCGCCAGCTCGGTCTTGCCGTAGCCCACGTCGCCGCACACCAACCGGTCCATGGGCCGGTGCTGCCGCATGTCGCCTTTGATGGCCGCGATCCCCACCAGTTGGTCGGGCGTCTCGGTATAGGGGAACGAGGCGTCGAATTCCTGTTGCCACTCGGAGTCGTCCGGGAATGTGATGCCCGGCTGAGACGCCCGGGCTGCCTGCAAGTCGAGCATGTCGCTGGCCAGGTCGATGACGGCGCGCTCGGCGGCCTCTTTTTGCCGCGGCCACATCCGGCCGCCGACGTGCGCCAACGCCGGCCGGCTCTTCGCGCCGCCGACGTACTTCTGCACCAGGTCGATCTTCGACGCCGGCACGTACACCTTGGTGCCACCGTGAAACTCGATCTCCAGGTGCTCTTCCGCCTGGCTCTCCTTTTCCAGCAGCTTCAGTCCCAGATAGCGGCCGATGCCGTGCGACAGGTGCACGACGTAGTCCCCTTCGCGCAGTTCCAAAAAGCTGTCGATCACGCGTCCCAGACGGCGCCGGCTGGGGCGGGTCAGGTCCGCGCGGTGAAACAGCTCGCTGCCGCTCACCAGGGCCACCAACTCGGCCACCAGGCGAAAGCCCTCGCGCAACCGACCCAGCGGGAAGTGCAGCCGCCCATCGGCCGCCAGCCGCGTCCCGGCAAAGACTTCCTCGAGCCTTTTGGCCTCGGCCTCGGTCTGGCAGACGACGAACACTTCCTGGCCAGCGCCGGCCGCGTCCAGCTCCTGCCGCACGCGGCCGATGTCGCCACTGAACCGCTCGACCGACTCGATCTTCAACTGGCACGTTGTCTCGAGAGAGGCCGCCGCGATGCTGGCCGCCGTCACCGACGGGAACCGGTACACCTCGCGCATCACGTCCGTGACCGAATGCACGTCCTGTGGGCGTTCCAGCCGGGTCAGGTAGTGCCGCCCCTCCTGCTCGATCTCAGCCGGCTCCAAGAGCAGGAACCAGCTTGCCGGCGGCAGGTAATTGGCAAAGTGCTCGCCGTCGGTCGCGCTGGGTTCGAGGATCGTGATATCGACCGCGTCGAGCGACGCCAGGCTCCGCTGGCTGGCGACCTCGAAGCGACGGATCGACTCCACGTCATCGCCGAAAAACTCGATCCGCACCGGCTCGTACCAGTCGGGGGCAAAGACGTCGAGGATGCCGCCTCGCAACGAGAACTCGCCGGGCAGCTCCACGGCCGTCGTGCCGTGAAAGCCCTGCTCCGCGAGCCATCGGGCCAGCCCCTCAATCTCGACGGTGTCGCCGATCGCTAGCGTGCGCGTCTGCCGCGCCAGCCGCTGGCGGGCCGGCACCGGCTGCAACAGGCTTTGGATGCTGGTGACGATCAGCCGCGGCGCGGGCTCCGCGCCGGCGACGCCCGAGCCCGCCGCCAGTTGCTTGAGCAGCCGGACCCGATCGCCGAACACCTCGTCGTGGATCAACTGTTCGGCGATCGACGCTTCCCAGGCGGGGAAGCGGGCCGACTCGACCGGCGTGAAGAGCGCCAGGTCGTCGACAAAATCGTCGACGTCGCCTGGATGGGCACAGACGACGACCAAGGTCGCGGGGGCATGGCCGGCGAGCGCGGCCGCCACCAGCGCGCAGCTCGACCCCCAGACTCCGTCCAGCGTGGCCCCATGCCCGGCACTCAGGCTGGCAACCACCTCGGCGAAGCCAGGCGCCGCGTCGACTCGCCCGACCAACTCGCGGAGCCTGTCGGGTGCGGCGTTCGCTGTCCCCAATTCGCTCATGCGTTCATGGGGATTCTAGTCCGCAGGGGCCGCGCGGCAAAGAGCGGCTTTGGGGCGCTCGCCACCAGGGCCGTTCACAGATTTAAGCTTGCCGGCGGCGCACCGGCGGGAAAGTGGGACAGGCACCGAGACGCAACGTTGGTCTGAAAGGACTTGCGCCGTTTATGCTCGGAGCCAGTCCCATTTTCCCGCCTCGCCATTTTGAAAAACAGAATGACCCTGCGCTCGCCACGGCGTGGGACGCGAAAGGGAACAAACGCCTATAATGCACCGCGCCGGTGAAGAATGCGCACGGATGCCAAGCCCCCTCCGAGGCCGCATGTCGCTCGTCATCGACGGCTACAATCTGATGCACGCGGCCGGGATCATCGGCCGCGGCGTGGGCCCAGGTTCGCTTGCGCGCTCGCGGCTGGCCGTGTTGAACTTTGTGGCCGAATCGGTCGAGCCGGCCGAGCTTCCCGGCACGACCGTCGTCTTCGACGCCCGCAGCGCGCCCCCCGGCTTGCCGCGCGAGCTGTCGCATCGCGGCCTGTCGGTGCGCTTTGCCTCGGGTTATGAAAGCGCCGATGAGCTGATCGAGGAGTTGATCCAGCGCGATAGCGCGCCGCGGCGGCTCACCGTGGTGTCGAGCGACCACCGGCTGCACCGCGCGGCCCGGCGACGCAAGGCGCAGGCGATCGACAGCGACCGCTGGTACGCGCAAATGATCGAGCAGCGAAAAGCCCGGCGGCGCCCGGCGGCAGTGCAAAAACCCTATGCGGCGCCGACGGCCGGCGAGGTCGAGTATTGGCTGAGCCGCTTCACCGATGAACCGGCCGAGAAGCCAGCCGACGCCGCAGATGGCATTTTCCCAAAGGAATACCTCGACTCAATTGGCGAGGACGACACGTAGGGTCAGCGCCGGAAGGGTCGACCGGGCAACCTAAATTTAGACTTTTTCGGAACGCTAGCCGCGACGTCAGTTTTTCCGTCGGCTTGCGGCAGCCATAATGGATTAGACGGTGCAGGGGTCATGCTTCACGTTAATTTCACCGCAGACGCAGTCGAAGATATCCAATCGTTTCGCAAGTATGACCAGGAGCGAATCGTCGACGCCATCGAGACAAACCACGCGGAACATGCGGCGGAGCCTTCGCGTAATCGGAAGCGGCTACGGCCGAATCGCCTGTCGGAATGGGAACTGCGAGTTGGTGAATTCCGTGTGTTCTACGTTGACGTCGAAAACGCCATGGTGAGGATTGACGCGATCGGGCACAAACAAGGGAACCGCCTGTTTATCCGTGGCAAGGAATTCGAGCTATGAAGACCGTAACAATACCGGCGCAAGCCGCCGAGATAATCTCCCTGCTCGACCAGGCGCGCGAGGAAGACGTCCTCGTGCGGACGGCCGACGGCACTGAATATCTCGTGACGATCGTCGACGAATTCGACGCGGAGGTCGCGCGCACGCGGCAAAACGCTAGATTGATGGCGTTGCTCGACGAGCGAGCACGGCAGTCCGAGACGATTCCGCTCGATGAGGTCAAGCGGCAACTTGGCTTTGGCGGTGAGTGACGCGTCGTTTCAGGCCCGCCTCTAGCGTTCCCCCTTCTTCAGGCGACTCTTGCAGCTCTTGCAGAGCTTCTTTTGCACCCCGGCCGCTCGCTGGCTATCGTGGAGACGTGCCGGGCATTGACAAAGCCGTCGGCATGCAAGTATGCCCATCAGCCGCATCCAAGAGAAACACCATGACACGCTGTGCGCATCGCCTCCCTTTGACGCCGGCCTTCCTTGCCGCGGTCGTCCTCTATGCTGCGAAGCCCGCCACCGCCGAACCGCCCAAGGCCTTCGTCGGCGCCAAGATCATTCCCATCGCCGGCGATGAAATCGCCGAGGGCACCCTGGTCGTCGCCGACGGCAAGATCGTCGCCGTGGGCCCGGCCGACTCCGTTAAGATTCCCGACGGCGCCACGCGCATCGACTGCGCCGGCCGCGTCATCATGCCCGGTCTGATCTGCACGCACAGCCACATTGGCGGCATCGGCGGGGCGGACGCCGCCGGGCCGATCCAGCCTGGCGTCCGCATCCTCGATTCGCTCAACGTGCACGATCCGGGTTTCAAGCGCGCCTTGGCCGGCGGGCTCACGACGCTCAACGTCATGCCCGGCTCCGGCCATTTAATCAGCGGGCAGACGATCTACGTCAAGCTTCGCTACGCGGGCGGCAAGCCGCGCAAGATCGACGATCTGTTCATCCTCGACGCGGCCGGCAAGCCCACCGGCGGCTTGAAGATGGCCAACGGCACCAACTCGATGCGCGCTGCCCCCTTTCCCGGCACGCGCGGCAAAAGCGCCTTCCTCGTCCGCGAGCAGTACATCAAAGCCCGCGAGTACGCCTACAAGGTCGACCAGGCGAAAGGGGACCTCGACAAGCTGCCGCCCCGCGACCTGAACCTCGAAGCCCTGGTCGAAGCGATGCAAGGGCGCCGCGTCGTCCATCATCACACCCACCGGCACGACGACATCATGACCGTCATCCGCCTGTCGCAGGAGTTCGGCTTCCGTGTCGTCTTGCACCACGTCAGCGAGGGCTGGAAGGTGGCTGACGAAATTGCCAAGGCCAAGGTCCCCTGCTCGGTGATCCTCATCGACTCGCCCGGCGGCAAGTTGGAAGCGCGGAACATGCAGCTTTCCACCGGCGCGGTGCTGGAGAAGGCGGGCGTCCGCGTGGCCTTCCACACCGACGATTGGATCACCGATTCGCGGATTTTCCGGCGGATGGCGGCGCTGGGCGTCCGCGGGGGCATGTCGCGCAAGGCGGCGCTGGAATCCCTGACGCTGGCCGGCGCCGAGATATTGGACCTCGCCGATCGGATCGGCTCGCTGGCGCCGGGCAAGGACGCCGATTTCGCCATCTACGACGCCGACCCGCTGAGCGTCTATTCGCACGTGCTCCAAACGTGGGTCGAGGGCCAAAAAGTCTTCGACCGCGACGACCCGCAAGACCGGCTGTACGCCGTCGGCGGCTATGGCGCCGGCCACGACCAGCGCCCCTACTTCTGCTGCTTCGACCAGTCACTCGAGACGAGCCAACAACAATGATGCGCAACCGCTATTCGACGATCGCCCTTGCTACCTGCTGCGCGGTTCTGTGCGCCGCGGCCGCCGCCCACGCCCAGGTGGCCGTTCGCGGCAAGACGGTCTACACGATGGCCGGCCGGCCGATCACCGACGGCGTGGTGGTGGTCAAAGACGGCAAGATCGTGGCGATCGGCACCGCCGCTGAGGTGAAAGTGCCTGACGGCGCTCGCACGCTCACCGCCGCAGTGGTCACGCCGGGACTGATCGACGCCCACGCCACGGTCGGCTTTTCGGGCATCCTCAATCAACCGCAGGACCAGGACCAGCTTGAGCGTTCCACGGCCATCCAGCCCGAGCTGCGGGCCGTCGACGCTTACAACGCGCAGGACGAGTTAGTCGAATGGATTCGCGGCTTTGGCGTCACCACCGTTCACACCGGCCACGCCCCCGGCGAGTTGATCTCGGGCCAGACGATGATCGTCAAAACGGTCGGCCATACGGTGGCCGACGCGGTCGTGCGGGACGCGCAGGCCGTGGCGGCCACGCTGTCGATCGACGCTCGCAAGACCGAGGGGAAGTCTCCCGGCACGCGCGGCAAGATGATGGCGATGCTGCGATCCGAGCTTCTCAAGGCTCGCGAGTACGCCGCCAAGCAGCGGAAGGCCGCGGAAAAACCTGACAAGCCGGCTGGCGCAGGCGCAGCGCCGGCGGCCAAACCCGGCGAGACCGCCGACACAGCCAAAAAGCCCGCCGAGCCGCCCCCGCGCGACCTGCGGATGGAGACGCTCGGCCAGGTGCTGGACGGGAAGCTGGTGCTACTGGTGACGGCCGACCGCGTGCAGGACATCCAGAGCGCGCTGCGGCTGGCGAAGGAGTTCGGTATCAAGCTGTGGCTGGACGGTGCGGCCGAGGCGTATTTGGCGATTGACGACATCAAAGCGGCCGGCGTGCCGGTGATCATACACCCGACGATGGCCCGCGCCGTCGGTGACAAAGAGAACCAAAGCTTCGAGACGGCGGCGAAGCTGGTGGCGGCCGGCATCCCCGTGGCCCTGCAAAGCGGCTACGAGGCGTACGTGCCCAAGACGCGCGTCGTGCTCTTCGAGGCGGGCCTGGCGGCCGCCAACGGCCTGTCGTTCGAGCAGGCCCTGGCCACCATCACCATCGACGCGGCGAAGATCCTCGGCATCGCCGACCGCGTCGGCTCGATCGAGATCGGCAAAGACGGCGACCTCGCCCTCTACGACGGCGACCCATTTGAATACACCAGCCACTGCGTGGGCGTGGTGATCGACGGGAAAGTGGCGAGCGAGAGAAAGCAGTAGGCAGAAGGCAGTATGCGGTAAGCAGTGAAGGCAATGGTGGATGGGTGCTGGGCGCCTTGCAACTCAGCGTAGTGGCAATACCAGACCTGATTGCGCAGCTCCTCAGGGTCGCAGACCGCATCGATCAGTAGTAAGTCATCGATGCATTGGCCGAGCGGCGCCGAGACGGGGACGATCACGAGCCCAACCATCGGATTCCCTTGCGAAACTCGCTGCCACGCGAAACCGGGAAGGGTGTTCACGTCGTGTGAGATGATCACGCGATCTGCCTGGGCCGCCCAGTCAAGCAGATCGGAGTCACTCCGCGACGCCAAGCCTGCATCTCGTGTAGCAACGATATCGATCGCGCGCAGTCGCGATAGGCCACGGACGAGGTTTTCACTGAGATTCTCGTCCGCGAGGAATCGGAGCATTCCAATTCACGCCCTGTCCGTCGGCTGCGGACGGGCGAGCAATTGGCCGCGGAGCCCGTCTGCTGGGCACGCTTGCTCGACTTGCTGGCGCGTGTGGCCCGCGGCGGCCTCGCGACTCGCGACGTACGACGCAAGCTCCGCGGGATGCCGTAAGATCCATGTTACGACGGCATACACGTCCGCCAATTTCAAGCCAGGGTATTGATCGACGATTTGCTCCGGCGTTGCGCCACCGCGCCACGCCGCCGCGACGACGTCGAGCGTAACCCGAGATCCGACAAGTCGAAGGGTGCCGGAATCGTCCGCTTCTAACGGGATCGCTTCAGCACGCTCGGTTGGAAGAGCCACGGCACTAACGTCTCCTGCTGGTTCCGTTAATTCTACCATGGCCGCGTCCCCAGGGCGAACGGGGATGCGCATTACCGCCTACTGTCCGCCTGTCACACGGCCGATCCCGAACTGGTCCCCCGCTCGCACCGGCTGGTCGCCGGCCATGTCGATCTCGACCATCTTCTCGCTCTGCACGTCGCGGCCTTCTTCGTCCTTGAGGCCGGTGACGATCCGCCGCGTGCGCGTTTCGATCACGTCGCCGGTCGACGGATAGGCGTAGTCGCCGGTGATCGAGAACGTGACCCAGCCCGGCTCGTCGCGCAGTTCGATGCTGGCGACCTGCTTGGGCGGCATTGCGGTGGCGTCGAAGACGTGCAGCCGCCGATTGGTGCCATCGGTGACCCACAGTTCCTTCTCGTCGGGCGTGAGTCCAATGCCGTGGCTGGGACAGCCGTGTCGCTTGACCGGTCCCTTCTCGTAGCCTGCCACCGCGACACTGTGCAGCTTCTTGCCGGTGGCCAGGTCGCCGATCTCGAAGCCCAAGAGCTCGTTGACGTTGACGTAGCAATATCGCTGCCGGCCGTCGACCGTGAACGGGCGCACCGCGGCGCTGAAGGGACCGACGGTCCGCGCGGCCGTGTGCGTGCGCGTGTCGGCAACGGTCAAAAGCGGTGACTTGAGCCCGGCCAGGTAAGCCTCGCGGCCGTTGGCGCCGTAGACGGTGTTGTGCGAGCCGGAGTTGGTGACGATGCTCGCGATTACGTCGCCCGTGGCCGCGTCGACGACGTGCCACCGCGGCCCTTCCAGGTTCGGCAGGTAGATCACCTTGCCGTCCGGCGCGAGGGCCATGCGGTCGCAGCCACCTTCGTATTCTTTCTCCCAACGGAGCTCGCCGGTCACGAGGTCGAGGCACATCAATTGCTTGATCGTGCTGATGTAGACGCGCTTCGTGGCGGCGCTGGCGCAAATGCCTTTGACGTTGAGCGGCTTGCCCTCGGCGTCGAGGCCGGCGGTCTTAATGCGTTTCAGGAAGCGGTGGCCGTCGTCGATGTCGAAGACCAACAGGCCATGCCCGCCGTACTCCAGGTAGTTGCGGACACCGGGGACGGCCACGTATAGAAGCCGCCGGACGGCGGACTTCGCGTCGGCGGCGCCGCAAGGGCTGGACAATGCCACGGCGGCCAGCAAGCACAGAGAGGCGATCGCGGGTAGCGGCCAGAAGCCACGAGGCGCCGTGCAAGGCGGGCAGGATGCCCGCCCCCCGTCATTCATCATTCCGCGTTCATCATTCATCATTGATTCTTCACGGTTCTAGCCCCGCCGGAACCCCTTTCGGGAACTCCTTGGCGATCACCTCCTTGATGTACTCGACGCGGTTGGCGGGCTTGGGGTGCGTGCTCAAGAACTCCGGCGGCCCTTCGCCGCCGACGCGCTCCAGCACCTCCATGACGCCGATCATCGCCCGCGGGTCGTAGCCGGCCTGGGCCATCAGCTTGACGCCCCACTTATCGGCCTGCAGCTCGTCCTCGCGGCCGTATTTCATGTTGACCATTTGGCCGACGGCGGCGGCCATCCGCGCGCTCTGCTCGTCACCG
Organism: Planctomycetia bacterium; assembly: GCA_016191115.1. Lineage (GTDB taxonomy): Bacteria > Planctomycetota > Planctomycetia > Pirellulales > JACPPG01 > JACPPG01. The sequence goes on along the minus strand of JACPPG010000052.1, from coordinate 211,530 downwards.
CCGGCCACGCCGGCCGCGCCCACCAGCCCCTGCGTCAACTGCTGCTTGGCTAGTTGCTGTGCCCCGTGGCGCGAGAGCACATGCCCGATCTCGTGCCCCAACACGCCGGCCAATTGCCCCTCGGTTTCCAGATCGCGATAGAGCGCGGCGGTGATAAAGACCTGCCCGCCCGGCAAGGCGAAGGCGTTCACCGTCTGCGGATCGCGCAGCAGATGGAAGCCAAACGGGTAGGGGTTTTCGCGCCGCTCGCGCCGCAGATCTTCGTCGAGCGCCTTCAAAAGCCGCGAGCCGACGGCGTTGACGTGCTCGCGGGCCGCCCCATCGGGAGCCTCGCCGCCGTGTTGGGCCGCCATTTCGGGCGCGGCCTGCAAGCCCACGGCGATCTCCTCCTCCTTGCTCATGGCGACGCGCTGATGCTCGCCGGTGACCGGGTTCACGGTCGTCATGTTGAAGTACGAGATGATCGACACCAAGGCGATGACCCCGGCCAGGATCAACCGCAGCTTCCAATTGGGCCGGCCGGAGCGCCCCGCTTCAAACCCACCCATGGACATGGCAGCCTCCACCTCGGGAGAGAATGACGGATGTCGAAATCGGAATGTCAAACGGACATGAGAGACGTGCCCGCAGCCGTGGCCCGCCGGGGCGACGGGCTTGCGGGCGATGCCTCAATGGTAGCCGAGGATTCGCCGGAAGCCAGCCGCCGCGGCGATTGCCCAGGGCCATTCTGTTTTTCAAAATGGCGAGGCGGGAAAATGGGACTGGCTCCGAGCATAAACAGCGCAAGGCCTTTCAGACCAACGTTGCGTCTCGGTGCCTGTCCCACTTTCCCGCCGGTGCGCCGCCGGCAAGCTTGCAAGCTGGGGGCGTCGAAATTCGCGGTGCGGGGGTTTTCGCTGGCGGTGGCGCACGAGTTGCGTCCGCACGGCGTGAGCGCCACCTGCGTGTGCCCCGACGCGGCCGAGACGCCCATGCTCGACCTGGAAATGTCGCACGACGCGGCGGCGCTGGCGTTCACGGCGCGGCGCCTCCTGACGGTGGACGACGTAGCGGACGCGGTGTTGAACCGAGCGCAATCGAGGCGGCCGCTCGAGGTGCTGATTCCGCGGCACCGCGGCTGGCTGGCGAACTTGACGAGCCTGGCCCCGGCCACCGAGGCGTTGCTCTTGGGCTCGATGCTCAAGGATGGGCGCAAACGCCAGGCGGCGTATCGGACGCGGAAGGAGGCGGAGAAGAGAGGATGAATGGGCCCCGCGGGCGGTTTGGAAACACCCACTCTTTCTCACGTCAGGTCGGTGTACTCGCGTCGCTGGAAGACGACCAGCGCCACCAATAGCGCCACGAGCGTGATGCCCGCGAGCGCCGCGGCGCTCGTGGTCGCGGAGATTGGCTCGAACCATTGCGCGTCGGGCCGTTCGAGCCCCTCGGGCACGCCCGCCGCGTACATCATCGAGCGGCCGTAGTAGTTGATGGCCACGCGTTTGACGATGCCCGGCAGATTGCCCAGCACGATCTCGATAAACAGTGCGTAGATGAGCGCGATAATCGTCGAGTGCCGAAACGACACAGCGAAGAAGTGAAACAAGCTGACATAGGCGATCGTCATGTAGAAGATCGCCGGCAGGTAGAGGGAATACGCCAGCGCCCCGATTTCACCCGCCAACTGGCAATAGAGCCAAAAGGCGCCCATCACCAGCCCGAGCGCCAAGGGAAGCGTGGCGAAGAACTTGGCAAAAAAGACCAGTGGCCGGGGCACGGGCCGCACTAGCAGGAACAATAGCGTCCGGTCCTCTCGGTCGCCGCCGATGCTGGCCGTGCCATACGCCACCGCGCAGATCGGCACGACGAACGAGGCGAACGCGAACATCAAGAACAGGCTGAAGGCGTTGAAGGACTCGAACGAGCCCCCTTCCAGCCGGAAGCGCCACCGCAATATGAAAAGCGTGCACGCCGCGATGGGCAGAAGCACCATCAACGTGCTGCCGGACCAGAGCAGCCGGCGAAACGACAACCACACCAGCGTGATCCATGCGCGAAGCAGGCTCATCGTGGCCCCTGCTGCAGGTAGTTGAACACCGCGTCGGCCCCACCGTCGAGGGTCTGCAGTTTGACGACCGACACCTGGTTGCTGGCCACTACGTCATTGAAGCGGCTGAAAAACCGCCCAGGGTTGCGCGTCCGAATCAACAAGCTGTCGGGCCGTAGCTCGATGCCGCGCACGTCTGGCTCGGCGACCAACAGCGCCGCCAGTTGCCGTGCGTCGTCCGAGACGATCTCAACCGTCAGCGGCCGATCCTCCAGCAGCGCGCGGATTTCCACAAGCGTGCCCGAAGCGACGATCCGCCCGCGGGCGATAATGAGGACGCTGTCGGCCAGATTCTCGGTTTCCACCAGGATGTGGCTGGAGATCAAGATCGTCTTGCCCTTTTCGCCTTGTTCCAAGAGCAGCCGGCTGATCTCGCGCCGCCCGCCCGGATCGATGCCGCTCAGGGGCTCGTCCAAGAGCAGGATCGGCGGGTCGTTGATCAGGGCCTGCCCCAGCTTCACGCGCTGCCGCATGCCGTGGCTGCATCCGGCCAGGCGGCGCCCCGCGCGGTCGATCATGCCGACTTCCCGCAGCACTTCCTCGGTCCTGGCGCGCGCGTCGGCCTTCGCGAGACCGTAGAGCCGCGCCATGACGTAGATGAACTCGCGGCCGGTCATCTCCTCGTAGAAGCTGTTGATGTCGGGGCTGTAGCCGAAGTGCCGCTTGGCCTCGGTGCTCCACGCGCGGCGATCTCCCACGGCGACCGTGCCCTGGCTGGGGCGGAGTTGGCCGCTGGCCAGCTTCATCAACGTCGACTTGCCGGCGCCGTTGGCGCCGAACAGGCCGGTAATGCCCGGCCCGATGCGGCAACTGACGTTGTTGACGCCAATGACCGGGCCGTAGAACTTGGTCACGTGGTCGAAGGTGAGGAACATAGATGGTCCCGCTCGCCGGCGATGGATCATTCCACGATGTCGACGGCCCGCACGCGGCGCACCAGTAGCACGAGGCACACGGCGCAAACGCCCGCCAGGATCACGGCCGCCCACGCCGCGATGTCGTGCTCTTCCTGTTCCAGAAACACGCCGAAGCACAGCTTGCCCACCAGCCGCATGTCGCGCCATGGGTCGAGCAAGTACCAGTAGTTGTTATCCGTGGCATCCTGCAAATAGGAAGCCAGGCGAATGAGCAAGACGAACAGGCTCGACCAGGTGATGGCGATCGGGGCCACCCGCTGCAAGTAGGCCGATAGCGTGACGATCAGGATGCTCAACACGGCGCACAGCACCGCGCCATAGGCCAGCACGGAAACGGCAATGCCCCAGTTTTCCCGCCAATAGCCGACCGACGGCGTGAACATGCCGTACTCGAGAAACAAGAGTAGCGCCGGTACGGTCGTCAACAGCGAAACGATGGCACTCACGGCCAGGAGTTTGCCGACGATGTAGTGCCGCCGGTCGATCCGCCGCGACAAGTAAAACGGCAGCGACTTCATGCGGAAGTCCGAGCCCACGAGCAGACTGCCGGAAAACGCCAACAGGATCATCACCACCACGCTCTGCTGCTGCATGAAGGCGATGTAGCCGTTTTCCTCGCCCGGCTCGGGGCTGGGGCTGAAGCCGAACACCTCGTACAAGTCCCGCTGCGCGTTGGCCGGCAGCCGGGCCTGCGTGATCGCGTAGATCACGATCCAAAAGCTCAGGAACTGGAAAACCCCCAGCCCGATGACGACCCAGTACGATTTGCGGCGAAACACCTGCAAGAGCGCCACGCGCACGATCGACAACGTCGAGATCCACGGCGAGTGCAGCTTTCCCTGCCACCCGTAGTAGTGCGCGTTGTTAATGCCCATGCTTTAGCTCCTCGCCGGGCAACGCCGACGTGGGGGCCGGTCCCTTCTCCTCGGTGACGCGGAAGAAAAGCCGTTCGAGGTCCTCCTCGTCGGGCTTGAGTTGCGTGAGCACGCAATCGCGCTCGCGCGCCAGGGCGAAGAACTGGCTATTGTTCCACCCGGCCGGCGTTTGCACCGTCGCGCGGTCGGGATGCGAATTGAGCGAGACTTCGACGCCCGCCGCGCGCAAGGCCGCCACGTAGCCCTCGCCCGGTCCCTGCCAGCCGATCTCGAAGCGATTGCCGACGGCGTGCCGCAGCGCGGCCATCGCGCCGGCGCGGATCACGGTGCCGCGATGCAACACCACGATCTGCTGGCACAGGCGTTCGACGTCCGGCAAAAGATGCGTACACAGGATGACGCTCTTGCCGGTCTCGGTGATCAGATCGTGGATCAGATCGAGCATCGACTGCCGGCCCTCCGGATCCAGACCGTTGGTCGGCTCGTCGAGGAGCAAAAGTTGCGGATCGTGAACCAGGGCCGCGGCCAGCTTCAACCGCTGCACGTTGCCGGTCGAATACTCCTCGAGCCGCCGGTAGCGCAGCTCGCCCAGCCCGACGTAGTTCAACACCTCGTGGGCCCGCCGCCGTGCGTCGCGGTGGGGCATGCCGTACAGGTCGCCGGCCAGCGTCACGAACTCCACCCCCTTGAGCACCGGCACCGTGGCGGCCGTCTCGGGCATGTAGCCGACGCGGCCGCGCAGCTCGCGGGTGGCGTGCCGGATGTCGCAGCCGAGGATGGTGCCTCCGCCGGCATCGGGCTTGAGCAAGCCCAAAAGCACCTTGAGCAGCGTGGACTTGCCGGCGCCGTTGTTGCCGACCAGGCCGATCGTGCCCTGCTCGAGCGTGAAGCTGACGTCCACCAGCGCCCGCACGTGTCCGTAGTTGCGGCTGAGATTTTGAATGTCGACCAGGTGCATGGCGGCGTCAGCCGGGGACCGTTCCGGAGGGGGCGCTTGTGCCGTACGCGCGGTGGCGCGTGTGTCATTCGCCGCCCGAAGGCCAACATTGTACCACGCCGTGGGGCGGCGATGAGGGGCCTACGGGCCGGCCGCGTCCGGCGGCTAACGCTTTGCCAGCAGCTCTTCGACCAGCTTCGCCAGCAGGGCCGGATTGTCGGTTTTCACCAGGTGGTCGATCCGTGACTGCGCGATCTTGAGCTTCTCAAGCGTGGTCGCGACCTTCTTCCACAGTTTTTCGCGCGCCTTGCCCGCGGCTAGATAGAGCTCGGTCACCTGCTCCCCCAGTCGCTGCATGAGGATCGCATCCTGGTTCTGGTAATAGTTCTTGATGATGTTCTGCTGGTACTTCGTGCGCTCGGCCATGGTTCGGTCGTCCTTGTCGAGGATTCTATCTAACCTAGTTGCAGAACCGGGCTCCTGGGCAGTCTAGCCCGGTGTACGCGGCCAGGGCAAATCGGGCCGCCGCCAGCAAAATCGACAAATCGATGGTTCCGACTTGACCGAAGAGGTTGGTGGCCAAATCGACCGAAAGGGCGGGCCGCGTTCTTTCGCGAAACTTCAGCATAGTCACGCGAACCGTCCGTTCGCGGCCGGTGTCCGACGTGCGCCGCCGCTGATATACTTGCCAGTATCATCGCGCCCAGGCGAGCCCCGCCTGCCAGCCTTCCGCAAGCTGCCGTATCCCCGCATAGAGAGCCGACCGTTCGATGCCCTCTCCCCCGACGCTCACCGCCCCGGCCGACGCCTTTCCCGTCCTTCGGACCGAGATCGCCGGCCTTTCGGTCAACGAGCTGGCCGAGCAGTTCGGCACGCCCCTTTACGTCTACGATGCCGCGAAAATCCGCGAGCGGATCGGCGATTTGCGCTCCTTCGATCAGATTCGCTACGCGCAGAAGGCCAATTCGAGCCTGGCGATTCTCGATCTCATGCGGCGCCAGGGCGTGCTGGTCGAAGCCGTCAGCGCCGGCGAAGTGCGCCGTGCCTTGGCCGCCGGCTACAAGGAGCAGGGCGACCCGCCACCCGTGGTCTACACGGCCGACATCTTCGACCGCGAATCGCTTGACCTGGTCTTGTCGCTCGGGCTGCACGTCAACTGCGGCTCGCCCGACATGATCGATCAGCTCGGCGAGCGTGCGCCCGGTAGCGCCATCACGCTGCGGATCAACCCCGGTTTCGGTCACGGGCATAGCCGCAAAACGAACACTGGCGGCGAGCAATCGAAGCATGGCATCTGGCACGAACAATTGGACGATTGCCTGCGCCGGGCCGATCACCACGGTCTGGTCGTCACCGGCCTGCACTTGCACATCGGCTCGGGCGCGGACATGGAGCACTTGTCGCAAGTGTGCGGCGCGATGGAAAAACTCGCGCTCGTGGCCGGCCGAACGCTCCAACTGATCAGCGCCGGGGGCGGGCTGCCGGTTCCCTATCGACCCGGCGAGTCGTACGTCGATCTCGGTGAGTACTACCGGCTGTGGGACGCTTCGCGCAAGCGGCTCGAGGCCGCCTTCGGCCACCCGCTGCGCTTGGAGATCGAGCCCGGCCGCTACCTGGTCGCCGAGAGCGGCTACCTGGTGAGCGAGCTCCGCGCGGTGAAACGGATGGGCACCAACACGTTCTATCTGCTGGACGCCGGCTTCAACAACCTCGCGCGCCCGATCCTGTACGGCGCCTACCATCCGATGTCGATCGTTCCGCGCGCCGGCGACGGCGCCGGCCGGACGCAATCGGAAGTCGTGGTGGGCGGACCCTTGTGCGAGTCGGGGGACATCTTCACGCAGACCGACGGCGGCTTTGTGTGCACGCGATCGTTGCCCGCGGCGGCGGTGGGCGAACTCTTGGTGATCGAGAACGCCGGCGCATACGGCGCGGTGATGAGCTCGAACTACAATTCAAAGCCGATGGCGGCCGAAGTGCTCATTTCCGGTGGCCAGGCTCATCTGGTCCGCAAGCGACAGTCGTTCGACGACCTCGTGCGCGGCGAATCGATCCCCGCCGCGGAATAAGCAAACTGCCCTCTGCCCCCTCTGCCTACGCTTGTCCTCCGATCAGACCAGCCTGATCGGCCGACCCCTTTTCTTGTCCGAACTCGCCCCAGTGGGAACTCATCTATTCTCCGATGCAATACAAGTGCGTCTTGCTTCGGACAATAAACTGTTTGCCGACCAGGGCGGGCGAGGCGTCGATCGGGGCGTCGAGCTTATTTGTGGCCAGGACCTTGACCTCGGACGCGTCGGCCAGGACCAACGTCGTGCCATCGCGGTCAGTGAAATAGATCCGGCCTTGGACAGCCACGGGTGAAGCGTAGACGTTGCGAATGTCGGGCAGGCGCTTCTTTTCGATGATTGCCTTGCCGGTCTTTGCCTCAAGGCAAGTCAGCACCGAGCTATTCGACTTGTTGAACCACAGATTCCCTCCGACCAGGACTGGCGACGGGCAATAGGGCGTGTCGCTCGTGCGAGACCAGGCAATCTTGTCGGTGCCGGTGATGTCCCCTTTCGAATCAAGCGGCACGGCAAACAGCGCGCTTTCCGGATAGCCGCTCATCAAAAAAACCTTGCCGTCGTACGTCACAGGACAGGGAATAATCGCCCGCGTTTGCCCGCCGCACTCCCACAACACGTCGCCCGTGGCAAAGTCGTAACCGCGGGCTTTCTTGTTCGAGTTGACGACGACTTGCTTCCGCGAGCCGAAGTCGACCACCAGCGGCGTCGACCACGACGAGCCTGGCTCGCGCGGCGTCTGCCAGCGGGTCTTGCCGCTCCGGGCGTCAAGCGCATAAAGGAACGAGTCCCCCTCGTGATCCCAATTCACCAAGAGCGTGTCGCCCTCAAGCACGGGCGACGTGGCTTCGCCGAAGAAGCGATACATGTGCAGGTCGCCCAGGTCGCGGTCCCATTGGAGCTTGCCGGCCACGTCAAAACAGTAAATGCCGCGCGAACCGAACGAGGCGTACACGAATTGCCCGTCGGTTACCGGCGACGGCGAGGCGTAGCCGTGGTCTAGGTGATGTCCTTCGTGGGGCACGGCCTCGGCGACGACCTTTTGCCACAAGCGGTTGCCGGTGGCCCGGTCGTGGCACTGCACCACGAACTGGTAGTAGTGGGTGGGGCGCTCGATCCGGAAGGGGTTGCCGCCAGGCGCTTCCGCGATTTCGGCGGGTGGTTTCTCTTCCTCGCGGTCGGTTTCGACCGCGGTCGTGACGAAGATGCGGTTCTGCCACACGATCGGCGTCGACTCCCCCTGGCCGGCAACGGCGACTTTCCATTTGACGTTCGCATCCGCGCCCCAGGTCGTCGGAGGATCGGCCTCGGGCGCGAAACCATTGGCCAGCGGACCGCGCCATTGATGCCAATTGTGGAGTTTCTCCTGTTCGAAGTCGGCGGCCAGCGCGGCACCGGGCAGGAAAGAAACCAGGGCGAGCAATAGCGTCGTGCGCATGATGGAATTCACTCGGCGTTGGGGTAGGGAGTCAGCAAAAATGGGGCCCACATTCTGGTCATGGCAAATTGTAGTCGATTTCTCTCGCCACGGCATTTTCGCGTCAACTTGGCCCAGGCGAAACAACCACCTCACGAGGGGCGAGGAGCGGACGGCTCAAAACAGCGTCGGGGCGTCGGGTGGGGCGATGCACTGGGCGCCTTCGTGCGTCGCGTTGTTTACGTACCGGCTCACCGGCTCGACCACTATTGCCTCGCTGGGGAACGGTCTTAGTAAATCTTCCAACGATTTGAAGTCTTGCGGGCCTGGGTCGAGCCACTGGGCGTAGTGCTCCGGCGGCAGGATGACCGGCATGCGGTCGTGCAAGGGCCTTAGCACGTCGTTGGCGTCCGTCGTGACGATCGTACACGACTCGAGCGGGTCGCCACGCCTGGTCCACCGGTCCCACAGGCCGGCGAACGCGAACGGCGCGTCGTCCTTGAGGTGAATGAAAAACGGCTGCTTCGCGCGGCCGCCCCCTTCCCACTCGTAGAAGCCGTCGGCCACGACCAGGCACCGCCGCTTCTCGGTCGCGTCGCGGAAGGCGGGTTTGGTCGCCACGGTCTCTGCCCGGGCGTTGATCATCCGGTTGCCGATCGCCGGGTCATCGGCCCATTCGGGCACGAGCCCCCATTTGAGCCATGCGAGTTCCCTCCGGGCGTCCACGCTTGCGCGCACGACCGGCACCAACTGCGACGGGGCCACGTTGTACCGCGGCTCGAAGGCGTCGAGCTGCACCAGGCCGAATTGACGCGCCAGAACGCTGGCCGGCGCGCGAATCGTGAAGCGACCGCACATGGGGGCATCATACAGCGGGCAGCAGGCGGCCGGCAGCAGGAAGTAGGAAGAGCAGTAGGGTGCACTGTGTGCACCGGCGCCGGGGTGCCATGCTACGCTTGCCGTGGACATGCGGATTTGCGCGCCGGCATGGCCACGTCAGGGTACCTTCCGTGGCCATGGCGCCCGCATGATGTGGTGCTCATAGAGCACCCTACGGCATCGGGGTATAATCCGGCCGTCGCCACGCATTGCCGATTCGCTACGGAGGAACCTTCCGATGCACCGTCGAGATTTTCTATTGGCCACGGCCGCCGCCGGCCTGGCGCCGCGATTGTTGGCCGACGAGCCGAAGAAGTCAGGGGCCGGTTCCGAGGCGGCCGCCTGCGGGCCCGGCTATGCCTCGCCGCAAGAGGCGATTCGCGCCCCGCGCGAGAAGCTGCTCTACACGATCGGCCTGTACGTCGGCACCGACACGAAGAAGCCCGACTATCTGGCCACGATCGACGTCGACCCGGCTTCGCCGACCTATGGGAAGGTGATCCATCGCTTGCCGATGACGCACGTCGGCGATGAGCTGCATCATTTCGGCTGGAACGCCTGCAGCTCGTGCCATGCCGAGCCGGGCATGTCGCGCCGTTACCTGGTGATCCCCGGCCAGCGATCGAGCCGCATCTATATCGTCGACATGGCCGACCCGCGAAAGCCCAAGCACTACAAAGCGATCGAGCCGGAGGTCGTGAAGGCGAAGGCCAACTTGAGCGCGCCGCACACCGTGCACTGCACGCCGGACGGCGGGATCATGATCTCGATGCTGGGGGACGCCGACGGCAACGGGCCCGGCGGCTTTCTCGTGCTCGACGACCGCTTCGACATCGTCGGCCACTGGGAGCGCGACGCCGCGGCGATGAAGTTCAACTACGACTTCTGGTACCAGCCGCGGCACAACGTGATGGTGTCGAGCGAATGGTCGGCGCCCAAGACGTACTACGAGGGCTTCAAGCTCGACGACGTGGGGGCGGGCAAGTACGGCTCGCAGGTCCATTTCTGGGACTGGAAGAACCGCCGCATCGAAAAGACAGTCGACCTGGGGGACCAGGGGCGGATCCCGCTCGAGGTCCGCTTCCATCACAACCCCGACAGCTCGCACGGTTTCGTCGGCGCGGCCCTATCGAGCACCATGTGGCACTGGCACAAGGACGAGAAGAGCGGCTGGCAGATCGACAAGGTGATCGAAGTGCCCACGGTCGAAGCCAAGGGATGGCCGATCCCGGTGCCAGGCCTAATCACGGACCTCGTGCTGTCGATGGACGACCGCTACCTGTACTTCTCCAACTGGCTGCACGGCGACATCCGGCAATACGACGTGAGCGATCCGGCCAAGCCAAAATTGGCCGGCCAGCTTTGGATCGGCGGCGTATTGGGCAAGGGGAACGAAATCGCCGGCCGCAAGCTGGTGGGCGGACCCCAGATGCTGCAGCTCAGCCTGGACGGGCGGCGGCTGTACGTCACCAGCTCGTTGTTCAGCAGTTGGGACAACCAGTTCTATCCTGATATGGCGAAGACCGGCTCGTTCTTGTTGCAGGTCGATTGCGATCCGGCAGGCGGCATGAACGTGAACGACCGGTTGCTGGTCGATTTTGGCCGCGAGCCCGACGGCCCGGCCCGGGCGCACGAGATGCGTTACCCCGGCGGCGACTGCACGTCGGACATTTGGACGTAGGCGTTGCAGTCACTGTGCCGTTGGGGCCGCGCCGTCCGCGGCCGGAACCGTCACCGTCCCCGCCACGACCTTGGCGATGTCCTCGACCTTCCGCTCGTTGAAGGTGCCGTCGTGGAACCGCCAGCCGATGATCACCCGCCACCCCTCGATCTCGGCCGTGTAGAGACGAAACGCGCCGGGCGCTTCACCTGGCGCCCCAGACGGAAAGGGAAACGTCTGACCGCCGCTCGCGCCGATCATTTGCCACGTCCGCGCCACCCCGTTGGGGTTGGGACACGAGACGTCCGACCATGCGGGCGGGGTCGGGCTATTGGGAAACGCCGCCGTCAGAGACTCCGCCACAAAGGCCTCGAGCGGCTTGCCGCCGACCGCGGCCTCGCCCGCGGGCACGGCGCCCAGGTAGCAATAGTCGAGCACCCGTTGCCCCGTCGCCGGATCGCCGTTGGGAATTTCATAGGTGACGCGCAGGCCCGGCAGCTTCATAAACGGTGGCTGCACGCGGAGCGGATCGCCGCCGTCGCCAGCTTGCTCCGCGTAAGCCTTGGCCTCGTTATTGACGAATTTGGGCAATCGCACCGTTACCGGCGTGCCGGGAAGCGTCGTCGCCGCGTCGTGCACGTCGGAAAAGAGCGCGGCAGCGCGAAGGTAGCCCAGATTGCCTTCCAGCCGTGATTCATACGCGCCGCGCCCGCAGCCGGACATCGCAAGCGCGCAGCCAACGGTTATGGCAGCAAGCGCGGGACGGTCCCTTCCTTTTCGTGTCATAAAAGATTCTCGGTCGATCCAGGACCACGGGGCTTTTATGCGATTCTCGACTGCCCGGGGCCGAGATGTCAATCGGCCCTTTGTCCCGCCGATCGTGGCGTTCGACTGCACGATGCGGGTGTCATGGCCACGGACGTACGCCGACGCGGCCGCGGCTAACGCACGAACCAGCATGCCCACGGCGAGCGTGGGCATGGCGCCAACTGTCCGCTGACCACGGTCCGCTGCGCGCTTCTTCGCCTACCACGGCTTGCCGTTGGCGCGGGTGCCGCACAGCGATACTTCGATCCCCAGTTCGGCGGCCATCGAGGCCTTGGTCCATAGCGCCGCATCGGCCTCCTTGGCGCTATGGGCGTAGGCGACCTGGACGTGGTTGCTCTTGTGGCGGGCCATCATCTGGTCGCGCGATACGCCGTAAGTCACGGCGTGCATGATCGGCCATTGCGGCGTCGTCAAACGCCACCGCCGCTCGGTTTCCTCGGCCGGCAACTCGACGACGCGCGCCCGCCCCAGGTCCATCTTCAGCTTCCCGCGCTCGACGAAGGCGCGCGACCAGACAATCTCGCCCGGCCGCGACACTCCCTTCAGCGTGCCGCCGCCGAGCCGGAAGTACATGGGAGGCTGCCGCTCGCTCGTGGCGCCGCGCCAGCCACCGATGAAATGCGCCGGCGGCGCCGCCCCGCTGATCAGGAAAACCCACACGTAGTCGGCGACCGTGCCCGAGCGATCGACGTCCCCCCAGCGGATATCGTGCAAGGTATTTTCCACCGGCTGGTTAAGCGCCGCATGGACGCGATAGGTCATCAGGCCGTCGAGGCCGGCGCACTCGTCGACTTCGTTGAAGTGCGGCAGCGGTTGCCCGTCGTACAGGGTCCGCGCGCCGTCGCGACTGTTGACCGGCGGACGGTCGGCGTTGTTGAGCATCCCTTCGGCCAGGTCGCTCGCCGGCAGCAGGTCCTTCAATCCCTGCTGGTACTGAATGCCGATCGCATGGCAGCCGAAATCGTCGGCGATCCGCACGGCGGCGACGTACATCTTGCACTGCTTGGCGACCTGCTCGTCGGTGAGCTCGTCCTCGGCCCGATGGCCGGTGACGAACTTCATGCCCCGCTCTTCAATCCACTGGCGGACGGCCGCGGCCTCCTCGTCGGTGACTTGCGTGGTCTCGTAGAAGAGGGCGGATTGGCTGAGGCGCTCCTTGAACACGCCGCAGTCGTGCAACAGATCGTCGGGGATGATGGCGTTGAACATGCCCATGCACCCCTCGTCGAACACGCCCATGATGGCCTTGTTCGCGCGCAGTTGCTCGGCCAGGGCACGGCCGAGGCGGCGTTCGTCGCGGGGCGGCTTAACGTCGTCGAAGTTGACGACGTGGTCGCAACGGTGGCGGACCTCTCCCTTGCGCAGCCAGCGACGCAGACCGAGCGTGAAGAATTCGTCGGTGAAGTCCTCGCTCCACAGCGTCGAGTACTTCACGTCGGCCTTGGTTAGCGAGCCGTTCAGGTTCAGCATGCCGACCAGGCCCGGCCACGTGCCGGACCAATTGGCGACCGTGAGGATGGGCCCGCGATGCGAGCACAGCCCGGCGAGCACGTGGTGCGAGTACTGCCAGACGGCCTCGGCGACGACGAGGGGCGTCTTGCGGTCGATGCCGGCAAAGACGCACATCCCTTCTTTTTGCGAGCTGATGAAGCCGTGCCCCTCCTCGCGCCGGAACGGATGGGCGCGGACCAGCTCGTAGCCTTGATCGGCCACGGCCTTCGCCAGCTTGCGCTCCATGTCTTCCTGCGAAGGCCAACAGTTGCGATTCGCGGCCGGCCGCAGGTCGCCGCTGGCCACCAGCAGCACCTGATTCTTCTTCACGCGCGGTGGGCGCGGCGTGTCGGGCAGTTGGTACTCCATCGCAGTCGATCCGTAGCCTGGGGGTGCCGAGTCAAAGATGCCGTGTCACGGGCCCGGTGCAAGAGTTGCTCGCGGCCTATCTTAATTGCACGTGGCGCGCAAAGAAAGCGGCCTCGCTGCCGCGTGGAGGATCGCGGCCGGCGTTGGAAGCCGTCTATCTATTGGCAGCGCCGCAAGAGCGTCAGGAACTTCTCCCTCTGAGCCGGGCCGCCAAGCTCCGGGTAGAGGACCTTGACGAGGTTGACGGTGGCGGCCGCGCGGCTGCGCTCGCCGCGGCGCTCCAGGGTCAGTGCTTCGCCGAACTTCGCCCGCATCCAGCGGTCGCTGCCCGGCCGCGATTTTCGCTCGACGTGCTGCCAGGCGGCAAGTGCCTCATCATGGCCGGTGTCCAAGAGCACGTTCGCCAGGGCTTCCTGCACCTGGCCGTCTTCCGGGTTTTCGGCCGCGAGCTGTTTGAGATTCTTAATCGCCTCATCGCCGCGGCCGGCGGCGGCCAAAGCGCGGCCGCGCGCCAGCGCCAGCGCGCGGCCATCGGCCGTGGCGCCGCCATCGGCTCCCTCCAACGACTCCAGGAGCCGCAATTCCAGCTTCCCTAGATTCTGCCGCACGGCCGGCGGCGCCGCGTCGTTCAAGCGGTCGAGCGATTCGACCACCGGCAAAAGGTTGCCGCGGCTTCCCACGGCCAATTCATCCGCGCGGCGCCCGGCTTCCTCGATCCGTCCCTGCGCCGCGATCGCAAAAATGAGCATGCCGCGAGCCGCCGCTTTCCAATCCTCCGGCGCCTCGGCGGCGCCGTCGACGGCGGCCGCCATCAGTCGCTCGGCATGCGCGAACTCGCCGTCCGTGTAAGCGAGCAGGATCCTCGCCGCGGCCAGCACGGCACGGAGCTGATCGGCGTTCCAGTGGCGCTTTTTGCCCGTGTTCGATCCGACAAAGCGCTCAAGCGCGGTTACGGCCGTCCGCGCAGTCTCTCGCGTCGGCTGGCCGGTAGACGCCATGTCGGCCAACAGCGCCTGGTACGATCGGGCCAGGCCGTCGATCGCCTCGCCGGCCGAATGGGAGTCGGCGCGAACCTTGCCGTAGTGTTGCGCGGCCCCGGCCCAATCCTCTTTCCGCTCCAGCACCCGCGCCTGCCAGGCGTGGGCGCGATCGGCGGTTGGCGCCTGCGGCCACATGGCCAGATGCTCCTCCAAAAGCGTGGCGTACCGCGCCAGCACGTCGGGGTCGCCGCCGCGCGCCTCTTGCCCGAGGTTGTAAATCGAAAGCAGATGTGCCTCGGCGGCCTTACTGGCTTTGGGATGGGCGATTGACGCCCGTCGAAATCGGTCGGCCGCGGCCGCGAAGCGCTCCCGCTGTTGCTCGATCGTCGCGGCGACGTACGCCAGCCGCAGCGCCTCATCCGCTTGGCCGGCTTTGGCGGCCTGGTCGGCTGCGCGATCGTACGCCGTGAGCGCCTCGTCGAGCTGGCCGGCCCGATAGAACCCTTCAGCGGCCCGCGACAAAAGGGCGACGTCGGCCTCGGCCCCCGTTGCGGCGACGCGCTCGGCGAACAGCGACTCCGCGCGGCGACGCCAGTAGGGACCATGCACCTGGTCGATCTCTCGCACGAGCGCCACGGCGCGCGCTTCGCGCTCGGCGGCCTGCGATTTCTGGCCGGCGTCGAGCGCGGCGCGCCACGCGGCCAGGTAGGCCGCGAGCGCCGCGTAGTCCAACGGGGGCGACGTCTGGCTTTCGACGTTGCGCGGTTTCTCGGCCAGCGCCAGCGCCTCGTCGACGCGCCCCGCGGCCAGCGCCAGAAGAATCCGTTCGCCCCGCGCGGCCAGCGCAATGCGCGGAGGCGGGGATTGCTTTTCAATCTGATCCAGGCGGCGCGCCGCCGCATCGGCGTGACCCAGTAGCCGATAGCATATTGCCGCGTCCAGACGGCTGGGCCAGGCAAGCGGCTCGGCGGCCTCGATCTGCCCAAGCGGTCCCAGCAGTTCCGTCGCCTGCGACAGCGAATTCAAGCGATCGGCGCTGTCCGGCGGGTAGCTCTCTCCCTGGCTGCGCAACGCGCGAGCAAGCTGATAGCGCACGTTCTTTTGCAGCGCGCGCAGCTCTTCGTTCGTCAATTCACCCCGTTCCGGCTTGTGGCCCAACTGCTGCCGGCGGAGCATTTCGCTCGTCTTGTCGTCCGCCTGGCGCAGGGCGTCAATGGCCCCGCGCAGATGCTCTCGCGCCGCCGTGAGTCGCTTGCTCCGGTCAGTCAGCTCGGCCTCGTGGCGCAAAAGCTCTCCCCAGGCGAGTTGCACGAGGCCAAGCTGCACGCGCACCTGGACGAGGCGTGGATTCTTCGACGAGTCTCGGGCCAACGACTCCGGCGCTTCGAGCGCTTGCCGCCACAGCGCGTCACGCTTGTCGGCCGGCGCCCGCAGGGCCTCCTCCACCAACGAGCGCGAGAGCTCGATTACAAGCGCGGCACGCTTTGCATCGCCCGCGTCGCCGCGCGCCAGCGCCTCGCGGCAAAACTTCTCGGCAAGCGGGAACAATTGCCGCGACCGCAAGCCATCGAGAAATCGTTCATCGGAATAGGGCGCCGCCGTCGAGTCATCCGAGAGCGCCCGCGCCCGCGGCGGGTCCAGATTGCTCAGACGCTCGCGGGCCTCGACCGCCGGCTGCGTCTGAGCATAGTCCGCCAGAAGCTCGCCGTAGACCTGCGCGGCGTCAGCCGATTGGTCGGCGTCTTCCAGCGCTCGGCCGGCGCCCAACAGCGCCCCGGCGGCCAGCGAACGATCCTCGGGATACAAAATCGGCACCCGCAGCAAGGCCACCGCCGCGTCCACCGGCCGCTTGTGATGCGCCAGGGCGCGGCCCAGCACGAAATAGGGACCAGCCCGCAATGCATCGGGGAACTTTTCGACCTGTTCGCCCCAGGACTGCAATCGCTGGGGGCTGGCCGAGGTAAAAGTTGCGTTCCACACAAGCGCGTGGGCGAGCGAGGCCACGCGCGGATCGGAATCGCCGCCGAGTTTTTCGAGCCGCCCGACGATCGCCGCCCGGTTGCCGGTCGACAGCAGGTGGCCCGCGCCCATGAGCACGGCGGCAGGCACGTCGCTGGCGAGCCACTCGCGGGCCTTTTTCTCCAAATCCGCCGGCGGCTGCCCGGGAATCCAGCGGATCGGAATGCACGCGAAGTAGGGCGTCGCCGGATCGGAGCGGAGAAGCACCAGAAACAACTCCCCCGCGCGGCGATCCTGATCTGTGTTGCGCAGGCACCATATCATCTGAGCCAGGATATGGCGCTGCACCCAACGGCGCGGCTCGGCGCGCAGGGCCTGCTCGTACTGTGCCAGCGCAGCTTTATCGTCGTGCTTAGCGACCAGCTCGTCGCCGGCCAATTGCGCGTCGGACCACTCGCTGTCGATCGCGATGACCTGCTCGGCCGGGAAACGTTTTTGCGTCCCCCCGATTTCGATCGTCAATTCCCGCCCGGTGTGGTCGACGACGCGGCCCGTGACTTTGCTCCGCGCTTGCGGACTGTTCGGCGCCGAGAGCGTGACCACATCATCGGCCGTCACCGAGGATGCGGCGAGCATGAGGATGGCGCATGCGACGCCCCCGAGGTGGTATCGCCGGCGGCCGTAGTCGTAGGTCAGGCAGGCCGTGCCTGACCCGCGCGCGTGGCGCGGAGCTTTACGGAGCGACGCTGATTTTCGATACATCGACGTACGTGGAGCGGCCGTTGTTCTCGCGCGCCAGTTGGACCAGGAAATTCTCTCGCTCCAATTGTGGCCCCAACCCGAACTCGATCGTGTTGATCGAGCATTGGCCGCTGTTGGCCCGCTTGATTTTTTCGAGTTGCGATTGCGAGAGCTCCGGCTGATCGGCGTCGGTGAGGAAGAAGATCACGTCGGGATGCAGCTTGAGCGCCGCCCACAGCGCTTCCTCGTGCCGGGTTCCCCCGTCGGCCACGATGCCGCGAATGAACTGCCGCGCGCTTTCCTTGTTGGCCGCCGTGCCGAACACGAGCTTGTCGGGATGGCCGGCGATCGCGAACATCGTCGGCCGCTCGTTATAGAAAATGATTTGGAACTGGTTCAACTCGCCCAAGTATTCCAGGCTGGCCAGCAACTGGGCTTTGGCCGAGTTGAGCGGGCTGTTGCGGCTCGAACCGCCCATGCTGCCCGAGCGGTCGAAGACGTAGACGAACTTATGCCCCTCGGCCTCGATGCCGAAGACGCCGGTGCGGGCCTTTCCGCCGCCACCGACGCTGCCGCGGCCGCTTCCGGTTCCCGTGCCACTTGTGGTGAAGCCGCCGGCGCTCGTGGCTAGTCCCGCTCCACCTGTGCCGTCCCCTTGTGCGAGCGTGGCCGCGCCAGCCCCGGTAGTCGCGCTATCGTCCACCTCGGAGGGCAACACGGCGGTCACGTCGACCGGCGACCGGGAATCGAACAGTTCTCCCGGCGGCGCGGCATCCGCGGCCAGGGTCACCGTCGACGCGGGCCCGCTGCCACCGTCGTCCTCGAAGTAGTCGCCACCCGATCCGCTGCCGGTCCCGTCCCCCATCGAGACATCGAAGCCGCCAAAGCCGGGCCCCAGCCCGCGCGGCTGCGCTTTCACAGAAACCAGCAGCAGCACCAACAGCAACGCATGGACCACCATCGAGACCAGCCAGCTTGGCAGGTTCAGTCGCAACCAAGGAGGCAGGCGGCGGAGAGCGCGATCGCCCAGAGACCGGGCCGTGGCCATGCTGAGCTCCGCGACGCTAAAGCCAGATGAATTAAAGAATTGCGACTAAGTCGATTCTAGGTCAGCCCGCCGAGAGGGTCAACGCGGGGTGCGCGCCGCCATGCGCGGCGAGGCATTCGCCCTCGCCCGGCGGGGGCAAGGGTCCCTTCCGCTCCGCCCCGCGTACAGTGCTCTGCGAGCACCGGGCTTCCGGGACGCGCGACGGTCCGGTGCTCGCAGAGCACCCTACAACCGTGGGAGACCTCCCGGATGAACCCGGAGGCTCGCTTATTTGCGTGGCCGCTGCCCGCCGTACTCGTGCTGCCTACTGCCCTCTGCCCGCTACTCGTCCCGCGATCGTCGTCAGGTCCACGAGCCGCGCCTGGCCGCTGGATTCCTTCACCAGTTGGCAGATCATGTCCACCGTGCGGAACTGCGGGTCGGTCACGTACAGGCAGGACGGGTGCCCCAGAAAATCGTACACGGCGTCGTTCTCGATCGCCCACTCGACGCCCTGGCGGACGGCCTTCAAGAACCAATCGAGCTTCCAGCGGCCGGCGCGGAAGGCCGACAGGTCGCTCACCGGGCTCATCGGCACTTCGACCAGCCCCGTCTCGTAGACAAACGGCTGGGCCGCCGGCTGCTTGGCGACGATGTCGGCGTACACGTCGTCACCCGGTTCGTGCTCCATGTCCCCGAGCGCGTGCTTCGGATACTTGGCGCTGACCCACGTGAAGCCCTGGGCGAGGATCAGCTTCTGCACGTCCGGGCGATCCACCAGCCCGTCGTTGAAACCGCCGGGCGTGCGGAAGCCGTCGGCCTTGATGCCGGTGCGCTCTTTGAGGGCCACGGTGGTGAGGCGGATATTGTCGGCGATGACCTGCTCGACGGACTTGCCGGCCACCAGCCACGGCGCCCGCTGGAAGCGGTACTGGGCATGCTCGGGTTTTTGGGCCAGGACGTTGACGTGATCGTAGGTGTGGTTGCCGACGTGGTGCCCCTCGTCGGCGATGCCACGGAGCCAGTCGAGGTTCTCCTGCTCGCACACGCGGCCGACGCAGAAGACGTGGGCGATGCCTCCGGCGGCCTTGACGCGGCGGCAGGCCTCGACGGCGTAGGCCTTCGATTCCTCGTTGAGGTTCCCCTTCTCGTAGTCCCAGTGCGTGTCTTCCCAGCGGGGGAAGTTTCGGCTCATCTCCAGATCGAGCGTGAAAGCGATCGACGCTTGCTTGCCGGCGGCGGCCTGGGCCGTTTGAGGATCGCCCGTTGCCAGGCGCGGCGCCAGCGCAGCGAGGGCGCCAGCGCCCGCGGTTTGCAGAAATGCCCTGCGCGACTGAGAGCGGCTTGGGGTCATCGGATACCTTGATCAGTTCGGGGTGGGATGAGCGGCGGCGCCCCGACGTCGGGGATCGTCTTGGCGACTTGCCGGCAAGACGGGCTTTGGCGACTTCCACGCGGCGTCCGCCAATTCCGCGAACAGCAATTTCTGCCCGGCGTCGCCCCCGGTGGCCTTCACCACTTGGTCGTAGGTCTGCAACCGTCCGTCGCCGCGGATGTGCCGCACCGCAACCCCGCGCTCGGCCATCACCCGCGCGATCAACAGGTGGCGGTGGCAGACGGCCGGGTCTTCCTCGCTGCACATCACGGCGACGCGGTGCCGCGGCAGCTCGTGCTCGATCCACGTCACGCCGGCCAGGAACCGCGGCGACTGGGCGACCTTCGAGTACAGCACGTGGCCGGCCGCGTCGTAGAACTCGCGTCCGTCAGGGCGGCCCCCCAGCTCCGCTCCCTGGAAGACGTACTGGCACGGCCTGCCGGCGAGGCCGCGCTGCAGGTCCTCGTAGTTGAACTGCGACGCATATTGCGAATAGGGTCGGGAACGCACGTCCGCAAGGACGTCGATCGCGTGGCGCTCCAAGAGCGCCAGGAACGCCTCGAACGGTTGGTTCGAGTGCCCGATCGTGTACAGGCAGGTCTCGGTTGCGTCCAGCATACATTAGATACCGAAAGGCGCGATCGACATGCCAAGCCGGCGCGCTAGCGCGCCTCCGCGGTCGTCGACATGGCGAAGGCGGGCAGGATGCCCGCCCCCCACGCGCGATTCTATCGCCGCGCCTGCGCCCTCACTAGCGGCTTGATCCACGAGGCCTGCGTCACCAGGTGATCGAGCGCCGCGAACGAAATCGCCGCGTTCGTGGCGAAGCGGGGGCTGGGGTTCGCCGGAAACGTGGCGATCGTCGCGTCGCCGACCAGAAACACGTTGAAGTCGGGCGAAAGGTTGTCGTAGCCCGCCGTCGTCTTGCAGAAGCACATGTCCGTGTTGTAGCCGGTCAACAGCACGTGGCGGATGCCGCGGTCCTTGAGGAATTGTTTGAGTGGTGGATAGCCGTCACCGTCGTAGATCACCACGTCGGGCGGCGCCACCTCGATGTGTCGGGACACCGGAATCGGCAGCTCCCAGAATCCCTCGTGGTTAAAGGGCGCCGTCGGGTCCAGCCCACGAAACTGGCGGAAATAATCGACGACGGGCAAGTTGGCCGACAACTTCAGCTCGCTGGCGATCGCCTGACCGCGGTAGTCGAACGCCGCCAGCTTGGCGGCCAGTTGCTCGCGCCCGAGCCGGCGATCGGCGTCCGTCGGCGTCCCGGCGAACGAGCGATACAGCTTCTTGCGGATCGCGTCCTCCTTGCCCGGCAGGCTGTACATCACCAGGCCGACGTGCGGGCGGAGCGACTTGAGCAGCGGGTTCACGACCTCGCTAATGTGGCGATTGAGGATGCCGTTCTTCTCCGGCGTACACTGGAAGGCCGCGCCGGCCGGCTCCGGCGTCACCCAGCCCTGTCCATCGTCGATCCCCCACGGATGCACGACGATCAGGGCCGTATCGCGGCCGCGCAAACGGTTGGGCATCTCGACGATGCCGCGGGCGTTGTACGAAAACCGCCACGCCCGGACGCTCAAGTCCGCCGCCGCGTCCTCCACCAAGGGCGGCGCCTCGAAGCGGCGCGTCTCGCGGACCGGCTCGACGAATTCCGGGTAATCAGCCAGAAGCGGCGCCGGGTCGGCGATCGGCGCGAGGCGGTTTTCGTACGTCCGCGGAACGCCCGTGGTTTGACCGCGAACGCTTGCAGCCAGGGCCGTGGCAAAAAGCGCCGCGAGCGACAACGCACAAAGAGGATGATGCAAGGCGCCACGCATGGGAAGTCTCCCGTTACTTAAGTTTGTTTTGGTGACGTAGACAACAGTGCTCCCCCTCACCCCGGCCCTCTGGCGCAAGGGGAGAGGGAGATCGGACTGCGATTACTTGGCACTTGCCACCGGCGGCGATTGTTGCAGCCACGCGAACAAATCGCGCAGCTCCTGCGGCGATAGTTGCTCCGCGATTGTGTCGGGCATGAGCGAGTTGGGGGATTCGGCGAGCGAGTCGATCTCGCTTCGGGCCACGCGGACGCGCTCGTTCTTGGCCGAGAGCAGCGTCACGCCGCCGGCGTCCTGCTCGACGATCAGCCCAGTGAGCACGCGACCGTCGGTGGTTTGCACGTTGTAGCTCAGGTACTCCTTGCGGACCACGGTTGCCGGATCGACGATGCTGGCGAGCAGAAAGTCGCGATCCTGCCGGTTGGCGGTCGTCAGGTCAGGCCCGATCGACTCCCCTTCGCCGAACAGGCGATGGCAAGTGGCGCAGTGCTTCTTGAACAGGGCCTGGCCCGGCTCGGCGTGGCCGGCCGCGGCCCGCAGGTCGTTGTTCAAGCGGCGGACGACGGCCAGCCGCTCCTCGGGCGTTGCCGTGTGGACAGCGCCCCAGTATTTTCGCACCAGGGCGTCGAGCGCCTCGTCCCCATGCGCCGCTACCACGCGCACCGCCTCGACCGGCACGTCGCGGGCGTCGAATTCGCCGGCGTCGACGCGGGCCAGAAAGAGCGCGGCCCAATTGCGCTTCGCCAGCAGCACGTCGCGGGCGGCGGCGCGGGCCGCGGCACTCATCGACGGACAAGCAGCAAGGATCGCCTGCGCGATCGCGCCGTCGCTCGCCCGCGCCAATCCGCGAAGAGCCGCGGCCTGCACCTCCTCGGGCGTCTTGGCGGCCAAAAGCGGCACCAGCCGGGGGAAATCTTCCGGCCGCCCCACCTCGCCGAGAACGCGAAGCATGCGGACGCGAACGTCGGTCACGGTCTTCTGATCGAGGGCGCGCGCAACGCCGTGCTCGAGTGCCGCGGACACTCCGAGCCGCGCGGCCAACCGCGTGAGTGTTTCGTTGTCTGGATCGTGTTGCCAATCGCCGGCCACCAGATCGCGGAGGCTGCGGCTGGCGAGCTGCGCATCCTTTTGTGTGCCGCGCGACCGCAGCCCTTCGTCGAGCGCCGCATAGAGCGGTTGGCGCCCCTCGCCTGATGGCGCCGCGGCGATCAACCGCCGGCAAGCGTCGGCCGACGCCGGGTCGCGCTCGCTCGCGTACCGCTGCACGAGGCGGGGGAGCAAGAACTCGGTTGCTCGCGTGCGAACCCAACGGTCGGAGTTCCTTGGCGCGGCAAAAGGCAACACCACGTCGTCCACGGCTGGCACGGCCCAGGTTTCGAGGGCCCACCACACCAAAAGCGGAATGTACGGGTCGTCGAAATTCGTGTCGTTACGCCACAGCGGCTCAAGGATCGAGAGGCAATCCGCCGGCGGCAGCTTCCGTGCCGTGCAGGCGAGCTGCCGCAGCACGACCGGATAGTCTGCGTCTGCCAGCTCGCCCATGCGTCGGACAACAGCGGGCGATACCGAACCATTCTCACCGAACAGCCGCACGGCCCAGCCGCGGACCGCAGGACGATCGTCGGCCAGGAGTTTCACTCCGACTTCTTCATTAAAGCCACCGCAGCAGTAGAGCGCCCACAGCGCGTCGAGCGATTGCTTTTGCTCGTCGTCAAAACGATTCCCGCGTCGCGGAATCCGCGCTGCGAGCTTCGGGATGACGTTTGGATCGCGCCGCTCGGCAAGTTGCATTCGCGCCCGGCGGACGTACCACTCATTAGTCGACGAGAGCACGTCGACGAGCTCATCGCTTGTGGCGTCGCGCAGGTCGCGCGCCCGTGGTCGCTTGGCCCCGCGCGGCTGGATGCGATAGACCCGCCCGTTCCTACGGTCCCACTCGGCGTCGGGGTCGGGGTGCGCGGTCCGCGCGTCGTGCCAGTCGGCGACGTAGACCGCGCCGTCGGGACCGATCGTCACGTCGCTGGGGGCAAACCACGTGTCATTGGCGGCCAAGAGCGTGCCGCCGTGGGCCGACTGGTACGTCGAGCCGCGCTGGCGGATCGTGTGCCAGTACACCGCGTGCCCAAGCAGGTCGGCCGCGATGTACCGGCCGCGCCACTCGCGCGGGAAGAGATCGCTCTGATAGACCACACCGCCGACCGTCACGTGCCCGCCGGTGAAATTCTGGTGCGGCACGTGATCGAAGTATCCGAATGCGTACGGGTTGTGCAGCACCCCGTGCTTGCCAAAATTCTTCCAGTAGTAGCCGCCGGGCACGCCGTGCAGCATGACGTAGCCGCCGAAATTGGTGCTGTACAAGAGCTCGCCCGCCGCGTCGAAGTCGAGCCCCCACGAATTGCCGCCCCCTTCGCAAAAGAGCTCGAACCGGTGGCTTACCGGGTGGTAGCGCCACACGCCCTGCTGGAATTCGATGCCGCGGATGTTGGCGGTGACGGTGCTCCCTTGCGTTCCATAGAGCCACCCGTCCGGCCCCCAGGTAAGCGAGTTGGCGACGCTGTGCGCGTCCTCCATGCCGAAACCGGTCAAGAGCACCTCCGGAGCGGCGTCGGGCACGTCGTCGCGGTTCCGGTCCGCATAGAAGAGCAGATAGGGCGCGTTCAGGACGAACACGCCGCCGTAGCCGAAGGCCAGCCCACTGGCCAGGTTCAAGCCGTCGACGAAATCGCGGCCGCGATCGGCGCGGCCGTCGCCGTCGGTGTCTTCGAGGATGGTGATGCGGTCGTCGCCGCGCGGCCCCCGCGGCGGCGGCTCCGGCACGCGGTCGTATTGGGTCCGCGAGTAGCGGTCGACCTTGACCCGCTTCAACCCTGCCGGGTTCGGGTACTGCAGGTACTGAATGACCCACAACCGTCCGCGGTCGTCGAACTCGATGGCGACCGGCTGGCGCACCACCGGCTCGGCGGCCACCAGTTGCACCTCGAAGCCATCGGCCACGGTCATCCGCCGCGGGGCTTCTTCGGACGAATAGCCTTGGGCCAAGGCGCTAGTGCCGAGGGCAAGCCAGCAAGCGACCGTCGCAGTCGCCGCAAAGCCGAGGCGCATCGGGACTGTGCTAAAGCGGCAGTCCGGCGCAATACGGTTCGCAGGCCTCATACGCCGGTCGATGATAGGCCGGGCGGGAGGGGCCGGCAAGAAACAACCACTCCGCCCCAGGGCCATTCTGTTTTTCAAAATGGCGAGGCGGGAAAATGGGACTGGCTCCGAGCACAAACAGCGCAAGCCCTTTCATACCAACACTGCGTCTCGGTGCCTGTCCCACTTTCCCGCCGGTGCGCCGCCGGCAAGCTTGAATCTGTGAACGGCCCTGGCGTCCGAACCCTGATGCTGGATTGAGGGTCTGGACTGTGTAGAATAATTGGTAGCGGACCTACCACCACGCCAGCGCCGAGGAGAGCCAGGTGCCGAGCGCGTCCCGATCCTTTCTTTGGGATCGGGGGAGCTTCGGCCGAAATGCCGCCAGTTTCTCCCTCCGCTTGGCCACACGCTTCCCCATAGGAAAGGACACTTCGTGGCGACTTCCAGCGTCAGCCGGTACGCGGGGATTTCTTCCAACAACAATCGAGCCCTCCAACTGGCAACCGCCGCGGCACAGACCGCGGCCGAAAATCGAGGACAAAACATCGTCGTCCTCGACATGCGGGAAGTCACGGCCGAATGCGACTATTTCGTGCTCGCCACGGGCACCAGCCGCCGGCAGTTGCACGCCATCAGCGAGGAGATCGACCACCGCCTGGAGGACGATCTGGGGGACCGGCGGTTGGGCGTCGAGGGATACGTCGACGGCCGCTGGATTCTGCTCGACTACGGCAGCGTGGTGATCCACCTGTTCGATCACGAGGCCCGCGACTACTACGCGCTCGAGCAGCTTTGGTGCGCGGCGCGGCGGGTTCAAGTCGACTTGCCGGAAGGTAGCGAATCGGGCACACTACGAAGCGTGGGGAAATGATGAATGCGGAATGATGAATGATGAATGAAGAAGGCAAGATCGGAGTCGAACCTGCGGCGCGCCGCCGCGCCGCAAGGACCGCCTACCGCCTACCGCCCCTACCGCCCCTACCGCCTGCAGCCTACTCCCCTGCATTCATCATTTATCATTCATCATTCATCATTTGCTCTGTTTCCTCCGCGCCATGAACATCCTCGCGGAGATTCGGCGGCGATTCGCCGCGGCGCTGGCCGAACTGGCCCAAGAAGAGCCCCCGTGGACCGCCGCCGGCGAGAGCGGCATGCGCGACCTGGTGCGCCAGAGCCAGGACGCCAAGTTCGGCGACTACCAGGCCAACCTGGCCATGCCGCTTGCGAAGCAACTCGCGCGGCCGCCGCGCGACGTAGCCGCCCAGATCGTCGCGCATCTCGACGTCGCCGATCTTTGTCACGAGCCGCAGATCGCCGGTCCGGGATTTATCAATCTCACGCTGCGCGACGATTGGCTGGCCGCTCGGCTGGGCGCGGCGGTCAGCGACGCACGGCTGGGGATTGCTCCGGCCGCAAAGCCGCGGACCTTCATCGTCGATTACTCGGCCCCCAACGTGGCCAAGCCGATGCACGTGGGGCACATCCGCTCGACGGTGATCGGCGACAGCCTGTATCGCACGCTCAAGTTCCTCGGCCATCGCGCGATCGGCGACAACCATATCGGCGACTGGGGCACGCAGTTTGGGATGATCATCCATGGCTACAAGCACTTTCTGGACAAGGCGGCCTACGAGCGATCGCACGTCGATGAGCTGGCACGTCTCTATCGTTTAGTGAATCAACTGGTCGACTATCACGAGGGACGCGCCCGGCTGCCGGAACTGGAAAAGCGCGTCGCGGAGGCCGAACAGACCGTGGCCGGACTGCGGGCGGCGCCGCCGACGGGCGACGCCAAGGCCGACAAGAAGGCCGCCCAGATTCTCCGCCGCGCCGAGGCCGATCTCGCCGCGGCGAAAAGCGACCTGGCCGAGATGCGCCGCCGCCTGGCCGCGGTCGAAGCCGACGCCAGGCTCGCCCGGCTGGCGCGCGACCACGCGGGCATCGCCGAGGCGGTGCTCGCCGAGACGGCTAAACTGCACGCCGACGACGCCGAGAACCTGGCCCTGTGGCGGCAGTTCATGCCCGACTGCATGGCCGCCATCCAGCATCTGTACGATCGCCTCGGCGTGCGCTTCGACGAAACCCTGGGCGAGAGTTTTTACCACGACCGCCTGCGGAAGGTGGTCGACGACCTGGTGGCCAAGGGGCTGGCGCGCGAAAGCGGCGGCGCGATGTGCGTATTCCTCGAAGAGACCCCGGCGCCGATGATCGTGCAAAAAAGGGACGGCGCGTTCTTGTATGCCACGAGCGATCTGGCCACGATCCAGTATCGCCAGGAGCGGTGGCAGCCCGACGCGCTACTGTACGTGGTCGATCACCGGCAAAGCCTGCACTTCCAGCAGCTATTCGCCGCGGCCCGGCTGTGGGGCTACGGCCACATGGAGTTTGCCCACATCAGCTTCGGCACTGTGCTGGGGGACGATGGCCGCCCCTTCAAGACTCGTTCCGGCGATACGGTGGGCCTGGAGGGGTTGCTGGACGAGGCGGTCGAGAGGGCCCACGCGATCGTTTCCGCCAACGACGACGCCAAGAGCGACGGGCCGGAGCTAACGGCCGCGGACCGCAAGCGGATCGCCCAGACCGTGGGCATCGCGGCCCTCAAGTACGCCGACTTGTCGCAGAACCGCACGAGCGACTACGTGTTCAGCTACGACAAGATGCTGGCCATGAACGGCAACACGGCCACGTACGTGCAATACGCGTACGCCCGAGTGCGAAGCATCTTTCGCCGCGGCGGCGTCGACGTCGAGCGATTGCGGGCCGATGCCGCGCCGATCCTGCTCGACACGCCGGCGGAGCGGGCACTGGCCGTGGCGCTTGTGCAATTCGCCGAGGCGCTCGAAGCCGTGCTGGCCGACTACCGGCCCAACCAGCTCACGACATACCTGTTCGAGCTGGCCAACCGATACTCGACCTTCTTCGATCAATGCCCTGTGCTCAAGGCGCCCAGCGAAGAGCTGCGCACAAGCCGGCTGCTCTTGTGCGATCTGACGGCGCGGACGCTAGCGCAGGGATTGGCACTGCTGGGCATCGACGTGGTAGAGCAGATGTAGCAGCGAGAGTGCCCAAGATTGGAGGCGCCGGGAGGGCGAGGGGCGAGGCTCTTGCCGAGCCGCTGCGTTCCAGGGTCCCTCTCGGCTCGGCAAGAACTGGGTGCCATGTCCACGCTTGCCGTGGGCATGCGGATTCACAGCTAGGCATGGCCCCCATACTTTTTCGCGCGGACGCGACACTACGGTTTCTCGTCTCGGTCTGCTTCGCGGAGTCGCGTGGCGTGGACCCTCGCTACGTCCCACATGTAGTGGGCGATCCTGTGTCTCTCTGCCTCGGCGATGTGCTCAAGCGCGCGGCGGGTGTCTCCCACGGCCTCGTAATACAGCCCCACGTACAGGTGCGCGTAAAAGACCCGCTCGTTCAACTGTGCCGGCGGCGGCTCGCCTGACGTGGCCGCGCGCAGCACGTCCTCCGGCGTGGTCCGCCCCGCGAACAGCTCGTAGACCTGCCTCATCGGCACGCGCCGGTCGTCCTTGACCTTGAGGATGTCCGCCCTGGCCCGCTCGACGCCGGCGCTCTTGGCCATGCACAGGTAGCGCCACACGGCGTTCTCAACGTCGTTGCTATCGAACGTCTGGTAGCCATCGAACTGTTTACGGCCCTCGCCATAGCGGCCGGCATAGTAGTAGGAGATGCCGCGCTTCCAGTGCTGCCGCTCCTGGTCGGGCCGCAACTGGATGTAGCGGTCGAAGTCGGCGATCGACTCGGCGATGCGGCCGAGCTTGAATTGCTCACTGCCGCGGCGGTCGAACAGCTCGGCCCGGCGCGGATCGAGCTTGAGCGCCCGGCTATAGTCGGCCACGGCCTCGGCCGATTTGCGCGCCGCCGCATGGATGTCACCGCGCAGCTCATAGCCGCGTGGATCGTCCGGCGCCATTTGGATTGCCCGGCCGGCCAGCGAGATCGCCTCATCCGTGTGGCCTGCGCGAAAGGCCGTGCGGGCTTGATCGAGCCATGTGTCGGCCGCGGCAACGGCGCTGTCCACAGTCGCGCACGCGATCGCGCAAGCGATCCACCGCAGTATCAACGGGTCCCGTCGTGCCATGGTCGGTCGCTCCGGTTGAACGTCGATTTCCGCTGAGCGACGCTGCTCTCAGCCCCCGGTGAGTCACAGGGCCGTTCTGTTTTTCAAAATGGCGAGGCGGGAAAATGGGACTGGCTCCGAGCATAAGCAGCGCAAGCCCTTTCAGACCAACGTTGCGTCTCGGTGCCTGTCCCACTTTCCCGCCGGTGCCCCGCCGTCCAGCTTGAATCTGTGAACGGCCCTGCGGTGAGTCACCGGGGGCTAACACGGTCGCCTCAACGGACCGTATCATCTCGGTTGCCGCTCTACTAGAATAGCCGCCGGCCGAGTCTGATTCTTGCCACACCCGGGGGATTTGACCGTGACTTGTCGCTCTTTGCCGCTCGCCAGCCTGACCATTGGGATTCTTGCCGCCATGACCGCATCGACCGCAACCGCCGCCGATCCCGCCAAGCCGATCAAGGTCGGCATCATCGGACTCGACACCTCGCACGTCGTCGCCTTCACCAAGGCCATGAACGATCCGGACCGCAAGGGCGATCTGGCCGCGGTGCAGGTTGTGGCCGCCTTTCCCGGCGGCAGCCCCGACATCCCCTCGAGCCACGACCGGGTCGAGGGCTACACCAAGGAATTGCGCGACATGGGGGTCCAGATCGTCGGGTCGATCGATGAGCTTTTGCCGAAGGTCGACGCGGTGCTGCTGGAAAGCGTCGACGGCCGGCCGCATTTGAAGCAAGCCATCCCCGTGATCAACGCCGGCAAGCCGGTGTTCATCGATAAGCCGGTTGCCGGCACGCTTGGCGACGCGATCGCCATCTTCCGCCGGGCCAAGGAAAAGAACGTGCCGTGTTTCTCCAGCTCCTCGCTCCGCTTCAGCCCGGGCATCCTGGGCATGCGCGGCGACGAGCGCGTGGGGGACGTGTTGGGGTGCGCGGCGTACGGACCGTGCTCCCTCGAGCCGCACCATCCCGACTTGTTCTGGTACGGCATCCATGGCGTCGAGACCCTGTTCACGATCATGGGCACCGGTTGCGAAAGCGTGTCTCGCACGCAGACCGAGGGGGGCGAGCTGGTCGTGGGCGTATGGAAAGGGGGCCGCATCGGCACCTTCCGCGGCCTCCGCGCCGGCAAGCACGACTACGGCGCTGTGGTCTTCGGCTCGAAGGCGATCGTGCCCAGCGGCAGCTACGCGGGCTATCAACCGCTAGTGGTCGAGATCGCGAAATTCTTCCAGACCGGCAAGCCGCCGGTCAGTGCCGAGGAGACGCTGGAGATATACGCTTTCATGGAAGCGGCCGACGAGAGCAAGCGGCAAGGGGGCGCGCCGGTAACGATCAAAAGCGTGATGGACAAGGCCCAGGCCGCGGCATCGGCGGGCAAGTGAGGCGAGAATGACGAATGTCGAAAGTCAAATGTCTAAAGAAATCCGAATGACCGAATGACGAAGGCCCGAAGCGGATCTTCACTTCGTCATTCGATCTTCGGATTTCGGATTTCTTTAGACATTTGACTTTCGACCTTCGTCATTATTATCGCTTCGAGAACTGCGTGCCCCGCCGGGCACCCCGCAGGCCGTACTTCTTCCGCTCTTTCATGCGGCTGTCGCGCGTCAACAGGTGTCCTTGCCGCAGCGCGTCTTCCAGGCCGCTGTCGTATTTCTTCAGGGCCCGCGCGATCCCCAGTTTGCAAGCCCCGGCCTGGCCGGTAATTCCGCCGCCGTGTACGGTGATGCTCACGTCGACCGAGCCAACGCGGTCGGTCTGCGCAAGCGGGTCGAGCACCGCCTTGCGATCCTGCTCACGGACGAAGAACGATTCGAACGAGCGACCGTTAACGGTGATGGTGCCGTTGCCGGCGCGGACGCGAACGCGCGCCACCGATGTCTTGCGGCGGCCGGTCCCTAGCGAGTCGCCCGTCGTGTGTTTGGCCGGTGCTTCAACGGTCGCCATCGATGGGCCCTTGCTTTCCACCGAGGCCCCCTTGCGCGCCACGAAGGCGCTAGCGGCCGCGGTCTCGATTACTTGGATTTCTTGTTGTCCGGGAATTCTTTCGGCTCAGGCAGTTGCGCCTGGTGCGGATGCTCGCTGCCGGCGTAGATCTTCAGCTTCGAGAGCATCTTCACGGCCAGCTTGTTCTTGGGCAGCATGCGCCGGACTGCCTCGCTCAAGATCTCCTCGGGCCGGTGCTTGAGGCGATGCTCGGCCGTCTCCGAGCGCAAACCCGTGTAGCCGGTGTAGTGCGTGTATCGCTTGTTCTGCCACTTCTTGCCGGTGAAGGTCACCTTCTCGGCGTTGATCACGACGACAAAGTCCCCCGTGTCGACGTGCGGTGTATACGTGGGCCGGTGCTTGCCCATGAGGATCATGGCCAGGTCCGAGGCCAGGCGGCCCACGACCTGATCCGTGGCATCGACCAGCCACCACTTCTGCGCCACTTCACCGGGCTTGGCCATGTAGGTTTTGGTCGTCATGCTTCACACTCGCTCGCTGCGATACCCTTGGCGGCACGGAGGCGGCCGGCAGGAACCCAACAATTTACCCCCTCCACCTTGTTCGATCAAGGCTAGCGCCCTACCTTGGGTGCAATCGCGGTTCATGGGTTAAGCAAGCGCACGTCGGGAGGGCGAGGCTCCCGCCGAGCCGTAGCGCCGAGTAGATGTCGCTAGTGCAGCACCGGCTCGGCGGGAGCCTCGCCCTCCCCTTTTCCCGCCTCCACTTGGAACAACCACCGGCGCCAGCATGAAATGTGGAGTCGCCAAGGAGACTTATCCCGGGGAACGGCGGGTCGCGCTCGTGCCGGCGGTGTTGCCCGCGCTCGCTAAGGCCGGGCTGGATTGCACGATCGAGTCGGGGGCCGGCGAGCTGGCCGGCTTCTCGGACGCGGAATATCGCGACCGCGGCGCCACGATCGCCGGGTCGCGGGCCGAGGTGTTCGCCGCGGCCGACGTGCTCGCCCAGGTCCGCACGGTCGGGGCCAACGTCGAGGCCGGCATCACCGACCTGGGCCTGGTGCGCAAAGGTCAGGCGGTTCTCGGCTTCTGCGATCCCTTGACCGCGCCGGAAGTGGTGCTGCAATTCGCGGCCCGCGGCGCGACGATCCTGGCCATGGAGCTGGTCCCGCGGATCACGCGCGCCCAGTCGATGGACGCCCTGTCGAGCATGGCCACGCTGGCCGGCTACAAGGCGGTCCTCTTGGCCGCCGCGGCTTTGCCCAAGATGTTCCCCATGATGATGACCGCCGCCGGCACGCTCTTGCCTGCCCGGGCGCTTGTGCTAGGGGCGGGCGTGGCCGGCTTGCAGGCCATCGCTTCGGCGCGCCGGCTGGGCGCCGTCGTCGAGGCTTACGACGTCCGTCCCGACGTCAAGGACCAGGTACAAAGCCTGGGGGGCAAGTTCCTCGATCTGCCGCTCGACACCGCCGGCACACAGGACGCGGGAGGCTACGCCCGGGCTCTCGATGAATCGTTCTATCGCCGCCAGCGGGAGCTGCTCTTGGGGGCGCTTGCGAACCAGGACGTGGTGATCACCACGGCGGCGGTGCCGGGCCGGAAGGCGCCGGTGTTGATCACCGCCGACATGGTCGAGGTCATGCCGCGCGGCAGCGTGATCGTCGACCTGGCCGCCGAGCGCGGCGGCAACTGCGAGTTGTCGCGCCTTGGCGAGACCGTGGTCACGCGCGGCGTCACGATCCTCGGGCCCGATAACCTCCCGTCGACGGTGCCCTACCACGCCAGCCAGATGTACGCCAAGAACGTGACCAGCCTGCTTGCGCACCTGGTAAGGGCGGGCAAGCTTGAACTCGATCTGGAAGACCAGATCACGCGCGACACGCTGGTGGCCCGCGACGGGCAAATCGTCAACCCCCGCGTACGCGAGGCACTGGGACAGGCGGCGCCGGTTCCCCGTTGAGCCGCCGCGGCCGCGCGGCGCTCCCGCCGCGGCCGCGCGGCGCTCCCGCCGCGGCCGCCGGCTGATCCGTCCTGCCTTCGGCGACTATATTTGGCCTAGGCTTCAGTGCGTGCCCTTGCGCACGCGCGCCGATGCCCGATCCCCTCTGATCGAAGCCCTGGCCAACTATGACCTCGCCCGATGAACGCGACGATACCGATCGCCTGAGCGCGTCGTTTTCGGCCGAGCATTTGCGGACCGCCGTTCGCCGCGGCAGCCGGCGGACGATTCTGGCCCAGGCGGCCTCGCACGTCGTTTCGCTCGTCGTCCTGGCAACCCTCATGCGGCTGGTGGATCCAGCAAACTTTGGCCTGATTGCCATGGCCATGCCCGTCGTGTTGCTCTTGCGGATCTTCACGTCACTGGGGCTGAACGTGGCAACGGTGCAGTCGCGTGAGGTCACTCCGGCGCTAGTATCCACGCTGTTCTGGCTGCAATTGGCCCTGGCGGCGGCCATGGCGGTGGTGGCCCTGGCGCTCGCCCCGGCCATGGCTTTGCTGTACCGGCAGCCGGAAGTGGCTTGGGTGACAGCCGCGCTTGCACTTCTGTCGGTCGCCACGGCGCTGGGATTGCAGCACATCGCCCTTTTGGAGCGGAACCTGCGGCTGGGTCGCGCGGCCTTGGCGCGCCTGGGTGGCCAGATCACGGGGGGCGTGGCAGGCATCGCGGTGGCCCTGGCCGGCCATGGCGTCTGGGCGCTCGTGGCACAGCAATACGTCGAGATGCTGGCGCTGGCGGCGATCGCCTGGCAGCTCGAACCGTGGCGGCCCGGACGGCCACGCATCGCGGCGCCGATGGCTCATGCGTTGCGTCTGGGCGGATACTTCACCGCCAGCAGCCTGGTCTTCTACTTGATGGGCAACGTCGACAAGGTCCTGGTCGGCGTGGCCTTGGGCGAGGCGGCGCTGGGGCTCTACAGCCAGGCCTTCAGCATCATGATGAAGCCGGTGCTGGTGTTGACCACACCGCTTACGAGCCTGATGCTGCCCGCATTGTCGCGCAGCGCCCACGACCGCGCGAGCTACAGGGGCATCGTGCTGGCGTTTCAGCGGCTCTTGGCCGTGGCGAGTTTTCCGGCGGGTGTGGGCCTGCTGATCGTCGCCCCCGAGGCCATGCTCGCGCTGGGAGGAAGTCATTGGGCCGACGCCGGCTATCTGCTTTCCGCCCTGGCGGTCACCATCCTCGCCCAGGGCTTCATCAATATGGCCGGCAGCATCTTCGTCTCCGCCGGTCGATGGCGGGCCATGTTCGTCGGCTCGATCGCCATGGTGCTCGTATTGACCGTCGGAGTCCTCATCGGACTTTTCGCGGGACGAAGGTATGGTTGGCCGGCGTTGGGCGTAGCCTGCGGATTCTCGCTGACGACTTGCTTGGCGATTTTCCTGCCGTACATGCTGTTTTGCCTGCGGAATGTGGGGGTGCCGCGGGCGGATTGGGCCCGGCAGCTATGGCGGCCGGCGCTGGCGGCCATGGCGATGGGGGCGATTGTCTTTGCGGCCCGCGGGACGCTTCTAACCACGTCGAGCTTGTCGCCGGCCAGCCTGCTGGGTGTGGAAGTGACGGTAGGCGTGGCCGCTTACGCGCTCTTTGCCTGGCGTGACTTAACCTGGTGCTGGAATCAGCTCAGGGGGTCGTGAGCCGGCCGGGCGAAGTGATCGGTAGGCCATTTGGCCGTGGCAGCCGCGGCTCGGCCGATCCGGTCGGGCAGCTCGGGCCGCTTGCCTTGTCCTGGGAGAGGGGGTCAGGCACATTTTTCGGCCGAGGGTCCTTCAGAATCAAAATGGCGAGGCGGGAAAATGGGACTGGCTCCGAGCATAAACAGCGCAAGTCCTTTCAGACCAACGTTGCGTCTCGGTGCCTGTCCCACTTTCCCGCCGGTGCGCCGCCGGCCAGCTTAAATCTGTGAACGGCCCTGCTTGGGAGCCCGCACCACTTGCTTTTTGCCTGCGATTAACCGTTGATAGTATGTGGTCCCTCTCCACGGAACGTTTTCCACTTTTCGGGCACCAGACGCGCATGTCCACCGTTCGCTCGCCGGCTCCAGTCCCAGCCACCGCCAAGAAGATCATCGCCAATGTCGAGCGAGTGATCATCGGCAAGCGGCAAGAGGTCGTGCTCGCCATGGTGGCCTATTTCTGCGAAGGGCACGTGCTCCTGGAAGACGTGCCCGGCGTGGCCAAGACGATGCTCGCCCGCGCCCTGGCGAAAAGCGTCGGTTGCACGTTCAAGCGCGTGCAATGCACGCCCGACCTGCTGCCGACCGACATTACGGGGGCGTCGATCTTCAATCAGAAGACCGGCGAGTTCGAGTTCCGCCCCGGGCCGGTGTTCGCCCAGATCGTGCTGGCCGACGAGATCAATCGCGCCACGCCGCGGACGCAGGCCGCGCTGTTGGAAGCGATGGCGGAACGGCAAGTGAGCGTCGACGGCACGACGCACGTGCTGGCCGCGCCTTTTTTGGTCATCGCCACGCAAAACCCGATCGATCATGAAGGCACCTTCCCGCTCCCCGAAGCGCAGTTGGATCGCTTCCTCGTGCGGATCAGCTTGGGGTATCCGGCCCAAGAGGAAGAGGCCAAGATGCTCGAGCGGCTGCAGCGCGGCCACCCGATCGACGACCTGACGGCGGTCGTCACGGTCGACGAGCTGTTGGCGTGCCAGCAGGGCGTGCGCGACGTCTACGTCGACGACAAGGTGCGCAACTACATCGTGGAAGTCGTGCGTGCCACGCGCGAGCACGACGACGTGCTGCTGGGCGGCAGCCCGCGCGCGTCGATGGCCTTGCTGCGGACGTCGCAGGCGCTGTCGGCCGTGCGCGGGCACAACTTCGTCTTGCCCGACGACGTGAAGCGGATGGCGCCCGTCGTCCTGGGGCATCGCCTGATCTTGCGGCCGGAAAGCCGCCTCCGCAAAGTCACGAGCGCGACCGTGGTCGAGGAAGTGCTCGACGCCGTCCCGGTGCCGATGATCTCGGCCGAGGCCAGCCGGCCATGAGATGGTACCTGGCCGCCGTGCTCTTGCTGTTGGCGGCCCTCGTGTTCCGGCTGGGGCTTTTGGCTTACGCCATGTACGCGCTACTGGCGCTGTTGATTTCCAGCCGCCTGTTGGCGCGGCGTTGGGTC
Organism: Planctomycetia bacterium; assembly: GCA_016191115.1. Lineage (GTDB taxonomy): Bacteria > Planctomycetota > Planctomycetia > Pirellulales > JACPPG01 > JACPPG01. The sequence continues at coordinate 175,818 of JACPPG010000052.1, read as the reverse complement.
GAAGGGTTGACGGCCACGCGCGAGTGCAACCGCCTCGCGGCCGAGATCGGCGAGAAGGTGGCGGTCGTCGTCAACGTGACCAACACCGGTAGGCTGCCCGTCCCGTGGGTCCTGCTCGAAGACCTGTTGCCGCGGGCGGCGCTCGTCCAGCGGCCGCCGCGGCTGCGGATCACGGGCAAGCGATTGGCGATCTCGATGCTCGCTCCGCATGGCCGCAAGACGATGTTCTATCAACTGAATTTCGAAATGCGCGGCTACTACCAGATCGGCCCCGTGGTGCTGGAAAGCGGCGACCTGTTCGGCCTGCACCGCCGCTACCGCGTGGCGACCGAGCCGCATTTCGTGCTCGTGTATCCGAAAGTGATTCCGCTTGCCGGCTTCGACCTGGCGTCGCGCCGGCCGATCGGCGAAGTGCGCATGACCCATCGACTGTACGAAGACCCGACGCGGATCGCCGGCGTGCGGCTGTACCAGGCGGGCGACCCGCTGAACCGCGTCCACTGGAAGGCGACCGCCCGCACCACGGTGTTGCACAGCAAGATCTATGAGCCGTCGTGCATCGCGGGGGCGACGGTGCTGTTGGACTTTCATAAGGCGTCGTACGCCCCGCGGCACGAGCCGGTCCGCTCGGAATTGGCCGTCACCACGGCCGCGTCGCTCTCGAACGCCGTGTATCAATTGGGCCAACAGATCGGATTCGTGACCAATGGCCGCGACGCGGTGGATCGCATCCGGCAGGAAGGCTGGGACCAGGAGTTTCGCACCCGCGCAAGCGCCCGCGGTAGCGCCAGCATGAGCGACACGAGCGACCGGCTCGCGCCGGTAATCGTGCCGACGCGGCGCGGACCCGAGCAGTTGCGGCGGATCCTGGAGACGCTCGCCCGCGTCGAGCTCACCGACGGCCTGGCGTTTTCGCAACTTATAACCGAGGTCACGGGCCGCTTGCCGGCCGACGCCACCGTGATCGCCGTGCTGGCTGACGTGCCGCCCGAAACAGCCTGGGCGCTGGGCAACCTGCGGCGGCGCGGGCTGGCCGTAACGGCGGTGCTCGTATCGTTTGACGAATTCGAGTCGCACGACCTCTTGGGCCGACTGATCGCCGAAGGGCTCGACGTGCGGCACGTCACCAGCGAAGCATCGCTCGCCGCGCTGTGCCAACGACAACTGGTAAGATGGTAGGAATAGGCCAGAGGCTGGAGGCGAGAGGCCAGAGCGTCGCGGCGCGGGCCGGCGCTCCTCTGTTCGCGTTCCACATGGTGCGGCGGCCGGGCGCCGGCGTTCCGTCACTGTCCACCGACCACTGATCACTATTTTCATGTCCCGTCCCCAACCAACGCTGGCCGACTACATGGCGATCGCCATCAGCCCGGCCTTGATCATGGTCTTGGTCGGAAGCCTGTCGTTCTTTCTGCTCCATGTGTTCTACTCCGGCGAGTATGCCAGCCGGCTGCACTGGGTAACCGGGTGCTTCGTCTTCGCGGCCGTGCTGATTAGCCGGGTCTCGATCGAAGAGGGGGCCGAGCGGGCCAGCTTGTTCGGCCTGGCGCTGGGCGTCGTGGCCGCCCTGGCGATGATCCGCTTCGTCAATCACCCGTGGTGGGCCTGGCTGGTGCTGGGGATCATCTGGTGGTGCGCAAGCCACCTGGTGTGGAACTGCACGCTGGTGGACGACGCGGAGGACGCCTCGGGCGAGGGTCTGCTCGAAGCGGCCGGGCTCGATGCGGCGTTGTCCACCGAGCCCGCGGTGGCGCCGCCGACCGCGAAAGGTAAACCCGATACCGCCGCGCGGAAGTCGCCCGGCGCGAATCGCAAGCGCGAGGCGGCGCCGCCGCAAACTCCCAGCGAGGCGACGCCCCGACCGCTCTGGCGGCGCGCCCTCGATTGGTGGCAAGGCCAGCGGAAGCGGACCGCTCCGCCCGGCCTGTGGGTCGTCTATTTCTCGCTTGCCGCGCTGCCAATCTTCGGCATCGGGCAGATCTTTATCCCGAAGGACGACCGTGCCTACGCGTTTCGTCTGGCATGCCAATACGTCGGCAGTGGGTTGGGGCTCTTGCTAATGACCAGTTTCCTCGGGTTGCGTCGCTACCTGCGTCAGCGCAAGCTCGAAATGCCCGTCGAGATGGCCGGCGCCTGGCTGGGCGTGGGGGGCGCCATGGCCGTGGCAATCCTGATCGTGGCGGCGCTCGTGCCACGCCCGAACGCGGAGTACGCGATCTCATCGCTGTCGGGCATGCTCGGCTCGCCGTCGCGCCAGGCTTCTCCGTATTCCCCGATGCGGAGCGATCCGGGGCAGGGGCAATCGCCGTCGCAGGCCCCGGCCAACGATCAGACGAACGTGCCGCAGGATCCCCAGCAGCAGTGGACCCGCGGCAATCCTGCGCCGTCGCCCGGCCGCAGTCGCCCGGGCGAGCCAGACAGCGGCACGACCACCGGCACAGGGCAGCCGTCCGGATCGCCAACCGGCGAAGCGAAATCGTCGAGCGGCGGCTCGGACGACAAGTCGTCGGGCTCTAACGGGCAGTCGCAGGACACGAGCAGCACCAAGGCAAGCGGCTCCGGTTCGAGCGGCAGCCAGCCCTCCCAGGGCCAGCAAGTAGCTCCGGGCCGGCAGAGCGCGCCGCAACAAGCGCAAGATGAGAACGCCGAGCGCCGCGACCAGTCATCGGATGCAAAGGGCAAACCTACCAGTGCGCAGAATCCGCCGCAGCCGAGCCCGGGAGGCGCCCGCGGTGGACCCGCGCCGGCAGCCGGCAGCCCGCAGCCCACGCCACCACCGCCCCAAGCCGCCGAGCAGCAACAACCGGCGCAGCCGCGTTTCAAGATGCCCTCGTTCTCCGGCAGTTGGTTGTTGCCCATCCTGAAGGTATTGCTCTACCTCGGCGTGCTGTACTGCGTGTGGCGCTTTTGGCCCGAGATCAGCGCATGGCTGGCCAGGCTGTGGCAAGAGTTCCTCGATTTGTGGCGCAGTCTGTTTGGCGGCCGCCGCACGGCCGCGGAAGAGGCGCAAGAGGCCGAGGCGGCGCGATCAGGGCCCCGCCCATTCGCCGCGTTCAACGATCCCTTCGCCAGCGGCGAAGCCCGCCGGCACCCGGCCAACACGATCGTGTGGTACAGCTTCGAGGCGCTCGAGGCGTGGGCAGCGGAGCGCGAGCTGGGGCGGCAGGCCGAGGAAACGCCGCTGGAATTCGCTGCGCGCCTGGCTGAAGAGCGCCCGGCGCTGGCGGCCGACGTGCGCGAGCTGGCCAGCCTGTACGCCCGCGTCGCCTACGCCCGCGAAACCCTGTCGAGCGATCACCTGGAAGGGGTCGAGCGGTTGTGGACGGAAATGCGCCGCGCAGCGGAGCAATTTGCGCCGGCGTAAGTGCCAGGTTGGCTCCCCTGGTGCTTGCTCGTGGGAACACAGCAGGGCCATTCTGTTTTTCAAAATGGCGAGGCGGGAAAATGGGACTGGCTCCGAGCATAAACAGCGCAAGTCCTTTCAGACCAGCGTTGCGTCTCGGTGCCTGTCCCACTTTCCCGCCGGTGCGCCGCCGTTCGAGCTTGAATCTGTGAACGGCCCTGGAGAAGGTTCACCTTGCCGATTTGAAAGCGGCCGTTTCCGAAGCTATCCCTCGTGTCCTTGCCGCTTGGAAACTCAAGTGGCTCGCCGCGCCCGCCAAGGCTAAACACGGTCAAAAAGGGCGGACGCGACGACCGTTCCGCATTGGCAGCCGGAGAATCTCATTCCCTCACCCCTGCGCTGCGAACCGCTCCGCGTACTCGATGATCCACAGGTCGATCATCTGGCGGAAGCTTTCAAAATCGACCTCCCCCACGCGCTGGAAATGCGTCCGGTTGAAGATCTCCTTGTTGGCGATCGTCCCCTTGGCCGTTAGTTCCAACACCTGTGAGGACGAGAACGGGCGGACCGCCATTTCCAGCCGGCTGAACGAGTTGCCGCCGCGGCGCACGTCGTCCCGCTTGACGCTCGCGCCCCAACCGCGATCGCCTGAGAGCGTCTCGTAGCGGAAGCCGGGAAAGTGGTCCGGCAGGCGGCGCAGCGCCTGCTCGATGTGGTCGGAGAGGTCCAGCCGATATTGCGAGTGCAGCCGCCGCAGCTCTTCCTCGCTGACGGCCTGATCGGCCTGCTCGCGCGCGTGGGTTGCTTGCCGCCGCTGGCCGCGGGAGATGGCCTCTTCGAGTCGCTTTTCAAAATCCATGCGCGTCTTGACGAGATGGCCACAGAGAGATCACTGAGGAATTCGGTCGAAGCCATCAGCGTCACGTGCCACGGAACTCTCCCAGTCTCGGTGGTTCTGTGTGCGCGGCGGCTCCGCTGGCGTCGGTGGCTGATCTTCCCTCGCTTGGGGCGTTGGGCTGGCGTGTGATATCGACCGGGTTGGCACTAGCTCGGCGGCGGCTCCGGGTCTTGTTGTTTCCTTAACTCGAAGAACTGCTTCAAGTCGCCGAACGTGCGCATCGGCTCGCTTCCTTCGACCATCTTCTTGGTCAACGGCACGAGCGGGCGCGGTTTCGGCTTGGGGCGGGGTGCCGCGTGCGGCTGGGATTGCTTCGCCGGAGGCCCGCCACCGCGACCCGGCCGCGACGCGACGCCCGCCGCCTGCCGCGCCGGCCGGCCGGCCGGCGCGGCCGTGCTGGGCCGGTCCTGCCGTCGTTCGGGCCGGGGACGACGCTCTGTTTCGCTCGCCCGGCGCGAGGCCGGGTCGATCATCGTCAGCGACACGCGCCGCCGCTCCTGATCGACGGCGATCACCCACACGTTGACGATGTCCCCCACGCTTACCACGTCGTGTGGATCCTCGACGAACTTGGCGGCCAACTGACTGACGTGCACCAGCCCGCTATCCTTCAGCCCGATATCGACGAACGCGCCGAAATCGACGACGTTGAGCACCGTGCCCATCAGCTCCATGCCGGGCGTCAAGTCGTCGAGCTTGAGGATGCCGCGTTTGAAAACCGGCTTGGGGAGCGACTCGCGGGGATCGCGCCCGGGGCGGGCGAGCTGCGCGACGATGTCCGAGAGCGTCAGCGCGCCGGCCTGAACGCTGGCGGCCAGCTCCGCGACAGGCGCGCTCGCCAGCCGCTCGGCCAGCTCGACCGCCTTTGTCTTGTCCGCCAGGTCCTCGGACTTGTAGCCCAGCTTGTCGAGCAACTGTCCGGCCACCGCGTAGCTCTCGGGGTGAATCCAGGTCGAGTCAAGTGGGTTCTCGCCGCCGACAATCTTCAAAAACCCCGCGGCCTGCACGAACGCCGCTTCGCCGAACCCCAGCACGCTGCGGAGCTGCGCCCGGCCCGTAAACGGACCCTGTGTGAGGCGATGGTTCACGAGCCGCTGCGCCGTGAGCTGGTTCAGGCCCGACACGTACCTCAACAGTGCCGGGCTGGCGGTGTTCAGATCGACGCCGACGAAATTGACGCACGATTCGACCACCGAATCCAGCGAATCGCGCAGGTGCTTGGCCTTCACGTCGTGCTGGTACATACCCACGCCGATATTGGCCGGATCGATCTTCACGAGCTCCGAGAGGGGATCCTGCAGGCGACGGCCGATGCTGATCGCCCCACGGAGCGTCGCGTCGTACTTGGGGAATTCTTCCCGCCCGACGTGGCTGGTCGAATAGACGCTGGCGCCGGCCTCGTTGACGATGACGTATGAGACGTTATCGGGGGCCAGGTCGCCGGCAATCAACTCGGCGACCCACTGCTCCGTTTCGCGGCAAGCGGTGCCGTTGCCGATGGCGATCGCGGTGAGCGCGTGATTGCGCATCATTTCAACCACTTTGCTCTTGGCCTCGGCGCGGCGCTCCTCGCTGCCCACCAGGTGAATCACGCCCTGATCGAGCAAATTGCCGAACTCGTCGAGCGCCGCCAGCTTGCAGCCGCTCTTGAATCCCGGGTCAAAAGCCAGAACGCGGCAATCGCGCACCGGCGGCTGCAACAGCAGCTTACGGAGATTGCGGGCAAAAACACCGACGGCATGGGCCTCGGCCCGATCCGTCAGCTCGCGGCGGACCTCGCGTTCCAGGCTGGGGAGGATCAACCGCGCTAACGCGTCGCGTCCACAGCCGCGGACGAAATCCGCGTGCGGGTTGTCGGCGCCGACCAGCAGCTCGTCGATCACGGCGCACATGGCTTCGACGTCGGCCTCGACCTTGATCCGCAGGATCTTGGCCCGCTCGCCGCGGTTGATGGCCAGCACGCGGTGCGGCGGGACTTTGCCCAGGGCTTCGCTGTAGTCGAAGAAATCGCGAAACGCCTTGCCGTTCGTCTTGTCTTTTTTTCCTTTGCGGGCCGGCTTCCCTTCCGCCGCGGGAGGCGCCTCCGGCGCAGCGGTGTCGGCCGACGCGTCGGCCTGGGGAGGTGGCGGGGATACTTCCTTCGCTTCCGGCTCCGCGCTCGTGCTGACCAGTCGGCCGGTGTTTTCCAGGATGACGCGCAACCGGCCGCGCAGGTCGGCCCGCTCGCTGAACGCTTCGGCCAGGATGTGGCCGACGCCCAAGAGCACGTCGCCGATGTTCTGCAACTGCCGGTCGGGATTCACGAAGTCGGCGGCGCGGGCGTCCAGATCCCGGCAGGCCGGGTCGAGCGAGAGCACCTCCAGGGCCAACGGCTCCAGCCCGCGGCTCCGCGCGACGGTGGCCAGCGTCTGCTTCTTGGGCTTGTAGGGGAGGTATAAGTCCTCGAGGCGTTTGAGCGTGTCGGCCGCTTCGACGAGCGCTTTCAACTCGGGGGTAGCTTTGCCCTGCGCTTCGATCGACCGCAGGATCGTCTGCTTGCGATCGGCCAACTGGCGCAACTTGATCGCGCGGCCTTGGATGGCGCGGATTTGCTCTTCGTCCAGGCCGCCGGTCTGGTCCTTGCGATAGCGGGTGATGAAGGGAACCGTGTTCCCGCTGTCCAGCAGCTCGACAACTGCTTGCACTTGCGCCAAGGGAAGGCGGAGCGCCTGGGCAACCTGCGCCAGATCGAGATGGTTCGTTGCCGGCATGTTGACTTTTGCGGCTTTGCTCCGGAGAGCGAGCGCGGGTTGACGCAACGTTCCTTCTGGCAAGAGCTTACTTGATTGGCAATCTAGGAACGGTTAACAGCCGTGTCAAGCCGCCGCTCGAGCGCTTTTGCGCAGTTCGCCCCGCTCCGCTCGTCAAACGAATCGCGTGGCGCGCCATCCCCCTCGCCGCGCTTGGCCCCTCCACAGCGGCCGCCGAGAAAAAACCGGATTTCCCGCCAAATAGATCAAACCCGCACAACGCTTGCTGCCGATACGTGGTCCGTAGATGCCAGGGTGGGCGCAAAATGCGCGCGGGAATGGTCCGCGCGCCGTGGCGCCGGACGAAATTGCGGTGGCTGTCTGGCCCGCGTCCCAGGGATCCGCGACGTAAGGAAACGTTCGTATGGCCCGTTGTCAATTGCGCGTCTACTACGGACCGGAGACCGCTTGTGCCACGAAGGCGCAGGGCCCGGCGCAAGCCAGCACGGTTCAGGTCCGAGCCGGCGACATCTTTCCGCTCTTGGCCGATGCCGTCCGCAGCGAACGCACCTGGCTGCGTGATTTCGAGGACGATGAGATCACGATCTCCGCGGATCTGTATGAAGTGATCCTGGCGTATCAGCACTGCCGCCGCCCGTCCGCTTGACGCGGCGCGCGGCGACCTCGACCGGTCCGTGACCGGGCGCAGCACGTGCGCTCGGTTTTGTTTTGCGCCGTCGTCGACGGCCGTGCAGCAAGCCGATGGAGACCGAAACCGCGATCGTCCAGCGCATCAACCCATCAGGGCTGCGATCGCTTCGTCGCGCGTGCCAAAGGTGTCCCACACCGAGTCCAGGTGCGCTGCCGCCAGGACCTCGGCGCAAAACGGCTGCAAGCCACACAGCACCATCCGACCGCCGCGCTCGCACGCGCGCTTCCCGGCGCGGGACATGACTTCGATGAACGCCGAGCCCATGTAAGCTGTTTTCGACAGGTCGAGCACGACCAGCGGCGGATCGGCCGATTGCATCGTGGACAACAAGAGATCGCGCGCCTGCTGAAACTTCGCGCGGTCCAGCGCGTCGTGTTCCGCGTCCAACTCGATGACGGTCACGTCGTGCTCGCGGCAAACCTGGATCATGGCGCGAATCGATCGGCAAGAAAATTGGGGAACATAGTCGCATTCGCGCCACGGCCGACGGCGCGATGAATCAACCTAGTGTCCGAGTCTACGCGCGCAAGATGGTGCTGGCAAGGGACCGAGCCACGGCAGCAGGAGAACTGCAAAGTCCGGGGTCTGGCTCATTTTTCGGCACATGCGGTTCTCATCTTCCGAAGGACCTTCGGCCGAAAAATGTGCCTGACCCCCTGTCCCAGGACTTTGCAGTTCTCCTGGCCACGGCACAGCGTGCAAAATGGCGAGGCGGGAAAATGGGACTGGCTCCGAGCATAAACAGCGCAAGCCCTTTCAGACCAACGTTGCGTCTCGGTGCCTGTCCCACTTTCCCGCCGGTGCGCCGCCGGCAAGCTTGAATCTGTGAACGGCCCTGGCGTATGGATGCCGCAACTACGCGCCGCGCGGGCCGTCGGTGTATAATCGATTATCAGCGGCGTGCCTGGCGGCCGAGCGGTACGGAGCGCTTCGGCCCAGTTCGGGCGATCGCGATGGAGGCCATCGTAGCAGGTGGCGCCGCGCGGCTAGTTCACAGAGGCGGAAAGCTTGAGCGACTCAGCTCCTCACAACAACTCCAAGGGTCCGCTCGATTCGGGCGAATTGGCCCTCGACGCCGTGGACGGCGATCGCGTCAGCGACTTGATCAATTTGATCAAGGAGTCGGCCGACAAGCTTGCCCAGGACCGCACCAGCCGCGGCGACCTGAAAATCCTCAGCCGCACGCTCCGCGAGCTGCGGTGGGCGTTCAAGATCTTCGCGCCCTACCGCTCGCGCCGCAAAGTGACGGTCTTCGGCTCGGCCCGCACCCGCCCCCACGAGGCGACGTTCCAGCAGGCCGTCGAGTTCGGCCGGGCGATGGCGGCCCGCAGTTGGCTGGTCGTGACCGGCGCCGCCAGCGGCATCATGGAAGCAGGGCACTTGGGCGCCGGGCGCGAGAACTCGATGGGCCTCAACATCATGCTCCCTTTCGAGCAAGAGGCGAACCCCGTCATCGCCGGCGACCCCAAGCTCGTGTACATGAAGTACTTCTTCACCCGCAAGCTGATGTTCGTCAAGGAATGCGACGCCGTGTGCTTGCTGCCGGGCGGCTTCGGCACGCTCGACGAGGGGCTCGAGGTCCTGACGCTCCTGCAAACCGGCAAACGCGACATGGTGCCGGTCGTGTTCCTGGACGAAAAGGGGGGCAGCTTCTGGCGCGACTGGCAGAGCTTCGTCGAACGACGCCTGCTGGGCCAGGGGATGATCTCGTCGGAGGATTTCGCGCTCTACAAGCTGACCGACAGCGTCGAGGAGGCGGTCCGCGAGCTGCACCAGTTTTACCGCGTCTATCACAGCATGCGGTACGTCCGCAACAAGCTGGTGCTGCGCTTGAACAAGATGCCCAGCGAGGAGTTGCTGGAGGACATCAACGACGGCTTTTCCGACATTTTGATCGAGGGGAAGTTCAGCGTGACCGGGGCGCTGCCGGAAGAAAAGGACGAGCCGCAGTTGGGCCCGCTGCCGCGGCTGGTGTTCCGCTACAACCGCCGCAACCAGGGCCGGCTGCGGCAACTGATCGACAGCCTCAACCGGGGCGCCGTCCCGCGGTCGTAGGGTCCGTTACTTTCCGGCGTCGTCCCCGCCCGGTTTTGGTTGTTCCAGGCGAACCAGCAGCCAGTGGTCGGTCTTGCCGTTCTTGTGGATCAGCGCCGGCGCTTCGTTTCCCGCCAGGTCGCTCAGACCTGCTTCCATGACGGTTTGCTTGTTGCCGCCGACCGTCCATGCCGCCCGCTGCGTCGCCTTGTCGACCGCGCCGTGGATGGGCAGGGTGTTGTCGGTAACTTCGTCGGTGTAGTTGCCCCGCAGGATGCCTTCCTTATTGATCGCCAACTGCACGATGAGTTGCGGGTGCTGCTGCTCGTTGCGGACCATCGCGAACACGCCCACCGGCAACCATTGTTCGGTGGCGGAGGTGTCGGCCTCGGTGCCCGTCTCGGCCAGATCGGCGGCTTGATGGCTGAACTCCGCGACCGTTCCGACATTCTGACCGTCCACCATCACGTTGCCGTCCTGGGCGGTCACGTTGACGCCGTAGTCGTACGAGATCGGGGCGCTATTGCCGTATCCGCAATGACCGGCGATGGCGGCCCACGTCGGCGCAGCCCAGGCCGCGCCGGCAGCCCAGCCGGAGGGCGCCCAAGCGCCCGGATGGGCATCGTACCACTGCCGGCCGTAAATGTTCGGATGGTTGAATGAGCTTCTCACGGCCGCCGCGCCAGCGACGGCCCCTTGCGCACCCGAAGCTTGCGGCGCGTTGCGATTGGCGGCGGCGGCGCCGGCGGCGGCACCCTGCGCGCCCGAAAGCTGTGGCGCGTTGCGGTTGGCGGCGGCGGCCCCTGCGGCCGCGCCGGCCGCGCCTGAAACTTGAGGCGCGTTACGATTCGCAGCCGCTGCACCCGCGGCCGCGCCTGCCGCGCCTGAAGCCTTTGGCGCGTTGCGATTGGCGGCGGCTGCTCCGGCAGCTACGCCCGCCGCACCCGATGTTTTCGGCGCATTTCGATTGGCCGCAGCGGCACCAGCGGCGGCTCCCTCCGCACCGGACGCTTTCGGCGCGTTGCGATTGGCGGCCGCTGCACCGGCGGCTGCGCCCTCTGCGCCCGACGCTTGTGGTGACTTGCGATTGGCGGCGGCTGCACCCGTGGCGGCTCCCTCCGCCCCGGACGCCTTCGGTGCGTTGCGCTTGGCGGCGGCAGCGCCCTCTGCTCCCGACGCCTGTGGCGTCTTCTTTTCTCCAGCGGTGCGACCAGTCGCCGCGCCGGTTTCCGCGGACTCGCCGCGCTCGTGGCCGGGCTGCCCTCCGGACTTCCCTCCATGTGTGCGCTCGGACCATTCTCCGCCCGGAGATTTGTTGCCGGCCGGTTTTGTGCCGCGCTCTCCTTCGCGCTCATCCGAGGGCTTGCGGCCGGCCTTCTCGTTAGTCTCCCTTCCCTCGGGTTTGCGCTCGGCCTGACTTCCGCCCGGAGGCTTACCGCCGCGCGATTTTTCGCCCTCCTTGCCACGAGGCGCGCCGTAAGCGAGGGTCACACAAAGACACAACAAGGTCACGGCCGCCGCCGGTGGAGCAAATCGCCGAATCATGGTTTTCCTCTAAGTAGGAGCGCAAATCGCGAGACAAGATGGGGTGGCCGACGTTCTGCCACACGTTCGCCCTGGCCGTAACCGTATGGTCGGCGAGTTTGCGTCCGACCACAAGCCCCTGCAATGCAGTTTGCCGCCAGTGGCCTGTCGCCGAGAGGGCGAGGAGATTCGTCCGCGTGCCGAGTTCCACGTGGAGGGCTTGCCCCGGTTTAGAAAGTTCCACTACCGAGGGGCTCGGCATTCGCCGGGGCGGTCGGGTGGATCGTGTGGCGCGCGCACAATATCGCGGAATCCGTGGTACGTCACGGTTCGCCGAAGCCATCACAGGCGCAACGGCTTATACCAGCTCGTCGATCACCTGGCCGCCGGCGATCATCGACGTCGGCCGGCCCGCCGGGTCGCGAAATGCCACGTCTTGCGGAATCCCCAGCACGTGGAACACCGTGGCCATCAGGTCCTGCGGGCTGATCGGCCGGTTCTTGGGCACCTCGGCCTTGGCCGACGACTCGCCGATCACCTGGCCGGTGCGCAACCCGCCGCACGCGAACGCCAACGGGCTTAAGGGCGCCCAATGGTCGCGGCCCGCCCCGCCGTTGATCCGCGGCGTCCGCCCGAACTCGCCGGTGATGACCAACAGCACACGTTCAGCGAGGCCGCGGGCGACCAGGTCCTCGACCAGCGCGCTAACGCCCTGGTCCATCGCCGGTGCCCGGCCGCGCATCCCCTGCACGATGCCGCCGTGCATGTCCCAGCCGCCGTAATGGATATTGACGAAGCCGCAGCCGGCTTCGCACAGCCGCCGGGCCAGAAGCAACTGCTCGCCCAGACCTTTTCCGTAGCGCTCGCGGGTGCCGGCGTCTTCCTTCGTTAGGTCGAAGGCCGCCTTCGCCTCGCTGAAGATGAGGCTGAAGGCCTGCCCCTCGAACTCATCCAAGCCGCTCATCAGCCCCGAACGATCCAGATGGCGATCGATGCGATCCAGATCGGAGAGCAGGCCGCGGCGATCGGACAGCCGCTCGCGCTGGATGGCGAGGTTCATGTTGTTCCGCGCCTGCCCGCCCGAGTCGAACGGCGCGGCGCCGGCGCCCAGCCAGCTCGCGCCGTCGCCATAGATGCCGCTGAGCCGCACGAACGTGGGAATGCCCGTTCGCGGATGGTTGGGTCCGCGGACGCGGGCCGCGACCGCGCCCATCGAGGGCTTGATCGGCTGGCTGCCCTGGTCGGCCGGTGGGTAGTCGTATCCGGTCATCACCCAGTGGGTGCCGCCTCCGTGCCCTGAGTTGCGGTGGGCGAACGACCGGACGATAGCCATGTGCTGGGCCACCTGGGCCATCCGCGGAAAGAGGCCGCCAAACTGCAGGCCGGGCACAGTGGTGTCGACCGCCCCGACGGTGCTGCGGAATTCGGCCGGGGCCTCCATTTTGGGGTCGAAGGTCTCGATCTGCGTAGCCCCGCCACCCAGCCACAGCCAGATGACCGAGGTGTCCTTGGTCGCCTGGCCGGTCGCGGCGGCCGTAGTCCGGGCCGCCAGCAGCGTCGGCAGGCTCAGGGCGGCGGTTCCCAGGCCCCCGATGCGGAGAAAATCGCGACGCGAATGGCCTTCGCAGGTCTGTCCAGAAGGGCTTCCCCAAATGGTGAGCATGGCCTGACCTCCTGTGAGACGGTTCCTGGCCGGTCAGCCCTTCAGCGTTCGTCGCGGGCGGCTTTCCAGCCAAATCGGGGTCCGAAACCAAGGCAATCCTGCGCGAATGATACCGGTGGCGACGCCGGGTAGTCAACAAAAAGTCAACATCTGTTGATACTTGCTGCTAGCGGCCGAAGCCGGCCGGGCGACCGGGACGGGACCCATCAACACATAAAGGCGCTTTGAGAAATCGTTGCATTGGCCGGGTGGGAATGCGATAATCCGGTCGCCCGCCATACCTGCCTCGAATCCCGCCTGCGATCCCACATGGGAGGAGTCCCCATGAGTCGGCTGATCGTTCCCGCATCAGCAGTCGTTGCTTCGGTAGCCGCGGTTCTCTTTGCCTCTTTCGTGGGGGCCGAGGAGGCCGCCATCGCCAGCAATCAGCCAGCGGCAACGCCGGCCGCCTCGGCCGATCCCAGCCCGCTGGCCAGCCTCGTTTTTGAAACGGGACAGGCAGGGGTGCTTCGCGGCCGCGACGCCCAGCGACAATTAGTGGTCACGGGCAAGTTCGCCGCCGGACCTCCGCGCGACCTGACACGGCAAGTCACTTATCAGGCGGACCCTGCCGGCATCGTGACCATCGATAGCACTGGGCTCGTCACGCCCCTGGCCGACGGCCGTGCGGTTGTAACCGCGGTCGGCTCGGGCGAGGTGCGCGCCAGCACGGAGGTTACTGTCGAGCATTTCGTCGACGACCCGCAAGTGAACTTCCCCAACCAGATCGTCCCCATCTTCACCAAGCTGGGCTGCAACAGTGGCGGGTGTCATGGCAAGGCAAGCGGGCAGAACGGCTTCAAGCTGTCGCTTCTAGGCTTTGAGCCGGGCGAAGACTACGAGCACCTGGTCAAGGAAGCCCGCGGCCGCCGCGTCTTTCCGGCCGCGCCCGATCGCAGCTTATTGTTGTCCAAGCCGATCAACGCCATTCCTCACGGCGGCGGTCAGCGGCTGGAGCGCGATTCGCTCGAGTATCGCCTGCTGAAGCGGTGGATCACGCATGGTATGCCCTACGGCAAGGACAGCGACCCGAAGGTGGCGAGCATCCAGATGCTGCCCGAACAGGCGGAAATGCACCGCCGCGCCGAGCAGCAAGTGGCCGTGTTGGCGCACTACACGGACGGCTCGGTCGAGGACGTGACGCGGCTTGCGCAGTTCGACCCGAACGACGGCGAGATGGCCGAGTGCTCGACCCGCGGCCTGGTCAAAACGCTCGATCTGACGGGCGACGTGGCGGTGATGGCCCGTTACCAGGGTCATGTGGCCGTGTTCCGGGCGCATGTTCCGTTGGGCGTGAAGGTGGACAACCTGCCACCGTCGAAGAACTTCGTCGACGAGTTGGTGTTCTCCAAGCTGAAGACTCTGGGCGTGCCGCCGTCGCCTTTGTGCGACGATGCGACGTACATCCGCCGGGCGATGGTGGATATCGCCGGTCGATTGCCGACCTTGGATGAGACGCGGCAGTTTCTCGCCGACAGCGATCCGGCCAAGCGCGACAAGTTGATCGACCGCGTGCTCGATAGCGGCGACTACGCCGATTACTTCGCGAACAAGTGGAATGCCGTGCTGCGCAATCGGCGGCAAAACCCCAACTACATGCACGGCACGTACGCGTTTCACGAATGGATTCGCGAGAGCCTTTACGCCAACAAGCCGTACGACCAGTTCGTGCGGGAGATCCTGGCGGCGTCGGGCGAAATCGGCGAGAACCCGCCGGTCGCCTGGTACCGCGAGGTCAAGGACGTCAATCAGCAGGTCGAGGACTGCGCCCAGTTGTTCCTGGGGCTGCGCATCCAGTGCGCCCGCTGCCACCACCATCCGTTCGAGGCCTGGAGCCAGCGCGACTACTACGGTTTCTCTGCTTTCTTCTCGCAGATCGCGCGAAAGGCCGGCAATCAGCAGGATGAACCCCGCGTTTACCACAAGCGCGGCGTGGCGCAGGCGACCAACCCCAAGACGAACGAGCGACTGAAGCCGACGGGCCTGGGCGCCGCGCCGGTCGAGGTGTCGGCGGACCGCGACCCGCGCGAGGCCCTGGTCGATTGGATGGCCGCGCCTGAGAACCCGTTCTTCGCCAAGGCGCTCGTGAACCGCTACTGGAAGCACTTTTTCAGCCGCGGCATCGTCGACCCGGAGGACGACATGCGGGTCACCAATCCGGCGTCGAACCCGGCGCTCTTGGACGCGTTGGCCAAGCACTTCGTCGACAGCCGCTTCGACCTGAAGGAGTTGGTGCGCGCGATCTGCCGATCGAACGTGTATCAGCTCAGCGCGCTACCGAACGACTACAACCTGAACGACAAGCAGAACTTCTCCCGCTACTATCCGAAGCGGCTCACGGCCGAGGTGCTGTTGGACGCGCTCGATAGCGTCACGGTCTCGCCAAGCAGTTTCTCGGGCCTGCCGGCGGGCACCCGCGCCACGCAGCTTCCGGACACCGGCGTCAATTCGTACTTCCTGACCGTGTTCGGCCGGCCCGAGGCGGCCAGCGCCTGCGAGTGCGAGCGCTCGCAAGAGGCCAACCTGGCGCAGAGCCTGCACTTGTTGAACTCGGGCGAGGTGCAGGGGAAGCTGGCCAGCACGAGCGGCCGGGCCGCGCGGCTGGCGGCCGAGAAGGATCGCGACGACGCGGGCAAGGTGGCCGAGCTTTACTTGTGCGTCTACTCGCGCCCACCCGCGCCCGACGAAATGGCCGTTGCCACGGCCCATTTGCAGAAAAACGAAAACAAGCAGCAGGCCTACGAGGACATCCTCTGGGCGCTCGTGAATACCAAGGAGTTTTTGTTCAACCACTGAACGGGAAGAAATGACGAATGTCAAAAATCAAATGTCTAAAGAAATCCGAAGGACGAATGTCGAATGACGAACGTTTCGGATTTCGTTCTTCGGATTTCTTTAGACATTTGATTTTTGACATTCGTCCTTCGGTGCTCCTCCCCACTTGATCCCGCCTGCAACCAGCGTCGGCACTGCGAAGGGGCCGACGTAGCTTTTTGCCCCGCCTCGAATCACACTGAGAATAAAGAAGGCGTCCTGCGACTTGAGCCTCGGTGCCGCGTCCAGCGAGCCAGTCGGGCACAAGTCACAGGCGCGCTTGTGATTGCCGGGTCCTGACGACGCGGTCGCCAGGCACAAACGGCGATCTCCCCGCCACGCTTAGCTTGCCCGCCACACGCGCGGCCCCGCTGGGGCCCCGACCAGCCACACCCAGGGCCTCGACGATGCAGCCCGTTACACGCCGCTCATGCACGAAATTGCGTGCCGCGCCCATCCTCCGCCGCGCGTATTGCGCTTGCGGACTTGCGTTGTGCCTTACCGTCCGCTGCTGGGGGCAGTTACCCGCAGCGCAATTGCAGGCTTTAATTCCCGCCGGCGGACGAACCGGCACGATCGTCGAGGCGCAGCTCGCCATCGGCGCCGACTCCGACGGCGCGTCGAAGCTCGTCTTCTCTCACCCGCACATCACCGCCGTGCAGAAGACCCGGCCGCCGGGCGTCTTTGAGAAGGGTCCGCAGCCGGAGCCAAACCAGTTCACCGTGGCCATTCATCCCGACGTGCCCCCCGGCATGTACGAAGCCCGCTACGTCGGACGGTTCGGCGTTTCGAATCCGCGCGCGTTTGTCGTCGGCGACTTGCCGGAGCAGAAAGAGCCGACCGACAACCATACGCCCGACAAAGCCGCGGGAATCGTCCCGAGCGTGGTCGTCAACGGCGCGGCCGACGCGACGGCGAACGACTATTTCAAGATCGCGCTAACGAAAGATCAGCGCGTGGTGCTCGACTGCTGGGCCGAGCGGATCGATTCGCGGATGGACGCGACGTTGGCCATCTACGACGCGACGGGGCGCGAGCTGGCGCACGATCGTGACACCAACCGGCACGACCCGCTTTTGGTGTTCACCGCGCCGGCGGACGGCGAATACACCGTGAAACTTTACGATTTCGTGTATCGCGGGGGCAACGACTACTTCTATCGTCTGGTGGCGACGAGCGGTCCGTACGTCGACTCGATTTTTCCCCCCGTCGCCGTGGCGGGGCGCAAGGCCCCGTTCACTGTGTACGGCGCGAATCTTCCCGGCGGCGCCAAGGCCGAGGGGCTGGTGTCGCGGGGTCGGCAATGGGAGCAATTGGCCGTCGAAGTCGAGGCTCCAGGCGGCGAAGCCGCCACGGAGATGGCGATCGGCAATCTGGTCCGCGCCGCGGAAAGCACGCTCGACGGTTTCGAGTACCGCCTGAAAACGCCGCAAGGCGCGTCGAATCCGGTGCTGATCGGTTTCGCCAGCGCGCCGGTGATCGCCGAGCAGGAGCCGAACGACGATCCCGCGAAGCCCCAGCCGATCACCGTGCCGTGCGATTTCGTGGGTCGCTTCGCCACCCGCGGCGATTACGACTACGTTGCCTTCGACGCCAAGAAAGGGGACACGTACTGGATCGAGGCCGTGTCGCAGCGGTTGGGCCTCCCCTCCGACCCGTACGTGCTGATTCAGCGCGTGACGCGCAACGACAAGGGCGAGCCCGTCGCCACCGACGTGCAGGAGCTTGACGACTCGACCCGCGGCCCTGGCGGGTTGTCATTCCGCACCGCAAGCGACGATCCGTCCTATCGCTTTTCCGCGCCCGAGGACGGTACCTACCGCATTCTGGTCCGCGACCTGTACGCCGCGTCGCGGGGTGACCCGCGGATGGTCTACGCCCTTACGATCCGCCGGGCCGTGCCCGACTTCCGTTTGGTCGCGGTGCCGGTGCACCACTCGAACAACAAGGGGATCTCGGTTCCGCTCAATCCGCTGGTGCGGCGCGGGGGCACGGAGATGATCGACGTCGTCGCCCTGCGGCGCGACGACTTCGACGGGGAGATCGAGCTATCGGTTGCCGGCTTGCCGCCTGGCGTGACCGTCGGCCGTGCGTTCATCCCCGCGGGACTCGACGCGACGACCATCGTCCTCTCGGCCACCGAGGACGCGGCTGCTTGGGCCGGACCGATTCAGACCGTGGGCAAGGCCAAGATCGGCGACGCGACGGTCACTCGCACCGCCCGCGCGGCAACGATCGAGGTCCCCTCGTTGGAGAATCAGCCGGCCCAATCGCGCTTGGCGCGCGACCTGTGGTTGGCGGTCCTCGACGCCGACACGCTGCCTTTCCTGGCCGATCTGGGGGAAGGCAAGTCCTGGGAGACATCCCGCGCCGGCAAGCTGGAGATTCCCATCAAGCTGGTGCGCCGCGGCGACTTCAAGGGGCAGGTGATCCTCGCCCCGCAGAGCCTGCCGCCGAACGTGAAAGCGCAACCCGTAACGATCGCCGCCGAAGCAAACGAAGGGAAGCTGGCCCTGGAGATCGCCGGCAACGCCAAGCCCGGCGAGTACGCGCTGCGACTGCAGGCGCAAACCGCATTCCCCTACCGGCGCGATCCGCAAAGCGCCGACGCGGCCCTGGCCACCGCCAAGGAGATGGAAAAGATCGCAACCGACCTGGCCGCCGCGTCGCAAGCGGCGGAACAGGCCAAAGCCGCCGCCGAAAAGCTCGTGGCCGACGTTGCCGCGTCGACGAAGCAAGCCGCCGACGCGCTAGCGGCCGAGACGCAAAAAGCGACCGCCGCCGCCGAGGCCGCCAAGGTTGCCACGGAAAAGGCCGCTCAGGCCCGCGAGGCCGCCGAGAAATCCAACAGCCAGGAGCTGGCCCAGGCCAAGGAGGCTGCCGAGAAAGCGGCCGGCGAAGCACAGTCGGCCGCGCAGGCAGCCACGGCGGCGAAAGCGGCCGCGGAAAAAGTCGTAGCCGACGCGAACGCCAAGACTAAAACGGCCACGGACGACAAAGCGGCGACGGAGCGCGTCGCCGCCGACGCCGCGGCAAAGGCAAAGGCCGCCGCCGACGCCAAGGCCGCCGCCGACAAACGGGCTGCCGACCTGGCGAAGGCCACCGAGGCCAAGAACGTTACCGTCTTCGAGTCGTCGACGTCGGCCATTTTGAAAATCGCGCCCGCGCCCTTGGAACTCACGGTGACTGCGCCAACGACGGCGTTGGCCGCCGGAGGGCAGGTCGAAGTCCCGATCGGTGTGGGACGCTTATACGGCTTTGGCGATGCCGTAGAGGTCGAAATCGTCGTGCCTGAAAAGTCCAAAGGGCTGTCGGCCGCCAAGCTGACCGTTCCCGCGGACCAACGTGAAGCCAAGCTGACGCTCGCCGCCGCGCCCGAAACCATGCCCGGAAAGCACGAACTCGTGGCCCGCGTGAAGTTCAAATTCAACGGGCAGGATTTTCAAGTCGACGGGCCATTGGTGGTCGAGATCGAAGCCAAAAAATGACGCCCTGTTTTTTGGATGGCGCTTGGGCGCTGATATTCGGGCGGAATGAGGGCGGTTCGCGGTTTTGATGACATCCCCCTGGTGATCTCATGCGTGCACGATTCTTTTCCCTGGCCATGACCATCCTGTTGTTCGGTCCGGCAATCCACGAAGCAAGGCGGGCGCGCGCCGACGACGCGAAACCGGCCGATGCCGCGGCGCCGATCGCGATCGCCGATATCAAGCGCGATACGCCGGTCGACTTCGCGAAGGACGTGCAGGCGATCCTGAAGAAGCACTGCCTGGCTTGCCACAACGCGACGACGCACGAAGGCAACCTGGTCCTGGAAAGCACGCGGACCATCCTCAAGGGCGGCGACAGCGGGCCAGCCGCGATCGCCAAGAACAGCGGTGGGAGCCTGCTGCTGCAGCGCGCCACTGGCGCCGTCGAACCGCTCATGCCGCCGGCGGACAACAAGGTGGGCGCCAAGCCGCTGGCGAGCGAAGAGCTGGGACTTTTGAAATTATGGATCGACCAGGGCGCCACCGGCGCAGGCGCCGCGGCCGAGGCGATCGATTGGCAGCCGCTCCCCGCCGGCGTCAACCCGATCTACGCCGTCGCGATCACGCCCGACGGACAATACACGGCTTGCGGTCGGGCCAACCAGGTATTCGTCTACCATGCTCCGACGGGTCGGCTCGTCTGCCGGCTCACGGATCCCGACCTGATGCGCGCCGGTATCTATCAAAAGCCTGGCGTGGCCGATCTGGACATCGTGCAATCGCTGGCCTTGAGCCCGGACGGACTGACGCTGGCCTCGGGCGGTTATCGCACGATCAAGCTTTGGAGTCGGCCTCGCAACGTGCGCGCCTTCGCGTTCGACAGCGCCGCCCCCGAGTCGGTTGGGGCCGTGGCCACCAGTCCCGACGGCAAGCTGCTTGTGACGGGCGGCAACGACGGCGCGCTCAAGCTATGGGACGCCGGCAGCGGCGCAGCCGTTCGGGCGATGACCGGGCATTCTGGTCCGGTGACGGCGGTGTGCTTCTCTGCCGACGGTGGCAAGCTGTACTCGGCGTCGGCCGACAAAACGGTTCGTGCCTGGCAGGTCGGCGACGGTGCGGCGCTCGGCGGCATCAACCTGCCCGCGCCGGCCAATGCCATCACGCTCGTGGGCGACGGCTCGCAGATCGCGGCCGCCGGCGCCGACAACGTCATCCGGCTGTGGAATACGGCGGCGATTGCCTCGCCGCCGGCCGACGCCGCGCCCGCGCGCGAAATCCCAGGCCACGACCAGCCGGTCACGTCGCTCGCGACGGTGCCGACGGCGCCGACGCAGATCCTTTCGGGCAGCCTCGACGGGACGGCGCGGCTGTGGAACGCGGCCGACGGTCAGACGATCCGTCGGCTGGAGCATGGCGGCCCGGTCACGGCCGTGGCCGTGCGGCCAGACGGGACGCGGTTCGCCACGGCGGGGGCCAACGGCGTCGCCAAACTTTGGAACGCGGCGGACGGCAACGCACTGGCCGAGATGCGGGGGGACGTTCATGCCCAATTGCAGATCGCGGCCGTCGAGCGCGCGATCGCCGGCCGCAAGAGCGACAACGCGGCGTTGGCCGCGGCCGTGACGACGGCCGAAAAATCGGCCGCGTCCGAGACCGAAGGCGTCAAGAAGAGCATGGAGGCCGTGACAGCGGCCGAAAAGACGCTCGTTGAGAAGAGCGAGGCCATCAAGAAGCCGGCCGAGGAGAAGGTGGCCGCTGAGAAAGCCTCCGCCGACGCTGTCGCCGCCGCGAAGGCGGCGGAAGAAGCCAAGACCGCGGCCGACAAGCCGATTGCCGACGCGGAAGCCGCCGCCAAGCCGATCGCCGACATGGCAGCGCAAGCCAAAGCGGCCGCCGACGCCGTGCCCGGCAACAAATTCCTGGCCGACGCGAAAGCGGCTGGCGAAAAGGCGGTTACCGAAGCCACGGCCAAGATCGCCGCGGCAAAGGAAGCCAAGACCGCTGCCGAGAAGGCGGCGACCGACGCGGCTGCGAAGACGAAGGCCGCGGCCGACGCGCTCGCGGCAAAATTAAAGGCCGCCGACGACGCCGAAGCCGCCCGCAAGCAGGCCGAGACAGCCAAGACGGCCGCCGAGCAGGCGCTGGCCGCCGCGAATGCAGCCGCCAAGCGCGCCGCCGAGGAGGTGCCCGTAGCCAAGGCCGATCAACAGAAGGGGGAAGAAGCCCTCAAGCAGACCGAAGCGGCGCTCGAGGAAGCGAGGAAGGCCGCCGCGGCCGCCGAGCAGCCGATCCGCGCTATCGCCTTCGCCTCTGACAACGTGCAACTGGCGACCGGCGGCGACGATCGATTGGCTCACGTGTGGAGCGCCGAAACCGGCGCGCCCTTCGACACGTATGCCGGCCATGCGGCGCCGGTCCTGGCGGTCGCTTTCGCCGGCGACGGTCGCTTGCTCACAGGCGCGGGCGATAAGACGGCGGCGGTGTCGGAGCTACAACCGGCCTGGACGCACGCCCGCACGATCGGCGGACCAGACAGCGCGGCCTTGGCCGATCGCGTCACGGCGCTCGATTTCAGCCCCGATGGCAAATTGCTAGCGAGCGGCAGCGGCGAACCGTCGCGATCCGGAGAGCTCAAGATCTGGAACACGGCCGACGGGACGCTTGCCCGCGAGATTCCCGACGCGCACAGCGACACGATCTTCGGGCTGGATTTTTCGCCCGACGGCCGGTACCTGGCCTCGTGCGGCGCGGACAAGTTCGTGAAAGTGTTCGACCTGACGAGCGGCAAGCTGGTGAAGGCGTTCGAGGGTCACACGCACCACGTGCTTTCGGTCGCCTGGCAGGCCCAGGGGCGCGTTCTCGCCAGCGGCGGCGCCGACGGCGTGGTCAAGGTGTGGAACTTCGAGACCGGCGAGCAGCAGCGGACCATCACCGGCTTCACCAAGGAGGTGACCAGCGTCGCCTTCGTCGGTACCAGCGACGAAGTGGTCTCTTGCGCCGGCGACAAGCTCGTCTACTTGCACCGCATCGACAACGGCAAGCAGGTGCGCAATTTCGGCGGCGCGGGCGACTTCATGTATTCGGCCGCCATCACGCCCGACGGCAAGCTGATCGTGGCCGGCGGCCAGGACAGCACGCTCCGCGCCTGGAAGGCGGAGGACGCCAAGGCGCTCTATGCCCTGGAGGCGCCGAAGGCGCCGTAGGAGTCACGGCCGCCTCGATCCGGCCGTCACTGACAGCATCCTTTCGCACCTTACTAGGGAGCCTGCGGCAGGAGCGGATGTTTCGGCGCGTGGTCCTAGGCCATGGTCCCCTGTGAAACAGCCGCAAGGGTTTCGCAAATCCCCCATTCACCCGGCCGCTGGCAGTCCGCGCGTCTTAGATTTTCCGCATCCCTTCCAGATTCGCTCGTCTATCGCCCGGCAAGGTTTCTGTAATCGGAAGGGGCGATTTTTTCGCTACGGTTTGCCTTTCTTACTCAACTGACGCGACTGGCAAGGCCGATACTACGGGCACGAACACCAGCAAGCGGAGTTCTTCCGCTGTGCGAGTGCGCGAACGCAGCAGGGTTCTTGGATTCTCTCGATGGCGATCAAGCCCCTCCGATCATCGTTGCTGGCATTGGCGGTGCTGCTCCGGGTGACCGTGGCCGCGGCGGTCGAGCCGCCAGTGGAGCACTACCCGCTCACGCACGCGCCCGTGCCCCAGCAGCAAAGCGGCCCGCCGCATCCCGGCACAAGTGCCGGTGGTATTCACGTAGTTCCTGAGGAGCCGCCCAGCGGCATCGATGCATCGGGCCCCGTGTTCGCGCCCGGCGACGACGTGGATATCTTCCAGCAACCCGACCTGAGCACGTACGGGGCGGGAATCCCGCCGAACACGGGCTGGTGGATCACTTGGGACTGGCTGCGGTGGACCGTGTCGGTGCCCAATAAGACGCTGATCGGCGACGTCAGCCTCGTCCAGAACTACTTCACGGGCTCGGGCACGTTCTTCGGTTTCACCAATGAGAACACGATCGGCAGCAATGCCGACCTGCAGCGCGCCACCGTGAATACCGGCTTCTTGCTGAATGGGCCGTCGAACGGATATCGCTGGGAAGGGGGCTACATGGACCCCAACAGCGATCGGGGTTTCTTCCTCAGCGCGTTCCGGCTATACGATTTCGATCAGCGGATTGGATTCCCGAACGTCTTCGTGCCGTTTCAAGCGCCTCCCTCCGGGCCGTTCAACATTTCGCTCTTGCAGGGCTTCGTCGACCCGAATGGCGCGGGAGTGGACGCTGACTTGAACAACAACGGCGTCTTTGGCCGCGGCGGAAACCCCGTGGACTTCGGCGACCTGGCGACCTTGCCCGTGATCTTCGATCAACTGGCCACGTTCACGCATCGCGAGGTGTGGAGCGCGGAGGCCAACTACATTTGGCGGCTGCGGCCGGGGTTCAAGGGCACCTCGTGGGAGCTCTTCGTCGGCCCCCGTTACATGAAGTTTTACGAACAATTCCTGGTCAGCGGCACGGGCGGCCTGTTGGATTTCAGCTTCTGGAACACCGTGGCCAACAACAACCTCGTCGGCGGCCAGGTTGGGTTGCGTGCCGCGCGCCGCGCGAATCGCCTGATGCTGTCGGCAGAAGGGAGATTTCTCGCCGCGGCCAACGTGCAGCTTCTCCGCCAGGACGGGCAGATCGCGTCCAACACCGTTCCGGGCGCGGCTGCCACCAACGCCGGCTTGTCTCTCAATCTGCAGCCGACCGGGTGGTTCACCCAAATCCGCAAGACGGAGTGGGCACCCTTGGGAGAATTGCGCTTCGAACTGGCCTACCAGGTGTTCAACAAAGCCTCGATTTCCGTCGGTTGGACCGGCCTCATCGTGGACGGCATCGCACGGCCCAGCAACATCATCAACTACCGCTTGCCGGACATGGGCTTGAACGTCCACGGCTTCAATCGGCAAAGCGTGTTCATGCAAGGGTTGACTCTGGGCTTTGAGTTCAACCGCTAGAATCGCGAAGCGAGTCCGATCGCTTTGAGTGGGGCATGGCTAGAGACACACACCCAGGGCAATCCCGCGACTAGCACGCCAGCGCCCTTGTGCTCGGATGGCGTCCGCCTTCACACGGCGTCGACCGCCCGCAGCTTGCGAAGCTCGTTGAGTTCATTGGTCAGGCGGTGGCGCAGCGGGCTTTCGCAGCGCAACTCGTCGATCAATGCCTCGGCCTTCGCCCACACGCTTTCGTCAAAATCGCCGCCCTTGAACAACTTCCGCCAACTCTGAGCCACTTCTTGCTCGGTAAGCAATCGACCACCCTTTTGGGAAGAGAGTCGAACCGCGGCAGCGACACCGACGAGCTTCGCGGCCACGATCCAGGAGCCACTTACCTCAATCGTACAAGACCAGCTCCGTTCCAGCAAGCTCGCGACGGTATTCGCCGCCCGGCAGTAGCGATTATGTCGACGCGCCCTCCAGCGAAGCCTGTCGAGCCGCTTGCCGGCGGCGATTCAGGTAGGATCCATCCAACTTTGCCAGCTCCTCGGCCAGCGCTTCGACCGTATAGCGGATCTGCTCCTCGGAATGCGTCGAGGTGATAAAGAACCGCAGCCGGGCGGCCTTTTCCTCCACCGCCGGGTGCAGAATCGGCTGCACATTGATTCCACGCGATTCGAGCGCCCCGGACAGCTCCAGGCAGTGCAGTGAATTCCCCAGAATGACGGGCACCACGGGAGAGTCCTTGCTTGCGCCCGTGTTGATGCCGTGGCTCTTGGCCAGCTCGAGGAACAGTCGCGAGCGCTCTCGCAGGATCTCGACGCGCTGCGGCTCCTCTTCCAACAGCCGCAGGGCGGCCAGGGCCGCGGCGGCGTTCGACGGCGTGATACCCACGCTGAATACGAAGCCGGGCGCCGTGTACTTCAGGTACTCGACCACTTCCTTGCACCCGGCAATGTACCCACCGCAACTGCCAAAGGCCTTGCTCAACGTTCCCATCCACAAATCGACGTCTGATGGATGAACGTCGTAGAACTCGCCGATCCCACGGCCGCGCCGCCCCAGCACGCCCACGGAGTGCGCCTCGTCGACCATCAGGAAGGCCTTGTGGCGCTTCTTGACCTCGATGAAGCGGGGCAGGTCGGGAATATCGCCGTCCATGCTGTAGACGCCTTCGATGGCCACCAGCACACGGCGGTAGTCGCCGCGCAAGTCCGTGAGCAGCCGATCCACCGCCCGCCAGTCGTTGTGCGGGAAGGGCCGGCGCCGCGCGCCCGACAGGATGCAGCCTTGCACGATGCTGTTGTGGGCCAAGGCGTCGTGCAGCACGAGATCGCCAGGGCCGAAGAGGTGACCGACGGTCGTTTCGTTCGTGGCATGACCGCCGACGAAGACGATCGAGTCCTGGGCGCCGATCCACTCGGCAATGGCCAGCTCCAACTCGCGGTGCACCACCTTGTTGCCAGAGACCAGCCGGCTGGCCGACACCGAGGTGCCGTACTGATCGACGGCATCCTTCGCGGCCTGGGCCACCGTAGGATCGCCCGACATGCCGATGTAGTTGAAGCCCGAGAAGTTAATCAGCTCGCGCCCGCCCACCACCGTCGTGTCCGCCGCGACCTGCTCGTGGAGATGGAAGAACGGGTTGGCCAGCCCGGACTCTTCCAAAAGATCGAGGCTCTGCTTGAGCTTGACGTATTCGGGGATCTCGTCGAAGTGGTAGTTCTCCGTCGGCACCAGCTTGGTGGCGGCGCGCTCTTTCTTGTGACCGCTGCCCAGATACGTCTCGACCGCTTCCAGGACCTGGCGGCACGTTTCCAGCTCGGGCATGACGTCTTCCGGGAAACGCCCGCCGAAGCGCTCTTCGAGCGAGGCAAGGATTTCCATCCGCTCGAGTGAATCGAGCCCTAAATCGGTAATGCTCGAGTCCAGGGTCAGGTCGGCGGCCCGCTCCTTGGCGATGCGGCGCACTTCCTCGAGCACGGCATCGACCTTGCTGATGGCGGTGGATTGCGGCCGCTTCGAGGTAGTCGCGTGCCCGTTTCCATTCGCGCCGCTGTCGTGCGAGCCGTTCAATTGGCCGGTCGCGTCCGGCGTTGATGGCGTTGCCGGTGCGCCGTTGGCGGCCTTCGCGGACACCTGCTCCGAGCGGCGGTGCCTGGTTGACTCAGAGGACGTCCCGTTCCGCAGGACCTTTGCGGCACGCTTGGGGCGGTGCCCGTTGGCAGCCGCCGGATCGCTTGGGCGGTGGCCGTCGCTCGTGGCGGCGTCGTAGCGGGCCACGACGTCGAACGTGCCGGCCACAAAAGCCGTGCGGCAGGCGTGACGCTGGATCTTGCCACTGGAGGTCTTCGGCACCGATCCGGATTTGACCAATACGACGGCGTCGACCACCAATTCGTGCTCGCGGGCGACTTCGCGGCGAACGGCGTCGAGGATCGCCGCGATGTCACCGCGGTAGCTGCGCTCCATTTCGCAGACCACGGCCAACCGCGTCGCCTCGTCGTCCTCGACCGTGAACGCCGCGCTCGAGCCCTGACGGACGCCCGGATGAGCCTTCTCGGCCGTGGCCTCGATGTCTTGCGGATAGTGATTCAGCCCACGGACGATGATCAGGTCCTTCAAGCGTCCGGTGATGAACAGCTCGCCGTGGTCGAGGAAGCCGAGATCGCCGGTGCGCAAGAACGGCCCTTCGCCGCTGTCGGCCAGGTGGGCGCGGAACACCTGCTCGGTCTCTTCGGGGCGATTCCAGTAACCCTGGGCGACGCTCGGCCCCTTGACCCAGACCTCGCCGATTCGGCGATTTGGCAGGCAGGAGAGAGTCTCGGGATCGACGATCGCGATCTGCTGGTCGGGTAGGCTCTCGCCAGACCCCACCAGCCGGCGACCGCCACCATCGCCGGCCGAAACGGCCTCGCCGCTCTCGAGTCCGGCGTGCTGGAAGCTCCGCACAACCGGGGGCATCTCCTTGTAGCCGCCGGAGACGATCAGCGTGGCTTCGGCCAGTCCGTAGCAAGGATACAAGGATTCTCGCTTGAAACCGCACGGGGAGAATGCCTCGCAGAAGCGGTCGATCGTCTCGGCGCGGATCGGTTCGGCCCCGTTGAACGCCAGCGTCCAGCGACTCAGGTCCAACCCCTCGCGCTGCTCGGGCGTTATCTTGCGGACACACAGGTCATAGGCGAAGTTGGGCCCGCCGCTGATCGTGGCCTTGTAACGGGAGATCGCCTGCAGCCAGCGAAGCGGCCGCTGCAAGAACGCTACCGGCGATATGAGCACGTTGGGGCGGCTGATGTAGATCGGCTGCAGGATGCCGCCAATCAGTCCCATGTCGTGATAGCTGGGCAGCCAGAAAACGCCCATACCGGTCCGCTGGCTTTGCTCGAACAAGTGGTCGATCAGGGCCGAGTTGTGCATCAAGTTGCCGTGCGTCAGCGTAACGCCCTTGGGCTTGCCCGTGGAACCGGACGTGTACTGCAGGAACGCCAGCGTCCCCGGTCCGACGTCGGGATACTCCCAGGCCGATTCGATTCCACCGTGCGGCTCATCGGTTGCCCGCCAGCGAACGTTGCTGAGGTGGCGCGTCTGTTCCAGCAGCGGCTGAACGCGTTCCCACACGGCGGCCGTGGTAAGCGCCACGCGCGCATCGCAGTCGGCCGCGATCGCCTGAATCCGGCCCAGCGATCGGTTCATCCGCGGCGGATATGCCGGCACCGCCACCACGCCCGCGTACAAGCAGCCGAAGAAGCTAGCAATGAAGTCGAGGCCCGAGGGATACAACAGCAGCGCACGTTGCCCCTGCAAGCCGTGCGCCTGAAGCCACGCGGCAATCGCCCGGGCCTGACGGTCGAGCTCGGCATAGGTAATCGCCACCTCGTCGGTTTCCCCATCGACCAGGTAGACGAACGCGGTATCGCCCCCTTTGTGGGCGGCGCGATGCCGGAGCAAATCAACTAGATTCGGTGGACCAAAGAACGAACCTCGCGTCTGGTCAAACACGGCTTATTAGCTCCCACGAAAAGACGATCACGCTCAAGCAGTCAAATTGTCTGAGCGCAGCAACCGGTCAAGCACGGCCGGAGTGCCGCCGGGCAGCCGCTGGCGGCGACTTCCTGGACAGCGTAAACCCACGATTCTCACAGCCTGTGCCGGATCGACCGGCCCGCGCTTCTGGTGCGCGGACGTGCGGAATTACTCTCTAACCAAGAAAGTTGAATCAATAGGGGGGACTACAGTTCGGGCGATGCGGGTAGGTGGTGTGCCAAGAAGTCGATTCTCAGCATTCGCCCCGAACTTCGCTAGCTGAACTCCTGCGCACCGCATTCTTCCGCCCCGACCCCCGACGCGCAGGCGCGTTCAACCGCAACAAAAAAGACTACCACGCTGGTCGTGCCGTTTCAAACAAGTTTCAGCCTATACGGGCTACCTTCGCAGACCCTTGCACGATGCGACCCGTACAGAAAGCCCGGATTTCGCGATGCGAAGAGGCCGCCTATTTTGCCTATTTTTACTAAGTAATAAGGTCATAGTTAAGGTCTTGGACACTTCGTGGTCCTTCGTTTTTGAGGCGCTTGGAAGCACCGGTTCCCCGCTCAGGGAGCCGACGCGCAAACGATATTGCAGATCCGCCCACCGCGGACGCGGAAAAAGGGCTGCTCGATGTCAATCTTCAGGTCAGGCAACTCGGCAACCCAGTACCGGCACGGGCGGACCGACTGAATCAAGCGCAGGCACTCGACCGGGTCGATTCGCGTCCGCTCCACGACCGCCGGATGGGCCTCGATCGTGACGACGAAGTGGCCCGCGGCGCGGAGCGTTGTCAGCGCGCCACGAATCGCGGCCATCTCGCCGCCCTCGACGTCAAGCTTCAAAACCAGATTTCCCAACGCGCCGTGACTCTCCGCATCGTCGACCCGCTCGACTCGAACGCTTCCTTTCTCGGTCGGTGCGAGAAACCGGGCATGATCGGAGTCGTCCCAGCCGGGGCTTCTCAATTCGCCGCGCCCGGCGAAATCGCTCACGGCCGCCTGCCGCGCTTCGCCGGCGATTGGCAACCGCTCGATATTCGTCGACAATACCCCAAAAGCGTCGGGATTGGGCTCAAAGGCGACAATCCGAACGACCTGCGGCGCGCGAGCCACCACGAGCGCCGAGAAGATCCCAATATCAGCGCCGCAGTCGATCAGGGTCACCGGCCCCGCCCAGGAGGCAATCGTGGCCACGACGCTGTCGATGAGCGCCAACTCGTATCCTTGGACGTCTTGCAGGTCCCATTGGTTGGGGCGCCGGCCGAGCGGCACGTCGAGGGTTACGCGGTCCGTCAACGGATATCGCACGACGCGGTCGAGCCCGCCCAGCCGCTCGGCCAGCTCGATCGTCCGGTAACCGCCAGGGTAGCCGTGGCGCAGCAGCCATTTGGCGAGCCGAAAGTGCCACGGAGGTCGAGACAAAGGCTCGCTGGAAAACATCAATCGCCGCGGGCGGATTGGGCGCACGCCGAAGGAGAATGGTGGGGCCTGCGAAGCATCGTAAGCCCGTGGCGCTGCTATCGCTAGCACCGGCTGATCGCCGAGCCGCTCGTTCTACCTCGTCCGGGACGTCGGCGACGGCGCCCGGAAAGCGGTACGGACGCCGAATTGACACTCGGCCGGCCGTGCGACAAGCTAGTTCCAATTGTGAATATGCACGGGACTCAGTTTCGCACGCCTCCGTATCCAGGAACCATCCATGCACCGTCCCCTTCCTCGACTCGCCGCCATGTGGTGCCTGGCCATTGTCGCCTGCGCTGCCTTGCGCCTGACCGCCGACGAGAACTGGCCGCAGTTCCGCGGACCGCTGGCACTGGGGGTTGCCGACAACCCGAACCTGCCCGACACGTGGAGCGCCACCGAGAACGTGCTGTGGAAGCGCGAGGTTCCGGGCCGTGGCTGGTCGTCGCCGATCGTGTGGCGCGATCGCGTCTATTTCACCACGGTCACCCGGGACGGCGACGCGGCGGAAAAGGACAAGGAAGCGAAGCGCGGGCTGTACCTCGGCGGCAACCGCAATCAGCCGTCGCCCAACGTGCATCACTGGCAGGTGCTGTGCCTGGACCTGACTAACGGTGAGCTGCTGTGGGAGAAGACGGCCCACGAAGGCGTGCCGCTGCAATCGATCCACTTGAAGAACAGCTACGCCTCGGAAACGCCGGCCACCGATGGCGAGCGGGTCTATGCCTATTTCGGCAATGTCGGCGTGTTCTGCTACACGCTCGACGGCAAGCTCGTCTGGTCGCGCCCGTTGGGCACGCACAAAACGGCGTCCGGCTGGGGCACCGGAAGCTCGCCCATCCTCTACAAGGACCATTTGTATGTCCTGAACGACAACGAGGAACAGTCGTTCCTGGTCGCGCTCGACAAGAAGACCGGCGAGGAAGTTTGGCGCGCGCCGCGCGACGAACGCAGCAGTTGGTCCACCCCCTACATCTGGGAAAACGGGCAACGCACCGAGATCGTCGTCTCCGGCAGCGGCATGGTCCGCTCCTACGACCTGGCCGGCAGACCGCTTTGGCAATTGGGAGACATGTCCGGCAATGCCATTCCCACGCCGCTCGCCGGGCCCGATTTCTTGTACGTGAGCTCCGGGCACGTGATGGGAAATAAGAAGCCGATCATGGCGATTCGCCCCGGCGCGACCGGCGACATCACACTCGCGGCCGATCAGGAAAACAACCAGTTCGTGGCGTGGTGCCTGCGACAGGCGGCGCCCTACAACCCATCGATCTTGCTCTACAAGGGTTACGTCTACGTGAACCGCGACCTGGGGATCGTGTCGTGCTACGACGCGCGGACGGGCGCGGCCGCGTACGACAAGAAGCGGCTTCCCAACGGACGCGCGTTCACCGCGTCGCCGTGGGCCTACAATGGCCTTGTGTTCTGCCTCAACGAGTATGGCGACACGTACGTCATCAAGGCCGGTCCCGAGTTCGAGGTCCTGCGCGTCAATTCGTTGGCCGAGGACGACATGTACCTGGCAACGCCGGCGATAGCCGGCGATAGGCTGCTGGTGCGCAGCGACCACCGTTTGTACGCGATTCAAAAGGGAGCAAAGATCGTCAGCCGCTGAAACGATGTTGATACGGCCGCCTGGACCTAGCGCGCTGGGCACGCGGCGCTGAATCCCAGCAGCCCCATGACACCATGACGCACGTTCCTCGCATCCTGGCGCTGGCGGGCAGCACGAGGGAAGCGTCGTACAACAAGAAGCTCGTCAAAACGGCCGCCGCGGGTGCCCGCAAGGCCGGCGCCGAAGTCACGCTAGTCGACTTGCGCGACTTCGCTCTGCCGCTGTTCGACGAGGACCTGGAGACCCGGCATGGCCTGCCCCCGGCCGCCCGCCAGCTCAAGGACCTGATGCTTGCCCACCAGGGTTTTTTGATTTCCGCGCCGGAGTACAACAGCTCGATCACCGCGCTGCTGAAGAATGCCATCGATTGGGCGTCGCGCCCCGTGCCAGGCGAGGCCAACCTGGCCTGCTTCGTCGACAAGGCCGCGGCGCTCATGAGCGCATCGCCCGGCGCCTTGGGCGGCCTCCGCGGGCTGGTACACGTCCGCTCGATCCTGGGCAACATCGGCGTATTGGTGATCCCCGATCAGGTCGCGGTGATGCGGGCCCACGAGGCGTTCCACGCGGACGGCACATTGAAAGACGAGCGGCAGCGCGCGGGCGTCGAAGCCCTGGGCGAGAAGCTCGCCAGGTTGCTGGCCCGGCTGCACGTTCAAGCGACATGAATCACAGAGAGATTATCCGCGGATGACGCAGATTTCGCAGATGTTCCGCCGCAAAGAAATGTGCGCGCTGCGTGCGTGCCTGTTGGTTGGCGGCGCGCTATTCGCAACGTGGGTCGCGCTGCCGGATATGGAACAACGACCAGCGCCGGCCGATGAAGCCCAGCAGGCTCTCGCACAAATCGTCCCCGCGGCAGCCACCGCCCGACACGCCGCGGCCGCGGACCCAGCCGCGTTGCCGGATGAGCCCGAGTTCCACACGTTCTCGATTTGCGCGATCGATCCGTCAGCCGGACAATGCGGCGTGGCGGTGACGACGCGGGTCACGCTCGTGGGCCGGTTCGTCCCGTGGGTTCGCGCCGGCGTGGGCGCCGTTGCCACGCAAGCCACGACCGCCGTGAAATACGGGAACCAAGGGCTGGACCTGCTCGAGCAGGGAACGCCCCCTGCCGAAGCAATCGAAAAGTTGCTGGCCGACGACGCCCATCGCGAGCTCCGCCAGCTCGGCATCATCGACATGCAAGGCCGCACCGCCGCGTTCACCGGGCAGCAGAACGGCGTCTTTGCCGGGTCGCGACAGGGAAAGAATTACACCGTCCAGGGCAATCTGCTCATCGGCCGCCAGGTGATCGACGCCGTCGCCGATCGTTTCCAGGCCACGGATGGAACCGGTATGTCCCTCGCCGATCGATTGATCGCCGCGCTCGAGGCTGGCCAGGCCGCGGGCGGCGACAAACGGAAAGGGCTGACCCAGTCCGCCGCCCTCCTCGTGGCCGACGCCGAAAACCAGGGCGTGGCCGGCGACCACATCGTTGAAACGTTACACGTGGCCGAGCATCCCGAGCCGGTCGGCGAATTGCGCCGGCAATATGACACCATCCACCAACGGCTCGGCTACCGCACATTTTCGATCATCCGCGGCCGCGACGTCATCGAGCTCAAGCGGATGCTACACGCCTTGGGCCTCTTGTGGCCGGATCGGCCCGCGTTCCCCGGCGCGAGCGAGCAGCCGGACCTGCCCGTCTACACCGAGGAAGCGGCCGACGCCGTGGACCGCTTTCGCCACGAGCACGGCCTGCCCGCCCCGGCCGATCGGCTAGGCCACCAACCTGGGGTTGTGGATGCCCCACTGATCGAGCAACTGAGAGCCGCCTACAACGAATCGCGGCGCAAACAAGAGGCCGCCGCGCAAGCCACGTCGGAAAAAAAGAACTGACCGTGGGTCACGATCAACTTTCGCACGGGGGGAGACACGCATGGCGCCGATGAAACGTCCGTCGAAGGATGCCGACAACGCCTGGGGCGAAACCATGTCGATCGCGCGGATTGCCGAGCGCTGGCGCACAAGCCGCAGAGCCGTCCGTCACCTGCTGGCCAACGGCACATTGCGATTCACGCAGGTCGAGGGAAGCTTGCGCGTGCCGCGCGCCGCCGTCGACGCCTACGAACGAGCACGGCGGCCGAAATAGAATCACTCGGGAGGGCGAGGCGGGTGAGGTTCCCGCCGAGCCGGAGCGAAAGTAGCGCGGTGCGGAACCGGCTCGGCGGGAGCTTCGCCCGCCCGAGGCCATTCAGCCGACCATCCTTCACGCCCAGTCCAGCCCCGTTTCGTGCCGGACCCGGGCGTCGAATTCGCCCAATAGCCCCCCGATCACGTCCCACCGGTCGTGGCGGCGCAGCTCGATATCCCCTTGCGGGTTGACGCGCACCAGGCTCTCCTCCGTCACGCCACTTTCGCGCAGTTGCTCGGGGGAAATCTCGTCTTCGCTGATGACGCGCATCAGCGTCTTGCCGGTCATCTCGATGAAGTGCATGGCAACGGCCGCGCTCCGATTCGCTGTGGTGTCACCACTCGTCGGCGAGGAGAGGATATCATACTCTGGCGTGCGTGCCACTCGCCAGGCGCCCGAAGCCGGCGACAAACGATTGTAAAGTCCCCTGTCCCGACCGACCGCCCTGTACGGGGCGACTCCCGTCGCCGAGGAACTTGCCATCGTTGAAAGAGCGTCAGAAGAGTAAGCGTCGGGAGGCGCCTCCCACAAAGAATTCCTCTCATGAACCGCCCGCCACCCAAGCTGTTGATTCTGGGCGCGCACCCGGACGACGCCGAGTTCCACGCCGGCGGACTGGCGGCCATCTATCGCTCGCTCGACTATCCGGTCCGCGTCGTGTCGCTTACCAACGGCGACGTCGGGCACCATGTGCTGTCCGGCGCGGAATTGTCGGCGCGGCGGCTGCGCGAGATGCAGGACGCCGCTGCCGTGATCGGCGCCGAGTGTGCCATGTGGGAGCACCATGACGGGCAATTGGAGCCCTCGCTTGAGCTGCGCTGGCAGATCATCCGCGAGCTGCGCCTCTTTAAGCCCGACCTCGCGTTGACGCACCGCACCAACGACTATCATCCCGACCATCGCGCGGCCGGTCACGCCGTGCGCGACGCTTCGTATTTGGTCACCGTGCCGGCGATCGTCCCCGAGGCTCCCATTCTGTCCATTCCGCCCGTTGTCGCGTACCTGCCCGACCGTTTTACCAGGCCCAATCCTCTCCGCGGCGACGTGGCGATCGACGTCGGCGACTGGCTCGATACCATCATCGACATGCTGGCCGCTCATCGATCGCAGGTGTACGAGTGGCTACCAGCCAACCGCGGCATGCTCGACCAGGTGCCGGCCGACGAAGGCGCCAAAAGGGCCTGGCTCCGCGCGTGGTACCTGGAGCGTCTCCGCCCGCAAGCCGATCGGTACCGGGCGGAGCTTATCGCGCAATACGGCGCGGATCGCGGCGGCCGCATCGAATACGCGGAGGTGTTTGAGATCAGCGAGTACGCCGCGCCGCTCGACGCCCCGGCCCGGCGGCGGTTGTTCCCGTTCTTGCCGCATTGAACTCGAACGGGCAATCGAAAGCCGCCAGAGTTGGCCGCTTTCTCGTCTTTCTCGTCGTCGGCCGCAAGCGCGCGGAAATGAGATTTGGACGATAGGCGAGGCGGCAAATGAGCTATATACTTAAGGCGTCAACTGGAACATGCCCTAAGCGGCGAACCGAGGGCGGGCAGTCGCCGGTGCTTCGCCGTACACTGCAAAACGAAGGAGAAACGCGTGAGCACGTCCAGCGAAAAGACCAAACCGGCGAGCGAACCGGAGGCCCAGACCCCGGCCGACGCCCCGGTGGCCCAACAGAGGCAGCAGGTCAAGGTCGACGACTCGAACCTGACCGCTTCGTACGCCAACTTCTGCCGCGTGACCGGCACGCCGGAGGAGCTGATCATCGACTTCGGGCTCAATCCGCAGCCGTTTGGGATTCCGCCGGACCCGGTCGTTGTCAGCCAGCGGATCGTGACGAACTACTTCACCGCCAAACGAATGCTGCACGCGTTGCAACTGACGGTGCAACGGCACGAGGCGACGTTCGGCGTGTTGGAGACGGATGTGCAGAAGCGGGTCATGCCCAGCGCCCGCGTGCAACCGCCCCCGCGAACGTAGCGGCGCTTCGCTCGAAGCATCCGCGGATTTCACAGATTGGCGCAGAAAGTCTCTAATCTGCGAAATCTGCGTCATCTGCGGATACAAAATGCGAGGCGGATGCCGGCTAACGGCGTCGCGGATGCTCCCGTGCTAGCACGCGCGCCTCCGTTGCGCGCCCAGGAGAACTGCAAAGTCCGGGGTCTGGCTCATTTTTCGGCACACGCGGTCTTCAATCCTTCCGACGGACCTTCGGCCGAAAAATGTGCCTGACCCCCTCTCCCAGGATTTTGCAGTTCTCCTGGTTGCGCGCCGGTTCGCCTTGACCGGCCGCGGCAAACTCTCTACCGTCCCGCTCCCTTCGACCGAGTGGTCCCCTCTGGCGATCTAGTGGCTGCACGAATTGGCGGCGCCCTTTGTTCGTTTCGCGCGCCCGCCTGGCCAAAACACTTCGCTCATTCCAGGAGCATGACAATGAACCAGTGGAAATGGATTTCCGTGTTCGTCGCGATCGCCGCGGCTGCGTCGCAGGGATGCTCGTGCCCCTGTGGTTGGGGTAGCGGTGGCGCCTACGCCGGGCCGGCGGCGGGCTATCCGGCCCCGGCGAGTTACTCGGGCCCCGCGACCTACTCCGCCCCCGCCACGTATCCGGCGGGCGGCGGCGCTGGGGCGACCTATCCGGCGCCCGTCACATCGGTGCCGTCGTCCAGCATACCGGCGGCTTCGACGGCGTCGGGGCAGAGCACGATGGCGCGGTAGAACGCCCTCATCGGCAAGCGCTCGCTCCCTAAGGCACGGCGGCGGGTTCGCCCCCCGCGTACGTCATCAGCGCGCGCAAAACGTCCGCGTCGATCGACTGCGCGATCATGCGGACGCTGCCATCGGCCAGTAACGCCTGAAAGCCTCCGGGGCGTAACCCGCCCAGGCCGGCCATCGGCCGCTTCGCGTCGTACTTCAGGTCCTCCGGCTGGGTCCACACGACCGCGCGATCGGCGTCCGCCTCGACGACCATGATCGTGTTCGACAAGCCGTCGGTGATTTCCTGAACGCGGCGCCCCTTCTCGCCGCTGAATATCGTCCCCTCGCCGACCACGGCCAAAAGGTTCGTCTTGCCCGGCAGGTTCAAATTCGGATTGGCGTAGACCGCGGGCATGCGCTCGATGAGCTTCTTGTTGTGCTCGCTGTCCCACGGCTCATCGAGATGGAACTCCTTGTAGACCGCCTGCCCTTCCTCTCCCTCCATATATGGCAACATAGCCACGCGCCAACTCAAGAGCGCCTTTCCATCTTTGCCGAAGATCGCCCTGGGCGGAAACCGTCCGTCGGTGGCGACGGAGTTGTGCATGGCCAGGCCGACCTGCTTCAAATTGTTCGACGACTGGGCGCGGCGGGCCGCCTCGCGGGCGGCTTGTACGGCCGGCAACAGCAGTCCCACCGCGATGCCCGTGGTAGCCACCGAAGGCGCGCCATTGAGCAAGACCACGTTCAAGCGATCCTCCGTGACGCGGACGTCGACCGCGTCAATCAGCTTGTTGACGATGCGGCGCATGTATTGGGCCATGGCCTTCTGGGTGGCGTCGTCGCCGGTGGGAAAGGCGTCCGCAAGCTGCGTGTCGGCGAACTGGCGGGCCATTTGCTTGGCTTGTTCGGCCAATTTCTTTAATTCGGCGGCCGCGGCCGCGTCGTTGGCGCTGATCGTCACCTCGAGTCGCATGCCGCCCTGGAGGTCCAGAGAGACCTCGATCCATTTGACCAGCTCGGGGACTTTCAGAAACGGTTGGAATGGCTCAGGCAAGGGCGGCAGATTCTGCAGCCCCAGCATCACCAGCGGCCGCACTTTGGCAAAGTCGAGCACCGCCACGGCGCTTTTTGACGTGTCGACCTGCTTCAATAGCTTGATAAGCTGCGTATCGACCTTCTCGGCTTCGGCGAAGAGCATGTTCCGCATCTGCGCGTCGGTCGCCAGCACCAGCGTGCGATCGCCCGGCATGTGGAAACTAATGCCGCCGGGCATCGTCGCCTGCCAGTACTTCTTGCCGGCGTACGTCGTCTCGCGCGCTGCTTGTCCCAGCCGCGCGACTACCGCGTCGCGGTCATACGGCTTCGCGAAGCGCAGGATGGCGCCCACGCCCGGCTCGCCCTGGGCGATCCCTGTCAGGCTAAGGATGCCGATGGCCTGCTCGATTTCCGTCGGATCGATGCCGAAATACTCCTTGCCGGCCGCGACCAGCACTTCGATCGGCAGCATCTCCAAATCCGGCGACGTGAGCACGCGGCGCGGGGCGAGTACCACGGCCGCTACCGCGTCGGAGCTGATGTACGACAGATCCAATGGCTCGGCTGCTTGCGCGGCAGCCGACGTCATTGACAGAAGCATCGCCGCGATCGTCGCTGCTCGCACGCTCGCTCTTGAATTGAACATGGCTGCGCCCTCTCTCTTGTGGTGACTACGCCGCTCGCCGTTTCTCGGCTAACGCCGCGTGGCCGCGGCCGCTAAACGGTTATTTTCATTCCCGCACATAAATCGGATTCGACAAGATCCACGGCCGTGGCTCGCCCGCCATGTTGAGCCATACCTCGACGCGATAGACGCCGGGCTCGGTGATTGTGCTGTCGAGCGACGTGCCCTCCCGCTCAAGCGTCACTCGTCCGTTTCGAATCAGCTTGAACGTGCCCGACAGCGGCGCGGCGGCGCGCAGCCGCACGTCGGCGGCGCCCGGTATCTCGCCGCCGATCGGCCACGACTCGTCGCCGCGGTCGGCGCGGAACACGAAGCCCGTCGGGTCGGCCATCCAGTCGAAAGCCACGTAGGCGCGGCCCGCCTTGAGCGCGTCCCACACGGCGTCGCGCGTGAGCTCCTTCATCAATAGGTGCGTGCTCACGTGGCGGAAACTCCGCTCGTACGGGTCGAGGTCGAGCTCGAACACCATGTCCCCCGCCTTCTTGCCGGCCACCAGGGGTTTGATAAGGGCCAGCTTTTCGGGATCGAGCGACAAAAGCTTCTTCCCCAGCGCATCCTCGAGCTGCACCTTCCCCTCGTCGGTCAGGCGGCCGCGATACGCCTGGTTGTGGTGCGCGTCGTTGGCCGATACGCCGGTGTGCCGCGCCTTTTGGCACATCTCGTCGAACTTCTTCAGGTAATCCGTCGGGTAGTCCTCTAGAGCCGCGAACACTTCCTGCGGATACTGCTTCACCGCCGGCACCAGTCCCAGCATTCCCAGCGGCGTCCGCAGCGCGCCCAGGAACTTCACCTCGTCCTTGAAGTCGGCGTGCGTGTTGTAGATTTCGCTGCCGGTGAGGCCGGCGATGTCCCAGTCCATCCGCTCTTCGAGGTGGCACAGGAAGATCAGGCCGTCGTCGCGCCGCACGAGGTCGGAGAATTCCTGCGGCGAGCCGGTCTTCTCGCCCTGGATGCTGCGCGTGGGATAGGCCAGATAGCCGCCCGTCTCGGCGCCCGGAATCAAGAGCACCCCGTCGACCACGCCATTGTGACCGTCCTTGAAGTAGTCGTAGTGGTTGGCGGGATGCTCGCTGAACATGATGACGCGGACGCCGGTGGCCTTGGCGGCAGGAACGATCTCTTCGAGCGTCCCGCGGCTATCATGCGAAAAGGCCGAATGCACGTGCAAAAGCGCGCGATAGTCTTCGTAG
The DNA here is from genome assembly GCA_016191115.1 of Planctomycetia bacterium. Classification (GTDB taxonomy): domain Bacteria; phylum Planctomycetota; class Planctomycetia; order Pirellulales; family JACPPG01; genus JACPPG01. Next base: position 136,737 of record JACPPG010000052.1, on the reverse strand, counting down.
CCGCCTTTGAGCTCGACGGGCACCCGCTCGCGCTTGAGCGCCTCGACGCGCTCGTGCGTCGCCCGCAATCGCTCGGGGTTCATGCGCTCGATGGCATCGGCGGACGCGAGCGAGGAGAGGGCGGCAACCAATAGCAGGCTAAGCGGCGAGCGGAGTGCGTGCATGGATCGTTGGCTCCAGGCGTCTGGGCGGGCGGTTTCTCAAAATGGCGAGGCGGGAAAATGGGACTGGCTCCGAGCACAAACAGCGCAAGCCCTTTCATACCAACGCTGCGTCTCGGTGCCTGTCCCACTTTCCCGCCGGTGCGCCGCCGGCAAGCTTGAATCTGTGAACGGCCCTGCGAACAGGATTGAACCGCCAAGGCGCACAGGACGCCAAGACGACGGGAACTCGAGCAGCGAGCGGGCGGCTCGGCGCGGGACTTTTGCGCAGGATGCTCTGGACCGAAGTCCTATCTTGGCGTTCTCGGCGCCCTTGGCGGTTCATTCTCTCTCTTCTGTGGCGCTTCCGAGTCGGTGGCGAAGCGGCTGGTCGCGCGATAGAACAGACGGGACGCGGCCAGTATCACCCTCTACCCGTCGGAAAGTCGCTCGCATGGACAACGCCGGATCGGACCTGTTGGCCGAGTTCCCCCTTGTGTTGACTTCGGCCGTGGCCTGGGGGGATCAGGACGCGATGCAGCACGTCAACAACGTGGTGTACTTCCGCTGGTGCGAGTCGGCGCGGATCGCTTATTTCGGCCGCATCGGGCTGTCGGATCGCCGTGGTGGCGAGCACGTGGGCCCGATCCTGGCCTCGATCAAGTGCGATTTCCGCCGGCAGCTTAACTTTCCGGACACGATCCGCGTGGGGGCCCGCATCTCGCGGATTGGCCGCAGCAGCCTGACGATGCTGCACGCGGTTGCGAGCCTGGCGCAGAACGCCCTGGTCGCCGAGGCGGAGTCGACGATGGTGGTGTTCGACTACCACTCCGGCAAGCCACACCCCGTGCCGGATGACATGCGCAAGGCGATCGAAACGCTGGAGCGACGCACGTTTGAGGCGTAAGGCGTATTCACCATTCCGTGCTGAGTCCGCGGCCGCAAACCGCGTTACATGAGCTCTACCACCGGTCTCCCCGTTGCAAGCGGATGGGGCCGGCCTTGCCGGTCGACGATTCGCTCGCGCGGATCGATGCCCAAGGCGTAGAGCACGGTAGCCACGAGGTCGGGCGGCGTAACGCCGCGATCCTTGACGAACGCCGCCAACGGGTCGGACGCGCCGTAGACCTGACCGCCGCGGACGCCGCCGCCGGCCAACAGCACGGAGTAGGCGTGCGGCCAATGGTCGCGGCCGCTTTTGTTCGTGGCGGTGTTCATCACCACGCGGCCAATCCGCGGCGTGCGGCCGAATTCACCCATCACCACCACCAGCGTCGACTCGAGCAGCCCCCGCTCGTCCAGATCGGACAAGAGCGCCGAGAGCGCGCGGTCCAACGGCGGCATGAGCACGTTCTTGAGCGTCGTAAAATTGTCCTTGTGCGTGTCCCAGAAGGGGCTCTTCACATCGCGGCCGTCGTCGTGCCAGTTGACCGAAACGAGCGTGGCGCCGGCCTCGACCAGCCGTCGCGCTAGCAACATCCCCTGGCCGAACGGCTGCCTGCCATAGCGATCTCGTAACCCGGCCGGCTCCTCTTCCAGGTCGAAGGCCCGCCGTGCCTCGGCAGAGGTGACGATCGAGAACGCTTGCCGGTACAGGACGTCGAGTTGATCCAGCTCGGCGCGGTTGCCCAGCCGCGCCAGCTCGCCATTGAACGACGAGAGCAGCGACCGCCGCGCCGCCAGCCGCTCGAGCGTCACGCCGTCGGCCAACTCGATGCCCGAGACGTTGAACTGCGTCCCCGACTTGTCGGCCTTCACCAGCCACGGGTCGAACGTCTTTCCGAGGAAGCCGGCCACTTCCCCGGCGTATTCGTTCGGCAAGTCGAGGAAGCGGTTCCAACGCGGCAATGTCACGGCGGGCGGGAAGTCGGCCCGCGCTCCCTGGACCCTGGACACGACCGCGCCCATCGAGGGGAAATCATCGGCCGAGGGCGCGGCGTCGAGATCGGGCCGCGCGTGCTCGCGGCCGGTGAACATGTAATACAAACCGTAGCCGTGCCGCGGATGGAGGTGATTCATCGAGCGGACGATCGCCAGTTTATCGACCTGCCGGGCCAAGAGCGGAAAGTGCTCGCAAATCTGGACGCCGGGCACGTTGGTGTCGATCGCCTGGAACTCGCCGCGAAAATCGGCCGGTGCGTCCGGCTTCATATCGAAGGTGTCGATCTGGCTCGGCCCGCCGAACAGGTAGACGAGGATGCAGGCCTGGGCCTTGCCCGGCGTCGCGCGCCTTGGCGCCGCAGTCGCACTCGTTGAAGAAGTGGCCGCCCGGGCGCGGCGCACGCCCAGCAGCTCGGGCAACATCACGCCCAAGGCCCCGAGCCCACCGATCTCCAGAATGTCCCGCCGCGTGAATCCATCGCACGCCCGGGCCGCTCGTCCGTTGATGCGCAACATGCAGGCTAGGGTATCCGGCGGCGCAACGAACGACAAGTTTTTGGCGGCGTGGCAGCAGGACCAACGTTGCGTCTCGGTGCCTGTCCCACTTTCCCGCCGGTGCGCCGCCGGCAAGCTTGAATCTGTGAACGGCCCTGGGCGTGGCAGCCGAGGATTAGCAGCCAGTGTGCGAGCCGCCGGGTTTATCCCGGCGGTCCCACAAATCGGCCGACATCGGGCGCCGGCCGAATTTGCCCACCGCGGCCTGCTAGTACCACATCGCGCGGAACACGTTCCGCACCGGTTGGCCAGGCACGTACGGCCGATAGTACGCGCCGTAAGGCGCCACCACCGCCGGTCGGTACACGGAGCTCGGCGCGTAATAGCTCGTGACGACCGGGCTATACGCCGTGGCTGGCGCGTAGTAGGAAGTCACGGGCGCGCTGTAGTACGTCGTCACCGGGGCACCGTAGTATGCCGTCGTCACCGGGGGAGCGTAGTACGTGGTCACCGGGGGGCTGTAGTACGTCGTCACCGGGGGAGCATAGTACGTCGTGACCGGCGCGCTGTAGTAGGTGGTGACCGGCGGGGCGTAGTAGACGACGGTCTGCGCCTGGGCCACCGACGCGGCTAACAGGAGCGCCGCGACAGTCGTTATGACGAGTCTCATAACAAACCTCCTCGAGGATTTCGTTGTGGTCCGCCGAATGTGGTCAGTCGTTGGAAAGCCTGCCGGTTTCAACGACTATCATGGCTGCACAAGCCATGCCGCGTCAAACATTTTGGCGGCCTCAAAACGGGTGGCCCGTCTCGGCAGATTTTTCCCGATCCTCAAGGTCTTCCAAAAGCGCGTCAACCGCCGCGCTCAGCCGCTCGGGCGTCTCGTACGTGCCGGCCGCGATCTGGCGGCGGATTTCCGCTAGGTGGGCCGCCCGATCGCGCGCCTCATCGGCTGGTCGCTTCATCGCTCGACTTTCGTGCGGGTTGGGCGCGGGGATGCGAAGCACCCAGCGCCCACTGGCGGAGCCAATGGCACACGCTCGCTACTTCCTCGTGCGACGATCCGCCGCGGCTACTTCTTTTCCACCACCCAAATGTTGCGGTAACGCACCGGGTTGCCGTGGTCCTGTAGTTGCAGCGGACCTACGCCCGGCGTCTCCTGCGGCGCTCCGCCGGGCGTAACCTTGGGAAGCTCGAAGTTTTCGTAGATCGGCACGCCGTTGTGCCGCACAGTGACGACGGCGTTCTTGGTCTTCTTTCCGTCAGTGTCGAACCGCGCGGCAGTGAAGTCTACATCATACGTCTGCCAGGCGAGCGGCGGATAGCACATGTTCTCGCGCGGCGCCTTGATCGAGTAGAAGCCGCCGCACTCGTTGTCCTTCCCCTCCAGGCCGAATGAGTCGAGCACCTGCACCTCGTAGCGGTTCTGCAAGTAGACGCCGCTGTTGCCGCGGCCCTGGCCGCGCGCGGCGGGCATGAACGGCGTCTGAAACTCCGCGTGCAATTGGAAGTCTTTGAATTCCTGCTTGCTCGTACAGCCGGCGGCCAATAGCCCGCCATCGGTCAGTCGGCCGCCATTCCACTTGTCGGCCGTCGTGCCGTCAAAGAGCACAACCGCGCCGGCGGGCGGCTTGGCCCCCATAGTGGAACTCTGGCGATCGACGCGCTTCAGTTCACCGACCTTCTTGCCGTCGGCGTCCGTCACCGTGAGGACACCGCCCGCGGCTTTGCCCACCGTGCCTCCCGCATCGAAGACGGCCGCGCCGTCCTTCATCGCACCGGCATACGACTGCCGTCCGGCGCTTTGGTCCCAGCCGGCGCCAGGCAACCCGCCCGGGTATAGCACGCCGTCGAACTTGCCTTCGCCCAGGGCGACGATCTGCACGCCGACCTTGGCGGCGCCGTCGTCGCCGTGCAACTCGCCCACGTACTCGCCCTGTATTTTGTAGTCGGGACCGGCGTCGGCCGGGTCGGTAAAGGCAGGCGATTTGTCGGCGGCCACAAGAACGGCGGCAAGCGCGAGGGGCACCAGGGGCGCGGCGACAAGCGAGGCGAGCGTGCGGCGAACGTTCATCGGTGGGGTTCCTTCGAGGGTGGGATGCGCGGCGGGAAACGCGCATCAATTGTGCGCACGAACCGCGACGCTTCGCAAGAAGCTAGGAGGAGGAATCAGGGTCATTCACAGATTCAAGCTTGCCGGCGGCGCACCGGCGGAAGCTTGCCGGCGGCGCACCGGCGGGAAAGTGGGACAGGCACCGAGACGCAACGTTGGTCTGAAAGGACTTGCGCTGTTTATGCTCGGAGCCAGTCCCATTTTCCCGCCTCGCCATTTTGAAAAACAGAATGGCCCTGGAGAAGGAATCCGGTAACTTCGCCTCGACTAGCGTCGGCGCCGGCTGGGCCGGCACGCTCGCTTTCTTGCTCGCGTCCGACGGGAGCGCGTCCGGTGCGGCCGCCGCGAGCGGTTTCCGTCCTGCGGCCCACGCGCACGCGCGCCGCACGAGCGCGGCGGTGCCCGGATTGCGAATCGCGGCCGCGTCGTGCCCCAGCACGGTCTGAAACACCCGCCCCTTGCCGTAGTCGTAGACAAAGGCCATCGGCTCGTCGCGCCCGGTGTCGCGGCTGTGGGCCGTGGCCAGCACGTGGATCGGCTCATCACCTTGCTGGCGGTAGTACAACTCGTCGGTCGTTTCGAATGGCTTCAGGCCGCGGGTGATCTCGTGCTCGGCGTCGGCCACGTCGACGCGAAACGGCCCGTACGGATCGTGCCCACTGTGGCCCGGCCTGTGGTCCCACACGCGGCGACAGATTTTGGTGCGGTACTCGGGCCAGTCCCCTTCGCCGGACCCCGGCAGAGAAAAATGAAACGCTCCGTTGGCGAAGTGGATGATCGCCAGCCCGCCGCCACTGGCCAGATACTTTACAAAGTTTTGCCGCGCCGCCTCGCTCAACCCCGGCCGCTGCCAGTTGCAATAGTTCAGCACGACCAGATCGAAGTCGCGCAATTGATCCTTGGCGAGGAATTCGGGATCTTCCTCGATCGTGATCTTGAACCGCCGGTCGCGGCCGGCCAGCGCCTCGACCAGGGCCGGGGTCGTTTCGCGCCACGCATGCGCCGGATGCTGGTGGCCGGTCACGAGCAGGGTCTTGATAGGCCGGGCGTCGTCGGCGCCGGTTCGTTTGGCAGGATGCACGTCGCCTGCGCCACCGGGCTCTTTCGCCTCGTCGGGCAATGTCGACTTCACGCCCCCGGCCGGCACCTCGGCATGGGCCGTCCACAGAAGTGCGTTCAGCATCATCTTGCGGAAGTTCTCGACCTGCCAGTTCGAGTGAAAGTGCCCGCCCGAGAAGCCGAAGCCGCGCCCGCCATCGGTGCGCTCGACGGCGTAGGCGACGACCTGCGGGTCGCGCTCGCCCGGAATTTCGGTCATGAGGATCGGTGTCAGGCGTTTGTCGTTCGCCCGGAAGCGCAGGTTGTAGTAGTACTCTTCCGAAAGATCGAAGGGCGCGAGCCCGCGGCAAATGGGATGGTCGGGCGTGGCGGGCCGCGGCTTGGTTGCGTGCGTGCCGATTTTCGAGTACCAGCCGCGCTCGCCCGGTCCGCTCTGGTAGTCGAAAAAGCCGCCGATCCAATCGAGCAATTGCGGGCCGCCGCGGTCGTTGGGGACGAAGATCGTATAGTGCAGTGCCACGAGGCCGCATCCGCGCCGCATCTGCCGCTGGATCGTCGCCAGGCGATCGCCGACCAAGAGCGGATGGGCCTTCACGTCCCGGTCCGACCCGTCGCAGAAAAAGAAGATCGTGTCGGCGTCATCGAACGTCTTCTCGTCGGAGGGCCAACCGTCGGTGTGCACTTCGGTCACAAGCGGCGGGACGTTCGGCGAGCTGTCGAGACACGCCTTCAGGAGACGTGCTCCCTTCTCATACTCGTGATGCCCGGGGCCATGGCTCTTTGTCCCGGCCACGAGCACGATCTTCTTGGGGCGTGCATCGGCGGCCGTGGCCGGCATCGCGAACGCGGCCCATGGCACAAGTGCCAAGAGTATCGGTAAGGCGTGTCTCATCATGGAAAACGGACCTTGGTTGTAGAACGGAAGCGCGTCCTAAGCTGCCACCAATACGTGTGCGGGCGCTCGTTGGCTCCGTGTGCCACTGGCTCCGCCAGTGCGTCGTCGCGGAGGGTCCGTTCCATCGAGCGCGGGCAGCGAGCACTTCGCGACCATTCTGTGCAGCGGGAGTGCGTACAGTCAAACGGTCGGTGTGCTCCCCTTCATCCTGCAGGTGCACCTTTTCGGCCACTCGAACGCGGTTGGCTCGCCGGGTATGATCAACGGGGCGTGCTGCCCCGCTGCCAACGTTGGGCGGCGCCTCCGCGAGCGGATCGCATGCGCCTCGGCAGCCGTCGACGGGAATCGTCACCATGAAGACCGCCACCGGAACGACCGTCATCGAGCGCGGCCAACTCGTCGACGGCACCGGCGCGTCGGCCGTGCCCGACTCCGCCGTCCTGATTCGCGATGGCCGGATCGCGTACGCCGGTCCGGCCGCCTGCGCGCCGCAAGCGCCGCCCGACGCGGTCCGGATCGACGCCCGCGGCGGGACGATCATGCCGGGCCTGGTCGAGGCGCATTTTCACCCCACGTACTTCGACGTGGCGGAACTCGTGGACCTGGACATCAAGTATCCGGTCGAGTTCGTCACGCTCTTGGCGGCGGCGAACGCACGGTTAGCCTTAGAGTGCGGCTACACCGCCGCCCGCAGCGGCGGCAGCCTCTTTAATATCGACGTGTGGCTGAAAAAGGCGATCGAGGAGGAGCTGACGCCTGGCCCACGTCTCGCCGCGAGCGGGCGCGAGATCTGCGGCGCCGGCGGGCTCATGGACTGGAACCCCGACTTCCGCAAGATCGGAATGGAAGGGCTGGTGCTGTTGATCAACGGCGCCGACGAAGGGCGGCGGGCCGTCCGCAAGCTGGTGAAGGATGGCGTCGAATGGGTCAAGACGTATCCCACGGGCGACGCCGCGGCGCCCGATACTAACGATCATCACACGCTGTGCATGACGTTCGAGGAGATGCACGCGGTGGTGGCCGAGGCGCACAATCACCGCTTGAAAGTGACCGGCCACTGCCGCGCCACCGAAGGCATCAAGAACGCGCTCCGCGCCGGTTACGACACGCTCGAGCACGGCACGTTCATGGACGCCGAAGCGCTCGACATGCTGCTGGCGCGCGATACGCCGGTCATCCCGGCCCTGCAGTTCGAGTACGCCAGCATCGAGCGCGGGCCCGAATTCGGCATGTCGCAGGCCGTGATCGACGGGCATCAGGAGACGCTCGAAGGCGGCGCCGAATCGGCCCGCATGATCCTCCGCGCCGGTGGCCGCGTCGGGCTTGGCGGCGACTACGGTTTCGCCTGGAACCCGCACGGCGACTACGCCAAGGAAATCAGCTTTTTCGTCAACTATGTCGGCTTCACGCCGCTTTTGGCGATTCGCGCGGCCACGAAGACCGGCGCCGAGATCATGGGCCGCGCGGCCGAGTTCGGCACGCTCGCAGCGGGCAAGCTGGCCGACGTGCTGGTGGTCGACGGCGATCCCCTGGCAGACATCCGCGTGCTGGAGGATCGGTCGCGGTTCATCGCCGTGATGCAAGGAGGCGTGATCAAGGCGGGCCGGCGGGCCGGCGCGGATACCGAAGCCGGTGCGCGCGAGCGCGCTGTCGGTGCATCCGACGGCCCAAACGGCAGCCCCGCCGCCGACCTCCGCGCGGCCGCTGGTCGATGACTCCGTGAATGTTGATCCGCGGGCTAGCAGCATCGCTGAAACGAGCCGCCCGGGTTCATCCCGGCGTCTTGCACAAGGTCGACTCCGACCATTAACAATCTCATCCGCCATGGAAAAACGCCGACTCGGCCGCACCGACATCTACGTCTCGCCCGTGGCGCTCGGCTGCTGGCCGATCGCCGGAATGACGAGTCTGGGGGTCAACGACGCGGACAGCCGGGCGACGATCGCCGCGGCGCTGGATTGCGGCGTCAACTTTCTCGACACGGCCTACAACTACGGCCGCACAGGCGAGAGCGAGCGGTTGATTCGCGATTGTCTCGGCGCGCGCCGCTACGAGATGGTGATTGCCACCAAGGGGGGACTGCACTGGGGACCAGCGGGCGAACGGGTCCACGACGCCCGGCCCGACACGCTCAAGCGCGAGTGCGAGGAGAGCCTGCGGCGGCTCGGGACCGACCACGTCGATCTTCTGTATCTGCACGCCCCCGACCCGCTGGTGCCGGTGGCGGAGTCGGCCGGTGGGCTGGCGGAACTCTTGGCATCGGGTAAGACGCGGGCAGCCGGCGCGTCGAACGTTACCTTGGCGCAGCTTGAGGAGTTCGCGGCCGTCTGCCCGCTCGCCGCGTGCCAGCCGAAATACAACATGCTGCAGCGCGAGATCGAAGAGGATATCGTGCCTTGGTGCACCGTGCACGGCGTGTCGCTCGTTGTGTATTGGCCGCTGATGAAGGGACTGCTGGCGGGGAAGCTGGCGCGGAACCACGTCTTTGACCCGGCCGACGGCCGCGCCAAGTACCCGATGTTCCAGGGCGAAGAGTGGCAGAAAAACCAGGATTTGGTCGACGCCTTGCGGGCGGTCGCCGCCGAGTGCGGCCGGACGGTGGCCCAAGTGGCGATCAATTGGACGATCCACCAGCCAGGCATCACGGCGGCCCTGTGCGGCGCGAAGAGGCCCGCGCAAGCCCGCGAGAATGCGGGCGGGGCCGGGTGGCGGCTTTCGAACGAGCAGCTTGCGGAAGTCGATCGGGCGCTTGCGGCGCGGGGGCAACCGGTTTCGCGCGGCGCCGTGTGAGGTTGTTCCCGGGAAGGCGAGGCTCCTGCCGAGCCGCCGCGCGACATCCGAAATTCCGGCTCGGCAGGAGCCTCGCCTTCCCGGTGCCCATCGGCGCGGAGAATTGACAACCATCGACCACGGTGTATGGTTTCCCGGCTCGGTGTGCGCGCGAATGTGTGCATTCGCCTCGTCAGACGCGGGAAGGGACGCCGTGGGTCGTATTGCAAGCGCCGGCTTTGTCGCCGGCGCTATCATGATGGGCGTTGGACTGCCGGATGTTGCCGGCGCCAGTCGCCGTCCCGTCGCTGGGAAGCCGTTGCAATCGACAAGCTCGACAGCTCCTCGCCACCCGGCAATCGTTCTCTCGCCGGCAAGCGCTGCCAGAGAGGCAGCGTCCGCATCGGCATCTGCCGCTACCGCCGCGCCCGCGAAATCGCCCGTTGTTGTGCCCAACACGGGGCGGCTGCGGCTATTCCGGTCGAAAGAGCCCGAGGCGAGCTCGGCGCCGGCCTCGGGAGCGTCGCCCACGGTCGCGCCCCCCGAAATGAAGAATCCCGCCGCCGAATCGAGCGCCAAGCCGCCGAGCAAGAGCACTTCTAACGGGAAGGCAGCCGCAACGAATGCGGCGGGCCGCACGCCGCGCGTGCTCCGCTTTGAGGACCTGAAGCGCGGCGCGCCGCTCGTGCCGGTGGCGGCAAGGCGGCCATCGCCTGCTGATTCCGTCACGCCGGCCGCGGCGCATGACGTGCGAAAAGCCACACCCAAGCCGCGGTCGTCGCCCCCTAAGGCAGCCTCGACGACAAATGCCAAAGACCCGTCGCCCACCCGAGCCACGGACAAGCCGACGCCTAAGGACGACGCACCGGACCTGAAGGTGCAGCGGCTGCCACCCTTGGACCGCACGGCGCCGCGATGGAAGGTCGTCCTTCCGCCCGGCCTCCCGCAGCGCCCCATCGAGCTTTACCCCGAGACCGGCAGTCGCTGATCAGTGGCGGGTGGCCCATATCAGGCGACCGTTCCATCTACCAGTTGATTTCTTGGTAGAGCACGTAAGCGTACGGGCAAATGACGCCGGCAAGGGCAAGCCCCATCGCAAATCCAATGGCCGCTCGACCGAACAGTCCTCCGATCGACGCGCTTGCGCTTGCGACCACTGCGCCAATGCCAAAAGCCACCGCGGGCGCTGAGTCAATCGTCGAGGGCAATCCCGTCAGAAACGTGTAGGCCCCCACTGTCACGGCGATCCACGTGACCTCCGTTCAAAATGGCGAGGCGGGAAAATGGGACTGGCTCCGAGCATAAACAGCGCAAGTCCTTTCAGACGAACGTTGCGTCTCGGTGCCTGTCCCACTTTCCCGCCGGTGCGCCGCCGGCAAGCTTGAATCTGTGAACGGCCCTGGTTCGTCATGGGCGTCGGTGGCTACGTCGCGCGTGACCGCATAAGATGACGAGCCACGCGGCTACGGATGATTTGCCTACGCGCACTCCCGACGGCATGCCCTCATGAGCGCCACCCCGGACAGCAGGACCTCCGCCGACGCTATGGCGGATTCCGCGGCCGAGCTTTCTGGCACGTTGCACATTCACGTCGCCTTCGACATCGGCGGCGAGGTCCGGCTCGATCACGCGGCCCGGCTCGTGCCCGCCGAGCTGCAGAGCCTGCCGCGGCGGCCGCGGACCCCTTCGTCGATCACATACCGTCCGGCGCCCTTGCGGATCCGCCTCGAAGAGGTGGCGCTGTCGATGCTGGAGTTGGGCCAGCTCCGGGCAGTTGCCGAGGCGACGGTGTTCGACTTCGGGGCCGTGAGCGTGGCGATGCACGTTCCGTTTCGCTTGTCGCCGGAGGCGCTGGTGCGGCTCGCCCGCGGCCTGGCCGAACCCGATGCGCTGGTGCGTGCCGCGCGGGCAGCCCTCGCGCCGCTTTATGCGAAGCTTCTGCCCGCGATCCACCAGCCGGACTGGAGCGACCTGACGGAAGAGTATTTCGTGTTCCAGTTGCCGACGGATGGATCGCTGCCGCCGCCGGCGCAGTTGCTGTCCCAGCAAGACGCGTGGATGGCGGGAATAGTGCGGCTGGAGGACGCCGAGCTCAGCCGCGAAGAAATCGACGAAGCGCTACGGATGCGGATCAGCTACGGCCCACGCGACCTGTTCGTGCCGGAGTGGTCGGCCGCGCTTTTGATCGACGAGGACTGTGGCGAAACGCTGCAGGCGATCGAGTTCGCCAACCTGCAACTGCTCGAGTTCCGCTATCTCGACGAGCGGCTCGACCGCCGCCTGTCGGAGGCATACCGGCTTATCCACCCGCTCGCGCGGTCCTACCTGCCGTTCTGGCGGACACACTCGCTGCCGCTGCGGGCGCTGGGGGAATTGCGGATGGAGGCCAACGATGTGTTCGAGCGGACCGGCAACGTGCTGAAGCTGGTGGGGGACCAGTACCTCGCGCGGGTTTACCGGATGCTCGCGGCGCGGTTCCACCTGGACGCCTGGGAGCAGAGCATCGAGCGAGCGCTCAAGACCGTCGAGGGGGTCTACCAGATCGTATCGGACCAGGCCGCCACATTCCGCGCTGAGTTTCTGGAGATCGTGATTATTGTCCTGATCGGGCTGGAAATCGCGCTGACGGTATTCCGCGCGGTACCGTAGTGGTCGGACATACGGTCCGAGGGCAACCAACTTTTGCGTGATAGCGTACTTCATCCGTGAAACGGCCTGCTGACCTCCCGAGGCTCGGAGTTGCCATTGAACTCCGGCAACTAGTTACGGGTTGTGATGCAATAGTGCAATAGGTTGTCAACGCTTCGGGCGGGGCCGACACAATGCCGAATTGGCGGACTTCGGAGAGTGCGGCAAACCACCTTGCTTTGGAGCGAAAGTGTTCCAGCGACAACCAGTGCCGAACGGTCGGGAAGGCGCGGTCACTCATCCGCCACATTGACCGCGCGATGAACAGCAGCGGAGCCGCCGGAGGGGGCCAGAGACTCCCAAGCGGCTCCGCCACCGATCGTCGGGCGACACGCACGTCGGGCGACGATGCGGCTGTCGGCACACGTTTGCACACTGCGTGCCAAACTCGGCAGTGCCGGGCCGCCTCGCGACGCGAAACCTACTTCTCCGCCGCCTTCGCTTCGTCCGCCTTTTGCCCCTTCGCCGCTTCCTCGAGCCGCTGCGCTCGCAGCATGTTGCCCGTCCGCTGCGGCGAGCGGTCGGCCTGGTACAGTTGGATCGCCTCGTCCGCGCGGCCCAGCGCCTCGTACGTGCGGCCCAGGTTGTAGCGGGCGCCGGCCGTCCACGGGCCGCCGGGCGTGGCCTCGAGCGTGCGCGTCTTGAAATAGTCGATCGCCGCGTCGTAGTTGCCGCGCTCGAAGGCCACCAGGCCCAACCAGTAGCTGGCGTCCTGCTTGGCCGTGGCCAACAGCTCGGCCATCGCGTCGGCCAGCGCACGGCGCTGCGGGTGGGCGCGGTCTTTCATTTGCTGGATATCGGCGTCGGCCGGCCGCGCCTGCTGATAGAAGGCGCTTGCGCTCTTGGGTCCGTCGAAATTGCCCAGAATGTGCAAGACGCGTCCCTGCCAGAGAATCGTCGGTGGCTGCAGGAACGGCGCCAACTGCAGGAAGGGGGCCAACTCGCGGGCTTGCTTCTCGCGCGTCGCGCGGTCGAGTTTCGCGCGGCCTGCCAACCGTTCGTAGGGAAGCGGCCAGAGCTCGACCCGCTCGACGTTCGCGTGCGAGGCGAGGCGCTCGGCCACCGCGGTGGGACGCACCGACAGCACCAGCGACTCCCGGCCCGATAGTTGCGATTCGACCATGTGCATCCGCTGGGCCAAATAGATCGGCGACGCCTCGACCAGCACCGCGATCTTCGCCAGGTCGTCGGCTTTCACCGGATAGGGGCGCCGCTCATCGGCGTCCAGCTTCCGCAGCAGCCCTGGATCGGCCAGCACTTCGCGCAGCGTGGCGACCGGCCGGCCGTCGGGGCCCGGAACGGGCAAGCCCAACCGCGGGTCAAACAGATAGAGCTCTCCGTCGCTGACCATGGCCGGCAGCCACGGCCGCGGCTCGCCGCCATCTTTGCCGGGCAGGGCCAGCATGACGACGTCGAGCCCCTCCTGCCGCGCCAAGAGCGCGAACAGCCAGGCCCGTTCGGTGGCCGTGCCGCGACCAAATACGAGCACTTCGCGGGCAAAGTGCGGCACTTCGATGGCCGCGTCGGCCTCGATCTGGATATTGCGCACGACCCAGTCGAATAGCGCGAGCGCCTTGGCGACTGGGGCGTTGTTTTCGCCGCTTGCGCGGCGGGCGATGCCGCCCAGCCACACGGCCTGTTGCAGCTCGACCCCGTCGCTTTGCGGGAAGCGCAGCTCGGCAAGCCCACGCGCCGCCGGCAGGTCGCGCAAGCCCTCGGGCAGCGACTCGAGAAGCGGGTCTGGCTTCCAGTCAGCCGCGGGCTCCTTGGAATGAGTCCACTGGTTGAGCCGGTCGATGACCGTCGACAGGGAATCGGGCGACGGCGACTCGTCGATCTCGCGGAGAACGGAAATCGCGTAGACCAGGTTCTGCTCGTTCATCTTCTCGCGCGACTCGTGCGTCCCGAACTGCTGCGCGCGAGAAGTGCGGTTCGTGTCTTGGCATCCCGACGCGCCGGCAACAACGAGCGCGCTTACGGCCAGAGCGATCACAGCCGCGCCGCCGACGCACCGCGGGGCGCCATGCCCACGTCGCGACAGCAGCGTGGGCATGCTCGCGGGATTCACAGGTGGGGTCGGCATGCTCGCGAGAGAAGCATGCTCACGCGAGCGTGAGCATGGCACCTGAGCATCAGGCGATTCATCGCTGTGGGCCACTAGAGTTTCTCCACCACCGCGCGGATTGCCAACAGCCGGCCAATCAGGGCGGCAAACTCAGCCAGCGGGACCATGTTCGGACCGTCGCTGGGCGACGTGTCGGGCTGGGGATGCGTCTCGAAGAATAGTCCGTCGATGCCGATCGCCGTGGCCGCGCGGGCCAGCGGCTCGACCATCGCCCGATTGCCCCCCGTCGCGCCGCCTAACCCGCCCGGCTCCTGCACGCTGTGCGTGGCGTCGAAGACGACCGGCGTCCCCAGCGCGCGCATTTGCGGGATCGAGCGCATGTCGTTCACCAACCGGCCGTAGCCGAAGAACGTCCCCCGCTCGCACAGGAGGATGTTGCGGCAGCCGGCCGATTCCAGCTTGGCGACTACGTGCCGCATGTCCCAGGGGGCGAGGAACTGCCCCTTCTTGACGTTCACGGCCCGGCCTGTGCGGCCCGCCGCCACCAGCAGGTCGGTCTGGCGGGCGAGGAAGGCGGGAATCTGCAACAGGTCGCACACCTGCGCGACCGGGGCCGCCTGGTCGGACTCGTGGATGTCGGTGGTGACCGGCAGACCGGTGGCCTGCTTCACGCGCGCGAGGACCGACAGTCCGGCCTCGAGGCCCAGGCCACGAAAGGCCTCGGCGCTCGTGCGATTGGCCTTGTCGAACGAGGCCTTGAAGACCAACTGGATCGGCAGCTCGCGGCGGATGGCATTGAGCCGCTCGGCTATTGAGAGCGTAAGCTCTTCGTTCTCGATGACGCACGGTCCGGCAATGACCAAAAGCGGCTGCCCCTCGCCGCACAGATAGGGCCCGATTCGGGCGGGATTGGCAGGCACGGCGCGAATTCCTTGGCCCGGGGAGGGGTTTTCTGTTTTTCAAAATGGCGAGGCGGGAAAATGGGACTGGCTCCGAGCATAAACAGCGCAAGTCCTTTCAGACCAACGTTGCGTCTCGGTGCCTGTCCCACTTTCCCGCCGGTGCGCCGCCGGCAAGCTTGAATCTGTGAAACGGCCCCGGGGCCTGCCCTTGCTACGCAAGCAGAAGGCCGCCTGTTTGCACGCTGAGAAGTCCACCTTGGGCTGGCGGCGGCCCGGGAATTGGCCGGCAAATGCTCATGAATTTTGTGATTCAAGTTGGGTTGAATAGGAAGAATCTCGATTTGATACGATTACCGACTCGCAGCCCGTCTTGAAACCAGGGTGCGACCCATTGCATCGAGTCGGCACAGCGTTTTTGCGCGGTGCGCCCCGGAACGGACCATACCATTGGGTAGTCCTAAGTCCTTTTTCGCGCTTAGTTTAGAATTCCTGAATTGGCCGTAAGTCGTTGATTGGACGGCAGTCAGGTAGGTAGTAACGGGTGCCGGGAGAGAAGATGCGACGGTCTTGGCACGCGCTGTGCTTTAGAAGGGGCCGGCCGAGAGGGAGCAGCCCGGTACATAAATGAGACTGGCCCGCGGGGCCTCTGACGACTAACGGCGGGATGGTTGACTTGCCCCTGGCCATCCAGCACAGCCATTGTGGATGTGGCGCGTCAGAGGCCCCCGTTTTTTTACCCGCGTCGGACCGCGACCGGTTTCGCTTCTTTTAGCGCCATCGCGGTCCGGCGTGGATCTTGCGTTTGGGCTGAGGTGCCACGCTCACGCACCGAAACAACACCCGTGGATGCAAGCGTGAGCGTGGCACCCGCCCCCCTTTCTTTCGGCCTGCAGCCGGTATCGTGCGGCTTCGGGAGGGCGAAGCTCCCGCTGAGCCGGCACCAGGGCTCAGTTTCCCCACGCCGGCTCGGTGGGAGCCTCGCCCTCCCCTTTTTGGGCTCGTGAGGCTTCTCTCGGCTTCTCTCCAGGGCCGTTCACAGATTCAAGCTTGCCGGCGGCGCACCGGCGGGAAAGTGGGACAGGCACCGAGACGCAACGTTGGTCTGAAAGGGCTTGCGCTGTTTATGCTCGGAGCCAGTCCCATTTTCCCGCCTCGCCATTTTGGAAAAACAGATGACCCTGGGCTTCTCTCCGCCGCTCTTGACCGCGCCTGGGTCATTCCCTAGCTTCAGGAGTTCGTCCGCCGCCGGCCTCGCGGCACCGTAAGATAGCTACGGTTGCCAAGGTCGGACGGATGGGCATGCCAGCGTAGCTTCAATTGGCAGAGCACCGCATTCGTAATGCGGGGGTTAAGGGTTCGACTCCCTTCGCTGGCTCTTAGGGCAGTAGGCGGCAGCGGGCAGCCGGCTGCAAGAGAGCTTAGCCGCCGCGGCCACGCGGCCCCGTGATCCGTCGCCGTCACGGATACCGCAGCTCCATCACGAATTCTTGCCAGTCGCCGTGGAACGCTTCCATGTCGTCGTAGCCGAGCGTTTTTTGCAGCGTCTTGTAGCCGGTTGGGTCGGTTCGGCGGTTGGCGTAGAAGTCGTGATAGAACCGCTTCAGCAGGCCGCGCTCTTGCAGGTAGTAGCACAGGTACCGCGCCTGGGCGTAGTTCGTGCCAGGGTCGGCCGTGTAGAACTTGCCGCCGGTCTGGCCGCACAGGTATTCAAAGTCGGGCACGCGATCCGCGCGGATCGCTTTCTGCAGCCCGGCCAGTCGCCAGTTGGTCTGCCCGCGGATCCGCCCCTCGACTTCGCGGCATTGCTCGTAGAGCGATCCGAGGCCCTCGTTCAGCCAGTCAGGGCAATCGGGAAAGTTGGCGCGCACGAACGGATGAACGATCTCGTGCACAAGCGTCCCGCCGCCTGTCGCGATATTCATCACCAGGGCCCGGTTCGCCGCCGCGTAGTATCCATACGGCGTCGTGGGCTTTGTCCCCCACAGCTTTTCGACGTTCGTCTCGTAGCTCTCACGGTCCTTGAACAGCCAGATGCCGATGATGCGGTCGGGATCGTTGGCGAAGTATTCCTGCTTCAGTTTCTTGACCGACCAACGGATGGTGTCCGCGGCGTGCTGTTGGATCGACTCGAGGGGCTCATCGCCCACGACAACAAACGGCGGCTCGACCAACACGCGGAAATCGTCGTCCGGCAGCCGCGACTTCAATTTCAAGATGTGCTGGCAATAGTCGGCCGGCTGAAAGCCGCGCGCTGGCGGCGGCGCTTTGATCTGGCCGGCATGAAGCGGCAGGCGAATCAGCGTCCATTCCTGCGGCGAGTATTTCAGCGGCCACAGATCGAGGAAGTCCGCGCGCGCCATCCGTTTGTAGGCGCCATCCTCCACCGCGGGATCGTGGAAGATGACCTCGTCCCTGGTCGGGTCGTAGCCCAAGACGAGACGAAAGTGCTCGGTGGTGTTGGGCCGGTGGTCGAAGCGCATGCAGACGATCGACGGCGCGCCCTGGACGAGCGCGGCGTGGAGCTTTTTCCAGTGGGCTTCCATCTCCACGGCAAGTTTGGCGACTTGCACGGTCGAGCCCACCGCGCCCGGTCGAAAACCGAGATTGACGACTGCCCGCTCCAGGTCGGCCGTGTAGCAGCCGCGCCCCTGCGCCGGGTCGAGCTTCGAGGCATTGAAGACCTGATCTTGATCGATCGGGTGGCCCAGCGTGCGAAGATACATCTCGACGCACGCCTCGCCACAGAAATCAGGCTTCTGCCGCACGTGCGGCACGTCGCGAATCAGGGCGGCCGCGTACCGCTCAACCCGCGGACTGGCCTGCGAAGCGGCTGGCGCCGCTGCAACAGCGCACGGATCGAAGGGCGCGGCAAGAATCACAACGAGCGCAAAGGCCGAGCAGCACAACGCGCGTCGAAACATGGGAGGCGCTCCTGAACGAGCGCGGCGTTTGTTCCGGTCGAACGCCGCAAGCGATGCCTTTATTCTGACGCCTGACGACGTACGAAGGCAACCAGTATGATGCCCGAAGCCCACGTCCTGTTCGCCAACGGCAGCCGTGTGATCCGCGGGGCGTGTCCCCTGGCAGGAACGGGTGTGCTAGCGGGCCATCGCCACGTCATCGCAGCGTCGACCGCGTGGCGTTGTGCCGCGCCTCAAATCCCGCTAAAGTCGCGGCCCTTTGGTGCTCATCGGGACACTTTGGAGCGGGACTCTGCATGGACGCACCGTCCGTCGTCGAGAATAAAGGCCATGCCCGAGCGCCGGGCGCCCACCGCACGCTGGCCTTTCGACTGGCGGCTCTGACGCTGTCGATCACGGTCGGGCTGCTTTTGGCCGAGGCCGGCTTGCGCATCGGCGGTTACAGTCCGACCTACGTCAATGCCCTGGGCAGCTTTCACGAAGCCGATCCGGTGAGCGGCCATCGCGGCAAGCGGAACTTTTCGGCCCGCTTCAAAATGGCCGGCTTCGACGTGGTGGTCGCCCACGACGAGCGCGGATTTCGCCGCCAGGAGCACCAGAACCCGTCGGCCGCGCGGAAGCTGTGCTGCTTCGGCGATTCGTTCGTGTGGGGGTGGGGCGTCGCGCAGGGGGAAGTCTTCACCGATCAATTGAGCCTCATGCTGCCTGAGCGGCGCGTGGAGAACTACGGCATCAATGCCACGGGCACGGTCGCGCAGTACGAGCTGTTCGCCGCCGAGTGCCGCGACGGCCTGGCGCCCGGCGACGTGGTGCTGTTGACGTTTTGCCAGAACGACTTCGCCGACAACGTGTCAGGGTCGCGGCGGGCCGAAGTGCGCGATGGCCACGTGACGGTGCTGCCGGCATGCTCGCACTTGCGGCCAAGCTGGAAGCGGACGCTGCAGCAATCGTCGTATTTGTTCAACTACCTGTCGTACCTGGGAAATCGTCTGCAACTGGGGATCAAGCACGCCCGCGATGCCCGGCAGGCGGCCAAGATCGCGGCGGCAGCGCAGGCGGCCACGGAAAAGGGTAGTCCTGAGAGCGGAGGCGAGGCCGCGAATGAGGCCCAGCCGGCCGCGGCGGCCGCAGGCACGAAGGCGGCGGCCGCAACCGCATCGGAATCGCCGCCGCCGATCCCCGGCGACGCGGTCGCGGAAGTGGCGATCGTGAAATACTGCCTTGCGAAGTGGAAGCACGACTGCGACGAGCACGGCATACGTTTCATCGTCGCTTACATACCCGGCATGGTGGAATTGCAGGAGACGGCCGGCGAGCCGGCGGCGAGTCATGAGCGCGCTTTCCGCCACGCCTTCTTCGCCTGTGCCGATTCGCTGTCGATCGAGACGCTCGATCTGCTGCCCGGCATGCTGGCAGCGAAGCGGGCCGGCGGCATCGACCGGCTGGGCATCCCCGGCGACGGACACTGGAACGCCGCCGGTCATCGGGTGGTGGCCGGCATGGTTGCCGCCCGGCTGGCCGATAAGTCGATGGCCCGCCGGCCGGAATAGCCCACCGCGAAATGGCGTGCCCCTGGCCATGCCGGAGTCGCTTCTGGCATGCCCACACGGCAGGCGTGGGCATGGCACCCACAGGGTCATTCTGTTTTTCAAAATGGCGAGGCGGGAAAATGGGACTGACTCCGAGCATAAACAGCGCAAGTCCTTTCAGACCAACGTTGCGTCTCGGTGCCTGTCCCACTTTCCCGCCGGTGCGCCGCCGGCAAGCTTGAATCTGTGAATGACCCTGATGGCACCCCACCAGGCATGGCAAGGGCGGCTCGGCAGGAGCCTCGCCCTCCCGGGGGGAAACGGCCCGAGATCGGTCTCGTTTGACCTCGCGCAGCGGCGAAACGGGATGGAGCTGCCGGCGGGATTTCGCTATTCTCGCGACCCATTTTTGTACGTGGAGGGGCGGGCATCGTGCCCGCATTGGTCACCCGTTTGGCGTTTGGTCGCGGTGCCCGCCCGGCCCGTCGTCATGTGCCCACGGAGGGGTTTGTGTCGCGAAGGTTCCCTCTGCTCTTGTTGGCCGTCGGCGCGATCGCCGGTGGTTACTGGTTCTTCAAGAACTACGAGGTCCACGGCCTGGAGGGCGTGTACGTCACGCGCCGCGGCGCGCCGGTGGAGATCACCACCGCCGGACGCGCGGCCGATACCCCGCCGGTTCAGCACACCGGCCCGACGATCCGCATCGCCTCGTTCAACATCCAAGTGTTCGGCGAAGCCAAGCTGGCCAAACCGGCCGTGATGCGGGTGCTGGCCGAAACGGTCCGCCGCTTCGACATCGTTGCCATCCAAGAAGTGCGCGCCGCCAGCCAGGACGTGCTGCCGCGATTCGTGAGCACGATTAACGCGGCCGGCGCGGGCTACGACTTCGCGATTGGCCCGCGGCTGGGACGTTCGTCGACCAAAGAGCAATACGCGATCATTTACAACCGGGCCAGCGTCGAGCTCGACACCGGCGGCGTCTACACGGTCGACGACCCGGACGACCTTCTGCACCGCGAGCCTTTGGTGGCAGGCTTCAGCGTCCGCGGCCCGCCGGCGGCGCAGGCCTTCACATTCACCCTCGTCGACGTGCACACCGATCCCGACGAAGTGGCCAAGGAGCTCGACGCCCTGGACGACGTCTACCGCGCCGTTCGCGACGACAAACGCCGCGAGGACGACATTATCCTCCTGGGCGACCTGAACGCCGACGATGCGCACCTGGGCGCGTTGGGCCGCGTGCCGTACCTGGTCGCGGCCATCTCCAAGACGCCCTCCAACACGCGCGGCACGAAGCTCTACGACAACATCCTCTTCGACCGCCGAGCCACCACCGAGTTCACCGGCCGCTCGGGCGTGCTGAACCTGATGCGCGAGTTCGGCCTGTCGCTGCCCGAGGCGGAAGAGGTCTCCGACCATTTTCCGGTATGGGCGGAGTTCAGCATCTACGAAGGCGGCGCGGCCGGGCCAATGGCGCGGGTGCCGGACGAAACGCCGGCGCGGTGAGCCCCGGCCTATCACCGGCAAAATCCCAGCGAGCCGCCGGGTTTATCCCGGCGGTCTTCGTGCGGCACGACCGATTGCCCCGCGAAAGACCACCGGGATGAACCCGGAGGCTCGCTGGCGTGATGCGGCCGGCCGTCGCCAAGTGTTTGTCTGTCTTTGAATTCCGGCCAAGGGTCGGTGTTGACATTTGTCACCGGCGGCGGATAATCTTCTTATGGGCAGGCACCCAAACAAGCACATCCAGGAAGTGATCGCCTACGCTATCGCTCGCGGGTGGAAGTGCGAAGTTGGCGGAAGCCATGCATGGGGGTTTCTCGTTTGTCCAGTGCCGGGTCGCGGACATTGCAATTTCCCCGTTTGGAGCACGCCCAGGAACCCGGAAAACCACGCGAAGCAGCTTCGGCGGCGCATCGACAACTGCCGCTGCAAGCCGGCTCAGTCTGCCGAACCGGAGGAGAAGCCGCCGGGAAAGCCCGTCAGGAGGCATCGTAAAAAATGAGGACCTACTCCTTTACTCTCGTTTTGAGTGGCGCGGGCGACGTGCGGACGCTTGCGGACCCCTTGTATGAGGCGGGCTGTGATGATGCGTTGCTAGGCACGCAGGGGGGCACTGTGTTTCTCGATTTTGATCGGGAGGGCAAATCCCTCGAATCGGCCATTCGCTCGGCGATTCACGATGTGGAAAAAACAGGGATCAACGTCGCACGCGTTGAACCAGACGACATTGTCAACGCGTCCGAGATTTCGAGGCGGATCGCTCAGACTCGGGAGAGCGTTCGCAAATACATAAACGGCCAACGCGGTCCGGGAAGCTTTCCCGCGCCGCTGTCGGGCGTTAAGACGTCTTCCCCCCTCTGGCGTTGGAACGAAGTGGCGAATTGGTTCGCGAAATCCGACATCGCCAACGATGAGCGCGTGCGGGAAGCAAACACAATCGCCGCGCTCAACACCGTGCTCGACCTTCGCCGCATCATCAACGCACAGCAAGTGAGAGAAATGCTGACGGACTTCGGCATCGCGGCAGCGAAGCCGACGCGGCGGACGAGACGACGACCAGCGCATGCGAAAAGCAAGTCGCGTCGGACTCAGCACGCTTGAGCTAACGAGCCGCACGGTCATTCAGACTCTAAAGCCAGCCGCCGGGTTGATCCCGGCGGTCTTCGTGCCGCGCGGCCGAACGTCCGTGCGCGAGGGACCTCCGGGATAAACCCGGAGGCTCGCTGGCGTGATGTAGCCATGCGCCAAGACGCGCAGGCAGCGCCGGTGGCCAATTCGCCCCTTGAAATTAGGCCACCTGTTTCGCTAGGATCGGTGCCAGACGTGCGGCATCGGTAGGGCCTGAGCGAATTCAGCACAGGTATCACAAGAAGCCCGGCGCTCGGAAGAAGTTTCCGAGCGGCGGGCTTTTTTTGCGCCTACGGTGTCGCGCGGCCAGCACACAAGCCGGCGCATCCCGCGCGTCAATGCACATGAGCGATTTCCTGCTCCCCGACATCGGCAATGTTACGGCCACGGCCATCCTCGGCTGGTACGCCTGGCACACCGCCTCGCGGACCATCCCCGAGCTGGTCGCGGCTTTTCGCGAGGAATTGGCCAACACGCGCACCGAATGCCGCATCGAGCGGGAAACCTTGCGCGACGAGCTCAACGCCGAGCGGATGGAGCGGCACACCGATCACATGGCGATTGTCGGGGCACTGAACGAACTCGCCGGACGCCTGCGGGCGCCGGACTTCGATAGCGACGTAGTGAGTGCTCAAAGCCACGAAAGGAGAATCGAACGATGAACGACGGCCTGGCCATCCAGCGCGTGCCCCTGAGCCGACTGAGCAAGATCCGCGATCTCTTGGACTTGATCGGCGCGATCCGCGGTATCACCTCTCCGCCGACCACCGCCGAAGGCTTGCGGCAGGTGCTGGCGCTCGTGCTGCGGCTGGCCGACCTGGTGGGAATCGATCCCACGTGGACCGAACGCCTGGCGGCCATCCTGCGCGACGACGGCGTGTTCAACATCGTGCTGGCGATCGTGCAGTTCCTGATGGGCGCAGCCGGCAAGGAGCAGGCCGACAACACGTTTCGCGTCCGCGTTTCAAATAGCGCGCCCGAGGTGGTCGTCGACGAGCAAAGCTTCGCCGCCTGGCTTCCCTTGGTCATTCAGCTTCTGGCCCTGCTGCGGCAGATCCGGGGTGACCAATGACGCGACGCCGAAGGCCGATCTTCCGGCTGCCCCCGTTTTCCGTGCGCGCGACGTTCGTGTCGCTTGCCGAAACGATCGACTGGAGCCTGGCCGCCTACCACGTGCCACAGCACTGGACGGCGACGCGCGGCCAGGGCATCAAGGTCGCGATCCTCGACACCGGCATCACGGCCGACCACCCCGACCTGCGCGACGCGATCGACGACGCGCGCGACTTTACCCGCAGCTTCTGGGGAGCAAACGATCGCGTGGGGCACGGCACGCACGTGGCCGGCACCATCGGCGCGCGCCGCAATGACACGGGCGTCGTCGGCGTCGCGCCGGAATGCCGCTTGCTCGTGGCCAAGGTGCTGGGCGACGACGGGTCAGGCGGCGCCGAGCAAGTGGCCGAGGGGATCGATTGGGCCGTGAGTGCCGGCGCCGACGTGCTGTCGATGAGCTTTGGCTCGCCCGACGCGAGCCCGGAGATCGCTGCTGCGATCGATCGGGCGGTGGCGCAGCGGCGTTTTGTGGTTTGCGCGGCCGGCAACGACGGCCTGCCGGACTCCGTCAACTTCCCGGGGCGGCTGGACGCGACGGTCGCGGTGGGCTCGGTCGATCAGAACGGCCAGGTGTCGCGCTTCAGCAGCCGCGGCGCGGAGGTCGACATCTGCGCGCCTGGCGAAAACATCCTGTCGACCTATCTCAACGGCGGATACGCCAAGCTGTCCGGCACGAGCATGGCCACGCCGTTTGTGAGCGGCGTCGTGGCCCTATTGCTGGCCAAACATCGCGCCACGGGCGGCGGCACGCCGGTCGACAACCAACAGCAACTGATCGAGCATCTCCGCCGCACGGCAACAGACGCGGGGCCAGCGGGCAAGGATCCCAACTACGGCTTCGGACTCATCAATCCCGACAGCCTGCTCGACTCGGACGCCCCGCCGGCACCATCGCCGCCGCCGAGCGCTCCGCCGGCTGTGTCGCCACCGGTGACATTCGAGATCGGCCCGCTGGCCGTCAACGGGGTGCAAGGCGTGCTGGTGTTTCAACCCAAATGAGACTGAAAAGGAGCGTTCCGTGCGTGGCGCGTTGATCGCAGTAACGGTGTTCCTGATGAGCCAGGCGGGCGCCGCCGGTGGCGGTGGCGTGACGCCCGCGGCCGAGCTGCGGCTGGCCGTCGATGACCTGTCGACGCGCGTTGCTGTGACAGATCGGCCCGTCACGCGCTACTTGTCGCTCTATGCGATCCCACCCGCGCGGCGGCGGGCAGCGGCCGCGGTCGCTTCTTTCGGGCTCAATAGCGTCAGCCATGCCGACACGATCGCGGCGCTGGACGTCGTGCCGGGAACGGAAGGCCGCCTGTTGCGATTTTCCTTGCGGCGTTTGCGGATTGATGCAGCCGCGTGGGAGGCAATCGCCGCGGAGGACCCGTACTGGCACTTGCGAACGCAAGTCGTCGACCCGAACACCGGCAAGGTCCGCGAAGTCGTGACCGACGGCGGCTGGGTCGGATTGGTTCAGGCGGCGCGGCTGCGGGAAATGGCCGCCAGCATCGGCGCGCTTTTGCGCGCCGACCATTTCATCGCCCGCGCTGGCACGACTGAGAATGGTGGTCACTATTACCGGCTGGCGGGCGTTCCCGAGCGCGAGCAGCAGTTCCATGCCCTACTGGGCATCGATGCGGCGACCACGGGCCGCTTGCGATCCGATCAAGGCGCGAATCTCATTCGCTCCGGCGTGACGTTCAAAGTGCGCCGCGTGGTGCGCCGGCAAGGTCCGCTGGGCGCCGCGTGGAGCACCTTCGACGTCGAGCGCGTGAGCCCTGACCGCGACCCGATCCGCAACCCGCTCGGCTTCCAATACGACGCCGGCGAGCACATCGCGGCCAAGCGGAACGGCCTGCATGTGTTTGCCCTGTTCGATCGGCAGGGACGGCGGCAGGACGCCGTGCCCGACCGGATCGCGAAGGATGCGCTCGCCGTGCATGGTTCCGGCGTGATCGCGCCCCTGTTGTCGTGCGTGCGGTGCCACAGCGAGCGCGGGCTGCGACCGTTCGCCAACGATCAGCGACGGCTCTTGGCAGGCCGTGTCGAATTGTTCGCCGAGCGCGAAGAGGACGCCGAGCGGCTGGCCGGCTTTTACGAGCGCGACCTGGAAAAGCTGCTGCGCCGCGATCGCGAGGACTACGGCGAAGCCGTGGCGGCAGCCACCGGCGGCATGCAGGTTACCAAGCTGGCCGAGGCGTTGGCCGAGGCATACGGCACATACGTGGACGAATTAGTGTCGCCCGCGCAGGCGGCGCGCGAGCTGGGATTGGCGACATCGGAATTGACCGTGCGGCTCCGCGCGTCGAACGATCCGGTGATCCTGGCGCTGTGCGAGGGCTTGAGCGTGCAGCGGCAGCAATGGGAATCGGCCTTCGCCACGGCGGCGCTCTTGGCAATGGGAGGTTAGCGAACCATGAAACGCTTGATTCTTGTAGCGATCGCGTTGTGTTTTGCGTCGCCAGCCACAGGCGGGATGCGGCGACCGCTCGTCCGCGGCCGCTCGCAGCGGGCCGAGCCGCGAGCGCAAGCCATCGTCGCCGACAACCGCGTGACTGTCGCGCCCTTTGCCGTGCCCGTCGCGGTGCCGGTGGCGACCGTGACGCAGCCCACGGTGTTCTATCGTTACGGCGAGTACGTTCCGCCGGCGGTCGCAGTGCCGGCGTTCGCCGAGACGAGCGCGGCCGGAAGTGGCACATCGCCAACGCCATCCCCTGACGAGCACGCGGCGGCGGGCCGCCCGACGGTGCCCGCTGGCGCGGCGGTCGTTACCAGCGACGATGCGGCGATCCATATCCTCGCGCGGCACTGCGCGAAATGTCACTCCGGCCCACTGGCAAAAGGGGGCAAGCAGTTCTTCGACGCGGAGGGCCGCTTGTTCGCCAGGTTGCCGCGGCACGTGATCGTGGAAATGGCCGAGCCGAACGAGGCCGGCCGCGAGCGGATGCCGCCCGGCGAGCTGCCCAAGCTCTCCGATGACGAACTGAAGGCGCTACGGCAGTGGGCGAAGCTGCCGCGCGACGCCGTGTATTGAACCTGCGGAGATCCAACCAGTTTTTGCGTCAGACGTTGGAAGGCCCGTTTTAAGAGAAGGGAGAAGAACGATGGGTGGATGGAGAGTTCTGGCCTTGTGTGCTTGTGTGATGTGTGCCGGGGTGCCGGGCGCGGCGCACGGTTGCGACACGGCGGCGGCAAGCGTTGTGACCGCGGTCGTACCGCGGGTGGTCGTTGCGCCGGCCGTTGTGTCGTCGGTGGTCGCGGCGGCTGTGCCGGCCGTGACAGTTCCGGCGGCTGCGACGATTCAGACCGTGAGCTGCCCGGTGCAGGTGGCGAGCGTGCAGGTGCTGTCCGCGCCGGTGGTGGTGCGGCCGGCATGCGTGCGCCCGCTGCGCTGGGTGGTGCGGCCGGTCCGCGCCGCGGTCCGCGCGCTAGTTCCGTAACGTCCTGGCAGCGTGTTCCCGGTTCGGTCCGGCGCCGCCCGACTCGTTCGCGGCGGCGCCGGCTGAGCCAGGAGCACGAAACAGTAGGCCTACGGCCTACTGCTCTTGGAGATACCTCATGCAGATTCGGGATCGGATTCGCGAGTTTCGCCGGGTGCCGGCTTCGCAGTTGCGCCCGCATCCAAAGAATTGGCGGACCCACCCGTCCGCGCAGCGCGACGCCTTGCGCGGCGTGCTGGCCGAGGTGGGCTATGCCACGGCGCTGGTCGCGCGCGAGCTGGCCGACGGCACGCTCGAGCTGATCGACGGCCACTTGCGCGCCGAGACCACGCCCGACATGGAAGTGCCGGTGCTGGTGTTGGATGTGAGCGCCGAAGAGGCCGAAAAGCTGTTAACGGTGATCGATCCCTTGGCTGCGTTGGCCCAGACGAGCGGCGAGCGGCTGGCGGCGCTCGTGGCCAACGTGCAAACGCAAAGCGCGGCGGTGCGGAACTTGCTCGATCAGCTCGCCGAGCAGAGTCGCGAGCGGCAACCGCGCGCGGCTGCCGGGCCCGAAGCGGAGATTGCGCCCTCGTTCCAGATCGTCGTCGAGTGCCGCGACGAGGCGGAGCAAGAATCGCTCTTCGAGCGGCTGCGCGGCGAAGGCTTTTCGTGCCGGTTGTTGGTGTTGTGAAGGAGCAACTAGCGATTAGCAATTGGCAATTGGCCGGAGCTGTCGCCCGCGAGCGAATTCCTCTTGTTAGTTGCTAATCGCCGATTGCTAGTTGCTCTCTTTTCCGGAGTTTTCGCTTGCCGATCGTCGAAGTCACGTCGCAGTGTCCGGTGCACGACTCGTTTCGCGTGCGGCAAGTCGCCGGCATGTTCGACGTGCTCCTTGCTGCGAAGTCCACGGTCACATTTCGCGCTGAAGTGCCCGAGGTGGGCGAGCCGTGGCAGATCGGCCTTATTGTCGGCCCTTCCGGCAGCGGCAAGACGACGATTGCCCGCCGCGCGTTCGGCGAAGCGATGTACGACGGCGGCGCGTGGCCCACCGACCGCGCCGTGGTCGACTGCTTCGGCGAGCTGCCGATCAAGGAGATTACCGGACTTTTGACGGCCGTGGGCTTCAGCTCTCCTCCTTCGTGGATCAAGCCGTACGCCGTGCTTAGTGGAGGCGAGCGGTTCCGCTGCGACCTGGCCCGGGCCCTATCGGTCGGCGTGAGTAGGCCACCGGATAGGCCACAAACCACAGGCGAGAGGCCACGGGACGATCGCGCCTCTGGCCTCTCGCCTCTGGTCTTCGGCCTATTCCCCCTCGTCGCCTTCGATGAATTCACGAGCGTCGTGGATCGCAACGTGGCGCAGGTCGGTTCGGCGGCCGTGGCCAAGGCGATCCGCGGCGGCCGGCTGCGATGCCGCTTCGTGGCGATCAGTTGTCATTACGACATCGCCGAGTGGCTCGCCCCCGATTGGATCGTGGACATGGCCACCGGCACGTGCCAGCGGAGGAGTCTTCGGCGGCCGGAAGTGCGACTCGATCTCTTTCGTTGCCACCGTCGTGCGTGGCCATTGTTTGCGCGTCATCACTATTTGAACGGCTCGCTCTCGCCCACGGCCCGCTGCTATTTGGCGCTGTGGCGAGGGTCGGCCGTGGCGTTTTGCGCGACCTTTCCCTTGATCGGTCGGCGCGGGCATTGGCGGATCAGCCGCATGGTGACTCTGCCGGACTACCAGGGCATCGGCATCGGCATGCGCGTGGCCGAGGCCGTGGCGCAAACGCACCGCGACGCCGGCCAGCGGATCAACATCACGGCCAGCCACCCGGCAGTCGTGGCGCACTGCGCCGCGTCGCCGCGGTGGCGGACCGTGCGCGTGCTGAAGACCGGATCGCGAAACGCGCGCGGATTTATCGGCAACTACCGCGGCTCGGGGGGCCGGGCCGTGGTGTCGTTCGAGTATCTGGGCAGCGAAGCAGCATGAGGACGGCGGAGCATGGCCAAGAGAAGGGCGGGAATCCTCGACGAGTTCAAGCAGCGGGAAATCTGCGCGATCGTGGCCGTCGGCGGCAGCCGCCGCACGGCGGCCAAGTACGTCGGCTGCGATCCGAGCACGATTCGCGGAACGGCATCGCGAAATGAACAGTTCGCCCAGATGCTCAAGCGGGCAGAATCCGATTTGGAAATCATCCATCTTTCCAACATTCAACAAGCCGCCAAGAAATCTTGGCAAGCATCGGCTTGGGTTCTAGAGCGCGTCTATCCCGAGCGCTTCGGCAAGCGCGCCCCCTCGACAATATCCGTGGACCAACTGAAGGAGACAATCGCGGGAGTCATTGACCTCATCAAGGCGGAACTGAGGGCCTCGCCGCGTCGCCAGCGAATCCTTCGCAAACTCCGCGCGTACTTCGCTACGCTCGGCAAGGAACCGGGCGCTAAGGAGGCGACATGATGCGTCGCAGCCGCGCACGTGGGGCCAAGGGTCCGAAGTCGAACATCATCGAGCGACAACCGTCGGTTTTGAAACGGATGATCCGGGACTTGTGTCGCGCGCTAGAGGAAGTGGATGTTGCCCCGCTCGACCTTCTCGCCTGGGCCAGGCGGTATCTCCCGGCGCACTTCAAGCTCGCTCCCTCGGCGATGCACCACTGGCTTGCCACCGAGCTGGCGCGCCTCGAGCGCGAGCGCGGTGGGAAGCTCAACGCCATTGGCCCGCGCGGCGCCGCCAAGAGTACGATCGCTTCGCTTGCCTGCCCGCTAAAGCTGGCTGTGGAGAAGCGCGAGCCGTATATCTGGATCGTCTCGGACACGAAGGAGCAAGCCCGCGCGCATCTGGAAAATATCAAGGCGGAGCTGGTCGAGAACGCGCGGCTGGCGGCCGACTATCCGGCGGCGGCGGGCAAGGGGCCCGTGTGGCGGGCCGGCTCGATCCGCCTGCGAAACGGCGTGACGATCGACGCCTTCGGCACCGGGCAGCGGATCCGCGGCCGCCGCCGCCGCGAGAACCGGCCCACGCTCATCATCTGCGACGACCTGCAGAACGACCAGCACATCGAGTCAGTCCGCGAGCGCGAGCGGTCGCGACGCTGGTTCCACGGCACGCTTCTGAAGGCCGGCACCAAGACGACCAACGTCATCCATCTGGCCACGGCCCTGCACCGCGACGCCATCGCGCTCGAATTGCACCGCACGCCCGGCTGGACCTCGCGCATCTTTCGCGCCATCGAGCGGTGGCCCGACGACGTGCTCGCCTGGCAGGAGTGGGAAGCGCTGTACACCGACGTCGAGCGGCCGGACAGTCAAGAACAAGCCCGCGCCTTTTACCAGACTCACCGCGAGCAAATGAACGCGGGCGCGGTGCTTCTGTGGCCTGAGCAGGAGGACTTGTACGCGCTGATGCGGATGCGGGTGGAGAGCGGCCGGGCGGCTTTCGAGCGCGAGAAGCAGGGCTCGCCGATCAATCCCGAGTCGTGCGAATGGCCGGAAGCCTATTTCGGACCGCACCTGTGGTTCGACGACTGGCCGGAGGGCGTGACGCTGAAGGTCCTGGCGCTCGACCCCAGCAAGGGGCACGACGCGCGGCGCGGCG
Organism: Planctomycetia bacterium; assembly: GCA_016191115.1. Lineage (GTDB taxonomy): Bacteria > Planctomycetota > Planctomycetia > Pirellulales > JACPPG01 > JACPPG01. The sequence goes on along the minus strand of JACPPG010000052.1, from coordinate 106,547 downwards.
ACTACTCCGCGTTCGTGCTGGTGGGCGTGACGCCGGCCGGCATGCTGTACGTCGAAGCCGACCTGGCCCGCCGCCCCACGCCGCAGATCGTGGCCGACGGCGTCGAGCTGTGCCGCCGCTTCCGGCCCGATGCGCTCGTGATCGAGGCCAATCAATTCCAGGAGCTGTTGGGGCGGGAGTTCGTCGCCGAGTTCGCGCGGCAGGGCATCCTGGGCGTGCAGCCGTGGTCGCTCGACAACCGCACCAACAAGCTGGTTCGCATCCGGCGGCTGGGACCGTTTCTCTCGCAGCAGCGGTTGCGCTTCAAGGGCCATTCGCCGTCCACGCGGCTGCTGGTCGAGCAGATGCAGCAGTTCCCTGTCGGCGATCACGACGACGGGCCCGACGCGCTTGAGATGGCCATCCGCATGGCGGCCGAGCTGCTCGAAGGTGCGGACCGCGCGGACGGGCTCGGCGACCGCTTGCCGATCTCAGGCGATATATGAGGTGAGAACATGTTCCAACTTCGATGCGCACGAATCCGGGAGGGCGAGCCTCCCGCCGAGCCGCCGCCGGAACGAAAAAACGGCTCGGCGGGAGCCTCGCCCTCCCTACGTGAGCACACGTGTTGCGCAGCGTGAGATCCTTCCAACGAATAGGAGAAATCGAAATGGCCACTCACGAGACGGTTCAAGAAACGAATGGGCACGATCGCGACAACCACGCGGACGAGGCCGCGGGCGGCGCGAACGTTGCGGCGGCGACACGGATCGAGCGGCAATTGCGGGAGGCATGGCAGGGCCTGTGGGACAGCATCGTCGACCCGCGCGACGCGCTGTGGGACGACGATGGGACCCGCTGGCAGCTTGTGGGGGGCGACGCGCCGCGCGGCGGGGCAGCCGCGGTAGCCTTCTCGACCGAGACCGAGCACCGGCAAATCCGCGCCGAGTGCCGCGCCCTGGCCGTCACCAACGAGTTCGCCATCAACGGGCACGAAAACCGCGTCAGCTATATCGTCGGCTCCGGGCACACGTACCGGGCTGTGCTGAAGAAAGGGGCCGAGGCGCCGGCTGAGCTCGTGGCCGACGTGCAGACCGCGATCGACGAGTTCGTGGCGGCCAACTGTTGGCATCGCCGCCAGCAGGAGATCGTCCGCCGCCGCGATCGCGACGGCGAAGTCTTCCTGCGGTTCTTCGCCGCGCCCGACAGGCAATTACGTGTGCGCTTCGTCGAGCCGGGCCAGGTGACTACCCCGCCCACGGCCGCGGCGGACCCGGCCGCCAGCTTCGGCATCATTACCGACGCCGACGACGTCGAGACGGCGCTCGCCTACTACATTGACGGCACTCTGGTCAACGCCGACGACATCCAGCACCGCAAAGCCAACGTCGACGGCAACGTCAAGCGCGGGCTGCCGTTGTTCTTCCCGGTCCGCAAGAATCTGCGCCGTGCGGAAAAGCTGCTGCGCAACATGAGCGTCGTGGCCGAGATCCAATCGGCCATCGCCCTGATCCGCCGCCACCAGGGGGCCACGCGCAGCGCCGTCGAGCAATTCGTCGCCCGGCAGTCCGACGCCACCACGCAATCGCCCACGGGCAAGACCACTAGCTGGCAGCGCTTTGGGCCGGGCACGATCCTCGACAGCCATGCCGGCATCGAATACGACTTTCCCGCCCAGGGGCTCGACGCCGGCAGCTTCGTCACCGTCTTGCAGGCCGAGCTGCGGGCGATCGCCGCGCGGCTGGTCATGCCCGAGTTCATGCTCACGAGCGACGCGTCGAACGCCAACTACTCGTCGACGATGGTGGCCGAGGGCCCGGCTGTAAAAATGTTCGACCGTTTGCAGGCCGAGCAAATTGAAGCGGACCGGGACGTGATGAACCGCGTGGTCCGCGCGGCCGCGCGAGCGGGCCGGCTGCCGGAGGACGCGCTCGCGGTCGTGGAGATTCAAGCGGCGGCGCCATCGCTAGCGGTCCGCGACACCTTGCGCGAGGCGCAAGTGTCGCGCATCGAGTCCGATGCCGGCATCCTCTCGCCACAAACGTGGAGCCAACGCCGCGGCCTGGACTATGCGCAGGAGCAGGCGAATATCGAGCAGCATCGCGAGCTTACAGGCCGTCCGGCGGCCGCCGAGTAGCTCTTGCGTAGCGCGAAGAAGACTCACCACGGAGACGCGGAGAAGAACGGGAAGCCGCGGATTCACGCGGATGATCGCGGATTTTTTCGAAGTCTTCTTCATCCGCGTTCATCAACGTTCATCCGCGGCTACTCTATCTTCGGATAAACCATCGCGATCGGTCGCGGGGCTTTTACAAGTCGCCGACGTCGGGCGCGGGGTCCTCCAGCGTGGCCTCGCCTTCGAGATAGCCGAGCTGGGCCAGGAACTTGTCGGCCTCTTTGAGCGTGGCGACGAACATCTCGTTGCGGCCGCGGCCGTAGTTGAAGAACCCGTGCCCTTCGCCGTCGTACGAGAACAGCTCGCACGTGTTGCCGGCGTCCTTCATGGCCTTGGCGAAGGCGACGACCGTGGCGTACGGAACAACTTGGTCGGCTTTGCCGTGGAAGATGGCCGTGGGCGGGACGCCAGCGGAGATGTGATGGTACGGCGACAGGTCGCGCGGGTTCGTGCCCAGGCGGTCGGCCAGCGTCGCCATTCGCCGAAGGTCGAGATCGACTCCCTCGATCGCCGCCAGCACGACCGCCGGATTGAACAGAAGCATGGCGTTGGGCCGGGAGCTGATACTCGCATCTTCGTTCGGCTCGTCGAAACCGGCGAGCGTGCCACAGGCCGCGGCCAGGTGCCCGCCGGCCGAACCCCCCGCCGCCACGATCCGGTTGGGATCGACGCCCAACCGGGCTGCGCTGGTGCGCACGAAGCGGATGGCGCTCTTGGCGTCCTTGACGCAATCGACGGCCTTGACCTGGTTGCGGCTGGCAACGCGGTAGTCGGCGGCAATGGCGACCATGCCGCGCGTCGCCAGGTACTTGCACTGCGGCAGAAACTGCCGCGGCGAGCCACTGGTCCAACCGCCGCCAAAGAAGCACACGATGGCCGGCCGCTTGTCGCTCGCTTTCCAACCGTCGGGCTCGAAAACGTACAGCTTGAGTCTCGTGTCGCCCACGGTCTTGTACGTTTCCGCCTTCGCGCCCGGCATGTCGGGCGGATAGGCCCGGTTCTGGCGCTCGGCCTCTTGGGCCGCGACTTGGGACGCTTGAAGGACGGCGATAGCGATGAGGAAGGCGACGGTTCTCATGGCGTTGGAGTTGGGAATGGGAGCAGGGGTTGAAGAACGCCCACCGCATGGTAGCAGAGTTGGGTTACAGGGGTGTGCCTTGCCTCATTGCTGCTGGTCAGCGGGGGACAATGGGCGGACTTCTTTTTGAGCCGCCGGCTCGATTGCTCCTTGGGGTGAGGAATCAGCCAACGACACAATGATTCCCAAGGCGATGGCGATCAGGAGAATCAAATACTGGGCCAGGAGTGCACCCCACTGACGAGTTGCGATGGACGCAATCGTTCCGTACGCCAGAGCCAGGAGGTAAATCGCTGCTACGAGCAGGAAGTGCCCAAAATCGAGGCCAAGTGACGACGGAATGTCGAAGCCGAAGGGGACGACGGCCATGACCAACGCGGCGCATGCCTGGATCCCGATGGCTACACTGACGCCCAGCCCAAACTGGAACCAGCGGCGGCGGGGCGGGGTCGGCATCGTTGGAATCTCAAATCTGAAATCTCAGATATCGCTCGCGTGCAGCCGGCGGGGTGGGTCCTGAATCCGCCAACCGCCGCGCTAGCCCGGCTACCTGAGCCTGTTGACGTACTTCTGCATTTGCACGTCCAGTGCGTCGAGATCGCCGAAGGCGGTCGTGAATTCGTCGACGCGGCGCTGCGGATCGTCCCACAAGAGCTGCTTCTTCTCCGACAGCATCAGCAGATACTGCCGATATTGCTTGGGCCGCTGGTGGATGAGGAAGTAGCTCAGCACCCACGCTTCGGCGTAGGCGTCGATCGCCTTCTTCGTGTCGCGAAACCGCGCATCGTCGGCGATCAACGTCCGCAGGCTGTCCGCCGGCCGCCGCTGTGCATATTCCAAATACGCCGCCAGCCGCGCCGGGTTGATCCCGCCGCTGTTGCGCCAGCCCTTCGAGTTCGACAGGTCGGGCGTCTCGAAGTACACGGCGATCCCTTCGCTGACCCACAATGGGATGTCGGAGTAGCGGGTTTGCAGCCCGCAATTGAACGCTAACTGGTGCGTCGCCTCGTGGATCACCGTGGCCACGGTGCGCTCGGCCTCGGGCCGGTCGAGCATGGCGTTGATCTGCGCGGTCGAGCCGCGGCGGTCGCCGGGGGCGCGCAGGCTCTCGATGCCCGTCAGGTCGTACATCGTCATGCGATTGGTGGCCAGGCTGTAGTAGCCGATGATCGCATTCGTCGCGTCGCCGAGCTCGGCGGTGGAGAAGCGGGCGTACGACGGCTGATCGGCAAACACCACGGCCACGAGCGGAAAGCGCGGCGTCGCCAGCTCGAAGCCCTGCTTGGTCCAATAGCTGGTGAACGCGCGGTAGAGCTTTTCGAAGAGCTGGCCGCACCACTGGGCGTAGGCCCTCGACGTGTTGTAGACGATCACGTAGTGCGGTGTCGTGTGCACCTGGAACCCAGCGGGAAGGTCGGTCAGCAGCCGCTTGCCGAGGGCCTCGGGCGCTAGCGGTTTGAAGTCCGATTCGTCCGTGGTGTGCTCGACCAGCTCGTCGGGCGGGACGGTCCACAGCACGCCATCGGGCGCGAGGATGAGGAGCCCGCCGTCCTGGGCGGTGACGAGCAACTCACCGTTGATCTGTTGCTGCCGGCCGTCGCGCCGCAGCACGACGCGATCGACGGCCGAGGCCGGCGCTGCGAGCAAGCCGACCGCAAGCGCGGCGAGGAAAAGCGCGTGGGCGAGCGATCGAGCGCGGCGGTAGCGGCTGAGGGGTTTCCCATACAAGCCCGAAGCGCGAGCGAGGGATCTTGAGCTTTGCGCGTCACAACCCTCGCTGGCGCTTCGGGCTAGTGTCCCGCGGCGCCGGGGACGGCGGCGAACGATATCGAAACGCATGGGGCCGGCGTCTTGCATCTTCGTGTTCTTTGCGGATCGAAAGCGTCGGTTGGCGACGGCGATATCCTTCTTCTTTACAGTAGCAGATCGGCGGGGCCTTGCGTGGCTCGCCGGGGCCGCGGCCGGGAATCTAGGGGCAATTCGCGCCATGGGTCAACCGCAGCGTGCGTCAGACGACAGCCGCCGACGCCCCGATTCGTTAGCCCCGGCGGCCGCGCCGGGAGCGTCGCGTGGCCGCGGCGGCTAACCACCGGCCCAGGAGCGCGATGATCGCTGCTCCGACCAGGGCGAAAGCAATGGATAGCGCCAGGCAGATGCCAGCGACCTGGTCCTCCACGCCATAGTGCAACAGACCGGAGATCCGCACAGACAACGGCTCAAAGCCGGGGGGCGCGACCAGGATCGTGGCCCCCAGTTCGCCGACCGACACGACAAACGCCACCAACCAGGCCGCGGCCAATGCCGGCAGACGCTGCGGCAACACGATCCTGAACAAGGTCGTGGTCGGGCCGGCGCCGTCGAGCGCCGCCAGGTCCAGCTCGTCCGTTGGAATCGTGTGAAACGCGTGCCACAGCAAAAGACATACAAGCGGCAGCGCGCGGAAGGACTGCGCGAGCACTGGCGGCAGAATCGTGCGGTCGTACAAGAACAGCGGCAAGCTCCAATCAGGCTGGTTCAATAGACGGATGATGCCCAAGCCAACCACCGGGCCGGGGATGGCGGCAGCGAGCACGATCACCGTTCCGAGGACCGCGGCCCAGCGCCGGCTTCGCCGTGCGCGCCACGCGAGCCAGGTTGCCGCCGCGACGGCCACGGTCGCCGCGGCGCAGCCGGCTTCGATCGAATCGCGAATCTCGCGCCGGTAGCGGGCCGGGCTTTCGGCGATGATGCGCGCGCATTTGACGAGCGACCAATGGCGCTGGCGTCCCGCCTCGGTCTGAAGCACCTGCACGCCCGCCTTCCAAGCGAGATTGGCAAGTGGCACGCCGACCAATAGGGCGAGCACAAGGGCGACGCCGGCGGCGGCCGGCACGCGCGAACCGGCCAAGCCAAACGTCATGGGGCGGCGCAGCGTCGATGGGGCGCCGCGCGGCGCGACTTGCATCACGAAAGCGACCGCCGCCAGCGCCAGCCAGCCGGTCAGCACGATCCCCGGCAGAATGCGAATCGGGAGCTCGCCGGATGAAGCGCCCAGCGCGGTTTGCGTGTACACCTCCTCGGCGTACGTGCGAACCTGGAACTGGTCGGTGACGGCGATCTCTCCGCCCGCGCTGATGGCCACCCACAACGTTGCCGCCGCCACCAGGGGCCAGGCCATCCGCAAGGTGACCTTGCGAAGGACCACAAGGGGCGCGGCGTCCAGCAGCGCCTGCTCCTCGAGTTCCGGCGGGATGGTCCGCAATCCGATGGCCACGATCGCGGCTACCCACGGGACCGCGGCGGCGGTATGGACCCACACCGCGCCGCGCCAGGCGGTGAGCCAGGCGGGCCCGAACCCGGCGAACGTTTGCCAGCCCTCGAGGCCAAAGCCGGCCTCCCAGGCGCCCACTTGCACGTACAGTGGCACGAACAAGAGCCACGCCAGCGCTAGGCCGGCCGCGCGGCGCAGCGGCAGATCGGTTCGAACGATCAACAGCGCCAAGGCGATTCCCAGCGGCACGCTCAATGCGCATACAAAGGCGGCCAACCACGCTGTGTTACCAACGAGTTGCCACGTGCGTTGTGTTGCCGGCCCAAGGGGTGCCAGGAGGGCAGCCAGACCCATCAGGGGCACCAAGAGCCAAACGTATCGGGCGACCGTGCGAGGCATGCGGGAGGAAGCAACTAGCAATTGGCGATTAGGCGGCGCTGGCGCCCACTTCGATGTTCCATGCGGGGTGTACGAGGGATAAGCGGGGTCGCGTGCCGCATGGGTGCTGGCACTAGTTTAGGTCGACGGGGCGGTTGCGGCGAATCGAGCAGTCCGCGGTTAATCGCGCAAGCACGCGCCGACGCGGCAGCCATACGTAGTCGCCTTGGCCGATTCGAGGGTGCCGTGTATAGTCCCGCCTCTTCCTTTCCCAGACTTTGCCGTCCAAGCCACGCCGCTTTGAGCGGTCAGGTGTGCATGCGCAGATACCGCGGCACGAACGTGCTGGCGCTCGCCGTTTCCGTCGGCCTCATGGCGGGATCGGGCTGCGCCACGGCCCCGCGCGCCCAGTGGCCCAGTTGGATGGCGTTCGGCAAAAAGGAAGAAGACGGTCCGAAGATCCTCACGCCGCACGACAAAATGGTGCAAATGCGCGAGTTGGCCACGCGCCTGCCGAAGTACTCGCCGGAGTTGCAGGAGCAAGTGGCGGCCGAGTTGGTGCAGGCCATCCCGCACGAGCAGGATCCCGTGTTGCGGGCACAAATCCTGCGCACGCTCGGCGTGTGTCCGACCGAATCGGCCGCCCGGATTCTCGCCGCGGGCCTGAACGACCACAATCGCGACGTGCGGATCGCCGCCTGCGACGCGTGGGGCAAACGCGGCGGCCCCGAGGCCACCACGGAGTTGAGCCGCGCCTTGACCGAGGACGCCGACATCGACGTCCGGCTGGCGGCGGCGCGCAACCTGGGAACGGTCGAACATCCCAATGCCATCGCGCCATTGGGGCAGGCGCTCGAAGACCCCGATCCGGCCATGCAGCGCCGCGCCATGGCGTCGCTGAAGCAGACCAGCGGGCGGGACTATGGCAACAACGTGCAGGCCTGGCGCGAGTTCGTGCAGGGCCGGCAGCCAGCAGCGCCGCAAGAGTCGTTCGTGCAGCGCATCTTCAAGTGGTTTTAGACCGCTTTGCGGCGCGACGGCAGCCGGCCATCAATTCTTGCGCACCCCTCCGTGGACGGCGCCACCGCAAGCATGGTCTGTGCGGGTTCGACCGGTCCAGTAGAGGTGTCCATCGCCGCGGCCACCGCACCCCTTGCCGAAGCGGCGCAACCGGGCCAACGCCGGGCGGGTGAATGCTGTCTCTGCCGGGCGTCCGATACAACTGCTACCACCGCCGGACGGCCCAAGCGGCGTGGTCCGCGGTCGCCAAAGTCGCCCCGTGGCGCCTTGGGAATTCTCGGGACTCTCTGACGGATTTGCGGCCGGCGCCGCGCGCCGGTTGCCAACGACACCCACCATACGAATATGCGACTCACGCCGCTTTCCATGAGGATTCTCTGCGCCGCCTTGATGCTTGCGGCGGCGTTCTGCCTGCGGCCGGGGGTCGCCGCGGGCCCCCTGTCGCGAACCGCGCCGGTCGACGCCTTTCAGCTTGCGTTTCCCATACTCGGCGACGTGTGCCCGGCGGACCTGGCGGAAGACGCGGCCCTCGAATCGGCGTTGGAACCGGCGATCCGCCTGCCGGCGATCGACGCGGCGCCGCCCCTGCCAACGGAGGAGTCGCCCGCGGAAGAGTCGGACGACGCCGCAGAGCCGTGCGACGACGAAGCGGAATCGGCGCGGACGGACAAGGAGGATGTCGAAGCTGACACCGCATCAGCCCCTGGCGACGAAGAGGCGGACGAGGAGCCGACCGATGAGATCGACGCGCCACGGCCGCGACCGCTGAGCCCGCGGTTGACAAGGCTGCGGGCCCGCGTCCGCGACACGCTCGGATATTACCACGGCAAGCACCTCAACACGCGCGACCACAATCCGTGGGAAGTCATGCACTCGATCGTGGCCTATGGCGCGCATTCGCAGTTGAATCGCAATGGTCCAGGCGGCGAGACGGTGAACGCCATCAGTTGGCTGTGCTGGAACGGCGACTGTCATGGCACGCGGATTCTGGAGGTCACCGATGGTCGCGTCGCGGCGCGCAAGGGCCCGTACGTGCAAGGCCACCCCGGCCAGTTCTTGGCGATCCTCGCGCAAGGGCGCATTGCCAAGGAGTGCCCGATCAAGGTCGACGGAAAGGAGTTCACGTTGGCCGACCTGATCGAGTCCGAGAAACTCGGATGCCGGGCGAAGACCGAGCTGACCTTCAAGCTGATCGGTTTCAGCTACTATTTGGACGTTGACGAGCACTGGAAGAACTCCGCCGGCGAGGACTGGTCGATCGACCGCCTGGTACACGAGGAGCTGGCCCAAAAAATCGTCGGCGCGCCCTGTGGAGGAACGCACCGGTTGATGGGCCTGGCCTACGCCGTGCGGAAGCGCGAGTCCGCGGACCTGCCGGTAACCGGCGAATTTGCCAAGGCGCGGAAGTATCTCGACAACTACCACCGCTACACGCTGCGGCTGCAAAACGCCGACGGATCGTTCAGCACCGAGTGGTTCAAAGGACCCGGCGATCGAGAGGACTTGCAGCGCCGCATCCAGACGTCGGGTCATATCCTGGAGTGGCTGTCCTATTCCGTGCCCGAGGAAATGTTGCGCGATCCGCGCGTCGTGAAAGCGGTGGAGTACCTGTCGGGCGTTCTGCAGAAGGGGAAGAAAACCGAGTGGGAGGTCGGACCGCTGGGTCACTCCCTGCACGCCCTGGCGATCTACGACGAGCGGGTTTTCAAGCCGCTCGATCGGAAGGCGGCGCCGCGAAACCTGGCGTCCGGCGGCGGCCCGCAGCGTACCGGGTCCAAGGCGAAGGCCGAGTCGGCGGTGCAGCGTGCCGATTCCCAGCCCGCCGCGGAGATGCAGCTCGAGCAGCCCCCGCTGCGGACTGGCCGGCGGACGCGCGCGGCGCATCCTTAAAGGCCCGCGGCGCGGCTGCCTGACGTGGCGCGGCTTCCCAGACTGCCCCAGCGAGTGATCGCGCCGCAAGACCGCCGCCAGATCGCTGTTGCCCCATCGCGCCAAAAGCTTTACATTTCCGGCGCACTCAGCCGCGGCGACTGCGATGACTCCGTAATGTTTCTTCATGGCGCAAGCCAGATGTCCCGTCCAGCGAATGAATCCGCTACGTGCCAGCCAGGAGTTCCTTGCCATCTTCGATGTGGCGGTGCGCCTGGCCGATACGGTAGGCGTGGAAGCCATCCTGCTGTTGCTCGAAACGCGCGTGGAGTGGCGGGAACTCCAGGAGCGGAGCCGCGGCCAGAGAATCTTGTTGGCCGCCGATAACGAGGACTTGCTAGAGGGCGCGGCCGTTGCCGGCCTTCCATCGGTCGTCCTTCGCGATGCGGCCAATACGCCGGTTTCCGAGAAACTGTCGCAGGCGCTATTGAACGCGGTGGCCGACGAGCTGTTGCCTAGCGGCGCCCGCGTCGTGGCGCTCTACGGTGGTTTCGAGCCCGACTCGATCGACTCGATCAGCCTGATCGAGATGAGCGACCACCTCGGTCGGCTGACCGTTCGCGACCTGCGTCAGCTTGAAACCCGCGTGCCGCTCGACACGCTGCAGACCGTGGTCAACCTGGCCCTGGACATTGGACGCGAGGGGCGCGAGGGCAAGCCCGTCGGGACGCTGTTCGTAGTGGGCGATACGCACAAGGTCCGCAAGATGAGTCGCTCGGCGAGCTTCGATCCCGTAAAGGGCTACAGCCGCCGCGAACGAAACCTGAAACTGGCCCGCGTGCGCGAGGGCATCAAGGAGATCGCTCAGATGGACGGGGCGATTCTGGTCGCGCCGGACGGCACGGTCGAGGCGGCGGCGCAATACCTTGACGCATCTGCCGCCGATGTGACTCTCTCTAAGGGCCTGGGCGCTCGGCACTGGGCGGCCGCGGCCATTAGTCGCGCGACCAAAGCGGTGGCGGTGGCCGTCAGCGAGTCGAGCGGCACGGTGCGCGTCTTTCAGGACGGCGAGGTGGTGCTGCGGATCGAGCCCTTCCGCAGACCCATGAAGTGGAAGGACTTCGAGCCCGAGGGGGGGGACGAGTAGGAACTCCCCCCCTTGGCGCGTGCCCCTCCCGTATCCCATTCCCCTGATATCAAAGTGCTTGCGGTGATTTTTGGTTGCACAAAATTATCATTTGCTATTGACGAATTATTTGATATGGTGAGTGGAACACTGGCGAGGTTGACTTTGCCCTTGCCCTTCAGGTTCTCCAAACCAACGAAAGATCAGCCGGCCATGTCAACAGCGCGCCATGGAACTCCTTCTGCGTGCCGTTCTTGTGAGGCACGAGGTTTCACATTGGTCGAGCTCTTGGTGGTCATCGCCATCATCGGGCTGTTGGTGAGCTTGCTGCTGCCCGCCGTGCAGGCCGCGCGGGAGGCGGCGCGGCGCACTCAGTGCACCAATAATCTGAAGCAAATCGGCCTCGCACTGGCGAACTACGAGGCCTCGCTTGGCACGTACCCATCGGGCTACGTGGTCACGCCGGGAGCCGGAACGCCCGACCCGCAGACGGGCGACACCGAGCCCGGCTGGGGATGGCTGGCGTTGCTGCTTCCGTTCATGGAGCAGACGGCCCTCCACGGCACCCTGGACTTCCGCCGACCCTGCTGGGATCCGGTGAATACGGTGGCCGTGCAGACACCGATCCCTGGGTTCCTTTGTCCGACGGCGACGAATCCGGACGTCACGGTCGGCATCACGGACATCAACCAAAACGTGATTAACGGCATCTATTTCGCGCGGGCGAACTACGTGCACAACGTCGGCTGGAACGACATCTGGTCGGCGCCGGCGAACACCAACTACGAACAGCCAATCCGGGGCTGCAACGGCGTGATGTATCGGAACAGTCGGACGCGTCCAAGCGACGTGGTCGATGGCCTCTCGAATACGCTGTTCGCCGGAGAGCGATCGCCCTACCTGGCTGACGCGGTGTGGCCCGGCGTCGTCCCTGGCGCGGAGCACTACTCCTACAACGAGTTCGCGAGCTCCGGCACCGGGGGGCCGGGCATCAACTACGATAACGCCGGCAGCTACGTGGGCGCCAACACGGGGCCCTCGATCTACGAATCGCCGCAGGTGATCCATCCACCAAACTGGCCAGGTGGTCACACCGATCAGATGTACAGCCAACATCCAGGCGTGACCAACGTGCTGCTCGGCGATGGGTCGGTTCGCCTCGTCTCCGACAACATCCGGTTCGATGTCTGGCAATCCTTGGGCAGCCGAAACGGTCAAGAGCCGATGGGAGAGTATTGAATGCGCCTCGGTTCACTCACCGCCCACCGGCGAATGGGCGTCGCGACGTGTCTATTGCTGGTGCTGGCGGGCTGCGGCCGGGCCTCGGAAACCGCACGAGACAATCGCCGTCTCTTGGACGCGATACTGACCGCTGTCACCCTCAAGAATCCTCGGGAGCTTGCCAAGGACGAACAGCTCCTTGAAGCACGACACTCAAATGCCGAGCTCGGCAATGCCGCTTACGAGGCGATGAAGGCGGCGATCACCAAAGCAAAGTCGGGCTCGTGGCAAGAGGCGGAGGACGAACTGTACCGACTCCGGGAAACGAATCCATTTCCCCGCTAGCAAATGACTTTGGCGATGCCACCCTTGGATGCGAAGGAGAGAGAGGGTCGCGCATTGCAGACATGGCAATCAGGTCGCAGCCCTCCCGCCGGCATTCTAACCTGCCAGCCGATACCTGCCACGCTCGTGCAACGTCAGAATGGACTGTACCGTGGCCATCTTGAGTCGATTCGCCATCTCGGCCTCCTTCCGCTAAGAAAGCCATTAGGCCGAATCGTCCTTACTCAAGCTGGCTGGTTTTCAGGCGCCGATAGCTGGCTGGTTTTAAGCGCCGACTGCCACTACAGCCCGCGGAATACGCTGTCCAATGCGGCCAGGGAGTGTGTCAGGCTTGGGCTTGTGCCCGCGGTTTGCTTGTGAATGGTTCCGGTCTTCGCGCTGCTAGAGGTCAAGGCGGCTAACCACGCGGTCGATCCTACCTGAGCCTCCGCACCAGTCGAGGATGACGCCGACCTGACCGCGGTGTCCAATTGCGTGTGTCGCGCCGATCTACGGTCACGACAATCGGGTCGGTTGCCATCGTCGCCGACTACGCCCACGTTGACGCCGTCGACGAGTTGCCCACCGCGGGTGATGGCGACGATCCGGCTGGTGTGGATGGCGCCGTCGCCAAGCGCGACGCGGATCTGATAGTCGCCGGGTCGCAGGCCGTCGAGCACGCCGAATTCGTACCTCCCGCGGTCGTTGGTCGTTTTCACTGCAACGATTTCGCCGGATTCAGAATCGACAAGCTGGACCGTCGTGCCGGCGAGTGGATTCTCTCGCCTGTCGAGCCGGCTATCGCCGTCGGCGTCGTCGAACACGGTACCGCCGATAGTCGCCTTGAAAAAGAAAGCGTTCTCCTGCAGGTTCGTCAACTCGGTGTTGCGGCGCATGATATCGGTGAGGGTTGTGTTCTCGATCCGCTCCAGTGTTCGCCCTGAGAACGTCCTTTCGTACCACAACCGGTCGCCGTCGCGGACGCGCTCGAATTGGTCGGAGACGATCGTCCGCAACAGCGGACCGACGCTGGCGCCGCGGACGTGGTCTTCCGCCAGCGCCCCGACCCACAGGTCGATATTGTCGACCGAGCCGTAAAGTTGTTCGAGCTTGGCCTGCACCTCCGCGTCGGAGGTGATCTCGTCGAAGCTGGCGACGCGCGGCAAACCATACGCCTCGCGCACGGAGTTGTAGTCGGCCAGCCCGTGGTCGCGGCCGCGCTGGATGTTCAGGCTGGCCAGGTCGAAGCCGCCTGCGCCCGGAGGGCCAAACAGGAAATTTCGCACGCTGCCGACGATCGTGTTGTCGAGCTCGGACGACGGGTCGGATGCCAGGTACTTGAGCACGGGGTCGATGCCATTCTCGGCGAGCGCGGCTGGATTGAAGAACGCCTCGGAAAGCGGAAGCTCTGCGGCGATTTCTCTCCCGAGATTGTCGAGAAACTCCACGTCGTCGCCCAGCAGGCTGTGCCCCAGACGGAAGCCGGCGGTAGAGAACTCGTTGGCGATTCCCGGATTCACGGTTGCGTCGTAACCGGTGTAGCGATCGACCGCTCCACGGCCAAGAACCGCCGGCAACCACTGGTTGTAGGTGATCGACTGAATCTCGGCGATCACGATCGCACGAGCCTTTTGGAAGACCTGCTCGTCGTCGAGCTTGGGCCTGGCGGCGGCGATGCGATCGGCCCAGTAGTTGTGCTCTCTCAAAAACAGGACGTGCAGCGAAGTCAACTCGATGTTTTCGTTGGCCCGGACGTCGCCGGCCGCGTACATCTCCCCGTTCGGAACCGGCCCGGCGTTCTGCATGTCCAGCGGCCCGTCGGGTAAGTACTCGGCACTGTTGTACGGCAGCATGTCGCCTGGGCCGGTCTTCAACCGGCCACCCTCAAACGTGCGCAGCGCCGCTGCCGTCTCGTCGTCCGAGCCGTAGATCACCGAGCCATCGAGCCACGCCGTAATGACGTTGACCTGTTCGCGCGGATCGGTCGTGCCGGTGGCCGGGTCGTACGCCGAACGGTTGAGCTTGATAGTGCGCGTGCCCGTGGCGGCCGGGTCGAAGTACGGATCGCCCGCCGGCACCGACACGTTGAATGGCTCGGCCGGATCGGCGTTGGGCGTCAGATCGAGGTCGTGATCGATGAACTGGCCCCACGCGTACACCATCGCCGACAAAAAACGGTCGCTGGTCGGCGCGTTATCGCCCTGATCGACAATCACGTTGCTGATCTGGCGTGCGCTGGGCCGATCGGCGCCGGCTGGGGCGGCAACGCCGTCGGCGTAGTCGGCGGGCGCGATGCGCAAGAGTTGGGTTCCGGCGCTGCCCCAATCGGGATGATTGAGGTTGTTTCCGGTGCCATCGACGCTGTAAGCGGCCGGCGCGGCCGCGGCAAACAAAGTGGCCAGGTCGGCCGCCATTAGGGCACGTGCTTCGAGTTGTTCGACCGACAGCGTCAACCGCCTTCTCATGGTGTTTCCCTTAATTGCGCGGAATAGGGACGCGCCCCTTAGGATGGTTCGGATCGTTGCAGCACTTAACTACGTCGCGTACCTAGAACCCGGCGGAAGCGACCTCTCCGCCCGTACGCGTCCCAAGGGCCCGCCACACGATCAAGTCGATCGTGTCGTGCATGGCCTGAACGGAGCCGTCCATCATCAGGACGTTCGTGCCGCCCGAGTGATAGCTGCGCGCGGTGATCGCGGCGTACGTGACTCGCGTCAGGTGCGTCGCTTCCCGCCACGAAACGAAATCGATGTCGTAGGCGTCGCCGTTCACGGCGTACGGTACGCGCGTGTTCGGCGTAAACGTGGTCGTGAAGCCGCTCTGCTGGCACAATCCATCCGCCCATTCCGTATGGCCAGTATTCTGCTGGACGTCGGGTCCGATGCAGCAGCCATCGCCCGTAAGCCCGGCGGCGAAGTTCGTGGCAATGGGGATGGCGGGTCCGGGGTCACTCGTAACATTGCGAATGTACGGCGTGTAGGCCTTGACTTCGGCCGCTGCCAAGGTGTTGCTCAGACCATCGGTGAAATGCGCGGGCGTGTAGGCGCTGTTGGGGTGAAACGCTCCGTCTCCGCCGCTCCCATTGTTCGGGTCGTATACCTTCCACGTGCCGAAGTTTGCGGCGTAGTTTGCCGGGTAATCCCGCGGGACGCCGGTCGTCAGATTGACGCGAACAACGTCGTTCGTCTCGCTGGGGCACAAGAACGTCGGAACGCGGGTCGTGGCCACATTGATTTGCTTCGAGTACGCCACGTTCCAGTTGATTAGGTCTCCCAGGTTCGCTGCCTCGACGAACGGCAACACGCGCGCGCGCACCGACCACTGGCCGCCGACCGTCGTGGTTACGCCGCGTTCGGCCGTATAGCTCATCGGAAACACGTTGCTTGTCGTCTGGTAGTTGTGCAACGCCAGCCCGAACTGCCGGAGATTGTTCTTGCATTGCGCACGTCGCGCCGCTTCGCGGGCCGCTTGGACGGCAGGCAGCAGTAGCGCGATCAACACGCCGATAATGGCGATCACCACCAAAAGCTCAACGAGCGTGAAACCATTTGGCGCGAGCTTTGGGGAACACCGGGATCTGGGGCAACACATGCCGCACTCGGAATTCATGGATGGTCAGCCTCCTTAGACAGAAACCCCATTCGCCACGGAGGACCGAATCTAGCAGTATTTTGTGCAACCACAATATATATTTTGATATATGAAAACAAAGTTTATGGTCACCCATGTAGGGGGGTGGGGGGGTCACTTTCCCACAAGCCTGGCACGTCTGCGGCCTGTCGGCGAGCGCCCGCGTCGCGGTCGTCGATCAGCGACGGTCGGCGCAGCCGCGGCAATTTGGGCCGCCTGAAGAAAAGGAAGAAAAGAGGAAAAAAAGGGGACATTCTACTTTTTCGGCGTCGCCCGATCTTTTCGTGGGCGGCCTTGCAAGCGTAAATCGCCGCGCACCGCGCTACTTATCCGCCGCTTGGCGCGCGCAGCAGTACCGGCGTGTCGGTCCGATGACGAACTTCAGGCGACGCTGCTAAGGGCGGCTGGTCCGCGCGATGTCCTCGCGCCGCGGTGGCTGCCACGTCTAAACCAGAATCGCCCCTAGCGCGATATCACCCGCGGCGCGGCGCGCCAGTCTTCGATTTCGTCCCACGGCCACAGGGGACGGTCGATGTGGTGGTAGTCGTTCTTCCAAAAGTGCGACGGCGCGCAGCCGGGCGCGTCGACCACCATGAGCTCCGCCGCGCGATCGGCATAGGCCGCACGAAAGCCGCATGGGCTTTTGGCCACGAGCACCTGCGCGGCGAACGGGTCGAGACCCGCCACCGTGAACAATTGCGGCGCGAAGTGCGGCCCGCTCCGGCTGGTCACCACGACGTGCACGTTGCCGGCGACCAGCACGGCCGACGGGCCCATGTCGATCGGCAGGTTCCGCGCCAGGTGGCCGGACAGGACGAAGCGTGCGTCAAACAGCCGATCGACCCGCGCCGTAAGCTCAATCGGGCGCGAGAAGCGGCTGTCGCGCTCGCCGCCAATCAGCCCTTGAAACCGGCCGCCTGGGCCAAGGCGGCGCGCTTCCTCAACCACGCGCGGCGCCACGATTGTCACCAGGGCCGGCCGCGGCCAGCCGTGCTTGAGCAATTCGGCCAGCACCCACGTGCTGTCGCCCGCCGCGCCCGAGGTCGTGGCGTCGGCCGAGTCGGAAAGGACCGTCAGCCCGGAATCGCGCGCGTGCGCGCGGCGGACCGCCTCGGGCACGGGCACTAATTCCGGCAGATAGTCGCGGCGGCGGCGCCAGAACTCTTCGGCGATCGCGGCACACGCCTTTCTGGCGCCGGCGTCGTCGCCATCGGTCACAACCACCACGGCCGAGCCTAGGTTCGGGATATCGAGCCAGGGCTGCACGGTGGCCAGCCCCGCCGCCAGCACGCCGGGCTGCTTTTCCAGCGCAATCAACCGCTGCTTGAGATCGTGGCTGACGCTGGCCGGCTCCTCGGTGTTGGCCCGTTCGGCCGGAACCACGGCCGGAACCTTTTGAAAGGCTGTAACGGGCCGGGCACCATCGACCAGCATCTTTCGCAGCACCGCCGCTGCCCGCACGCCCGTCTCGAAGACATCGACGTGCGGCGCCGTGTGATAGAGGACAAGGGCATCGGTCGTGGCCACCATCTGCTCGGTGACGTTGGCGTGCAAATCGAGCGTGGCCACCACCGGCACGCGCGGTCCGATCACGGCGCGTAGCCCGGCCAGGATTTCTCCTTCAACGTCCGGGTGGCACTCGGCGACCATGGCGCCGTGTAAGGCCAGAAGCATGGCGTCGAGCGGCATTTCGCGCTCGAGCGCCCCCACCAGCTCCTCGCGCAACCACGCAAACGTTTCAAGAGTCGCCCGGCCACTGGGCCATGCCGGCAGCCGCACGAGTGGGATGATCTCAGGTCGCTCCGGCCAGGCCCGCAGCGACTGGATGAACCCGCCCGGCTCGTTGGTGTCGGCCAATTGCTCGAGAATCGCCGGGCCGCGGACGACGCCGAAGTCCTCGAAATCGCGCCGCGTCGTCGGCAGCGGATTGAACGTGTTGGTTTCCTGCCAAAGCTGGCCGATGGCGATCCGCATGTTGTCAGCGTGTGCCACTGGCTTTGTCAGCGCACGGTTTGAGTCTTGCACCATCACTGGCGGAGCCAGTGGCACACCAGCTTCCCAGTCACCAACTTTAGTCGGCCGCGACCTTGGCCAAGGCGCGGTCGAGCCGCGCGAGCACCAACCCCACGTCGCCGGCCGTCATCGCCGCGCAGAAGCCGTGGTGGCAGGCGGCCCCGCCATAGTCGTGGAAGTAGACGCCTTCGTCGATAGCCGCGGCGACGAACCGCAGCATTCGCGCCCGATCGTGCAAGAACGTGTCGCGGTACGAGCGGACTTCGCTTTGCGGGCCGAAATAGATACCAAACCGCGCGCCGAGCCCTTGCACGCGTCCGCGGACGCGATGTGTTGCCAATAGCGCGCCGAGGCCGGTGTACAGCCGGTGAGCGATTGTTTGGATGTGGTCGTAGAAGCCCGGCTGCCGGTATGCGCGGACCGCGGCCAGTCCGGCCGCCACGGCCACCGGATGCCCGTTATACGTGCCGCTGTGCTGGCAGTCTCCTTCGGGCATCAACCGGGCCATGATGTCGCGCCGTCCGCCGAACACGCTCAGCGGAAAGCCACCCCCCACGGCCTTGCCCAGCGTACACAGATCGGGCGTCACACGCAGATACTCTTGCGCGCCGCCGGGGCCCATGCGGAATGCGCTTAACACTTCGTCGAACACTAGCAGCGCTCCATATTCACGCGTCAATCGGCGCAGTGCTCCCATGAATTCCACCGTCGGCAGCAGGCAGCCGGCGTTGTAGTACACGGGCTCGCAGATTGCTGCCGCCAGCTCGTGCCCGTGACGAGCGAAGGCTTGTTCCAGTAAATCGGGCCGGTTGTAGGGGACGACGACTAGCTGCTCGGCCAACTCGGGCAGCATCCCGCTACTAGCCGGCAGCGGCGCCGGGTTCTCTTCCGACCCACACGTCTCAACCGTGGCAGCCAGCGCGAACATCACCTGGTCGTGGTAACCGTGAAAGTTCCCCTCGAACTTCAGGAGCTTCGTGCGGCCCGTGTACGCGCGAGCGAGCCGAAGGCAGTGCATCGTGGCCTCGGTGCCCGACCCGGTGAAGCGGACCCGCTCGCAGCATGGCACGACCTCGCACAGCTCGCGCGCCAGCTCGGCGTGCAGCTCGTTTTCGTAGGAGCAGGCAGCGCCGCGGGCGAGGACTTGCTCGACGGCCTCGCGGACCCGCGGATCGCCGTGGCCCAGGAGAGTCGCGCCGTGGCTGGTACACAGGTCGATGTATTCGCGGCCATCGAGGTCCCACAGCCGGCACCCGTCGGCGCGATCGAAGTACATCGGCCGCCCCAGTCCACGGTTCACGCGCGTGGAAGCGGCGACGCCTCCGGCCAGATACCGTTGGGCCAAGTCATATTGGGCGGCGGTTTTCGACATCGGTAAGTTCCGCAGGCGACGAGCGCCGCGGGAATACAGAGGATCGAATCAGTCGAGTAGGAGAGGGGCAGCACATTGCTGCCGCCTCTCCTACTCGACTGCTCTCGTGATTCATTTCTTGGAGCCGTCGGCATCGCCTGACGCATTGCCGTTATCGGCCGCACGAATCGCGTACAGGTGCTTCTCGCCGCGCTGGAAAACCTGGCCACGGCTGATCGCTGGCGAAGCGAAGCAGGGCTCGCCCAGATCGTTGGTGGCCACGGCGTCAAACGTAGGGCCGGGGCGCACGACGGTCGTCACGCCGTCGTCGGAAGTGAAGTATACGAGGCCTCCGGCCGTCACCAGCGAGGCACTGTAGCGGCGGCCGATGCGTTCCTTCCAAAGTCGCCGTCCGGAATTCGCTTCGTAGCAACTGGCGATCCCGTTGTCGGCCACCACCAGGAAATACTCCCCGACCACGATCGGCGACGGCACGTAGGAGGTGTTCTCGGTTGTCCGCCACGCGATGTGCGTGTCGGTCACGTTGCCGTGCCCGTCGGGGCGGATGGCCAGGATGTGATGGTCGGGGTAACCGGCCGTCATGAATAGCAGCGTGCCGTTATAAACCATTGAGGCGACGAACTGCTCGGTTGGGCCGTCGATCACCCAGTAGCACTTGCCGGAGCGCGGGTCGTAGCTGGCCACCGATTTGCTGCCCGACAGGATCAGATGGGGCTGACCGTCAATGGTGCGCACCAGGGGCGTGACGTAGCTGCGGGTTTTGTTTTCTCGCGGCGTCTTCCACAATGTGTTGCCGTCGGTCCGCCGCAGGGCCACCAGGTAGGCGTCGCCGTCGTGATCGCCGTTGACGATCACCTTGTCCTCGAACAGTACCGGACAAGTGCAATAGCCGTGCTTGCTGTGAAATTCACCAGGGCGCACGAGCCACCGCCGCCGACCTTCAAGATCGAACGCGGCAACCACCATGTCGTCGCGATCGAGAAATGTCACGTACACCGACTCGCCGTCCGTGGCCGGCGTGCTCGATGCATAGCTGTTGAGCTCGTGCTTTTCCTCCAATGGCGTCGTGACGACCGTCTGCTGCCACAACGTTCGACCTGTCCGGCGGTCGAGGCACATAAGCACGCGGTCCCCTGTCTCCGTCAGGCAGGTGACGAGAAAGATGCGGTCCTGCCAGACGATGGGAGAGGCATGCCCGACGCCCGCTATGGCCACCTTCCAGCCGATGTTTTCGCTGGCGCTCCAGCGGACCGGGATGTGTTCTTCAAGGCTGGTTCCGTCGCCGCGCGGCCCGCGCCAACACGGCCACTCCTCGGCCTCGACGCGGGCAACGATAGCGCAAAGCACGGCAGCCGAGAGAAGCAGGCGGCGAGACAGCCAGGGCATGGCGGTAGGTTCCGTGGGGTCGGGCGGGGGCGCGGCAAACCGGGAGGGCCGTTCCAGAGTAACGCCCGGCGTGCTCGGTCGCAACGACGATCGCAGTCGGAGGCGTGGGGGCGGTTCAGCGTGGCCGATTGCCTCGCAGAAAATCCCGCACAAAGTCACCCTTGGCGACCGCATAAGAAACCGTATCGGTTACGCTGGCGGCCAGAATCGCCTGCTTGAAGGCCACGTACGCCTCGACCAGCCGTCGGAGCCGCGTCACAACAGCCGGCGAAAGATGGCGCTGGGCGGCGGCGCCTCAAGCGCCGTGGCGCTGGCGATATCGACGTCGGCCAGCAGTCGGTCGAGCGTCGTCTCGTGATGCCCCAAGACCTCGGCTTCGTTAGCAGCCCGCCACGCGGCGGCGGCGGCGCCCTTGAGAAATCCCAGGTGATCGCTGACGGCCAGTAAGACCCAAGTGTCGCTTGCCTCGGTCGAGGCCACGGCGAGGGTCTGGATGTGGGCGTCCTCAACATGCTGGCGCAGAAGCGGCACGCCTTTTTGGGCCGGCCGCAGTCCGTGGTCAGGGTCGTTCAAGAAAACGAGCGCTGTGCCCGCGGGTTCCCAGGCAATCGCCCCATGGGGTTCCTGCCGACGAAACTCGGCGACGTAATCCGCGGCCCTGCTGGCCTCGAGATCCCAGTCGATCGCGGCTGTGGTCATATTGCTTTGGATACCCGTAGTGCGGCAAGGAAAGACTTGGCGAGCGAGGGCGCCGGGGGGGCGGCGATTGCGCTCCGCTGCAAGCCTACTTCGCTATCGCAACGACAGACGGGCCGTCACATCTAAATCGGGCCCCGGCGGACCCCAACGTCCCTCCCCGCGGGTATCCGCGCAGCGCGGCGCACGAGTTCGCCGTAATCTGGCGTGCCCGCCCCCCGGCGACGGCCCCTACAATCGGCTTGGCGGGCGCCATGGGAACCAAGAACCGGGCGTGCCAACGGGCCCCTGTTGCAACCGCGGCAACGGTTGATTTTTGTTGACACGGCAGATGGGTCTGCGACATTGGATCGTATCCATGGCGCCAGCTCGCCCTTCGCAAGCGCCTTCCTCAAGGCGCGGCTGCCGGCGCCACACCCAACGTCGGCGACAGCTTCCCTTCGCCCCTGGCTGTCAACAAGTTGCCGGCGCTGGGATCGCCGATGTCAAGCCACAACCAAGGGGGACGCATGAACGGCGCGACTCTCCCAGACCTGTGGGCAGCCCTCGTCTTGGCTGGGGCCGGCGCCATCGCCATGGCCTGGTGGCGCCGGATCAAAGACGGTCCGTCCCAAGCGGCCAAGGATGACGATGGGCGGACCGAATCGGCGGGCCCCTTCGACTCGGGTGAGTGGCGGAAGGTGGAAGAGGCGCTCCGCGACTCGCAAGAGAAATATCGCCAGTTGGTCGACAATGCCAACGATGCCATCTGCGTGGCCCAGGATGGGCTCATCAAGTTCTTCAACCCGAAAATGCAGCAGATGGTCGGGTATGCCCCGGATCGGCTGGCGACGATACCCTTCACGGAGATTATCGCCGAGGAAGACCGGGCGATGGTGCTGGACCGTTACGTGCGGCGGCTCCGCGGCGAAGACATTCCGCACCAGTACGAGTTCCGCGTTCTGACGAGCCAGGGCGAGCGGCTGTGGATCGAGATCAACTCGGTGATGATCACGTGGGACGGGCGGCCGGCGTCGCTGTGCTTTTTTCGCGACGTCAACGAGCAAAAGCGCGCCGAGGAGGCGTTGCGCGACAGCGAGGCGTTGTACCACTCGCTCGTCGAAAGCCTCCCCTTGAGCATCTTTCGCAAGGACTTCGAGGGCCGGATCGTCTTCGCCAATCGCCGCTTCTGCGAGACGCTGGGCCGCCCGCTCGATGAGCTGGCTGGCAAGACCGACTTCGATCTGTTTCCACGCCCCTTGGCCGAAAAATACCGCCGCGACGACGCCCAGGTGCTCGAAACCGGTTGCGTGCTCGAGGACATCGAGGAGCATCGCCGGCCGGATGGCGAATTGATCTACGTCCAGGTCCTCAAGTCGCCGATCTACGGTGCCTCGGGCGAGATCCGCGGCGTGCAGGGGATGTTCTGGGACGTTTCGGCCCGCAAACGCGTTGAGGAGAAACTGCGCGAGAACGCCGAGCGGACGCGGCTGATCCTGGACACGGCGTACGACGCGTTCGTGGCCATCGACGCAAATGGGTCGATCTGCGATTGGAACCCGCAGGCCGAGAACGTATTCGGATGGTCGCGCGAGGAGGCGATCGGGCTGCCGGTGCTGGAAACGATCTTTCCCCCGCACTTTCGCGAAGCGTACGGCCGGCGTCTCGCGCAATTCCTCTCCCGTGGGCAAGGCACGGCGCTGAACAAGCGGATCGAGATTTCCGCGCTCCGCCGCGACGGCAGCGAATTCCCGGTCGAAGTGGCGATCACGCCGGTGAAGATCGAAAACGCGCACATCCTGCACGCCTTCCTGCACGACATCAGCCGCCGCAAGAAATACGAGGCCGATCTCCGCGAGGCCAAGGACGCGGCCGAGGCCGCCAACCGTGCCAAAGGCGCGTTTCTGGCCAATATGAGCCACGAAATCCGCACCCCCATGAACGCCATCATCGGCATGGTCGAGCTGGTGCTGGATACCCCGCTCACCGCCGAACAACGCGAGTACCTGAAGCTGGCACTCGAATCGGCCGATTCGCTCCTGTCGATCATCAACGACCTGTTGGACTTCTCCAAGATCGAGTCGGGCAAATTCGACCTCGACCCGATCCCCTTCGATCTCCACGAGAGCATCGGCGACACCATGAGGTCGCTTGCCGTGCGGGCGCATAAAAAGGGCCTCGAGCTGATGCACGATATCACCGGCAACGTCCCGCGGATGGTCGTCGGCGATCCCAACCGCCTCCGACAGGTGGTCGTCAACCTGGTCGGAAACGCCATCAAGTTCACCGATCGCGGCGAAGTGGTGATGACCGTCAACTGCGAGGAAGCACGCGAGGACGAGCTCGCTTTGCACTTCGCCGTGCGCGACACGGGGATCGGTATTCCCAAGCACAAGCGCGACGTGGTCTTTAACGCCTTCGAGCAGGCCGACAGCTCGACCACGCGCCGGTTCGGCGGGACGGGCCTGGGCCTGACGATCTCCATGGCGCTCGTGCAGTTGATGGGGGGAAAAATCTGGGTCGAGAGCGAACAGGGCAAGGGAAGCACGTTCCACTTCCTGGTCCAATTCGAGAAGGCCGAGGACAAGGCCGCCAGGCCGGGCGTCCCCGCGGCGCGCCCGGCGCTCGAAGGCCTGAGGGTGCTGGTGGTCGACGACAACGCGACGAATCGACGCATCCAGATCGAGATGCTCCGCAACTGGCGCATACAGGCGGAAGCCGTGGACGGAGCCGCGCCGGCGATGCGCGCGCTGCGACAGGCCTACAAGGAAGAACATCCCTACAAGCTCGTGTTGACGGACGCGAACATGCCGGACGTCGACGGGTTCGAGCTGGCGCGGCAGATCAAGGCCGATCCCGAGCTGTGCGAAGCGATCATCATGATGCTCACTTCCGGTGACCGCCCGGACGACATCGTCCGCTGCCAGGAGCTGGGCATTTCCGCCTACTTGATGAAACCGGTCAAGCAGTCCGAATTGTTCGATGCCGTCGCGGCCGCGGTCGGACTCGCGACGATCGACCAAGCGGCCGAGGCGGTTCCCGAACAAGCGGGGCTCGACGCCACAGGCGGCCTGCGCATCCTGCTGGCCGAGGACAGCATGGTGAACCAAAAACTGGCCGTGGGGTTGCTCGAGCGGCGCGGGCATAGCGTGTTCATCGCCAATAACGGCCGCGAAGCGCTCGCCGCGCTGGCGACGCAACCCTTTGACCTCGTGCTGATGGACGTGCAAATGCCGGAAATGGACGGGCTGGACGCCACGCGGGCCCTGCGCACGCGAGAAGTCGCCACGGGCAACCGGCGAATGCCGGTCATTGCCATGACCGCGCACGCCATGAAAGGGGACCGGGAACGTTGCCTCTCGGCCGGCATGGACAGCTACATTTCCAAGCCGGTCCGCGCGCGCGACCTGTTCGAAACGATCACCCAGGTGGTCGGCGCGATGCGGGCGGCCGAAACCCCTTGTGCGCCGCCTGTCGCGCCAGTCGCCGACGGAAATCGGGTCGACTGGTCCGTGGCGATGGACACCGTGGGAGGGGACCGGCAATTACTCCAGGACATCGTGAGCGCGTTTCAAGAGGAAGCGCCACGGCTGCTCGCCGACCTGCGGCGGGCCGTTGACGCAGGGGACGCCGATGGCCTCCGCCGCGCCGCCCACACGCTCAAAGGCTCTTTGCGCTATTTTGGCGTTAGCGGGCTGTACGACCGGGCGTTCGAGCTGGAAGCCCGCGGCCGCCAGGGCCGCCTCGCAGGCGCGGCGGTCGAGGTCGATCCGTTCGCGCGCGAGGTCGAGCAATTGCTCACCCAACTCGCACGGCCTGCTGGCGTCGAGGGTTGACAATCACCATACTTGAGAACCGGCAATTGGGTGTGCCACGGCTTCGTCAGAAGCCGTGCGGCGTCGCGCACACCGGAGCACGGCTTGTGCCAAGCCGTGGCACACGCGCCGGAATTCTGAGAGCATCACGACTCGCGCGAGGAGACCTTCGCATGTCGACAGTGCTTGTCGTCGATGATGCCGCCGTCGATCGTCGGCTCGTGGGCGGTCTGATCGGGCAGGACCCCGACCTGAGCGTCGTCTTCGCCGCCAACGGCACGCACGCGCTGGCGATGATGCGGCAGTCGATGCCGGCGCTCGTGATCACCGACCTCGTGATGCCCGAGATGGATGGCCTGCAACTGGTCACCACCATTCGCGATCACTATCCGTTCGTGCCGGTCATCCTCATGACCTCCAAGGGGAACGAAGAGATCGCGGTGCAGGCGCTGCAGCGGGGGGCGGCCAGCTATGTCCCCAAGAGCCAGCTTTCGCAAACGCTGTTGGAGACGATCCACACGGTGCTCGACGCCTCGCGCCCGCGGCAGGTGCAAGCGCGGCTCCTGAGCAAGATTACCCGTAGCGACTACACGTTCCGCCTGGAGAACGACTGCACGCTCTTTCCCCCCTTGATCACCTACTTGCAGGACAGCGTGTCGCGGTTCGGGTTGTTCGACCAGACCGAGCGGGTGCGGGTGGGAATCGCGCTCGAGGAAGCGCTCGTCAACGCGCTTTACCACGGCAACCTGGAGGTCGGCTCGGAGCTTTTGGAGAAGGACGACACGGCCTACTACGCCCTGGTCGATGAGCGCACGCGGCTGCCGCCTTACAAGGATCGCCGGATCGAGGTCGAGGCCCGTGTCTCGTTGGACGAGGCCGTGTTCGTCATTCGCGACGAGGGACGGGGCTTCGACCCAACATCTCTCCCCGACCCCACCAGCCACGTCAATCTGGACAAGGTGAGCGGACGTGGTTTGCTCCTGATGCGGACCTTCGTGGACGAGCTAGCCTTTAACGAGCGCGGCAACGAAGTCACGATGGTCAAGCGCCGTCGCCCGACGGAATCCGATGCGATTCCCTACAACGAGCCGCTGTAGCTGTGACATCTCAGGAGGGCGAGGGGCGAGGCTCCCGCCGAGCCGCTTGGTTAGCAACCCCGTTCCCACGCCCACGGCTCGGCAGGAGCCTCGCCCTCCCGACGCGCTTGTCCGGCAAAGAGGCCGTATAATAGGCGACTGACCGACGCCGCTGGGAACGCGCCGCGGCGCCGGATGAGGCTCAGGACGGGGTTTGGGAACAAGCTACCTGAATTGGAAGGGGAGGTTCGCGATGCATGCTCGTATTCGTTGTCTTGGTCTGGTTGCGATCGTGGTGGCGATTGCCGCGGGGCGCGTGGCAGCCCAGGAGAACAAAGACGCGGCCAAGACCAAATCCACGGTTGCCGTGTTCCGGCTGCGGGGGCCGATCGTCGAAAAGCCGACCCAGGTTGGCTTCTCCCTTTTCGGCGGCGCGACGCATTCGCTGCCGCTCTCTGAGCTGGTCGAGCGGATGGCCAAGGCCCGCGACGACGAGGCGGTCAAGGCGGTCGTCCTCACGCTTGATGGCGCCACCATAAACTCCGCCCAGATCGAGGAAGTCCGCCAGAGCATGGCCGCGCTGCGGGCCGCCAAGAAAGACGTGTATCTGTTCGCCGACGGGCTATCGATGCTCGATTACGCTCTTGCCGCCGGCGCAACCGAGGTCACCGTCGTGCCCACCGGCGACCTGTGGCTGACCGGGTTCTATGCCGAGTCGCCCTACGTCCGCGGCCTGCTGAACAAGATCGGCGTCGCACCGGACTTTCTCACCTGCGGCGACTACAAGAGCGCAGCCGAAATGTTCATGCGCGAAGGCCCTAGTCCGCACGCGGAGGAGATGCAGAACTGGCTCCTGGACAGCATGTACCAGACGGTCGTGCAACTGATCGCCGCGGGCCGCGGCTTAGAGGAATCCAAGGTCCGCCAGTGGATCGACGGCGGACCGTACACCGCCGCGCGGGCTAAGGAGCTGGGCATCATCGATCGCGTGGCGCAGCGCGAGGAGCTGGAAGCGGCGCTCAAGCAAAAGTACGGCGACAACGCAAAGTTCGATCACAAGTACGCCGCCAAGACGAGCGGGCAACTCGACCTGAGCTCGCCGATGGGCATCATGAGCTTCTATGCCGAATTGCTCGGCGGCCGCAAGAAGAAGGCCCACAAAGACTCGGTGGCGATTGTGTACGTCGACGGGGCCATCGTGCTGGGGAGCGAGCAAGCGAACCCCCTCGGCTTCGGTAGCGAATCGGCATCGAGCACGGCGATCCGTAGGGCGCTGGATGAAGCGGCCGAGGACAATTCGATCAAGGCCGTCGTGTTGCGCGTCGATTCGCCCGGCGGATCGGCCACGGCCAGCGACATCATCCTCGCGGCCACCAAACGGGTGAAAGCCAAGAAGCCGTTCGTGGTCTCGATGGGCAACGTGGCCGGCAGCGGCGGCTACTACGTGGCCTGCGGCTCGGATCTCATCTTTGCCGACCGCAGCACGATCACCGGCTCGATCGGCGTGGTGGGCGGAAAGCTGGCCACGAGCGGCCTGTGGAGCAAGATCGGCATCCAGTGGAAGGCCTACGCGCGCGGCGCCAACGCCGCCATCCTCAGCACCGCCCGCCCGTTCACCGACGCGGAGCGTGCCCGGATGCAAGCGTGGATGGACGAGATCTACGGGGTGTTCAAGGACCACGTGACAGAAATCCGGGGCTCCCGGCTTAAAAAGGAAATCGATCAACTGGCCGGAGGACGCGTCTATACCGGCCAGCAGGCGCTTGAGCTGGGGCTGGTCGATCGGATCGGCACCTTGACCGACGCGATCCACTACGTGGCCGAGCAGGCTAAGATTGACAAGTATGAGATTCGTGCCGTGCCCGAGCCCAAGAGCTTTTTCGAGACGTTGCTCGGCGGCCTCACCGGCGGCGATGAGGACGATGCCAAGGGCGTCTCACTCGAGGGACTCAAAGCACGCGGCGGGAACGGCCTGTTGGAAGCGGCGCTGCCGTACCTCGAACAGCTCGACGGGCCGCGTGTCCGGGCGATCGCCACGGCGCTCGGTCGGCTGGAGATGATCCGCCGCGAAGGCGCCGTCTTGATGATGCCGGAGATCGTGGTGGGGCCGTGACGCGCCGTGTCACTGCAAACGCGTACAAATTGAGCCCGTGACGCCCCTTAGGAGCGAGGAGCCCATGTCGATCGTTCGGCTGTGTCTTCTGTCGTTGGCGCTGGCCTGCGCATTGGCGGGCCGCGCACCGGCCGTGGAGCCTGGTGAGCTACTTTTACTTCAGCGGCGTCCGACGCCGGCGACCGCGAGCCGCGAGCCCGACCCCGCCTCGGTCGTCCGCTACGGCCCGGCCTATCGCTATCCGCAGGCGGGCTGGACCGTGCTGCACGTCGAAGGCGCGCCGTACGAGCGCGGCTATCAGCACGGCCGGCTGATGGCCGCCGAGATCGTCGACTACATCACCACGCTGGCCACGCGCCGCAGCCCCAAATCGCCCAAGATCGGCTGGCGCGACGCGCGGATTCTCGCCAATGCCCTGTTCCTGCGCCGCTACGACCCGGAATACCTCGAGGAGATGAAGGGCATCGCCGACGGCGCGGCCGCGGCCAAGGCGCGGTACGACGACCGCCCCGTGGACCTGGTGGACATCGTCACGCTCAACTCGGAGATCGAGATGGATTTCCTGGCGCCGGGCCTGCACGCCGCGGCCACGGGGCTCGACGCCCAGAAATTCAGCGAGCCGGTGAACACCGAACGGCCGAGAGCGCCCGAGGATCATTGCAGCGCGTTTGCCGCCACGGCGCCGGCCACGGCCGACGGGCAGATCGTGTTTGGCCACATCACCATGGCCGGCCTGCCAGGCACGCACTACTACAACGTGTGGATCGACCTGAAGCCCACGGCCGGGCACCGCGTCGTCATGCAGGGCTATCCCGGCGGCATCATGAGCGGGCTGGACTACTACATGAACGACGCGGGCCTGTTGGTCCTTGAGACCACCATCCGCCAGACCGCCTTCGACGTGACGGGACTGGCCCTCGCGTCCCGCATCCGCCGCGCTGTGCAGTACGGCGACACGATCGACAAGGCCGTGGAGATCCTTCGCGAGGCCAACAACGGCCTGTACTCGAACGAGTGGATGCTGGCCGACACGAAGACCGGCGAAGTCGCCATGTTCGAGCTGGGCACCCACAAAGCCAGGCTGTGGCGCAGCAGCCGCAACGAGTGGCCGGGCGACACCGCCGGCTTCTACTGGGGCTGCAACAACGCGAAGGACCTGGAAGTCCGCAAGGAGACGCTGCCGAGCTTGTCGGGGCGGCCGGGCAACCTGGTTTTCCGTCCGTCGGACCGGGACCGCGCCTGGCTGCGGCTGTTCGAAGCGCATCGCGGCAAGCTGGCGGCCGACTTCGGCTTCGAGTCGTTCACGACCGCCCCGTTGGCGGCCTTCCCGTCGTGCGACGCCAAGTTCACCACCACAGCACTGGCCAAGGAATTGAAGAGCTGGGCCCTCTTCGGCCCGCCGCTTGGCGCCACGTGGAACCCGAGCGAGGAAGATGAGGAACATTGCCCGGGTGTGCGGCCGCTCGTGGCCAACGATTGGACTCTCCTGGCGGTCGACGCCGTGGGACCGCCATCGGGCGATCCGCCGGTCGTGGCCGATCTTGACCCGTTCCCGGAGGAGAAAGAAGACCGCTTTGCCAAGCCGGTGGCGCTCGCCGCGGCGTGGCGCGGAACGCTTCTGCCGAAAACCGCGGCCGACACATGGTTGGCCGCCGCTAGCGCGAACTACGAGCGCATCGTCGCGCTCGACAAAGCGCAGAAGCAAGAAGCAAAGGACGGCACGCTCGATCGCAAGGCCCTAGACCGCCTGGACGTGGCGCTGTTCGCCTTTCGCTCGCAGTGGCTCACGGCGGCCCGGCGACTGGGGCATGACGTGCCGCTGGCGGAAACGCGCTTCGACTGGCACTCGGACGACTGGTATCACATCGCGGCCGGCCACGGCGTGATGCTGCTGGCGGCCCTGCGCGAGGAAATGGGGGCCGACGCTTTCGAGCGGATGATGGACGAGTTCGGCCAGGCTCACGCCGGCCAGGAGGTCGACAGTGGCCAGTTCCGCGCCGCCGCCGAGAAGGCGGCCGGCAAGCCACTCGCAGCGTTCACCAAGGTCGGCCTGCTCACGAGCGACGCCGCCGAATCGGCCGGGCCCGGCTTCTGGTCGATCGATTCGTTCGAGGAAGAACCGCAAAAGGCGCTAATCGTGTACGGAACGCTCGCCGATCGGGCGGCCCAGCGCGAAGCGGCCGAGCTTCTGTCGCGGAAGATTGCCCGCCGCTGGAGCAACGTTTCGATCCCCGCCAAGAGCGATCAAGAGGTCGAGGAAGACGACCTCGCGGGGCACCATCTGCTCCTGGTGGGGCGGCCGGCCACGAATTCGGTCACGGCGCGGTTTGCCGATGCACTGCCGGTGCGCTTCGGCACGGCGTCGTTCGTCGTCCGCGATGAGACGTACGCCCACGCCGGTAGCGCCGTGATCGCGGCCGGCTCGAACCCCGCGAACCCTCGATACTCGGTCGTCGTATACGCCGGACTGGGGGCCGACGCCACGTGGCACGCCGTACAGTCGCTGCCGGACGAGGACCCGTATCCGGCGCAGGTGATGCTGCTACCGGCCCGGCGGCATAAGCGGTTCCTGTGCGTGTCGCCGCCGGTGACGGTCGCGAAGAAGCCGTGAGCGTGCCGGTTGCCGGCTCCGTGTGCCACTGGCTCAGCCTGTGGCCCGGCAGCGCTGGGGAACCGGCTCTATCTCCGCACGGCGGCGGAGCTGGTCGCGATTGGGAAGAAGTGCTGCCGGGCGATCCGCCCGATAGAGATCCGAGATTTCAGATCTTCAGATTTGAGATTCCGGTGGTAGCTCAAGACAGCCGATTGCGCCGAGTGCGGCTCGCCCTCAATAGCCCACGTTGTGCTCGATTTGCTGGGCCCTCTCGCTAAGGCCCCACCGCGAGCCGAGCTTCTCTCGCGGGCGATCGGCGCCAAACTCCGCGGCCTGGTCGCGCAAGGTGGGCTCGGTGAATTCGTACTGCTTGCAGCCCACCAGAGATAGCGTCGCCAGCACGGCCAGCGCGAGCCAGCGGCGGAATCGATAGCGGGGGATGGTATTGGGCATCATGGGCGCGTACAGGCAGCGACTGGATAAAGCGTGCCGCAGCGGGTGCGAGAGTCTGCCAGAAGCGGGCTCTTGCGTCCAGATCAAGTGGGGTCGCCCAATCATGCTGGGGCATGCTGGGTGCAAGTCGCGGGCCGGTAGCAGGCACGACGCCCCGAAGGGGCGGGCTCATAGGGCCACGTCGCCGCTAGCTAGCGCGACTTTAGACGCGAGAGCCGCGGACACCGCAGCCATCGCTGAATGCCGGTCGCGCAAACCGCGAGTGGCGTGCCAGCCGTGCTGCCGCCCTGCTTACTCTTGCGGCGGCGACTCCGTTTCGCCACCGCCGGCGCCACCCAAAAGCGCGTCCAGGCTTTGGGCCGGGGCGCTTGTGGCGGCGTCCTTGCGGGGACCGTCGGTCGGGGCAGCACCATTGCCGTCCTCGGCTGTCGCCGCTTCCAATAGCGGGAAGCTGCGGGCCAGGACGCGGTCTTTCTCCGCCGCCAGGGCTTCGAGCGCCTCGGGCCGGATGCGGACTTCCGATTCCTGGTACGTGTGGAAGCCGGTTCCGGCGGGCACCAGGTGGCCGAGGATCACGTTTTCCTTCAGGCCCACCAGGCGGTCGACCTTGCCGGCGAGCGCCGCTTCGGTCAGCACCTTGGTGGTTTCCTGGAAGCTGGCGGCCGAGATGAAGCTGGCGCTTTGCACGGCGGCCTTGGTGATGCCCAAAAGCTGCGTGCTGGCCGTGGCCGGTTTGGGGCGGGTGCCCTTGGCGGAGTCGCCCCCGAGGGCCTCGATCTGGGCGTTGACCTGCTCCAGGGCGTCCTTCGGCACGATCGAACCGGGGGCGAAGTCGCTGTCTCCCTTCTCGGTAATCTTCACGCACGTGGTCAGGTTCTGGTTGACCGCGCGGAACTCGAAGCGGTCCATCACGCTCCCCGGCAGCAGGCCCGTATCGCCGACGCTCTCGATCCGCACTTTGCGGAGCATCTGGGCGACGATGATCTCGATGTGCTTGTCGTCGATGTCGACGCGCTGGCTGCGATAGACGTTCTGGATTTCTCGCACCAGGTAGTGCTGCACCGCCTCCTCGCCGCTGATGCGTAGGATGTCGTGCGGTACGAGAGGCCCGTCGACCAATGCCTCGCCGGCCCGCACGAAGTCGCTGGCGTGCACGCGCAAGTGCTTGCCGTGCGACACCAGGTGCTCGCGCTCGATGCCGCTTTCGCTGCGGACGATGATCGTCCGCTTACCGCGGCGCTTCTCGCCCAATAGCTCGACCAGCCCGTCGACCTCGGCGATGACGGCGGGGTCCTTGGGTTTGCGGGCCTCGAAGATCTCGGTGACCCGCGGCAGACCGCCGGTGATGTCCTGCGTGCCCGACACCTCGCGGGGCGTCTTGGCCAGCAGGGTGCCGGCCGATATCTGGTCCCCTTCGTTGACTTCGATGTGGGCTTTCTCCGGCAGGTAATAGAAGTCGAGAATCTTTCCGCTGGGGTCCTCGAGAACGACCTGCGGGTGCAGGTCCCCCTTGTGCTCCATGATCATCCGGCGTTGATGGCCGCTGGGGTCGCGCTCGGCACGCATCGTCTCGCCTTCGATCACGTCTTCGTAGCGGACCTTCCCGCTGACCTCGGCCAGGATGGGGATGCTGTGCGGGTCCCACTGGCAGAGGATCACGCCCGGCTGGACCTCCTGATTGTCGTCGACCAGCAGGTTGGCGCCGGCCGGGACCTCGTACTTCTCCAACTCGCGCCCCTTGGGATCCAACAGGGAGATTTCACCGTTGCGGGTGAGCACGACTTGCTGTCCTTCATCGTTGCGGACGACTTTCAGGCGCGTGAATTTGGCAATGCCTTGCTTCTTGGCGCGGATTTCGCTTTCTTCGACGGCGCGGGCGGCGGTGCCGCCGATGTGGAACGTGCGCATGGTGAGCTGGGTACCCGGCTCGCCGATGCTTTGGGCGGCGATGATGCCCACGGCCATGCCCGCCTCGACCAGCATGCTGGTCGACAGATCCATGCCGTAGCACAACCGGCAAACACCCAGGGAGGCGTCGCACGTCATCGGGCTGCGAACTTGGATCTTCTCCAGGCCCAGCTCCTCGATGCGGCGGGCGATGTCGACGGTGATCAGCTCGTCCTCGCGGACCAGGACTTCGTCGGTGATGGGATTGACGATGTTCGCCCGGCTGACGCGGCCGCGAATCGAGTCGGCCAGCCGCACCTCGACCTTTTCACCGCGATAGATCACGCCCTTGGTGATCCCTTGCGTCGTGCCGCAGTCCTCCATCGTGACGACGACGTTCTGGGCCACGTCGGCCAGTTTCCGGGTGAGGTAGCCGCTGTCGGCCGTCTTGAGGGCGGTGTCGGCCAGCCCCTTGCGGGCACCGTGGGTGGAGCTGAAGTACTCGAGCACGGAAAGACCCTCGCGGAAGTTGGCCTTGATCGGCGTCTCGATGATCTGGCCCGACGGCTTGGCCATCAAGCCGCGCATGCCGGCCAACTGGCGGATTTGCTCGACGCCGCCGCGGGCCCCGGAGTGCGCCATGAGGTAGATCGGGTTGACGTAACCGGGCGCGCGGTGGTCGTTCTCCAGTTCAGCCATCATCTCGGTCGTGATGCGCTCGCGGGCGTGGGTCCAAGCGTCGAGCACCTGGTTGTAGCGCTCGACCTCGGTGATCACGCCGCGCTGATAGAGCTTCTGGAACTTCTGCACGGTCTTTTCCGCGTCGGTGATGATCCGGCTCTTGCTGGGGGGCGTGATGAGGTCGTCGGTGGCGAACGACAGCCCGCTTTGCGTGCTGGAGCGGAAGCCGGTGCGGTTCATGTCGTCCAACAAGTCGATCGTGGCCCGCCGGCCGAGGATGGCGTAGCAGTCGGAGATCACCTTGGCGAGCTCGCTGGAGCGCATGGGGATGTTGTAGTACGGCATGCGATCCGGCAGCACGTCGTTGAACATCACGCGGCCGACGGTGGTTTCGATCACTTCGCCCGGCTGACTTTCCTGGTCGGCCTCGGTCTTCAAACGGCGCGTGGGCGGCAGCTTGACCTTGATCCGCGCGTGCGTGTCGATCTTGCCTAGAGCGTACGCCAGGTGCATTTCGGCGAAGGAGCTGAAGCTCATGCCGTCTCCCTTGCGGTCGGGGAGTGACATGGTCATGTAGTAGCAGCCCATCACCACGTCTTGCGAGGGGCTGATGATCGGCGACCCGTTGGCCGGGCTGAAAATGTTGTTGGTCGACATCATCAGCGTATGGGCCTCGACCTGGGCCTCGATCGACAGCGGCAAATGGACCGCCATCTGGTCACCGTCGAAGTCCGCGTTGAAGCCACGGCAAACGAGCGGGTGCAGCTTGATGGCGTTCCCCTCGACCAGCGTCGGCTCGAAGGCCTGAATTCCGATGCGGTGCAACGTGGGGGCGCGATTCAACAGGACCGGGTGGTTGCGGATCACCTCTTCCAGGATATCCCACACCTCGTCGTCCTTCCGCTCCAGCATCTTCTTCGCGCTTTTGATCGTGTCGGCGTGCCCCAGCTCCTTCAGCCGGCGAATAATGAACGGCTGGAACAGCTCAAGCGCGATCTTCTTCGGCAGCCCGCACATGTGCAGCCGCAGGCTGGGGCCGACCACGATGACGCTGCGGGCCGAGTAGTCGACGCGCTTGCCCAGCAGGTTCTCGCGGAAGCGCCCCTGCTTTCCCTTGATCATGTCGGTGAGCGATTTGAGCGGGCGGTTGCTCGACCCCAGGACGGGCCGCTTGCAGCGGTTATTGTCGAACAGCGCATCGACTGACTGCTGCAGCATCCGCTTCTCGTTGCGGATGATCACTTCCGGCGCATTGAGGTCCACCAGCTTCTTGAGCCGGTTGTTCCGATTGATGATGCGGCGGTACAGGTCGTTCAAGTCGCTCGTGGCGAAGTTGCCCGAGTCCAAAAGCACCAGCGGCCGTAGATCGGGCGGAATAACCGGAATCACGTCCAGGATCATCCATTCCGGCTTGTTGTCGCTATCGCGAATGGATTCGACGATCTTCAGCCGATTGATCAGGTCCTTCTGTTTCTGTTTCGAGTTGGTTTCGACCAGGTCCTTGCGGAGGACTTGCGAGAGCTGCACCAGGTCGAGATTCGTGAGCAGCTTACGGACCGCCTCGGCCCCCATGTCGGCCTCGAACGAGCCGTCGCCGTAGGTTTCGCGGGCGGCGCGGAATTCCTCCTCCGTCAGCAACTGCTGCTTCTTGAGCGGCGTGTCCTTGGGATCGACGACCACGTAATCCTGGAAGTAGATCACCTTCTCCAGGCTCGTGGTCTTCATGTCCAGTAGGTTGCCCAGCCGGCTGGGCATGGCCTTGAAGAACCAGATATGGGCCACGGGCGCCGCCAGCTCGATGTGCCCCATCCGCTTGCGGCGCACGCGGCTGTGCGTGACCTTGACGCCGCAGCGATCGCAGATCATGCCCTTGTACTTCATGCCGCGGTATTTTCCGCAGGCGCATTCCCAGTCCTTTTCGGGTCCGAAGATGCGCTCGCAGAACAGACCGTCTTTTTCCGGACGGTACGTGCGGTAGTTGATCGTTTCGGGCTTCTTGACCTCGCCGAACGACCAACTGCGGATGTCGTGCGGCCGGGCTAGGCTGATCTTTACCGAAGCGTAGTCGTTAATCCGATCGTAAGAGCTTTCGCCGGTACTCACTTGTGAAGCTCCTTGTCTCGAACGTTGAACGCGGACGAGTCACGGGTTACTCGCCGCCAATGGGTAAGCTGCGTACACGAATTCTGCCGGCCTCCAAGACGACCACGGCACCTTTTTGTAATGCGGCGTCGATGCGCGGCAGGTTGGCAATCAACATGTTGAATTGTCTGTCGGGGCGGTGAGATATCTCGCGACGAAACAGTATCACCGAAGGTTTCGACGATCTTCGCATGGCCAGCAGGGTTCCAAAATCGGTATCCGCGGAAACAACAACTCGGTCCTCCAACGCGGCACGTTTCAAAGATTTGTGGGTCAGGGGCGGTTTGTATCCTGTAGTCGCGAACATGCACCGCATCGTGTCCTGTGTCGCGCAACCGCTGCGCGATCTGCGGCGACAAGGCATTGTCGACGAGGAACTTCATGTGGGCGTGACCAACGGCAACTCCTGTTCACGGACGGCCTCTGCGGCGTACAACAAGCACTCGCGCACGTCGGCCTCTTCAAGGTCCGGATAAGCGCTCAGAATCTCAGAGACATTCATGCCCTCGGCCATCATGGCCACGATCGTCGCCACGGGAATGCGCAACGTGCGCACACATGGAACACCGTCCATCTGATCGGAGCGCACGGTGATACGGGTAAATCGCATAAAGTCTTCTTACACCTGTCGCTTTTCCAATTGCATGTTCAAGCCAAGGCCGCGGATTTCGTTGGTCAAGACGTCGAAGCTGGCCGGCGTGCCCGCCTCTAGCGTATTCTCGCCCTTGACCATCGACTCGTAGATCTTGGTGCGCCCCTCGACGTCGTCGCTCTTGACGGTCAGCAACTCCTGCAGGATGTACGCGGCGCCATAGGCCTCGAGCGCCCACACTTCCATCTCGCCGAATCGCTGCCCGCCGAAACGCGCCTTGCCGCCCAGCGGCTGCTGCGTGATAAGCGAGTACGGACCGGTCGAGCGGGCGTGCACCTTGTCGTCGACCAGGTGATGCAGCTTGAGCATGTAGATGTAGCCCACGGTCGTTTCCTGCTCGAGCGGCTCGCCGGTGCGACCGTCGTAGAGCTGCGCCTTGCCGTGCTTTGGCAGCTTGGCCTCTTCCAGGCAGCCGCGGATGACCTCTTCCGTGGCGCCGTCGAAGACCGGTGTAATCGCCTGGAATCCCAGCTTCGCACCGGCCCACCCCAAGTGCGTCTCCAGAATCTGCCCCACGTTCATACGGCTGGGCACGCCCAGCGGGTTAAGCAGGATTTGCACGGGGGTCCCGTCGGCCAAAAACGGCATGTCCTCGCGAGGCAGAATCTTGGCGATGACGCCCTTGTTGCCGTGACGGCCGGCCATCTTGTCGCCGACCGAGATCACGCGCTTGGCGGCCACGTAGACTTTCACCATCTGCAACACGCCGCTGCGCAATTCGTCGCCGCGCTTCATCGAGTTGAGCCGGCGATCGCAGTCGTCGATGGCCGCTTCCACCGCCGGCCACAGCGTCTTGTGGGACTTCTCGACTTCGGCCTTGCGTTGCGGGCTGCGGATGTCGAGCTGCTCCAGGCGGAACCGCCGCGCCTGTTCGGCCACGAACTTGTGCTCCTGATCGCGCACCAGCGGCGTGCCTTCCTCGTCGGTCAGCTTGCGCTGCAGGATGCCCTCCATGTCTTCCACCATCGCACCGAAGGTTTCCGCGATGCGGGCGTTTCCTTCCGCTTCGGCCTCCTTGAGCGCCTTTTCGAACGCCTTGCGTTCGTCCTCGGAGAGACTCAAGCGGCGGGAGAACTTTTGCGTGTCGATGACGATGCCCTCCACGCCCGAGGGCACCTCGAGGGAGTCGTTCTTCACGTCCTCACCGGCACGGCCGAAGATGGCGTGCAGCAGCTTCTCCTCGGGCGTCAACTCGGTCTTGGACTTCGGCGATACCTTGCCGACCAGGATGTCGCCCGGCCGGACGTACGTGCCGATCCGAACGATGCCGCCTTCATCCAGGTTTCGCAGGGCGCGTTCGCTGACGTTGGGGATGTCGCGGGTGAACTCCTCGCGACCCAGCTTCGTCTCGCGAATCTCGATGTCGAACTCCTCGATGTGCAACGACGTGTAGGTGTCGTCCTTGACCAGATCCTCGCTGATGATGATCGCGTCCTCGAAATTGAAGCCGTCCCAGGCCATGAAGCCCACCAGCACGTTGCGCCCCAGCGCCAGCTCGCCGTGATAAGTCGCGGCGCCGTCGGCGATGACGTCGCCTTTCTCGACCTTTTGGCCGACCTCGATGATCGGTTTCTGGTTCTGGCAGGTGCGCTCGTTGAGCCCCACGAACTTGCGGAGCGGATAGACCTCCGAGCCAATCTCGATGCGGCCGGCGTCGACGAACGTGACGGTCCCCTTCTTGCGGGCACGCACGATCATGCCGGAATTCTGAGCCACGTCGCGCTCCATGCCGGTGGCCACGATCGGCGGCTCGGTCACCAATAGCGGCACCGCTTGCCGCTGCATGTTCGAGCCCATCAGCGCGCGGTTGGCGTCGTCATGCTCCAAAAACGGGATCAGGCCGGCCGAGACGCCGACCATTTGGCTGGGCGCGACGTCCATGTATTCGACCTTGTCGATCGGCACCATCTCGAAGTCGGCGCGGTAGCGGGCGATGAGGGTGTCCCCCTGCATGCGCCCCTTGTCCACCGGCGTATCGGCGGGGGCCAGGTAAGCTTCGCTCTCCTGATCGGCGCGCAACCATGCGACCTCGTCGGTCAACTTGCCCTTGCTGATCTTGCGGTAGGGGGTCACCAGGAAGCCGTAGGCGTCGACGCCAGCGTAGATCGCCAGGCTGGAGATCAAGCCGATGTTCGTGCCTTCGGGGGTCTCGATCGGGCAGATGCGGCCATAGTGCGAGATGTGCACGTCGCGCACCTCGAACCCGGCGCGTTTCCGATTCAAACCCCCGGGGCCCAGGGCCGAGAGACGCCGCTCGTGCGTGAGCATCGACAACGGGTTGGTCTGGTCGACGACCTGCGACAACTCGCCGCGGCCGAAGAAGTACTCGATGGCCGCGGAGATGCTCTTGGGATTGATCAGGCTACGCGGCGTGAGGTCCTCGACGTCCTTAAGGCTCATGCGTTCTTGCACGGTGCGGCGGAGCTTCAAAAACCCCTTCCGCAATTCGTCGCAAGCGAGCTCGTCGATCGTCCGCAGGCGGCGATTGCCCAAGTGATCGATGTCGTCGATCTCAAAGCCGGCGTCGTCGCCGCGCAAGTGCAACAGGTATCGGATGGCGGCGACTAGGTCCTCCGGCCGGAGGGTCATCTCCGACTCGGCGATCTTCAGACCCAATTTGCGGTTGATGCGGAAACGGCCTACCTTGCCCAGCCGGTACCGGTTCGTGTCGAAGAACTTCTCGAAGAAAAGCGCCCGCGCCTTCTCCAACTGCGGCGGGTTGCCCGGCCGGAGCCGCTGATAGATTTTCAGCAACGCTTCCTCATGGCTGGCCGTGTTGTCCTCTTGCAACGCGTTGAAGATCAAGGGATCGCGGACGTCGTGCATGACCTCGACCGAGCTGAGGCCGGACGTGCAGATCACCTCGGCGGCGTTCTTGGTGATCTTCTGTCCGCTCTCGAGGATGATTTCCCCGGCTCGTTCGCTCGATGCCGGGTAGACAACGTCGTTTACCGCGATTTTGCCCTCCAGTTTGCCGGCGCTGCGCCCGTCGACGACGCTTTCGGTCGTCGTGTCGTAGAAGCAGCGGATGAGCTGGGCGTTGGCGCTGTAGCGGGCGTCCATGGCCCGCAACAGCGTCATGGCCGAGAACTTTCCGCTTTGATCGATGCGGACCGTGAGGCTGTCTTTCTTGCTGACGTTGAGCTCGATCCAGCTACCGCGCTCGGGAATGATGCGGCAACTGTGCAGCCGGCGCTCACCCCCCTCGATCTCGCTGACGAAGTCGACCCCGGGGCTGCGGTGCAACTGGCTGACCACGACGCGTTCGGCGCCGTTGATGATGAACTCGCCGCCACCGAGCATGATCGGCATATCGCCCAGATAGACCTCTTCCTCGATCGGCTGCTCCTTGGTGAGGCGCAGCCAGACCTTGAATGGCCTCCCATACGTGAGTCGCAGTTGCCGGCATTCGTCGGGCTCGTAGCGAGGCTTGCCAAGCTCGTAGCGCAGATATTCCAGGCGGAGCGTCTTGTCGTAGCTCTCGATCGGAAAAATCTCGCGCAACACGCCCTCCAGCCCCTCGTCCTTGCGGGCGTCGTGAGCGCTATCGAGCTGCAGGAAAGCCTGGTAACTGCGGGTCTGAATCTCCGTGAGATCGGGAATACCGTGATGCTCGTGGATGGAGCCGAATCGACGAATTTCTTTGGGTCGGAGACGTCGTTCTGCCGAGGTGGCCATAGGGAATCGTGCTCCTACTTGTTCGGACGAGACACTTGCGGACGGTGGGCAACGGGGCGGCCGCGCCGCGGGCGCGCAGCCGCGCGCGCCATGCACGTCCGCCAGCTTTTCGGGGACGACTGTTGGGTCAAGCTACCGCGGCCCGCGGCGTCGGATCGATCCACGTCGCGGGCCCCACTCCCGTGTTGAAATCGCTACTTGATCGCGACTTTCGCGCCGACTGCTTCGAGCTCCTTCTTCAGCTTTTCGGCGTCCTCCTTGGAGACGCCTTCCTTGACTTTGCTGGGTGCTCCCTCGACCAGATCCTTGGCCTCCTTGAGTCCCAGGCCGGTCGCGGCCCGCACGACCTTGATCACATCCAGCTTCTTCTCGCCGAAGCTCTCCAGCACAAGGTCGAACTCAGTCTTCTCGGGAGCAGCCGCCGCGGCGCCCGCGCCACCCTCGGCAGGGGCCATCATTACCGCGCCGCCGGCCGCCGGCTTGATGCCGTGCACGTTCTCGATGTAGTCGCTCAATTCCTTGGCCTGCTTCAACGTCAGGCCCACGATTTTGTCCCCCAGTTCCTTGGTGGCGGGGGAGAATTCCAGGGTCGCTTCACTCATGGGGTCATCGGTCCTTTCACGCTGTTGCGCGCCAGAGAGCCTACGTCGGGATTCCCGGCTGGCGCGAGTATGGGTTGGTCGTGTGTCTTGTGTCCTAGGATGCCTCGGCTGCATCCGCGCTTGCGGGCGGTTCCTCGCCTCCCTCGCTCTTCTGTTTGAGCTGGCTCGCCAGCGCCCCGCCGGCGCTTGTCAACTGGCTGGCCAGGTTCGCACCGGGCGACAGGATCTGGCCCATCAAAATGCTCAACTGCTCCTGGCGCGTGGGCCATTTGCTGACCTTCTGGACCTGCTCGCCCGTCAATGGCGCGCCGTCCATCACGCCGCCGCGCGGCGCGAAAGGCGCAAACTGCTTGTCTTCGGCCAGCCGCATGACCTCTTTGGCCAGCGAGACGACGTCCTCGCCGCCCCACACGGCCGCCAGCGAGCCCTCCATCGCCTCGAACGCGGCCGAAAGCGGCGTTCCCTCGCTAGCCCGCCGGGCCATGCTGTTTTTCACCATGACCAGGTGGATATTCTTTTCCCGCAGACGCTTGCGGAGCGCGCTATTGGCGTTCGCATTGATGCCCACGAGCGACACGAGCAAAAGGTCGCCGACGCCCTGCCAGCGCTGCTTCAGATCGTCGGCCAACAGGTTTTTGACGTACTTGCTCATGTTTCGATGGAGGTCGCTTGGTGTGGTTGCGGCGTCAGGCGGCGATGCGGATGCCCGGGCTCATTGTCGCGCTGATGGTGATTCCCTTGACGTAGTTTCCCTTGACTCCCGCCGGCTTGATCGCATTGATGTGGTCGATAAATGCCTGTGTGTTCTCGACCAACTGCTTGGCGTCGAAGCTCAACTTGCCGACGACGGCATGGACGATGCCCCCGGCGTCGTTGCGGAATTCCACTTTACCGGCCTTGTACTCGCGGACCGTTTTGGCGATTTCCTGGGTGACGGTGCCGGCCCGCGGCGAGGGCATCAATCCACGCGGCCCCAGCACGCGCCCCAAGGGTCCCACCAACCCCATCATGTCGGGGGCGGCGATGCACACGTCGAACTCCGTCCAGCCGTCCTTGATTCTCTTGGCCATCTCCTCGGTGCCGACCTCGGTCGCTCCGGCCTCCTTGGCCTGCTCGGCAAGATCCCCCTTGGCGAAGACGATCACCCGCAGCGACTTGCCGATGCCGTGCGGGAGCACGATTGAGCCACGCACCAGTTGGTCGGCCTGCTTGGCGTCGACCCCCAGCCGGATGGCGATCTCCACCGACTGATCGAACTTCGTGGTGTTGAACTGCTTGAGCACGCTGACGGCTTCCGCGAGCGCGACGGGCGCCTGCCGATCGGTAGGAAGCTTGGCCAGGGCCGCGGCCATGCGTTTGGTGGGTTTTGTCATGTGTCGTACGCTGTGGTGTTGGTCGCCCGTGGCCTGCCTCCGCCCGACCGAAATGGACGTCTTTTTCTCTCAACCCTCGATCGTGATCCCCATGCTTCGCGCGGTGCCTTCCACCATCCGCTTGGCGTGCTCGACGTCGCGGGCGTTGAGATCGGCCAATTTCCTTTTGACGATCTCCTCGACCTGTGCCGAGGTCACCTTGCCTACCTTCTCCTTGTTGGGAACGCCGGATCCCTTGGCGATGCTGGCGGCTTGTTTCAATAGCGCGGCGGCGGGCGGGCTCTTGGTGATGAAGTCAAAACTGCGGTCGTTGTACACGCTGACCACGACCGGGATGGGCATCCCGCCGGCTTCGCGCGTCCGTTCGTTGAACTGCATGACGAACTGGCCCAGATTGACGCCGAACCGCCCCAGCGACGTGCCGACCGGCGGCGCGGGCGTAGCCTGTCCGCCGGGAACCTGAAACTTCACCTGTGCCACAAGCTGCTTTGCCATGACGATTGCTTACGTATGCTTTGTTCGTGCTTCTTCCACCCGCCGCGGTGCTCGTAGAGCACCCTACGGTCGGGACGCGCGTGGTTTTGTTTTCGGCTCTTGCCAAGCCCAAAGGTTGTTTGTGGTCACTCGGCCGAGCGCCGGCCGGTTATGTTCTTCACTGCCTACCGCCTACTGTTTCAAATTGCCTCGATCTGCCAGTACTCCAGCTCGACCGGCGTCGAGCGGCCGAAAATGTTGATCATGACCGTGACCCGACCGTTCTGTTCGTCGATGCTGTCGACGTCCCCCTCGAAATTCTCGAACGTCCCTTCGGTGATCTTCGCCCGGTCGCCCGGCTTGAAGCTGATCTTCAGCTTCGGCGCCTCGTCGGTCTTCTCCTCGGCCTTGGTGACGATGCGGCTGACCTCGTGCGGCAGCATGGGGCTGGGCTTGCCGCCCGAACCGGTGAAGTCGCCGATCCCCGGCGTCTCGCGCACCAGGAACCACGTGTCCTCGTTGATCTCCATATTGACCATGATGTAGCCGGGGTACAGCTTGCGCTTGACCACGCGCTTCTTGCCCCCCTTGAACTCGGAGACCATCTCGATCGGGACAATGATCTCGCCGAAGAAATCCGTCAGGCCGGCGATCTTGATGCGTCGCTCGAGCGCGTCGCGGATCGAATCCTCGCGATTGCTTTGCACTTTGAGGATGTACCAGTGACGATCTCCGGTAGGCTCGGGACGCAAGACTTCGCTCGACGTCCCAGCGTCGGGTTCATGGGCATCGGATTCATCGGCGGCCTCCGCGGGCGCTTCGGGCGGCCGTTCTTCGGCGGGGTGCCGGACCGCGCTCTGCTCGACCGATGGCGAAGGGGCCTCCGCCTCGCTCGGCGCGTCCGACGGCCCGTCGTGCGCGGCCATCGGCGGCACGCCGCCGACGAACGGCTCCGGCGCAGCGCCGTCACCACCAGTCATAGGCTCGTCGAACGGATGATTTGTTTCGTCCATCACACCCAAAGTCCCCACGCCACGCTTGCTCCCGTTACGGCCCGCTGAACGATGCCCCCACTGGCCACCGACCGCATCTCTCCGCACTTTTGCCTAGCCGGGTAAGACCCGGAGCAATTGCAACAGGTTTCGCCACACCAGGTCGTACGCGAACAACACCGCCGCCAGGCCGAAGATGGTGATCATCACGACGATCGCGCTGCGGAACATTTCCTTGCGCGACGGCCAGGAGACCTTGTTCATCTCGGCTTCCACGGCGATCAGGAAGTCGGCGATCCGCGGCACGTTCACGGCCCGAAAGCTCAACCACAAACCGGCCACAAACAACAGCCCGGAGATGCTGTAGCGGATGGCCAGGCCGAGATCGCCTAGATAGTGGTCATGGAT
Organism: Planctomycetia bacterium; assembly: GCA_016191115.1. GTDB lineage: Bacteria > Planctomycetota > Planctomycetia > Pirellulales > JACPPG01 > JACPPG01. Next base: position 62,111 of record JACPPG010000052.1, on the reverse strand, counting down.
CGCCCAAACGCCCAGGGCCACGGCCACGGCCAATACCCCGAACGTCGCTTGGCGCGCAATCCGTCCCTGGCTCCGCTTGTAGAAGCCGAGGCTGAAAAAATCACGCCACATAGCGGTTTGTCCTTCTGTCGCCATGGAACGCGTCCTATAGGCCGGTCGTTGCGCCGCGCCACCTTCGAGCGAGCCTCGCAACGCGCGTCCTCGCGAATCGCGCGGAGCTTCGGCCGGCCGGTGATCGCGGCCCCTAATCGGCTAAAAAACGAAAAAACGGCTTCGACAACTCAGTACACGCACGCGATGGCGACGGAAGGGCCACTTGAGTCACTGTCAAATCGACCTTCCGCCGCCCAATCATTCATGGCAGGGGCGGCGGGAATCGAACTCGCAACCTCTGGTTTTGGAGACCAGCGCTCTGCCAGTTGAGCTACGCCCCTATGGTCCGGGGGTTTCAAGGCAAACTATTCGAGGATTTTGGTGACGACGCCCGAGCCGACCGTTTTCCCGCCCTCGCGAATGGCGAACCGCACGCCGTCGTCCATCGCGATGGGGCTGATCAACTCGATCGACAGCCGCGCGTTGTCTCCCGGCATGCACATTTCCGCGTCGCCCATCAGCGCGGACGTGCCCGTCACGTCGGTCGTCCGGAAGTAAAACTGCGGACGGTATCCGCTGAAGAACGGCGTATGCCGGCCGCCTTCCTCTTTTGACAGCACGTACACTTCCGCCTCGAATTTGGTGTGCGGCGTAATCGAGCCGGGCTTGGCCAGCACCTGGCCGCGCTCGATGTCGTCGCGCTTGATGCCGCGCAACAGGCAACCGACGTTGTCGCCGGCCTGCCCTTGCTCGAGCGTCTTGTTGAACATCTCGACGCCGGTGACGATCGTCTTGCGGGCTTCCTTGGTCAAGCCGACGACTTCGACTTCATCGCCGACGTGGACCACGCCGCGGTCGATCCGGCCGGTGGCGACGGTGCCACGGCCCTCGATCGAAAAGACGTCCTCGACCGCCATCAAGAACGGCTTGTCGACCTCGCGCGGCGGCTCGGGAATGTAGCTGTCCACCGCGGCCAACAGCTCGGCGATGCACTTATTGGCCGCCTCGTCCTTGGGAGTGTCATAAGCCGCGCGGGCGGCGCCGCGGATGATGGGAATCTCGTCGCCCGGGAAGCCGTAGTGGGTCAGCAGCTCGCGAAGCTCCATCTCCACCAGCTCGAGCAATTCGGGATCGTCGACCAGGTCGCACTTGTTGAGGAACACGACGAGCGCCGGCACACCCACCTGCCGCGCAAGCAAAATGTGCTCGCGCGTCTGGGGCATCGGCCCGTCGGCGGCGGAAACGACCAGGATCGCCCCGTCCATCTGGGCGGCGCCGGTGATCATGTTCTTGATGAAGTCGGCGTGGCCGGGACAGTCGATATGGGCGTAGTGCCGTTTGTCGGTCTCGTACTCGACGTGGCTGACGGCAATGGTGACGGTCTTGGTCTCATCGCGCACCGTGCCGCCCTTGGCGATATCGGCGTACGACTTGAAGCTGGCCATTCCCTTGGCGGACTGAACCGCCAGAATCGCGCCGGTGAGGGTCGTTTTGCCGTGATCGATGTGGCCGATGGTGCCGACGTTGACGTGCGGTTTCTTCCGTTCAAAGGTTTGCTTCGCCATTCTATCTCCCTTGGCTCTGGACTATTGTGCTCTGGGAGAGCACGGTCGAATCTTGATTGTTAAATAGCGGAGGAGCTGCTGATGGGATTCGGACCCATGACCTCGTCCTTACCAAGGACGCGCTCTACCGGCTGAGCTACAGCAGCCTGTGTCGGTCCCCCTGGGACGGCTCGTGGCAATCTTTTCCCGCGTGATTCTTCCTTGGAGAAACAGCTTCTCGTCACCTCGGCCTCATCGTGCAACATGTTCCCTTCCGCTTTTGGCGATGCGATTCGGACCCAAGCGGGTGAAGGGAATCGAACCCTCGTCTTCAGCTTGGAAGGCTATTGCTCTACCATTGAGCTACACCCGCAAATCCCCCCATTAGTCCTTCTTGTTCGCCGGGAGCAGCTCCCCGTAGTGAGGACGCAGACCGCGTGAATCCATGTGTGTCGAGGTTTCGCCGAGGGGACAGCGGCCGGCCATGTAATGGGGGGTGCAGGATTCGAACCTGCGAAGGCTAAGCCATCAGATTTACAGTCTGACCCCTTTGACCGCTCGGGAAACCCCCCAGCGATGTTTCGGCAAGCCCTCGACGCCACGCCGCTTTTGGTGCCACTTCCGCCCAACGCGCCCGCCGCAGATTGTCCACGAAGCTAGCGGAGGGACTTGAACCCACAACCTGCTGATTACAAATCAGCCGCTCTGCCGATTGAGCTACGCTAGCCTGCGAGAACCCGCTACGAAAACCACTAAATATAATGAACTCCACACAGTCTGCAATATCTCATGCCCAAAGACGAACTTGGAGCTGAAAAACAGGCCGAAATCGCCCACGAAGCCGCGGGAAGTCGCAACGAACTCAACAGCCGCACCCCGCTCCGCAAGAAACGCGCGGGCATAGGTATCTCGACCGGCTGCTGGCGACCTCTCTTTCGCGCTAGATCCGCTGTCTGGCGGCACCACGAAAACGCCCCCGGGAAGCTCCCGGAGGCGCCGAAAAACGACGAAAACCGGCCTCCCTGGCCGGCGGGTCCAACCGTGCCGCGGGTTATAGCCCCGGCACCTCGATCCGCTCTTCCTCGGCCGCCCGCCGCAGCTTGTCGAGCGCTCGGGCCTCGATCTGACGGATCCGCTCCTTGGTGACGCCCATTTCGGCGCCAACTTCTTTCAAGGTCAGCGGTTCCTGCCCGTGCGACAACCCGAACCGACTAATGATAATCTTTTGCTCCCGCTCGTCAAGCCGCTCCAGGATGCGGCCAATCTGCCGCTCCCGCTGATGTTGAGCGCTCTCCTGGGCGTACTGGTCCGTGCGGCCGTCCTGGGTGGCGGAAAACATCTCGCTGGTGCTGGTCCGGAACCGGTCCTTGTGCCGCAACTCGTCGGGGATCGTGCGGGCGAAGTTCTTCATGATCGCCCACGAGGCGTACGTGCTGAACTTGTTGCCGCGGGCAAAATCGAACTTCTCCGCCGCCCGGATCAGCGACATGTTGCCGTCGCTCACCAGTTCGAAGAAGTTGTCGCCGGGGCCCACGTGCCGCTTGGCAATCGACACGACCAGCCGCAGGTTGGCGCGGATGATCTGATTCTTGGTGGTCACGGCGTCTTCGTAGTCCCGCTCGATCTGGTCCATGACGCTGCTGCGAGCCCGATGCGGATCGAGCGATCCCCGCAGCTTGCTCGCGCGGTACTTCAGGAAGTTCAGCTTGCGGAACAGGTGCACTTCCTGCTCCCGCGTCAACAGCGGCACCTCGTATAAGCTTGCCAGGTACGTCGGCAAGCCGCTGGGTAGACGCGGCTTCTTGGGCGCGGGCGGGCTCTCCGGCATTGTGCCGAGGGCCACACGCTCGGCCTGCGCCTTGCCGAACAGCGGATTATCGATGTAATCCAGCGGCAGGTCCATGATCCGCAAGGCCCGCATCTCGTTGATCACGCGATAGATGCTGGTCTTCGTGCGCTGGTGCGTTTTCGCCAGTGCCTCGACCGACACGCCGCGGCGGTATTGCTGGTAGATCTTCTTCCGGGCCGGCTCGTCCAGTGGGCCGGTCGACTCAGGGAACACCGCTGCATCGGGGTGTTCCTGGTCGAATTGCTTCAACGTATAGCGAATTGTTTCCACGCTGCGACCCATGCTTTCCGCCAGCCGACGCGCGACGTCGGCCGGGCAACCCCCGGCGCGGGCCAGCCGCCGGGCCTTCGTAATGATCGTCGACTTCTCGTCAGACGTGAGCTGGCTGAAACGGCTGCCACGCTCGACGCGCTCTTCGTTGCCCGCCACAAATCGGTCAACGGAGCTCTTCAAAAATCCGACCCGCTTCCGTCCGTCGAACAGGAATCGTCGGCTCACCAACCCCTGCTGCCGCCACCGCGAGATGGTCTTCGTGGAAACCTTGAAACGCTTGCTCAGCTCGCCGACCGTCATCACCGGTTCGGTGACGGCGTCCGCCCGCACGTCGGCGGCGTCCGACACATCCTCGATGAACAGGCGCAGATCGTGCCGCGCCTGACGCCCCGATAGGCGCACGTCCGGGAATGCCTCGGGACGGAAGTCGGTGACGCGATAGCAGAGGTACTCGTAGCTGTACGTTCGCTTCGTATCGAGCTCCGAAAGCAGCTTTTCCGCGCGATCCGCCTGCGCGAGCTTTTTCTCACGCGGAGCGAACCGAACCTGCTGATCGCGCAACTCGCGGATGGCCGGGCTTAGATAGTCCGAATGCATGCGAAACCCCTTCTCCGATCACAGACCTTGCCGGCATTCCCTGCGACTCCAGCGCCCGACAAAGTCATTTCCTTGGTTTGCCAGGCGGCCGACGTCACCGGAGCATCCGAGCTCTGTTTCGCCAGCCGCCACGCATCTCTCCGCCATGCCTCGTTCGCCCTGCCACCTCCTGCCTGAAAGGGCCGCCAGGTTTGGACACGCATCAGGCGTTTTTGGTTCTTCTTCTGCTGGGTCCTTCGCCTGTCCGACCAAGGCATTTAATAGTCCTACGCAACAAAGTGTCCAGTGGACTATGGAAAGTTCGCGATTCGCTGCGATTTTCGCGGCGGCACTAGCTCCCGGGCGTCTCGAAATGGGCCACGGCCCGCCTTTAACCCATTCCTGGGACTGTCTTTCCGGTTCCCGCGCGCCTTGCACAGTCAGTGCTCGGCCGACTACTGGTCATTGGCCTCCCCCGCCCCACCCGTTGGCACTACGCAGGCGGCGTGCCGTTCGCAAGCCCCTAATGGCGAAAAAGTCCCGCCGCCTTTCGTCGTCCCCCGCGCCGCCGCTGTCAGTTAGACGCTGGCACCGCCCGTTGGGTAACTTCCCCTGGACTGGCACGACATGACAGGTCGATCTAGCGATGTCGTGCGCTCTGGCGCGGAAGGTAACCGCAATTCGGGCCCCCGCAAAACAAGGAATCTGGCAATGTTGGGAAAGAGCCGTCGCCTTTGGCCCCTTGCCGCTTGCACCGCTCTGGCCGTGGCCGCCGCAACGCGGCCGGCCGTGGGCGCCGACGGCCAATCCCTGGCGCCGCGCCAGCGGCCTGGCGACGTCTCGCAGGTCGAGGTGCTGCTGGAAGTCGGTGGCGACCTGTCGATGGTTGGCGACAAGGACAAAAAGGTGCACGCCCTGAAGATGAGCGTCGTGGGCAGCATGGTCTACGACGAAAAGCGCCTGCCACCCGGCGGCCAGGACGCTGGCGAAGTTCGCGCCGCGCGCCAATACCGGCGATGCGACGCGGTCATCAAGATCGACAAGGGCGGGGCCCGGCCGCGGCTGCGCGACGATCGCCGCCTGGTGTCGGTCGTCGGGGGCGCGGGGCGAACCACGATGTTCAGCCCCGTGAACCCGCTTTCGCGCGAGGAGTTGGATTTGATCGAGATTCCGGCGTCGAGCCTGTTGGTCGAACAGTTGCTGCCCGACCGGCCCGTTTCGCCCGGCGATGAGTGGCAGCACAGCAACGATTCTGTAGCGGCGCTCTTGAATCTGGACGCGGTCAGCGAAAGCGACGTTCGCAGCCGGTTCAAGGAAGCGACGGCGACCGCCGCCCAGTTGGAGCTGGCCGGCACCGTGCACGGCGCCGCCGAGGGTGTCTCCACCGAAATCGAGCTGAAGGGCCGCTACAAGTTCGACCTTGCAACGCGGCGCATCACCTGGGTGGCCCTACTGATTAAGGAAAAACGCCCCATCGGCCACGTGGCCCCCGGCGTCGACGTCGTGGCCCGCTTGCAGATGAAGATCACGCCGAAGGTCACAAGCGACGCCCTTTCCGATGGCGCGCTAGCGGGCGTGATTCTGGAACCGCGGCCCGAGTCGACCCTGCTGGAGTACGAATCGGCGCAAGGCGGATTTCGCTTTCTCCATGACCGTGGATGGCACGTGGTCAACGAGGCCCGCGACTCGGTCGTGCTGCGGCTGGTGGACCGGGGCGAGTTGGTGGCCCAGTGCAACGTCACGGCGCTCGCGCCCGTCGAGGCGGGCAAGCGGTTGACGCTCGCCAAGTTCCAGGAAGACGTCGAGCGGTCGCTGGGCAAGACCTTCGGCCGCTTCGAGAGTGCTCGCGAGAGTGTCACCGCGGCCGGCCACTACTTGTGCCGGGTCATCACCACCGGCGAGGTCGAGAAACTGCCCATCCAGTGGAACTACTATCTGGTGGCCGATGGGCGAGGGCACCAGGTCGTGGCCGCCTTCACGCTGGAATCGGCCCTGGTCGACCGCTTTGGCACGAGCGACGCCTCGATCCTGGCGACGCTTCGCTTCCTAGCGGAATCGGCCGACACCGCTGCCCGGCCGACCGTGGCGCCCGTGCGGAAGTAAGCTCCCCCCTCTCCCTTCCAGTGGTAGCTCGAATCTTGTGACTGGCTTCGCCAGTGCCGTCCTTGCTTGCGGAGCTCTGGCAAAGCCAGTGGCACCTCATGGCACCCCCGGCGACAGACCTTCTTAAGCCAGTCGCGATAGTAGGGTACTCTGCGAGCACCATGGTCGGGCGCGACGGCCGGTGCGCGCAGAGCACCCTACCTTCTCAGTTCAGGCTTTTGAGGAACTGCACGGCGTGGCCGATCTCGTACACGGGATTCTCGGCCCGCTCGCGCTCGACGCACAGGTAGCCGCGGTATCCGTGATCCTCGAGCGCGGCCAAAAGCGCGGGGAAATCGGCGACGCCTCGTCCCAGCGGCACTTCCTCTCCCCGGCCGCGCGCCAGGTCGCGAACGGCGTCGCGAGCGTGTACGTAGCGGACGTAACGGCCGAGCGCGCGGACCGCATCCATGGCAGAGAATCCATTCACGATCAAGTTGCCTGGGTTGAAGGTCACGCCTAAGGCCCCTTCGGGCAGGGCCTCGACGAGCCGCGCCAGATCCTCTCCCTTTTCGCTTCCCGTCTCCGCGGCGAGCGTGGCGCCGACGTGATTGCCGTACGCCCCCAAGTCCGCAAGCGCCTCGCGCATCGTTCCCCATTCGGGACTGTCAGTCGCCGGCACGCGGCCGACCTGATTGACGACCACGTTCGCACCAAGCGCATGGGCGAGTTTCATTGCCTCCTTGGTGGCGCTTATGCGAAGATCGAGTTCCGTGGCGACGTTGTAACCCCGCCGCGTAGGAAATGCGACGGCCGCGACCCGCAGATTCAGGTCCGCCAGCATCTTCCGCAACTGACGGCGACCGGTGTCGGAGAGATCGCCCGGCCGAACGTGCTCCCGGGCGTCGATTTCGACCGCCGCGACGCCCAACTGCGCGGCCACCGGCAACGCCTTCTTGAAGGGGAGACGCAGACTGTGGAGTTGAATCGCAATCGGCAAGGGGAGCATCGGTCCATCCGACGATGTTCGGCGTAGTGTTGGCAGCAGATTCTACCGGGGCCAGACTGCGCCACCAAATCTCTCGAACATCGCCGCGTTATTTACCACGCGATTGCCCGGTTCGAACAACTGTGGCCAACTCTGCTTGGGCGCAGGGCCGTTCCCATATTCAAGCCCGGTGCGCCGCGGTCCAGCTTGAATCTGTGAATGGCACTGCCCAATAATCACTCCTCCGCGACACCGCCAAGATCGCGTGGTAAATTGCTGGGATTCCTGCTTTTTTTCGCGACATCCAGGATCGGAGTATGCCTGCGGAACAGCGGGCCAAGAGCGAAGCGACGCGTGAGCCGCCGGGGCCGGAAGCGGGACCGCGTCGAGCGGGCCGTCGCCGGCAGTGGGTATTTCGCTGCGCGGCGGTGCTCGTCGGCCTTACACCCTTTGTGGGGATCGAATGTCTGTGCGTGCTGTTCGACTGGGGTCGCCCCAGTCTGCACGACGACCCGTTCGTGGGCTTCCGCTCGGTGCGGCCGCTATTCGTTCTCAACGAGCAAGGAACCAGGTACGAAATCCCCAAGGCCCGGCAGGGCTACTTCCGTCCTGAATCGTTCGCGGCCCAGAAACTGGCGGATGAATATCGCATCTTCTGCCTGGGCGGATCGACCGTGCAGGGGGAGCCCTTTGAGACCGGGACGTCATTCCCGACGTGGCTGGAAATCGCGCTCGAAGCGGCCGATCCGGCGCGTCGCTACGAAGTGGTCAACTGCGGCGGCACGTCCTACGCCACGTACCGGCTGGTGCCGATCCTGCAGGAAGTGCTCGACTACGAACCGGACCTGATCATCCTCTGCGAAGGGCACAACGAGTTCCTGGAAGAGCGCGCCTTCGATCACATCCAAGGCCGCGGCCGAGTGGTTAACGGGCTGCTGGCCGGGGCCGCTCGGCTGCGCACCTTCAATTTGGCGCGAGAAGTGTATTTGCGTGGGCGCGACGCGTCGTCAGCCGATGCGCCCAGCGGCCGGCCGATACTGCCCACCGAGGTCGAGGCCCTGCTCGACTATCAGGGTGGCCTGGCAGAGTACCACCGCGACGACGCGTGGCGGCAGGGCGTCATCGCCCACTATTGCTTCAACCTGGCACGGATGGTGGACCTGGCCCGCGACGCGGGCGTGGACCTGATCCTCGTAAACCCCGCGTGCAACATCGCCGATTGCCCGCCGTTCAAGAGCGAGCACCGCGGGGACCTGACGGACGCCGAGCGGGACGAGTGGGAGTCGCTTTGCGAAGCGGCGCGCGAACACCTGCACGGCGAGAGCTACGACCTCGACAAGGCCATCGAGCTGTTCGATACAGCCTGCCGCCTCGATCCACTTTACGCCGGCGGATTCTATAACCTGGCCAAGTCTCATGAAGCGGCAGGCCATTTCAACGAAGCGCGCGACGCCTATCTGGAAGCGAAGGAGCAGGACGTCTGCCCGCTACGGGTCTTGAAACCGATGAACGATGCCGTCCTGGATATCGCCGCTACGACAGGCACCCCGCTGGTCGACGCGCAACAGCTCTTCGAGCAGCGCAGCGCGCACGGCATCGTGGGGGGCGAATGGTTGGTGGATCATGTTCACCCCGGCTTCGCGGGACACCAGTTGTTAGGCGATGCATTGGCAGAGAAGCTGATCGAACTGGGCAAAGTGCAACCGCGGGCGGGGTGGGAGGAGGTCAGAGCCGAGCGGTACCGCGAGCATTTCGATTCGTTCGACAGCTACTATTTTCTTCGCGGCACCAGCCGGCTGGCCCGCTTGCGCGCCTGGACCGAAGGCCGCGTCAGACGCCTGCGAGGGGAGACGCCTGACGCCGCCGGCCCGGCTGACGCCATCCCGCCTTCAAGCCCGAGCGCCAGGTGAGGCAAAGACGGCCGGCACATTTCCCGGGCGATTTTTCTTTACAATCCGACGGCGATTCGGTAGCGTTATCGCCGACGCCGATCCTCCCGCACGCTCTTTGCGCGCCGGTGGAGGTGGGCGCTGCGACGCGCGTACGTGTCGCAGCAACATGAGTAGCGGAGGAAAACGCTAATGAACTCGCCCATATCGGATTCTCGCGCGGCCGGCGCCTCGCGCTCGGTGGCCCGTCGCAGTCGGCCCAATCACGCCGCCCGGCGATTTGCGACGATGACCTGGTGGCTGGTGGCCGCAACCGCGGCCGGCGTCGCGCCCGAGGCGCGGGCCGTGATTATCGGTCCCAACGTCAACATCACCAAGTCAAAAACGACGCAGGCCGAGGCGGCCATCGCCATCAATCCCGTCGGGCCGAGCCTCTTGTTCGCCGCCAGCGTCGACTACTCGACCGGCTCGCCGCGCAACGTGGGCATGCGCAGCTCTGATGGCGGAGCGACGTGGACGGCCCCCGTTCTCTTGGGCACAGGCACCGACGGACTGGCAGCGGCCAAGGGCGATCCCAGCGTGGCCTACGATCGATTTGGCAACCTCTACGTGACGTACGTCGACAATAGCGCCAACAAGGAAATTATCGTCGGCCGCAGCACGGACAACGGCGCGACGTGGACTCAGATCGGCAATTTCGGCAAGGGCGACCAGCCGACCATCGTCGCCGGCCCCAGCTCGGCCGCCGCGAAGGGGGACGTCTGGCTCACCTGGCAGCGGAGCTCGGATAGCGCCATCGTCGCCGCCGGCGCCACCGCGACCGCGCTGGGTGCCACGGGCGCGTTTTCCGCGGTGCAGGACGCGCCAGGATCGGCCGCCGCGTTCGGCAACTTCGGCGATATCGCCATCGGCGCCGGCGGCAAGGCGATCGTCGCCTGGCAAAGCGCCGGGTCGGGTCAAGGTCCGGACACCGTTCGCGTGAACGTCGACGCCAACGGCATCGGCGGCGCCGCCTTCGCCGCCGCGGTGAATGCCGCCACCACAAACGTCGGCGCCCAGGACAGCATTCCCGCGCAGCCGACCCGCAACATCGGCGCCGAGGCCAGCCTCGCCTGGAACCGCGCCACCGACCGCCTGTGGATGGTCTACACCGACGAATTCGGCAACGAGAGCAACGACACCGACATCTGGATCAAGCATTCCGATGACAACGGCGCCACCTGGCAAGGCACTACGCTCATCAGCACGCTGGCACTGACCAGCTCGCAGTTCATGCCCAAGATGGCCATCGATCCGATCACCGGCAACCTGGTCGTCGTCTGGCACGACGCGCGGAGCGACAACGGCGCCGGCGGCGGCGGCCAGCGGACGGCCGGCGCCAACAACGAAGCCGAGCTGTGGGGCACCATGAGCCTGGACGGCGGCGCCACTTTCTTGCCCAATTTCAAGATTAGCACCGGCATGTAGTCCGCCACGCTCGACCCGTTGGGCTTCGACTACGGCGACTATCTGGGCGTCGATTTCTTCAACGGTGTGGCGCACGCCGTGTGGGCCGACAACTCGAACTCGACCGGCGACAACCCGGACTTTCCCGCCGACAAGATCTTCGACGTCTACACGGCGGCGATCCGCGTTCCGGAGCCATCGACGATCCTGCTGCTGGCGGTGGGCGGCGTCGCCGCCTGCGCCTTCGCGCGCCGCAAACCGGCGGCGCGCTGAGGGCCAAACTCGATCGCCGGTGCGCCGCCTCCGCCACCCCGCGTGCCGCCGCCCGCGCCGCCCCCGGCGGCCAGGTAGTTGGCGGCGATGAGTTGAATGTCGCTGACGTCTACGAGGCCGCTTCCGGTCCCGTCGGTGAACACCGTCGCGGCGCTGCCTTGCAAGTACAGGGCGGCTGCCTGCTGGATGTCGGATATGTCGACGATGTTATCCTGGTTGTAGTCGCCGGGCAGGACATTGAGCCGGAAGTCGAAATCGCCGCCGGCGGTGCCGTTGCCCGACGGGTACGATTGCGAGCCGCTGGTCCACTCGCCGTCGAGCAGGTGACCCGCAAGGTCGCGGACTCCGGCGGCCGAAAGACCATCCAGGCGCAAGGTCAAGCTGTCGCCGGCGATCGCTTGCGACAGCGTCCAAGTGGCCGTGCGCGTCGCGCTTGAGTAGCTAAAACCACTGAAGCCGTAGAGCGGCACGTTGAGGCCGCTCGCCACCAGATCGTTCTGCTGCACGTCAACGTCCGCGTCAAACTGGATCGAGATCCGCTTCAGCCCGCCCCAGGGGAGCGTCTTCAACTCCGCGGGACCCGTGGGGATGGCGTAGCCGCTGGTGTTATTGGCATTCTGGGCGAGCAACTGGCCGCGGAACGCCACCGTCCACGTGCCGGCGTCGGAATCGACCCACACGCGCGTCACGTGCGGGCCGTCCGCGCCACCCGGAATGGTGCCCACGCGCAGGCCGCCGCCAAAGCTCGTCACCCATACTTCGTTGGCGTTGAACGGGTTGTACACGACCCGCATGGGCTGCATGAATTTGTAGCCGTCGACGTGCGTAAAGGTCGGGTTAGCGGCGCGGAGGTTCGCGGTGTACCAGAGGCCGTCAGTTTCGGTGGTGAGATAGGCTTCGTCCGGGTTGGTGGGGCTGACGGTGATCGAGTTCACGCGGTCGAGCGCATTGATGCGGGTCCAGTTCTGCCCGCGATCGGTCGTTCTGTACAGGCCGCCAAGCGCATTGGGCGGTCCGCCCCAGCCGCTGAACACGGCGGCGTACCAGGTGTTCTGCGTGGGGTCGTGGGGGTCGATGACGACGTCCTTGGTCCAATAGCGCATGCCGGTGGCGCTACGGTCCAGCCACGATTGGCCGCCGTTGGTGCTCACGAAGACGCCGCTCGAGGCCGTGAACGCGCCGCTGGCGTCGCGGCGGCCGGAATAGCTTACCACGAGCGTGCCGTCGGCGAGCACGCGGATATTGAAGGCATGTCCCTCGGTCCGCGGTGGAACGGCGAGCTTGGTCCACGTCGAAGCGGCGCCGGCCTGCGCGTTGTTGGTCACGTAAATGCCGCCGTCGGTGCTGTGAGCGACGGCCGCGTACAGGCGATTGGGGTTCGCGGGATCGGCCTCGACCCACGTGACCACCCGGCCGAAATTGTGCATCGTCTGCCAGGTGGCGCCGCCGTTGGTCGAGAAAAGCACGTTGCCGGTCCCGCCGTCGATGCGGGCGTCGGTGAGATAGGTGCTTTGATAAATGTCGTGAACGGTCGCCGTCGCGGCGTACACGGTGCCGGTTGCCGCCTGCACCACCGAGCGGTACATCGAGTTCTGCGTGTGGCCCGTGTAGTTGAAGGACCAGGAATCGCCCCCATCGGCGCTGACCGTCCCGCGGATGTCGCTCTCCGACGCGATGATGTGCGAGGCGTCCGTCCACGTAAGGCCCCAGGAGGTCGTGTTTTCCAGGCCGCTCGACTTGTACGTCACTCCAGCCGGGATCGGCGCGCCGGCCGGATTCAAGTCGTCGGGCGTGACGTACAGCGCCCGCCACGACGCGCCGCTGTCCTCGCTGAAGTGTGCGAAACCGTAATCGGTGATCACCAGGCGCGTGGAATCAAGGGGCGACACGGCGAAGCCGAGCGCCAACTCGCCGTACGACCAGCCGCGGGCGCCGCCGTCCCCGGACCAACCGGTTTGCACGTTGGCGTTGCTCACGGTCATCAGCACGCTTTGCCAGTTGCCGCCGCCGGTGATGCTGCGAAGGACGGTGGGGCGCTCGCTGTCGCTGCCGCCGGCGACGTAGACGGTGTCGACGTCGTTGGTGGCGGCGGAGACGTAAAAGGGTATGGTCCCTGTCGGGATGCCCGCCGTAATCGAGCTCCACGCCGCCTGTCCGACGTCGATCCGGTAGATGCCGGCGAAACTGCCGTTGTCCCAGCCTTGCATACCGGCGGAGACGTCGGCCGCGTCTTCGGTAACGGCCCACAGGCGCGTCATGCCCCCTTCCTTCGCTCCGGCGAAGGAAACGATCCGTTGCGTGCCGCCGATGCCGGTATAGGCCGCGACGCCGAAGCTTACCCCGCCGTTGGTCGAAACCAACACGCCTTGGTTCGTGCCGACGTAGATATTGTTGCCGTCGAATAGCGCGCCGGCGACGTGAACGCCCGCGCCGTCGGTAGTGGAGAATCGCTGGGCGAACGTCGCCCCACCGTCGGTGGAAATGAACAGACCAGAGTAATCGCTGACGATCAAGCGATTGGCATTGTTGTAGTCGGCCACCAGGGTGAAGGCCTCTCCAAACGTCGGGTCGGCCGCGATCGGCGTCCACGTCGCGCCGCCGTCGGTGCTCTTGGTGGGCCGGACGAGGTCGTCCGTGTAATCCAAGGCGTAGAGGATCTGCGGGTTGACGGTGAATTGCACCTTCGCGTTGTTCGAACCGCGCAGCTCGCGGTGGTCGACCGTATCCCACAGCGCGCCCTCGTTGGTGGTGTGGAACACCTGTCCCATGTCCGAGGCGATGTACATCTCGTTCGGATTGGCGGGGTTCAGGCTAGGGGAGAAGAGCGCGCCGCCGCCGCCCGCTCCGCGGATCGACCAATCCTGAATGGCGGTCAGCACGAGCCTTGGTTCGAGGGCCTCGAACGACGGGAACCGTCGCGCTTTGCTCGGGCGAGATTGGTCGAAAGAGCGCTTACGGTGAGAGGACCGCAAAGCGTGAAAGAAGTGGGCGCGCATGGCCGGGTCTTTGCTCCTTCACCCGAACCTGGCCCAGCCGATCGCATCCTATTGACTTGCTGCGGATTTGGCAAGCGCGCCCGCGCGCGGCGTTTACTTGGCCCGTGTGCCCACGTATGCTGGACCTGCTTTCGCTTGAGCTTCTCGTTGGATAATGTCGGACCGCGTGCCAGGGGGATTCGCGGATGGGTGAGCGGGCCGTTATCGCGTCGCGCTGTCGGCGCGTCTGTGTCGCCGTGGGGACGATCTTTACTATCGTGCTAGCGGCACTATCCGCCGCCGCTGCGCAACAGACCGCGGCGCCGCCGAAGGATGCGAACGTCAAGGGCTACGACCAATCGCGCGTCGGCGACGCGATAGGTGGGCGAATCGTCGTGCCGACCAACCAGGTTCTCTCGCCGCTCGGGCGGCAGGTGGCGTACGAAGGCCGCCCGAACGACCTGGCGCTCAGCCCCGACGGCCGCTGGCTGGGAGTGCTCGGCATTCAGCAGGTGCTGATCGTCGACCCGATCGCGGGCCGGATCGTGTCGCGCGTCGCGCACGAAGCCGGTAGCTACGCGGGAATCGTCTTCACGCCCGACGGCCGGCGGCTGCTGGCGTCGAGCTTCACGGGCAGGATCGGCGTCTTCGACGTGGCCGACGACGGCGCGCTACGCGCGCGGCCGTCCATCAAACTCGCCGCTACCAAAGAGGATTTAGAAAAGGTGTTGCCCATCGGGCTGGCGATCGACCGCTCAGGCAAGTCGCTGTGGGCCGTGCTGAATCTGCACAACACGGTGGCCGAAATCGGTCTGGCCGACGGCGTCATCCGGCGCGAGATTCCCGTCGGCAATGCTCCCTACGGAGTGCTCGCACTGCCGGACAAGCTCTATGTGACGAATTGGGCGGGCCGGATGCCCGACGCCGACTCCGTGACCGGCCCTGCAGGTCGTGGCCCCCAGGTGCGGGTTGACCCGAAGCGGTACATCGCCTCCGATGGTTCCGTGTCTGTCGTCGACCTCAAGAGCGGCCGCGAAGCGAAGCAGATCGTCGTGGGCCTGCACCCTTCGGCTGTGATCGCCACGCCTGACCTTTCGCACGTGATCGTGGCTAACGCAAACAGTGACACGGTGTCCGTGATCGACACCGCGCGCGACGAGGTGGTGGAGACGATCTCGACGCGGCCGGCCAAGGACCTGGTATTCGGCAGCTCGCCGACGGCCCTTGCCACGAGCGCCGACGGCAAGACGCTCTACGTCGCCAACGCGACGAACAACGCCGTGGCCGTGATCGCGCTAGCGCCGCCCGGGAGCCGGCTGTTGGGCTCGTTTCCGACCGGATGGTACCCGGCGGCCCTGGTCCTCGATCACGCCCGCGACGCACTTTACGTCGCCAACATGAAGGGGATCGGCTCGCGGAGCGTTCAGTGGAAAGGAGAGCGGCGGGTCAACGACAAATCGGTCTATGGCTACCACTCGAAGGATTATCTCGGCACCGTGTCGCTCGTGCCCCTGTCGGACGTAGGCGAGCTGGCCGGCCACACGCGGAACGTGCTGGAAAACAACCGCCTGACCGAAACAATTAGCGCCCTGGCCCCGCCGCGCGAGTATGCGCCGCCACGGCCCGTGCCGCAGCGTCACGGCGAGCCGTCGCCGATCAAGCACGTGCTGTACATCATCAAGGAGAATCGCACGTACGATCAGGTGCTGGGGGACGTCGAGCGGGGCGAGGGAAGCGCCGACCTGTGCATCTTCGGCCGCCGCGTGACGCCCAACCATCACAAGCTGGTCGACGAATTCGTGCTGTTGGACAATTTCTATTGCAGCGGCGTGCTGAGTGCCGACGGCCACCAGTGGGCCACCGAAGCGTACGTGGTCGACTATATCGAAAGAGGGTTCGGCGGCTGGCCGCGGAGCTATCCCTACGCAGGCGGAGACGCGATGGCCTACGCCGCGAGCGGCTTCCTGTGGGACAACGCGCTCGCGCACAAGAAAACCGTGCGCAACTACGGCGAGTTCGTTCGCGGCTCGGTCCGCTGGAAGGACCCTGCGCGCCAGGGGCGCCCCGGCTTCATGGACTGCTATCGCGATTTTCACGAGCAGGGTGGCCGCGTCGAGATTCGCGGCGCCGCCACGATTAAGTCCCTCGAGCCCTTCACTTGCCCGACGACGATCGGCTTTCCCAGCATCGTCAGCGACATTTATCGGGCCGATCAGTTCAAGCGCGAGCTGGCGCGGTTCGAAGCCGACGGCAACCTGCCCAACCTCATGATCATGCTGTTGCCGAACGACCATACGTCGGGCACGCGCCCGCGGATGCCCACGCCCGAGGCCTCGGTGGCCGACAACGACCTGGCACTGGGACAGGTGGTCGAGGCGCTCAGCCACAGCCGGTTCTGGCCCACTAGCGCGATCTTCGTCGTCGAGGACGATCCGCAGGCCGGCTTCGACCACATCGACGGGCATCGCACGGTGGCCATGGTGATCAGCCCCTACGCGCGGCGTCGGGCGGTCGATAGCACGAACTACAACCAGACGAGCATGATCCGCACGATGGAGCTGATCCTGGGCCTTGCGCCGATGAACCAGCTCGACGCCTCGGCCACGGCCATGGCCAGTTGTTTCACCGACAAGCCGGACCTTGCGCCCTATAAAGCTGTGAAGAACAATATCCCCTTGGACCGGCTGAACCCCGACGAGGAGGCCATCCGCGACCGGCGGCAACTGCATTGGGCGAAAGTGTCGCTGGCGATGCCGCTCGACGAAGTGGACGAGGCCGACGAGGACACGCTCAACCGGGTGCTGTGGCACAGCGTCCGCGGCCGCGACGATACCTACCCCGCCTGGGCGGTGGCTGAAAATGACGACGACGACTAGCTAGCGGCCCGTTGAAAAAAGCGGGGACTGGCTCGGAGCTGCTCCGCCCCCGGTGAGCGCCTGTCCCCCTTTTTCAACGGGCTGCTAGCGGCGGCCGGCTTCGCGAAGTAGGTTAATCGAGATGGTGCCGGCCTTCGCCAACATCCGCGTGCCCGATCGGCTACGCTTCCGCAGCGTTGCGATCCTTCTCGTCGCGGCGCTCGGCGGCGTTATGCTCGTTGGCAGCGCGCGGCAGGCCGCCGCCCAAAAGCAATCGGGCCGCGTCGTGTCCGACGCCAAGTACACCGCCCCCTACGACGCCTTTATGAAGATGAACCGGTTGCAGGAGGAATTCACCAAGGGGCAGACCGCCGGCGAGTACTGGGGTTTCCTGGAATCGCGCCTGGGCAACCAGGCCGGGCGGATCCTCGTCAAACGGCCGGCCAAGGGTTTCGGCGACGACGCGTTCCGCGGATGGCTGATGTTCGTCCGCGCTTACGGCGACGCCACGGGCATCGGCAACTGCACGGCATGCCACACATTGCCCGACTTCACCGACCACGAAAAGCACAATATCGGCACGGCCAAGGAGCCGGTCGATACGCCGTCGCTCCGCGACCTGGGGAAGAAGAAGTCGTTTTTCCACGACGGCAGTGCCAAGTCGTTGGAACAGGCCATTACCCGGCACGTGGACAACGGGCAAATTGCCCGGGACAACAAGCGGGCCGGAGTGGAGATCGAGGTTGGTCACATCGCGCTCACCGAGGATGAAGTGCGGCAGGTGGCCGCCTTCCTCCGCTCGCTGGAATCGGTGGATCGGGCCAAATTCCGCGAACATCTGGTCGACGTGGTGGTCCAGCCGGTGGAGCTTGAGTTCTCCGAGTAGCCGCCTGATAATCATGGTGCACGCCCCCCATCCTTCGGTCTCGCGACTAAAGCTCGGCGAGCCGACACTTTGAGCAAGGAGTATCGAGCGATGCGACGTTTCTGGCGAGGACAAATCGCGCTTCTGATCGCGTTTGCAATGACGGCTGCCGCGTCGGCCGCCGAGACCGGCACCCTGAAAGGCACCGTTGTCGACGGTGCGGGAAAGGGGCTGCGCGGCACAATCGTGTCGGCCATCAACGAGGATCAGCAAAAAAGCATCTCCGTGCTGACCGACGTGCAGGGCCGGTTCATCCTCGATCAGATTCCGCCGGAGACATATGTCCTCCGCGCCCGGCTAGTCGGCTATGACGACCAGATCACCGACGAGATGGACATCGCCGCGGGCACTGGCAACAAGAGCGCCAAGCTCGTCATGCAGCCGACCAAAGATCTGCTCGCGCAACGCACGGGCGCGAGCCTCTTCGGCGAGCTGAAGATCGACGACGAAGAGCAGCGGATGACCTTCAAGATGTCCTGCACGTATTGCCACCAGGTGGGCACGTTCGGCTTCCGCACGCCGGAAGAGCCGGTCGACTGGGAGGTCATGATCAAGCGCATGGACGGTTTTGGCGCGCTGCACCCCGAGCTGAAGAAGACGATCGTCAAGAAGCTCGTCGACACCTATTCCGAAGAGGCCCCCCGGAAATGGGCCAAGTGGACCCCTCCCGAAGCGCCGAAGGGGAAGGCCCTGGCCCTGCGGGTCGTTGAGTGGGACATGGGCAACAAGCGACAGACGATGATTCACGACTTGGAGCTCGGCAACAATGGCCTGGTCTACGCGGTGGACATGGCCAATGACGCGCTCGTGAGCCTGGACCCGGTGACCGGCGACCGCAAGACATATCGCGTGCCCGGCGGCAAGGAGCCCTACTCCGACGAGCCGATGACGATGGGCCCGCACTCGCTCGAGTGCGACGCGGCGGGCAACATTTGGATCACCTGCGCCATCGGCGGCAAGATGGCCAAGTTCGACGTTAAGACCGAGGAGTGGACGATGGTCTCCTCGGCGCCCGATCCCGCGCGGCGCGGCATCTACCCGCATACGCTGCGCGTCGATAAGAAGGGCGTCGTCTGGTACACCGACGCCGGGCGGGGCGTTTACAGCCTCGATCCCAACAACAACAATGTCCGCAAGTTCTACAACCTGCCCAACGAGGACCAGGCGGTGGGCGAGGGCATCGGCGAGTCCCGCGGCCGAACGCCCTACGGCATCGACGTCGCGCCCAACGGGCACATCTGGTACACGAAGTTGAACGGCAACCGGGTCGGGCGCGTCCGACCGGAGGCCCCCGACGGCGACATCAAGGAGTGGAACCCGCCGTTCCGCGGCCCGCGCCGGCTGCAAGTCGACGCCGACGGCATGGTGTGGGTCCCCGGCTGCGGCTCGGGCGTGTTCGGCAAGTTCAACCCCGAGACCGAGCAGTGGAAGGTCTACGACCTTCCGAACAAGGAGAACCAGTTCCCCTACGCCCTGAACGTCCATCCCAAGACGGGCGACATCTGGATCTGCGGGACCACGAACGACTCGATGTTCCGGTTCATTCCCAAGACCGAGGAATTGATCGAGTACCCGATGCCCTCGCGCGTCACTTACACGCGGGAGATCGAGTTCGGCGACGACGGCAGCGTTTGGGTGTGCAACTCGAACTGGCCGAACCGGCACACGGAGCGCCGGCTAGGGTCGATCATCCGCATCACGCTCGACGGCACCGTCGACGAAGCGACCGACCAGTCGCGGGCGGTCGCGGCGGCGGGTGGGGATTGAGCCGGGACGGCGGAACCAAGGTCGGCCGGCGGGAGCGAGGGCTTCGGCTCTCGCGGAATCTCCCTCTCCCCTCGTGGGAGAGGGTCGGGGTGAGGGGGCGGACGACGCCATCGTTCTATCTGCTGCCCGCATTGGACAAAGCCGTTACATGCTGCGATGGAACGTGACCAGATCAGCGCATCGCGGCGTCGTGTTATGCGCTTGCGCCGCTGTCTTGCTCGCTTGCGCGATGGGCTGTGGTTCGTCATCCCCCGCGCCCACAACGAAGGGCACGACGTCAGGCCCCGCGGCACGCGCCGGTGCCAAAGTACCGGCCACAGCCGCTGCGCCCGATAAGGCCGCCGTTGCCGGTTCGTCATCTGCGAAATCCGCGCCACCTGCGGCTCCGTCCGATAGCGCGACGGGCACGAACGGTGGCGATGGTGCCGCTGGCGGCGCCAACGTCACCGGGCGGGTCGTCTACAAAGGCACGCCGCCGCCGCGGCGCCCGATCAACATGAGCAAGGACGCCAAGTGCATCGAGATGCACGACGGCAAGCCGGTCTTGGACGAGGACCTGCTCGTGGCCACGGGCGGCGGCCTCAAAAACGCCTTCATCCGCGTCGGACGCGGCGCGCCGAAGGCGGACTATCCCATGCCCGAGCGGCCGGCCGAGCTCAATCAGCAGGGCTGCATGTTCCGCCCGCGCGTGCAAGGCGTGCGCGTCGGCCAGAAACTTCTGGTGGGCAACGCCGACCCGGTGACGCACAACGTCCGCTCGTTTCCGGTGTTCAATCAGCCCTTCAACTTCGGGCAGCCGGCCGGCACCGACCCGCGCGAGCGCGTCTTCCAGAAGGCGGAGCGGGAGATCGAGGTACAGTGCGATTTCCACCAGTGGATGCACGCCTATATCTTCGTGATGGATCACCCGTTTTTCGACGTGTCGGCCGACGACGGCGCGTACGCGCTTCGCCACCTGCCGCCGGGCGAGTACACGCTCGAGACGTGGCACGAAAAGCTCGGCAAACAGAAAAAGACGATCACCGTCGCCGACCGCGACCTGGCGGACGTGGATTTCACATATCCGCGGTAGGTGACAGGCGCAGCGTCGGCGCGTCCGATTCCATATAGGCGAGCCTCGACCATGCGACTCGTCCGAAAAGCAGCAACGGTAAATAACGGCGCGGTGCTTGCCGCCGTCACCTTTGCTTGTGTGCTCGCGTCAGTGCCGCCACTTGTGGCGGAAGAGCCCGATCTGGCGAAATCCCTTCCGCGGCTCGCGCCCACTGAAGCGGCCGACGCGCTGGCGACGTTTCTGTTGCAGCCCGGTTTCAAGATCGAGCTTGTGGCCGCCGAGCCGCTCGTGGCCAGTCCCGTCGAAATGCAGTTTGACGAGGATGGCCTGTTGTGGGTGATCGAGATGATCGATTACCCGTACGACAAGCGTGAGGGCGTGCCCCCGCAGGGGCGCGTGAAGATTCTGGAAGACACCAACCAGGACGGCCGCCCCGATTGCGGCTTTGTATTTGCCGATAATCTCGGTTGGCCCACTTCGCTTGCCTTCTGGGACGGCGGCGTGTTCGTGGCCGCGGCGCCGCACATCTACTATCTGAAGGACACCAACGGCGATCATGTTGCTGACGTGCGCGAGATCGTCTTCACCGGATTCGGCGACTCGAACGTCCAGGCCCTGTTCAGCAATCTCCGCTGGGGGCCGGACCATTGGATCTACGGCCAGAACGGCGGAAACGGCGGCAACGTCCGCTCGCTGCGCAAGCCGGACCTGCCCGCGGTGCCGCTTGAAGGCCGCGACTTTCGCTTCCGCCCGACCGGCGAGTTGGAGGCCCTGGCCGGCGGCCGCGGCCGGTTCAGCAACACCTTCGACGATTTCGGGCGGCGGTTCGCCTGCAGCACGACGCACCCGGTACGGCACATCGTGCTCGAGGAGCGGTTGGTCCGCGCCAACCCCCATCTGAAAGTGCCGGCGCTCGTGGCCTTGATCGCGCCGGAAGGGAGCGCTGGCCCGGTCTATCCCGCGAGCCCGCCCGAGCCGTGGCGCGTGGCGCGGACGAAGATGTTGCTTGCCGGCGACGTGCCCGGCACCGTCGCGACACTGGAGCAGGGCTCCCGCGCGACCGGATACTTCACCGGCGCGACGGGCTTGACCGTGTATCGCGGCACGGCTCTCGGCGACCAGTACGGCACGCTCTTCGTCGGCGAATGCGCGCAGAACCTGATCCACCGGCGGGCACTTGTGCCCAATGGTTCGACGTTTCGGGCGGAGCGGGTCGACGCGACGAGCGAGTTCCTCGTCTCGTCCGACAACTGGTTCCGGCCGGTCAATTTCGCCAACGGGCCCGACGGCGCGCTTTACCTGTGCGACATGTACCGCGAGGCGATCGAGCACCCGTGGTCGATTCCCGAGGTGATCAAGAAGCACCTGGACCTGACGAGCGGCAAGGAGCGCGGCCGGCTATGGCGGATTACCGGCGAAGATCCACCGCGCCGAGAGCGGCCGCGTCTGGGCAAGGCCGACACCGCATCGCTTGTTGCGGCGCTTGAAAGCCGGGAAGGCTGGTGGCGCGACACGGCGCTAAGGCTCTTGTACGAGCGGCAGGTTAGGGCCGCTGTGCCGCTCGTGGAAAAGCTCCTGCGCCACGACCGGCCCGAAGTCCGCGTGGCGGCGCTATGGGCGCTCGACGGCCTGGGACACCTCCGCGGCGACGCACTGCTGGCCGATCCGCACGCGGGCGTCCGCGAGCAGGCCGTGCGGTTGGCGAGTATCGAGCGGCTGTTTGATGTCGACGACGCCGACCCGCGAGTCCGCTTGGAATTGGCTTCGCGGATGGCCCAGACGGACGACCCGCGTGCGGTCGAAGTGCTCGCGCGGTTGGCGCCCGGGGCCGACTCGTGGCTGCAAACCGCGATCGCCGCGGCCGCCCGCGGTCGGGAAGCGGCGCTATACTCGCACGGCTCGCGAGGCACGAGATCGCCTATTCGCTGGCGTTCGCCGTTGGCCACCAGAATATCGAGTCGGAGGTGGCCTCGACGGTGAAGCTGGCCGGCGGATCGGCCGCTATTCTCCGCGGCCTGGCCGAAGGCGCGAGCGAGGCGGGCGTGGCGCTGGCGGACCTGCCGGCCGCGGCGCCGCTGTTCCAGAACGCCGAGCGCACGGCTCTCGACGAGCGGGCGTCGCCAGCCGAGCGCGCGGCGGCGGCGCGGATGCTCGCCTACGGTGGCTTCGCCGCCGCGGAGCGCGCGTTGCCGCGGCTGCTCGATCCAAAGGTGCCGCCGGAGCTGCGCATGGCGGCGATCCGCGCGCTTTCCGGCCGGCGCGAGTTGGCCGTGGCCCCGCTCTTGCTGGAAGCGTGGGGGACGCTCGACGCCGACGCGCGGCGCGAGGCCCTGGCGTGGTTCTCTCACCCGCAACGCTACGTCTCTCTCTTGGACGCGATCGAGCAAGGCACTGTGGCGCGCGACGCGATTAGCGCTGACTTGAGAAAATCCCTTGTCGCCAGCGGTGAATTGGGCCGCCGTGCCCGTGTCCTCTTGCCCGACGAAGGCGAAGCCGATCGCCGCGCCGTGGTCGAGCGGTACCGCGCTGCCGTGACCGCGAAGGGAGAGGCCGCGCGCGGCCGCGAAGTCTTCCGCGCGCACTGCGCCACTTGCCATCGCTTGAACGGCGAGGGGCACGAAGTGGGACCAAACCTCGCCACCGTCCGCGCCAAATCGAAAGAGGCGCTCTTAGAGGCGATCCTCGACCCCAACCGGCTCGTCGAGCCTGAGTTCCTCAACTACAAGGTCCTCACCGTCGATGGGCGATTCCTCGATGGCTTGCTGGCCGCGGTGACGCCGTCGAGCCTTACGCTCCGCCGCGCGCAGGGCGAAACCGAAACCGTGCTGCGATCGAACGTCGAGTCGCTGATGTCGACCGGGTTCTCGCCCATGCCCGAAGGGTTGGAGAAGTCGATTGACGCAGCCCGCATGGCCGACCTGCTCGCATACCTGGGAGAGCTTGCGGGGCCGGCCGAAACGCCGACCTTTCGCGCGGGCGCCGCGAAGGTTCGCATCACGCCCGACGAGCCCGGCTGGCTCTTGTGCTACGACCGCCATCAGAAGGCCGAAGGCGTCGAGGCGGAGCTGTGGCTCCGGGCGCTGGCATTCGAGGACGCCCAGCACAAGCGCACCGTGATGGTGTGTGCCGAGATACTCGGCTTTCCTCCGTCATTAGCGCGGTCGATCCGCGAGGAAGCCAAGAGACGTTTCAATCTGGACGACGGTCAGTTGCTCTTGTCGGCGTCGCACACGCACAACGGGCCGGTCCTGCCCGAGGCGCCGTCGCTCGAGGTCTATCACAACTTCACGCCCGAGGAGGCCCGGCCGGTCCACGAATACGCAAAGGTGCTGCGCGAGCGGGTCATGAAGTCGATCGAGGACGCGCTAGCGCGGTTGCGCCCCGCGCGGATCTCCTGGGCGCGCGGCCGGGCGACGTTCGCCACCAACCGCCGCCTGCGGATCAATCCCGACGGTCATAGCGACCCGGACGTCTTGGTGCTGGCGATCGACGGGCAGGACGGCGCGCCTTTGGCCACGGTGTTCGGCTACGCCTGCCACGGCACGACGATCCAGGCCGACACGTGCTTCAAGTATCACGGTGACTACGCCGGCGTCACGGCCGCGGAGCTGGAGCGGCGGCGCCCCGGCGTCACGGCCATGTACCTCGCCGGCTGCGGCGGCGACATCAATCCGCAGCCGCTAGGCACGCTCGTCCTGGTGCAGACGCACGGGCGGGAGCTGGCCGACGCCGTGACGGCCTCGTTCGATCGACTTCGCCCGCTCACGGGGCCTTTGCAGGTCTGGTATCGCGAGATCGAGTTGCCGCTCTTGCCGCCACCGACGCGCGAGGCGCTCGACAAGCTCCTGGCGAGCAAGAACGCCAACCAGCGCCGGCACGCCAAGGAGATGCTTGCGCGCCTTGAGAAGGGACCGCTCGCGAAGGCGGTTCCGTATCCGATTCTCACCTGGCGCTTCGGGCAGGATCTGACCTTGGTGGCGCTGTCGGGCGAGACGTGCGTGGATTACTCCCTGCGGCTGAAGCGCGAGCTCGACCCGCAGCGCACGTGGATCGCCGGGTACGCCAACGAAGTGGCCTGCTACATTCCTTCGGAGCACGTCTTGGCCGAAGGAGGTTACGAGGCCGGATGGGTTCAAGCTTGCCGGCGGCGCACCGGCGGGAAAGTGGGACAGGCACCGAGACGCAGCGTTGGTATGAAAGGGCTTGCGCTGTTTGTGCTCGGAGCCAGTCCCATTTTCCCGCCTCGCCATTTTGAAAAACAGAATGGCCCTGACCGGCCAGGAAGCCGGCTGGCCTTTTCGCGTGAAGCGTGTTAGACTTCAGCATCTTGATCCTCTCGGCGTTTTGGCCATTGGATTACTGCCAGGTCCAATGGCTGTCTGAGAACGCACGTTCGCGTTCACTTGCATTCGGTCCTGGGACACTCTCTAGGGACCTTGAATGACGTTCACCGAACTTGGGCTTGCGCAGCCGCTTTTGCGCGCTGTTGCTTCCGCCGGCTACACGACCCCCACGCCGATCCAATTGCAGGCGATCCCCCACATGCTCGCGGGGCGCGACGTGCTGGGGTGCGCGCAAACCGGCACGGGCAAGACCGCGGCCTTCGCGCTGCCTATCCTGCACCGCCTGACGCACGAGGGAAATCCGCCACGCGGCGGCGGCCGACGCATCCGCACGCTCGTGCTCTCGCCGACGCGCGAATTGGCGTCGCAAATCTGCGAAAGCTTTCAATCCTACGGTCGGAACACGCCGCTGCGATTCACCGTCATCTTTGGCGGCGTCGGACAGCGGCCGCAGGAGCAAGCCTTGCGACATGGCGTCGACGTCGTCGTGGCGACGCCCGGACGGCTGCTCGACCTGATGAACCAGGGTTTCGTCGATCTGCGATCGGTCGAGATCTTCGTATTGGACGAGGCCGACCGCATGCTGGACATGGGTTTCCTGCCCGATCTGCGCCGCGTGATCGCGGCGTTGCCGCGCGCGCGGCAGACGCTGTTCTTCTCGGCGACCATGCCCGAGGCGATCATGCAATTGGCCAACTCCATATTGCGCGATCCGGTGCGGATTCACGTGGCCCCGGTGAAGGTCACCACGGACCTCATCGCGCAATCGGTCTGCTTTGTGCCCAAGCAACAGAAGCCACGCTTGCTGACGCACATGCTGCGCAAGCACGCCGCGACGCGGGCGCTGGTTTTCACCCGCACCAAACGCGGCGCCGATCGGGTCGCGCGGCACTTGAACGTCTCGGGCATCAAGGCGCAAGCGATTCACGGCAACAAGAGCCAATCGGCCAGGCAGCGGGCGATGGCCGGCTTCAAGTCGACCCGGCCCCCGGTGCTGGTGGCGACCGACCTGGCGGCCCGCGGCATCGACGTGGAGAACATATCGCACGTTTTCAACTACGATCTGCCGCAGGAGGCCGAAACGTACGTGCATCGCATCGGCCGCACGGGCCGGGCGGGCGCGACGGGAATCGCCGTGTCGTTCTGCGACCACGACGAGCGGGCGTATCTTAAGTCCATCGAGCGGTTGATCCGCCGGTCGCTCTCGGTCGATCCGGACTATGCGGCCGGTAGCGCCTCGCCTCAACCGGCCACCCCGCGCGAGACGGCGGACCACGCCCGCCCACGCGCTACGCAATCGCGACCGGGACGGGGGCGGCGCAACGGCGCCCGTAACGGCAAACCGGCCGCCGGAGGTCGCGCGGTTGGTTCGGCGCAGCCTTCCCGACGAAAAAAGCGCCGCGCATTGGCGGCCGGACACCGGTAGACCGCGACGATCATTTTGAGCCGCGTCGTTGCCTGCGGCAAAGCGCGGGCTTCCGTCGCTATCGCTCCCGTCGCGCGGCGCGCGTCGCCTGGCGGATTTGAACGGGCGACGAACGCAGCATTTCCTGGCACAAGAGCGAAAGCACTTCCGGCGATTCGATGTAATAGCTCCAGCCGTGGTGGCGCTGCAGCGATTCTTGCAGATTCACTTGCACGACCTTCGCCGGCGCGGCCCCCGTGCGCGACGCGTCGCGGAGGCCGGTGGCGCCTAGCGCGGGCGCGCCGGCGCGGCCCCACAGCATCGCGTACCAGCGAAGGACCGCGTCGTCGGCGTTCACGGTGACGACCATCCGCTCCGCCTGCGACAAGGCCCGCTCGTGCGGCATTCCCGCCATGAGCCAGTCGTTGGGCATTGCCGCGCCCAAAAGAACCACCTGGATGGGGCGCGACGGGGGGGCGACGGCCGAAAGCAGCGTCCGACCTTCGAGCGTTCCTCCGCCGAGCACGTGTAGCGCGCCGGTGACGACGCCGGCGCCGGAGCTGTATCCGACGATGCTGACCGGCGTGCGCGGCGCAAGCTGGCAAAGAAAGGCAGCCAGGAAGTAGCCCTCCAGGTT
Source organism: Planctomycetia bacterium (assembly GCA_016191115.1). Taxonomy (GTDB): domain Bacteria; phylum Planctomycetota; class Planctomycetia; order Pirellulales; family JACPPG01; genus JACPPG01. Next base: position 35,137 of record JACPPG010000052.1, on the reverse strand, counting down.
CGCGCGCAGCGCGTTGGTCTGCGCGCTATGGCGCACGCGGACGTTCGTCTTCATGATGGGCCAGGACCAGATCACGAATCGCGTGGGCGGGGCGCCAGTGGTCGCGCTGCTTCGCAGCCGGGCATACAGGTCTTCGCCGTCATCGGCCGCCTCCTCGGCACTCGTGTCGTTGCCGTGAACGAAAATGGCCGTCGCCGCCACGGGGTTCTCCGCGCGCACAAGTTCACCGAGCGAGGAAGGCACCCAACCGCGACCAGCGACATAGCGGTAGACGTCGGGCGCGAAATCGGGCGAGACGGGGGCCTCATCCGTTTTAGGCAAGTGGCGTGTGCTGACCAACCACAGGTCGCCCGCGCGGTCGGCATTCGGCACTATTCGTGCGCCGGGTCTTGCGTCGCCGACCGGCGCGGTGGATTCTCCGACGATTGGCGCCGGCGGCGCGGGAAAGAGCGGCTCCATGGATGGCGACTGTGCCGTGCTGGCGCGTTGTGGCGCGCGCGAATTCGCGCCTTGTGGCGCCAGGGTGGGGCGTGGTTGCGCCGGGACCTGCGTTTCGTCGGCGCGCAGGGCCAGCGACAGCGATAGCCACGCCAGGAGCACGAGGCCCCACGGCCGCACACGAACGGTGGAATGGCCGTGCATAGGGCGCTACCGCGCAGCTCCTCAAGAATTCGCTACTGGCCACGACGGAATAGTAGCATCGAAGCCCGAGACGCTCGATATCGAAATCGCGATAAAAGCCCCGTCGGCTGACCCTGCATGCGCGAAAAAGAGGCCCGAAGGACCGTAGCAATCGCGATTTAAGCTGGCCGGCGGCGCACCGGCGGGAAAGTGGGACAGGCACCGAGACGCAACGTTGGTCTGAAAGGACTTGCGCTGTTTATGCTCGGAGCCAGTCCCATTTTCCCGCCTCGCCATTTTGAAAAACAGAATGACCCGGGGCTACTTTGCCAGATGCCATCCCGACGCGTCGGCCGCCAGAGCCGTATGCCCCTTGTACCGGTCATACACCTTGTGCATGTCTTCGATCGTGTCGAAGTAGCCCACGACGTGGGCCGCACTGAAGGACTCGCCGGCCTTCACCGGCTTGCCGTAAATCTCCTCGATCATGACGATGATGTTGCCGGGCCGCTGACTGCACCATGCCTCGTAGACCACGGAAGGGTCGAGCGTCAGGCCGGCCAGCCACGGCCCTTCCTTGCCCGTCTCCTTGTCGCGCAAGTGATACGCGCGGATGAAGCGCTCCGGCAGCTTGTGCGTGTCGCGCCGGTAGCCGAACTTCAAGTCGGGCGGGAAAGGCGTGAAGAACTCGCTCGATGGGATGCGCACCCCCTGGGGGCCGCTGAGGTAGCTCAGGTACATCTCGCTGAACGTGTCCCCCTTCTCGTGCCGAACGCAGCCCGGCGTGTCGTTGCGCAGGAACATTTCCCGCGAATCGTTGACGCTGTCGATTCTGTCCATCAAGACGAAATATCGCTCGCCTTCGGGAAACACCACGAGTTGCGTCCACCGCGAACCGGGTTGGCGGCCTGGAGCGGCGTACTCGTACTTGTAGCTTGTCTTGACCGCCACGAAATCCTTGCCGCGGATAACCTCGGGCTCGACGGGCTTCATCCGATGGCAGAGCTGGGGCCCCTCGACCATCCGCTTGCGATGGCTGCTGCCATGCGCCATGAGGGCATAGGATCGCCTTGCCGGGTCGGTCTCGTTGGTGTGCCAGGTGTACCGGCCGACGCCATTGCCGTCGGGGGCGAAGACCTGGTTGCTCCACGCTTCGTCGCTACCGGCCTCCATGAGCCAGTCGATGACCATCAGCCCGTCGCCCACTTCGCGAAAGCCGGTGGTCTTGTCGAGAAACGATCCCTTCTCGATGCCCGTCATCCACTGCTTGGGGTTCTTCTTGGGAATGACGCCCTCGAGTTTGTCGGTCTCGATCTTGATGGCGCGGTCATCCTCGATCACGCGGGACGCTTTGGGTTCTGTGGCTGGCTCGGCCCCCACCGGCTGCATCGCAATGACGATGAGGAACGCCGACGTTACCGGAAAGAAGATTGCGAACGGTCTCATGAACTTGTCCCCAAGGATGCCTTGATCTGTGACGCAAGCCCGCTAACCAAGCGCTGGCGCTTCCCGCTCGGGAGCGGGAACTGTGCCAAAATGGCGAGGCGGGAAAATGGGACTGGCTCCGAGCATAAACAGCGCAAGTCCTTTCAGACCAACGTTGCGTCTCGGTGCCTGTCCCACTTTCCCGCCGGTGCGCCGCCGGCAAGCTTGAATCTGTGAACGGCCCTGGGATGTTGAAGCGGACCGTGGCGCGCGAGGGCCGGCGGAGGCACGCGATTTGCTCTTGCACCGTGGCGCGTTCTCGGTCGAGGCCGGGTCGCCACTGTCCTGCATTGGGATTCTGACCAGGTCGCCATTGGCCGATTTACCTCGCAGGTACCGCCGGCCAACGGATGCAGGATGAGGCGTTCTCGGCCTCGACCATTTTCATGCGCCCAGTTTGCGCGACCGACTCGTAGAGTGGCTTAAAAACGGCCGTCCTGCGCGCCGTGCGACCGGCCAGCCCCGGAATTGCCGCAGCGCCTTTGGCGTGCAACCAAAAAAAGAAAGGGCCCCGGTCAAAAGTGACCGAGGCCCTTTCGCGTCGCCGGGCTGCTTCGGGCCTTGGCAGCCGGCGGAGAACGGCGGGGCAAGTTACTTGTTGCCATCTCTCGTGGTGTCGCGCCGCGCCGTGTCACTCGAAGTCGCAGGTCGCTCGTGAACTGCCGCATCATGCGCTGGCGGTCTTGAGAAGTCGGCGCCCGTAACACCGCGGAGGGGTGAAACGTCGCCAAGATGCACCGCGCCCCGCTCCATGGCAGTCGCTCGCCAAGGTGCTTCGTGAGGCGGAAAGTGCCTCGGAGCAATACCTGTGCCGCGGTGGCGCCCAAACACGGGATGCCCAGCGGGTCGACGGCCTCGATCTCCGCCTCCAACCACGGGCGGCAGGCCTTGATCTCGCGCGCGGTGGGCTTGGCGTGCAAGCGTCGCTTGCCGCGCGGTTCCCACTTGAAGTGCTTGACGGCATTGGTCACGTAGACGTCGCCGCGACTCAACCCGGCCGCGGTCAGCGCGCGGTCAAGGATGGCGCCTGCGGGACCCACAAACGGCTCGCCGGCACGATCTTCCTGATCGCCCGGCGTCTCCCTCTCTTCGGACGGTTCTCGGATAGGCCCTTAGACCCGCCAGTCCTGCAAGTTGAAATCCTGCGGCAGGCAGGAACCCGTGAAGAAGAACCGATGATCGCGGTCGAACCGCTCGTAAAGCGCCACGGTGCGCGTCGGCTGGGCCGGGCCCCGCGACTGTCCTTCGAGCATGCGGAAGACGTTCTCGTTGACCGGCAGGGCGACCGTTTCGGCCAATCGCTCGGAGGGTTCCTCAAACGCCTGACAGTAACCGTCGAACGGTCCACCGATGAACTCGATCACGCTCATACGCTTGGCCTCCGGCGCGCCTGCCGTGGGCTGAGTTGCCATAAGGGCGGTTCGACGTGTCCTTCACCCGGGAATCGCCACCCACAATACCCGCCAGGGGCAATTCCAGTGCCAGTGTTGGCTGTTTTCCGGGAGGCCATCGGCCATTCCTTATGGGAGACGGTAGACAACTTGCGCGAACGAACAGCAAGGAAGCCGGGGTTCAGCTCGCCGACGCGAACTCACGCTCCTCCTCCTCGGCGTGATCGGGCTCCGCCCTGACCGTCGTGTCGAGAGAGATGCGGAGCAGGCGGATCTTGTTTCGCAGATTGCCCCTGGTGATACCCAGCAGCCGCGCCGCGCGCGACTGGTTCCCGTGCGTGTGGCGCAACACGCGCGTCACCAGGTATCGGTCCATCATTTCGACGGCGTCGCTGTAAATGCCGGTCGTGTGGGTTTCCAGGCAGTGGTCCACGAACTCGGCGAGGTTCCCGGCCGGCAGGCCGTCGGAGGATTCGCGCCGGCGACTGGAAGCGGGGATGCGAACCGCGTCGGGCAGGAACTCCGGAAGGATGACCGTGCCGGTGGTTTGTAGCAGTGCCTGCCGAATCACGGCCTCCAGTTCCCGAACGTTCCCCGGCCACGAGTAGTGCGTCAAGATGTCGAGGGCGTCGGGGCTGATGCTCCGCACGTCCTTTCCGATCTCGCGTCCGAAACGCTCCACGCATCGCTCCAGAAGGAGGAGCAGGTCGTCTCCTCGCTCGCGCAAGGGGGGCAGTTTGATGGCGAAACCGTTAAGGCGGTAGTACAGGTCCTCGCGGAAGTCCCCGCAGGTGGCCATCTGCCGCAAATCGCGGTTGGTGGCGGCGATGATCCGGACGTCCGTTTGAATGGTTTCCGTGCCGCCCACGCGCTCGAACCGTTGCTCTTGCAGGACACGGAGGACTTTGCTTTGCACTAGCGGCGACATGTCGCCGACTTCATCGAGGAAAATCGTGCCGCCGTTGCACTGCTCGAATTTGCCGATGCGACGCTGGTCGGCGCTGGTAAACGACCCTTTTTCGTGGCCGAACAGCTCGCTTTCCAAGAGCGCCTCGGGAATGGCCGCGCAGTTCACGGCCAGAAATCGCTTCTCCGCCCGGTCGCTGTGGTGATAGATGGCGCGGGCCACCAGCTCCTTGCCGGTCCCGCTCTCGCCGTGGATCAGCACGGTGACGTTCTGCGGCGCCACGCGCCCGATCGCCTTGAAGACCTCCTGCATTTCCGGGCTGCGGCCCACGATCTGCTCGCAATCCGCCGGAGTAGTCTCGCTGCGAGGCAGACTGACCGGCACTTGCATCAATCGCCGGATCTCCATGGCGCGGTCCACCAGCTCGCGCAACTTGGGCAGATCGAGCGGCTTGCACAAGTAGTCGTAAGCACCGAGCTTAATGGCCTCGATCGCCGTATCGCTCGATGTTCGGCCGGTAATGAAGATCACCGGCAGCTTGCCGTCGAGAGCCTGGACCTTCCGGAACGCCTCGAGTCCTGAAATCTCCGGAAGCATGATGTCCAAAAGCAGGACGTCGGGTGACTGGCCGATAAGCTGCAAGCCTTCTTCGACGCTGCGCGCGGATAGCACGGAAATCGGCGAATCCTTGAAGGCCTGCTCGATCAAGTACAGCACCGACCGGTCGTCGTCGATCACGAGCAACTTGGGCATTCGATCGCTCCTGTTTGACCGCCCCAAACCCCCTGTCCGGACTGTCGCCTGACCAATCGCTAAAAAAGGGAACGCACGCAGCGAGCGCACGAAGTGACGCAAACGGTATGCCCGCTTCCGGCGTGGCCGCGACCAGGCAGATTCCGGCCGAAACGGGTGAGCTCCGGGCGGTTCGTACTGGCGCGCTGGCAACCGGCCTGGATGATTTATGACCACTAGAATGGGGTAGGTGGCGGGTCTACGTGGGCGTCTCGTCTCCGTCGGTCGATTGGTAAAGCGCCTCGTCGCCGGCGAGATGGTCCCCATTTGGCGCGCTCCCTCCATCGAGGCCGCGGCAAATCGGGACGAGTTTTTCTACTTCGGGGCGTCGGAATTGCACTGTGAGCTGGTCAGTACCGCAAGCTTGCCGCAAAAGCCTGCGACAGAGGAGATGAGGAGACACTCGCCATGTGTGCATCCAGGGTCCTGGTGGTCGACGACGATCGCAGCTCGCGTGAAGTCGTTGCGAAGCTCTTGTCGAGTGACGGTTACAAGGTCGACGTGGCCGCCGACGGACCCACGGCCTTGGAACTCATGGACCGGGCCCCTTACGATTTGGCGGTTCTCGATTATCAGATGCCCGGCATGAGCGGGGTCGATACGTTCCGGAAGGCCAGGGAGGTTTGTCCCGACATTCGTGGGATTTTCATCACTGCGTACGCCAACATCAATACGGTCTTTCCAGCCATCGACGCGGGCGTGGAACGCGTGCTGGCCAAGCCATTGAACGCGCGCGAGCTGCTGAGCGTGGTAGCGGAGATCTTGAGCGGCGACGGATCGCACGCTGCGCCGGACGGCAATTCCGCCGATCGGAGGGTGTGATACCGCGATAGCGGGCGGGGTTCGCGATCTTCACGACGTGATCTGATGAGACGCCGGGGGGTCGCTTGCCGGGAAGGACTCCCAGGAAGCCTGGTCGATCGCATTGAAGTCATCCCCGGCCGATTGCTTCTCGCTTTGGCCGGAGATGGCATCGGCCGCGGGCCCTCTGTCGGCGCAGCTCCTGTCCCGATGCGCAAGCCAAAGCCCGACACCAGTTGCCAGGGCAGCCCACAATGGTCGGCGCCAGATGGCCAGTATCAAGAGTGCGGAACCGGCCGCGATCGCCGGCCAGACCAACGTGTGGTCGCCTGGCTGCCTGGAAGCGGATTTCATGTGGTCACCTCGCTACTTAGCTACTTAAGGCTCTAGCCAGACTCATGGGGCGAGCAAACGGGATGCCCTATGGGCGTTATAAGAATGCCAGCATTGATTGGCATCCAATGTGCGGTGGCAGCCACACTCGTTTGGGCCAGGGGAGTACCGCATGGACAATCGAAACAGGCGTCGCGCGACAGCCGACCGGCCGGCCGCTTACCTGCCTACACCGCAGGAAGTCCGCCGGATGTGCGACGATATCCAAAGTCACTGGTCCGACGCGGAGCGAGCCAAGCGATGGATCGCCAAGCCCCGTCATTGGACGCCGCAGGTGGTCAAAGCGGCCGACCTGGGGATTGGGCTCGAAACGCCCCCGTCGAACTACTAGCGGCCCGTGGCGCATCGCCATGCCGTGCGGTGCGTCTGGGCTTCAACCCGCCAGGGATTTCGATTCCTCGGTGCGGGTCGCACCGTCTTCTTGGGGGTCGGAGAGGGAGCGATCGAGCAGGTTTTCTCCTTCTTCCGGGGCGCGTGATTCACGGGCCTGTTCGGCGATCTGGCCCGCTTCCGTCCGCAACCGGCCTTCGGCGGCCGTGGCCACGATATTAGGTTCGACCTGACGCGTTGGTCCGCCACGCGCGCGGTCGCGACCGTCGGGCGGCGTCTGGTCGCTACCCGCCAGCTCGAGCGATCGTTTGACAAGCCGCATCACGGACGAGCGGATCTTGAGCCAACTGAAACGGCTGCCGTTGAGCCAGAAGTAGACGCGTAGGTTCACCCCCTTTTCGACGAAGCCATCGACTAGCACCCAGGGCTCGGGCTCGCGGAGTATGGCAGGGTGCTTTTCGAGGACCTGCAGCGCGCGGGCCTGGGCATCCGCGAGCGAGACGGCATAAGGAACGGTGATGACGAAGTCTTCGCGACGCTTGGGGTTGGAAGAGTAGTTGTGGATCGTGCTCGTATAGACGGTTGCGTTTGGCACCTGCACCTGGTTGCCGTCCAACGTGGTCAGGATCGTTGTCCGCGTGGTCAATTGATGGACATAACCGAGGATGCCGCCGACCTCGATCAGATCGCCGATTTGAAAGGGGTGTTGCAAGCTGAGAAAGACGCTGGCCAGGAAATTCTCGGTGATACCGCGGAAAGCAATGCCGACCACCAAGCCCACCAGGCCCGTCCCTCCCACCACCGTCAGGGCGATGTTGGTCAAGCCCGAGACGTGCAGCGTGATATAGATCCCCACGAGAAAGACCAAGAGCCCGAGCATGCGGGCGGTCACCTCGCGGAGCAGCCCAGCGGGGAGGCGGCGTCGAAGCAGCAAGCGGCCGACGCGCACCGCCCCTTTGGCGGCACCGAGAGCCGCGAGAATGATGATCAGGCTCAGCACGACGAAGGGGAGCGAATGCACAAGGCCGAACCACATTTCATCGAGGCTTGCGAGGGCGGGGTCGAAGTTCCAGGTATGCTTTGGCCGCCCCACTTCGACGCGATTGACCACGGCCACGACGTCTTGCGTGCTTTGCGCCAATTCGCTGGCCCATTTCTTGTATTGGTCGACCTCGGTGCGCCCGCTAATGAAGACGACCCCCTCGTTCACGGCGATGCTCGCATCCTCGAACCAGCCGGTTGCCTTGAGAATCCTTTCGAGTCGCCTTTGAATTTCTTCGTCTCGGGCCTGCGGCCGCACGTCTACCTTCGTCGGCGCGGCGGCCGGTGCGTTTCCGCCAGGAACCGTAACTCCCGGCGAAGCAGCGGGCGGCGCCCCTGCCTGGCCTCCCACGGCCTGGGCACAAACGCTCGACGCCACGGGAATCCACAACGACGCGGCGACAAGAGCCGCTTTGATAGATCGCGCAGCAGTTCGCATGGCACCGCCCCCCAGAATCCTTTGGGTTGGAAGGGTCTTCTGGAGCCTGCGCGGCCGCAACTCGAATGCCGGTTTGTCGGCGCGTGGCTGAAAGTCGCGCAACGCGATGCTGCCGAGCGGTTCGTCGGTCCCACGGCGGTGAAGACGGACTTTGACGCCTGACCGAACGGCGCGCAGCCACGTCGGCCGTTTTGGAACCAGCGGTCCGCCGCATTTATGCCGGCGGCCGGCTGGCCGGCCTGAGCGCCTTTTCCACCCCGAGAATCATCTGCGCCGCGTCGATCAGCTTGCGGTTCTTGTCGGCGGCCAGACTCTGCAGCCGGCGAAACGCCTCCTGCTCATCCAAGCTGGCCAAGCGCATCAAGACCCCCTTGGCTTGCTCGATGAGCTTGCGGTCGGCTAGCGCCTGACGCAGGTCGGCGGCCTCCTTGGCAAGCACCTGGAATTGCTGGAACCGCCGCATCACCAGCGCGATGCTCGGCTCAAGATCCGCGAGCTTGACCGGCTTCAACAGATACGCCAACACGTGGTCCAACTCCTCTCGTTCGATGCATTCCTGGTCGTGATAGGCCGACACCACGATCACCGGCAGGGGCGTCTCGCGATAGATGGCCGCCGCCGCGGAAAGCCCATCCATGTCGGGCATCTTGATATCGGTGATGACCAGATCGGGCTTCAGGTTGTGGCAGTGCTCGACCAGCTCGCGACCCGTCTCGGCGACCGACACCACCTGGTGCCCGAGGTGGGGCAACATCCGCTCGAAGAAATCCCGCATGTCGGGCTCGTCATCGGCAACGGCGATCCGCAGGGATTGTTTCATTGCTAGCCTCGGGGAAGGGTGACGACGACTTCGGCGCCCGCCGGCTCACATGAGCGGACCTTCACCGCGCCCCCGTGCGCCTGGGCGATTCGTTGCGCGGTGGCGAGCGTGACTCCCACGGCGTGACCGCGCAGAGCCGCGAAGGGGGCCAGCGCGCGCTCCCTTTGCTCGTCCGTCAGTCGCGGGCCGCTGTCGCGGACCACGATTTCGATCGCCTCGTGGTCGTCGAGCGTGGCTTTGGAACAGCGAATCACAATGGGTCCTTGTGGCCGGCTCACCGAGGCGGCATTATCGACAATATGCCGCAAAATCTGGCCAATGGCGCCCCCGTCGACCACCGAGGAGGCGGCCTCCGCGGCGATCTCCTCGACGAGCTCGATCGACCGATCGGGAAATTGCCTGCGGGCGTCGCCGGCTGTTTCCCGACACAGCTCGACGAGCGATCGCGGTTGACGGTTCAAATGGATCGGCGCGGCGTAGGCGCGGACGTCTTCGTACAATTGCTGCATATCACGCTGCGCACTCTGGACGCGGACAACGAGGTCGAGAATCGTCGGGTGGTCCTTCAGTTCCATCGCCAGCATCTCGAGGCAGGCGTTGCTGCGCTGCAGCACGTTGCGGATATCGTGCGTCATGCCGTTCATGATCTGGTAGATCGCGGCCAGCCGCGCGGATTCCGTCAGCCGCTGGTCGGCGGCTCGAAAGCGCGCGATATCGCAACCGATGGCCGCCATATGTTTCGCGCCCGTCGGCATTTCGACGGCGGCCAACGTAAAGAGCAGTTCCGTCGGCCGCTCCTGGCGCGAAGCCAGCGCGCCGTGAAACGTCTCGGAATTGCCGTGCCGGGCCGCGCGTTCGAAGCACGCGCGCGCCCGGACACGATCTTCGCCGGCCACGAACAACTCGAACCAGTCGGCGCCGAGCAACTCATCCGCCGCGCGGCCGGACGATTCAAGAAAAACGCGATTGGCGTGCAGCAACGCGCCGTCCGAGTCGAGGATCGCCACCGCCGCGGGAAGCGACTCCAAGGCGTGACTGGCGGCGGCGGGTTGCCAAGTGGACATGGACAACAGACCGTCAGAACTCATCGGCTCTCGATGTCCTCCGTGAAGATGGTCTTGCGACACGACCGTAGCCGGTCGCGACCACCAAAGACGACGCACTGGCCCCACGGGCCCGCAGTTCCTGGAAATCGAGCCGATCGGTCGGGCTCACGGTGAGCAACTCTCAGGCCACATCCTGTGGCGTCGCCTTGTCGGAAACAAGCCCCCCCGTAAGGCGCGGGCGGGTAGGCCCCCACTACCAGCGTATCCCGGGGCCGGCCGCGTGCTCGGGGCAAAAAGCACAGGGCGACAAATTGTCATTATTGACAAACTACGGACGCGGATATAGAAAGCGGCATGCGGTCAGTTCGTGAAGGGTTGACCGTAACCCGGCTACGACTGCCCCACTGTGCCCTCGACCGCAGCACAGGCGGGGTTTTTTTGTGGCCGCGCCTCGCCATCGTATCGGCGTTCATTCGGCGGGTTCCCGCCTCGTTTTTTTGTCGCCACGAATGTTCGGCTTCAACGCTGCGATTGTCCGTGTCGTCCTCGCAGGCGCCAGCTAGGGGTTTTTCGGAAGGCGGTCGTCATGTCCACCATCTCTGAATTTGAATCGCAACCGGTCCACGAGCCACACCAGAATCGCTGGTCGCTGGCCGACTGCGACGTGGCGCGGGTGAGCCAGCAGAAGCTCCGCACAAGCCCGTACCTGTCGCTGCGCGAACTTCAATGCACGTTTCACGAAGGAGTGCTGACCCTCTACGGCCGCGTGCCCACCTACTATCTGAAGCAGTTGGCGCAAACTGTCGTGGCGCGAACGCACGGAGTCGAAGAACTCGTTAATCAGATCGAGGTAGCAGGGCCGCGATATCCCGCCGTGCCCCGCATCGCGTCGGAATAAACGATCGGGCCGAGACCTGTGGATTGCAACCAAGGAGGATTGCCATGCTCGTGCTAAGCCGCAGATTGGGGGAGCGCGTCGTCATTGGGCCGGATATCGTCGTGACGATCCTCGCGGCCCGCGGTGGGACCGTGAAGCTGGGATTTTCGGCGCCCCACGAGGTGGCCATTCATCGCGAGGAATTGCGCGCCAGGATGGATACAAAAAGCAAGGAACGATCGAACCAAGGCACACCCTCGGATTCGCCCCTCTACGCCGAATTCGCCTGAAATCCGCGGCCGCCGCTCCGTGGCTTTACGATCGGACAAAGAGGCACACAGATTCAAGCTTGCCGGCGGCGCACCGGCGGGAAAGTGGGACAGGCACCGAGACGCAACGTTGGTCTGAAAGGACTTGCGCTGTTTATGCTCGGAGCCAGTCCCATTTTCCCGCCTCGCCATTTTGAAAAGCAGAATGGCCCTGGTTAGTGGGCTGTCTTGCGTCGCCGCGCGGCATCGGAAGATAATCGAATAGGTGGCCCTCCGCGGAGGCTGCGCGGAGCGCGCTGGCGCACACAATCGGAGTCTCGCAACGATGGCCCCGCCGTCGGACGCCGACGACCGTGACATTCCGTCGCTCGACGCGCCCGGCGCTTGTGAACCCGCCGATCGCGAGCACCGCGCGCTCGCGGACTTCTTCGATAACGCGCCGGTCGCCCTCCATTGGGTAGGCCCTGACGGAACGATCCAGCGCGTTAATCAGGCCGAGCTCAAGTTGCTCGGCTACCGGCGCGACGAATATGTCGGCCACCACATCGCCGAGTTTCACGCCGACCAGGAGGTGATTCGAACGATTCTCGACCGCCTGGCCCAGGGGCAGGACGTGCGCGACTGCCAAGCGCGTTTGCGCGCCAAGGACGGCTCGATCAAACACGTGCTGATCAATTCCAGCGGCCTCGCGGAGGACGGACAATTCGTTCATTCCCGCTGCGTCACGCTGGATATCACGCGTCAGCGGCTGGTCGAGGCGTCGCTGCGGGAAAGCGAGCAGCGTTTCGTGCGATTCATGCAACACCTGCCCGGCCTGGCCTGGATCAAGGACGCGCGCGGCCGATACGTGTATGCCAACGACGCGGCCGAAGAGGCCTTTCAAGTTCCGCGGGCCAGGCTTTACGGGCGCTCCGACGACGAGGTCTTTCCTCCGCTTACGGCCGCGCAGTTCAAGGAGAACGACCAGAAGGCGTTCGCCAGCGCGGCCGGCGTGCAAATGGTCGAAACGCTCCGGCACGGCGACGGGGTCCTCCACTACTCGATTGTCAGCAAGTTTCCCATTTTCGGATTGGACGATCGTCCCGGCTGGGTCGGCGGAATCGCCATCGACGTGACCGAGCACATGCGCACGGAACGGGCCCTGCGCGAGCTGGGTGCCATCGTGGAATCGTCCGAGGACGCGATCATCGGGCAGGATCTGAAGGGAAATATCACGAGTTGGAACGCCGGTGCCCGGAAGCTCTACGGATATACGGCCGAGGAAGTCGTCGGCCGGCGGATTTCGCTATTGGATCCGCCCGATTACCACGACGAGGGCCCCCAGCTACTTGCCCGGCTCGAGCGGGGAGAGAGCGTTCGAAGCTACGAAACGAAACGCCTGACCAAGGACGGCCGGCGGATCGAAGTCTCGTTGAGCTTTTCGCCCATCAAGGACGAACAGGGCACGATGATCGGCGCGGCGAAGATCGCGCGCGACATCACCGAACGCAAACGGGCCGAAGCGGCGCTGCGCGAGGTGGATCAGAGAAAAGACCGCTTTCTGGCGCTGTTGGGACACGAGCTGCGGAATCCGCTGGCCGGCATCTTGAACGGCGTGCAGGTGCTCAAGCTGGCCGGCGCGCCGTCGCCCGACGCGGCGGAAATGCACGACGTTATCGAGCGGCAGGCAACCCAGATGGCGCGGCTGATCGACGATTTGCTCGATTTATCGCGGATCTCGGAGGGCAAGATCTCGCTGCGCCCCCAGCGCGTGGATCTCGCCGAGGTGGCCCGGTTGGCCGTCGAGGACCATCGCCCGGTCTTCACCGCCCACGCGGTCGCGCTCGAGGTCGCATCACCATCCGAACCGCTATGGATCGACGGCGATTCGGTCCGCCTTTCGCAGGTTCTGGGGAACCTCCTGCACAACGCCGTGAAGTTCAGCAACCCCGGCGGAACCGTGCGGGTTTCAATGCGCCGCGACGCGGAGAACGTAGTGCTGGCGGTGCACGACTCCGGAATCGGCATGACCGCCGAGACGCTAGCCAGGCTGTTCGAACCGTTCACCCAGGCCGATCAAGCCGCCGATCGCAATCGGGGCGGTCTCGGTTTGGGGCTGGCCCTGGTCAAGGGACTCGTCGAGCTGCACCGAGGCACCGTCGAGGCCGAGAGCGCGGGCGTCGGCCGCGGTTCGATCGTAACAGTCCGGCTGCCGCTGCTGTCACGCGATCAAATACGAGAAGACGAGAAGCGTACGCCCGTCGCGTCGAAACCAGCCCGTGTGCTGGTGATCGACGACAGCCGCGACGCATGTCTGTCTCTTAGTCGGCTGCTTGAGATTGCCGGTCACAACGTGGTCGTGGCGGTCGATGGCCCCACCGGCGTCGAGCGGGCACGCGAGTTTTTGCCCGACGTCATTCTTTGCGATATCAATCTGCAAAGCGACATGGATGGCTACGCGGTGGCCCGCGCTGTGCGCGGCGATCGGCGACTGAAGTCCACGTTCCTAGTAGCCATTACGGGCTATGGCCAGGAGGACGACCGCCGTCGGGCCCTGGAGGCGGGCTTTGATCGGCATCTGACCAAACCGGTCGGTGTGGATGCGCTTCAGTCCCTTTTGGCGGGTGTTCCCAGCGCGGCCAGTGCGCCGCGTTAGAATGCACTGGCCGCGCCCTCTCTCGTCCCTCGTCGCTCAATACCACCACGATCCGTAGTACGGACGGTAGCCGTAGTAATACGGCCGATCGTAGGGCCGATAGTACGCGCCATAATAGGCCCGATACGGGGGTCGGTAGTAGGCGCTGTACGGATAGTAGGCGCTGTACGGATAGTAGGCTCGATACGGATAGTAGTATCGTGCCCACGGCCGCGCGCTGGCCTCGCGGGCCATCGGTTGCGGAGGCGAGAAGACTCCCAAAAACGATGTGGCAAACACGATTGCCAGCAATAACTTCCGGAACATGTTGCACCTCCTCTGAAAGGCGTCTCGTGTGCACCTTCCCCGTTGCACCAGCGCCATGAGGCCGCACATTCCGTGCCGATCGAAGAGCTTCGTGTGGCGCGTGCAGCGATGCCTCTTTGGCATGCGTGTTGCGAGCCGTTGCGCCGTCGCTTGCGCACCAATCACGTCACATAGAGGAAGAACGACGCCATGGCCACAATCCAAAGTCCCGATGTACGCGACACCGTCAGCCGAGACGAGTTCATTGACCTCTTGAACGAGGACCTGGCCCGCGAGTATCAGGCCATCATTGCCTACGTGAACTACAGCCAGGTGCTAAAAGGGGCCGCGTACATGAACATCGCCCAGGAACTCGAGGCCCATGCCGCCGAAGAGCTAACCCACGCGCTTGAGATCGCCAATCAAATCGATTATTTGGGCGGCATGCCGACCGTGGTGGCAAAGCCCGTCAAGACCTCCGAGAACGCCGAACAGATGCTCCGCTTCGATCTGGCCAACGAGCTGGAAACCATCGCCAATTACCGGGTAAGGGTCCGGCAGGCCGAAGCTCTCGGGGAGTACGCGCTGTGCGAGGTCATCCGCGACATTCTGGTGCAAGAGCAGGAGCACGCGATCGACCTGGCGACGGCGCTGGGTATCAACGTGCCGCCGACGCCGGAGCTATGAAGTCGGACCCGTCGTCAAGGTCACACGTCCAGTACACGCGGCACTAACGCGTTCCGGTGAGGGCCCGCGCTATCTGTGCCTGCTGGGGAAAATCAAAGACGATGGTCAGAGTGTCCGGCTCGACCGCGAGTGCCGGCTGAAGCGTCAGGGCGTGCGTTCTGCCAAAGATCGATTGACTGCGTCCAACGTCTTGGCGTTCGCTCTCCTTCGGAGTGACCATGATCCGCCCCAGGACGCAAAGGGAGCGGAAATCAAGTCCGGACCTGAACACCCGTAGCGAAGCAGGAGGTATCTGTTTCCTGCTGGCAGAGGGCTGCTGAGCGAGCGCCGACCGCTCGTCGTGGCGAGCGATGTGGATCGAGCCGTCCTCGGTATGAAACTTAATGTCTTGCCAAGCATGACGTTCGGGGGCCCGCAGCACCTGCATCCGCTCGCTCATGGCCGTGTTGACGATCTTGGCAAGCGTCGCCACCTCGCAGTCGAGGGCGCGGCGGATGGCCGCCTCGACGTGCTCGGAGCATTCCGCCTCGGCCTCTTCCTGATTGACGACGGCCTGCCGGCGGGCCGCTCGCTCGACGAACCGGCCCACGATTCCCGGCCGTCCCGTGCTAACGTCCGCAACGGTGACCGAAGACTCAGCGGCGCAGGTGGCCGGAAGAGACGACAAACCGGCGGACGCGAACATAATGCGCTTCGTCGCGCGGTAGCGGCTGGTGCCGTCGTAGTGAATGCGCACGCCCCGGGCACGTCCGATGCCGCGCATCTGGATCTCGCCGGTCGTGCACAGCTCGAAGGCAATTTGCTCTTCATCAGGCACGAGAGTGATGCGCACCTGGCCCGCGAACCGGACATCGCCGGTTACGGGCAAATCAAGCAGCACGTCCTTGAATGGCGCGTCGAATGCGATCGCGGACCCTAGCGCGCCCTGAAGCAACTCCGGAGAGATGCAACAATGGAAGTCACCAAGGTTGCAGCACAGTTCCACCAGTCGTGACGCATCGCCGTGCAACTGCCGTTTGGCTAGATCGTCGATGCCGGAAACCTCGATGACGAGACCACCGGTTTTCCGTGGAGCGGGATCGGAACTGGTCGGAGCTGCCGCCGTGTCATCGCCTGCCGCCAAGTGCGCGCCTAAAACATACAGGGCGACCAGCGCAAAGAATAACGACCGAAGGAACATGGCCGGAACGCCTCCGCCGCGACCGGCGGGCAACGGTCAGCACGGCACTTGCGAGAGCGCCGTTCCGTTCCGCTACCACCGCTCCATCGATCGATCGAGGCTCAATTCGAGTGACCTCTCCCCCGTGGCATTTCCCTCTTTTCAGGCCCATTGGTTTCACTTTAGGAAGTCAGGCATACAACGTGCCAAACTCGAAAATCCAGCCTATGTCGGCGTGAAAAGCGCGAATTGTCGGTGCATGGCCGTTTTTCGACCAATCGTGGCTGGTCCTCGACCGTAGCGTAACGCTTGCCGGGGAAATCCCGCGTGCATTTTCCCTAGGGGTCGGGCGCGCCAATTGCCCTAACGTTTTGCGTCGACGTGATGCGTCCCGATTGCGGACGGTGAGGATTCTTCCGATCATTCGTAATAGAAGTGGCGGTCTTGGGCGTTGCGCTTATCCGGCGTCGGACTAAATCGGCGCGCCCAGGGAGCAGATTGGATTTCCAAGTTAAGGTCCTCCCACACACGGTTGAGTCATGGAAAGCGGCGCAAGTGCCACGCATCGAGCGGACGATCCGCCGCCCACCGCGGATTCGCCCATCGACATGGCGGCCGCTCTAGCGCGTCTGGGCGGGAACCGACAACTGCTTCTGGACCTTGTCGGGTTTTTCTTTGAAGATTCTCCGTCGCTTCTAAGAGCAATCGAAGAAGGCGTCGCGCGGCAGGACTGGGATCGGGTTCACCGGGCGGCACACAGTTTGAAGGGCCTCGCGGCGAACTTTAATGCGGAGCCGTGCGTCCGCGCACTGGCGGCGCTGGAATCGAGCTGCGCGGCGCAAGCCGTGGCGAACGTGTCACAACTCGTTCGCGACGTCGATCAAGAGCTGGCCCGGCTGACGGCGGTGTTGGCGAGCTATGCTCCGCGGGACGCGGCCGACGCATGATGCGCTCGCGGGCGGTCGAGTCGTCCCGCGCTAGGGATATTCGTCCTCGTCGTCGCCGCTCGAGGCACCCTCTTCAATGTGAATGTCGCGGTCTATGGACAAACCCAAAGCGCGAATCTTGTTCCGCAGGCTTCCCCGCGTGATGCCGAGCATCTTGGCCGACTGCGAGATGTTCCCTTGGGTTCTCGACAGGACGCGCCTGAGAACGTAGCGTTCGAGGGCGGCCACGGCCTCGGCATAAAGATTTTCGTTGCCTTGGTCGAGCAGCCGTTCGATCGTCGAGGTCAGACCGTCACCGCGCGCAGTCGCGACATCCGCGCCGGAATCCGGCGCGGAAACCGCGCCCTGCAGAAACTCCGGCAGGAGCACGGGGCCCACCGTGTTCAATAGCGCCTGCCGTACGACGTTCTCCAGCTCGCGGATGTTTCCGGGCCAGTGATGCGCCATCAGAATGGCCATTGCTTCCGGCGAGATCGCCTGCACGTCCTTCGACAGCGCCGTGGAAAACCGCCGCAAGAAATAGTCGAGCAACAGGGGCACGTCCGCCGTGCGCTCGCGGAGCGGTGGTAAATGGATCGTGAACCCGCTCAGCCGATAGTACAAGTCGGCACGGAACTCGCGTGCCTCGACCATCTTTTCCAGATCGCGGTTCGTGGCCGTGATGAGCCGCACGTCCGTGGTGATCGTCTGGTTGCCGCCGACGCGTTCGAACTGCTGCTGCTGCAAGACGCGCAGCATCTTCGCCTGCAACAACAGCGACATGTCGCCCACCTCGTCCAAGAACAGCGTGCCGCCGTTGCACTGCTCGAACTTGCCGATTCGCCGCTGGTCGGCGCCGGTGAATGCTCCCTTTTCGTGGCCAAAGAGCTCGCTTTCCAGAAGCGTGTCGGGAATCGCCGCGCAGTTGACGGCCAGGAAAGGACGACTGGCCCGCGGGCTGTGCTGATAAATCGCCCGCGCCACGAGCTCTTTCCCCGTCCCACTCTCGCCGCGGATAAGCACGGTGACGTTTTGCGGAGCGACGCGGCCGATGGCCTTGTAGACGTCCTGCATGGCGGGGCTGCGACCCACGAGGCGGTCGGCCCCCCCGTCGACCGTCCCACCCGGAACCGACACCGGCACATTCATCAACCGGCGGATGTCGAGCGCCTGCCGCACGACCTTGCACAACCGCGCCACCTCCAGGGGCTTGAGCACAAAATCGTATGCTCCCAGGCTCATGGCCTGAATGGCGACGTCGCTCGAATCCAGGGCCGTTATGAAAATCACGGGCAGCTTGGGATCAATCGTCTGGAACGCTCGGTAGGCCTCCAAGCCCGACATCTCGGGCAGCATGATGTCCAAGAGCACGGTATCGGGCTGGCGCTGGCGAGAGAGGTCGAGCCCTTCGGCCGCTGTCGCCGCCTCGACGACCTCCAATTCCGGGCCCTGGAAAGCCTGTCGCACCAGATGCCGAACGGCGCGATCATCGTCGACGACCAGAAGAGTGGGCATTGGCAAGTCCCGCCGCGGAGCTGCGTCGTCCGGATTCCCTCAGGACGCGCGTGTTGGCCATTGTGGCTGGCGGAGAACGGTTTGCAAAGGGAGGTCAGATTAGCGCCAGGGCCGTTCACAGATTCAAGCTTGCCGGCGGCGCACCGGCGGGAAAATGGGACAGGCACCGAGACGCAACGTTCGTCTGAAAGGACTTGCGCTGTTTATGCTCGGAGCCAGTCCCATTTTCCCGCCTCGCCATTTTGAAAAACAGAATGGCCCTGAGATTAGCGCGGGCCGGCCAGCGCCGACGATCGTGCACACCGGTTGCCGCCGGAAACACAGCACGGTCGGCCAAACGCGTGACGTTCAGCGGTCCGTACCCTCGCCATGCCCCGCTCCATCGCCCTGGTGCACCTTGGACAATGCCGCAAGCAGCGCGTCCAGATCGACGGGCTTCACCAGATGATCGTCAAAGCCGGCTTCCTTCGAGCGCCGGCGATCCGCCTCTTGGCCGTAGCCGGAGATAGCGATCAAAGTCGTCTGGGAGAAGCCAGGCTCCTTTCTGAGGGATTGCGCGACGCGGTACCCATCGATTTCGGGCAGACCTATATCCAGCAACATGGCATCGGGCCGCGAGGCGTGGGCCTTGTCGAGCGCGGTCCTTCCGTCGTGGGCGGTCTCCACCATACAGCCATGATTCTTCAGAAGCACGGCCAGGCCGCGGGCCGTGTCGACGTTGTCGTCCACCACCAAGACGCGTAATCCGGGCCGCGGTCCGCGACCGTGCCTCGACCCGGTGCGTTGGTAAGGGGCCATCTCGGCGCGCGGCAGGCGCACCGTGAACTCGCTTCCCTGACCGAGTCCCTTGCTGGTGGCGGCGACGGTGCCACCGTGCATTTCGACGAGATGGCGAACGACGGTCAAGCCGATGCCCAGGCCCCCTTCGGAACGATCGAGGGAGCGGTCGAGCTGCGTGAAGAGCTCGAAGACGCGGGGAACCATTTCCGGGGGAATGCCCACGCCGGTGTCGCGCACGCGGATGACGATTTCGTTCGCCTCGGGCACGGCTTGCACCGTGATCTTGCCGCCTTCCGGGGTGTACTTGGCGGCGTTGGCCAGCAGGTTGACGACGACCTGCTCGGCCCGCGTCGGGTCGGCGAACAGCGGCATGGGACCGGGAGCAATGACCACTTCCAGTTCGTGCTTCCGCTCGTCGATGACGGGGCGCGTCGTGGCCACGGCCCGTCGCACGATCGTGGCGGCGTCGATCGGCTCGCGATTGAGATGGACCTTGTTTCGCGTCAGTCGCGACACGTCGAGCAAATCATCGATCAGCCGCGACAGGCTCTTTACCTGACGATCGATGACGTCCGTCGCGGCGCTTCCGTTTCCCACGCCCATGCGCGACAGCTCATTCGCGTACTGGATGGCGGCCAGGGGATTGCGCAGCTCGTGGGCCAACATGGCCAGAAAATCGTCCTTTTCCTTGTCGGCCCGGCGCAGGGCTTCCACCAGGCGCGCGTTGTCGATCGCCGTCGCCGCGCGGCGGGCCAGGTCCTGCGCCAATCCCAGATCCGACTCCGCATACGCCCGTCCCGACTCGGCCATCACAAAGATCAAGGTGCCGATCGGCCGGTCGCGCACCAGCAGTGGAACCACCATGAACGATCGCGGGTTCAAGGATTGAGCCAGCCGCAACTGACGCTCGTCGCGGGCCAGGGACCTGAGGAGCGAATCGTGTACTTCAGGCACGAGCTCCGGCACCCCGGTGCTGAACACCTTGATCGAGAACGAAGGCGCGCTCGGGTCGACGGGATAATTCTCGATGAGCTCCTTGAGCAGCGCCTCCTTCGTGGGGTTGCGATGCGCGAAGGCCACCCGCTCGATCCTTCCCTGATCGTTGACCATGTCGACGTAACACCAGTCCGCGAAAAACGGGACCGCCATGCGGGCAATGCGCTGCATCGTGCTTTGGTAGTCGATCAAGGCGACCAGGGCGCTGCTGGCGTCGGCCAGGAATCTCAAGCGATCCTCGCCGTGCTTGCGCGCCGTGATGTCGCGGGCGATTTTCGACGCGCCGATGACTTCGCCCTCGCGGTTTTTGATGGGCGATACGGTCAACGAAACATCGACCAGCGATCCATCCTTGCATCTGCGCACGGTGTCAAAATTCGCGATTCGCTCCCCCGCGGTGAGGCGACTTACAAGCGCGGCCTCCTCGTCAAGCCGATCCCGCGGAATGATGATCGACATCGGCTGCCCGATGGCCTCTTGGGCCGGGATGCCATACAGCCGCTCGGCACTGGCGTTCCAGCTCGTGATCGTGCCCTCGAGGTTCTTGCCGATAATCGCGTCCTCGGAGTCCGCCACGATGGCGGCCAGGCGTCCCGTGGCGTCGGCGGCCCGTCGTTGCTCCGTGGCATCGCGAAAAATGAGGACCACGCCCAGGATCGTCCCGTCGTCCGCGGTGATGGGCGCGGCGCTATCGTCGATTGGTCGCTCGTCGCCGTTCTTCGCCACCAGCACCGTGTGGTTGGCCAACCCGACGACGTGCCCCGTCTGCAGAACCTTGGCGCAGGGATCCTCGACAGGGTTTCTCGTCCGCTCGTTGATGATGTGGAAGGAATCCACAAGCGGCCGACCGTGGGCTTCGGCCTGCGTCCAGCCGGTCAATCGCTCGGCCACGGCGTTCATGAACGTGACCCGCGCATTCGCGTCCGTGGCAACTACGGCATCCCCGATGCTCGACAGCGTCACCTCGAACCAGGTTCGTTGCGCGCGCAGCGTCTGCTCGGTTCGTTTGCGGTCCTCGACTTCCTTGCGCAGCGCGTCGTTGAGTCTGGCGATTCCGGGCAGGCCAAGCGCCTTGGGGATGACGGGGATGAGGGCGACGACGGTCCCCCATGACACCACGGCGGTGATGAGCTTAACCGCCCCCGAAAGTCGATAGACGGGGTGCCAAAAGATGACCGCCTCGATCAAGTGCCCTGTGCCGCAAGCCAGAATGAAGGCGCCAAAAAGCCAAAAGATGCGATAGAACGGAACGTCTCGCCGATTCAAGACGAAATAGATCAACACCATCGGGATTGCGGTGTACGCACCCCAGATGGCCACATCGGAAGTAATGTGCAGCCATCCAAGCGCGGAGGACCAGTCGCCGCAATACCACCGCGGCATAAATCCGTCGGTATCAAGGAGCTGAGTGAGAACGCCCATTCACGTGCTGCCTTTCGGACGATGTCTGCCAGAGTGTTGATTTCGGCGGGGTGCCCGTAGGGGGGACGCCTGTCACCATAGTAAGTAGAACAGTCCTGAGGCGACAATCCACCCGGCACGAAATGGCGGCGGGGTGTATGGGGCAGGAGAGAGGCGAGGGGGCGCCAAGTGAAGCGGCCTGCAAGGCCGCCTTGGGCGCGGCGAACCGCCCGATGGGTCGCTGCCGCGCCAAAAAGGGCTCCGACTACGGCCGCCGGGGCGTGTCAGGTCGCCGGCGGCTCTGGCTCGCGCGACGCGGCGACCTCGGAGTCGGCGATCGTGGCAAACTCTCTTTTCAGCTTGCTGAGGTTCTGATTGGATTGATCCTCGAGATCCACGAGGCCCGTGCGAGCAGCCACGACGGCCCGCAACAGCTCGTCGAGCTTCAAATTGACCGCCAAGGAATCGCGGTTCTGGGCGTTCTGAATCAAGAACACCATCAAGAACGTGACGATGGTCGTGCCGGTATTGATGACGAGCTGCCAGGTGTCGGAGTACCCGAACAGGGGCCCCGTGAGCGCCCATACCAGAACGGTTGCCAGCGCCGCGACAAAGGCGAAGGGCGAACCGAGGCAGTCGGACGCGGCGCGAGCGAATCGGTGAAAGAAGTCAGTCATTGCCACAAAGGCCCTTCCCGGACACGCCGTACTCCGGCCTATTTCACCTTGCGCTGGTCCGAACTGGTGGCCGACTCGGCGACTTGACGGTTGACGCCGGCCAACGGCGAACGCCCGTATTGAACGTGGACGTATTCGCTCCAGCCGCGGTCGATCGTCTTAGGCCACTCGCGCGCGGGGAACGTCGGCGTGTTTTGAACGATGTCCTTGGGCAAGTCCACGACCCACTCCTTCGCGCCGTTGGGAACCACGAAGGCGCTCAGTGGGATTGGATACAAACGATCCGGCTCAGTGGTCGTGGCCAGGCCGGCATAAGCCACGCGTCCCTGCGTGGTCATGGCGAAATCCTGGATAGCGCCCAAGCCAGCGCCGCGCGCATTCCGAACGGACGTGTTTCGCAGCTCGGTTAATCGGTCCAGGGCCTCGTCGTCGGTTCGGATTTCCCTATCCCAATAGATGTCGCGATCGAACTGGGCGTATGCCTTCGCCACCATTTGCCTCGTGAAGCGCTTTGCCGCGTCGATACGGGAAAATTCCTTGAATTGGTCGGATGAAGCATCCACGCCGATCACTTCGTCGACCCCCAGTCGGGCCAACGCGTCCGGCGGTACGCCGACGCGTTTTTGCTCCTTACCGTCGCCGCCTACCGAGACGAGCACTAGCGCCAGATGGCCTTCGTCGAGGTCGATGAGCACGTCGTCAACCTTGCCGACCGAGGTGCCGTCGGCCGTTCGCACTTCGCGACCCAGCAGCCCACCGGCACGGAAGATCCTGCCCGAGTCGCTTTCCAGTTGCTCATTGCGGGGTGTCGCCGGGCCGGGTTTTTTTGCAGGCGCCTCGGCCTTTTGCATGGCGTTGACTGCGGCACAAACAATCGCGAGGGCGACGCCCCCCGCGGCCAACGCTAACTTGAGATGGCGATACATGGCTTGGCTCTCCCAGGGACGGTGTACGCTCCGGGCCTTCACTCCGAGGTTACGTTGATCAATCCGACTGCCTGTCAGGTCGAAAGCGCCTGCCACCGCGCGGGCCGCCGGCAGCGCCTCGGGCGTTTACCACGGCTTTAGTTTCCAGCCGAGCACAAAGCCAATTCCGAAGCACCACAGTGCCACGACCTCCGGACGCTCTTTGGCATAGTGCCGGACATATCCCACCAAATCGTCGGCCGGCTGACGCACAGCCTCGGGAATCGAATGCCGGCGGGCGGTCGACGCATGACGAGTCTTGCTTTGGTTGTTCATCTGAAGGTCCTCCTTACGACCATTGGTAACCACACTAGTCGAGCCCCTGACGAGATTCGGGTTTATGGCTGGCTAAGCCAGCGAGCCAGGAAACGTTCGTGCGCCACTCATCGAGAGAGCGCTCGAACGTGGCGGCGGCCGATCGTAGCGATCGCGCCGCAGACAGGAGCGTGACAGCGCAAATCGCGACGGCGATGCCACCGATCAAAACGAGCGCCGCGCCGATCGACCATCCTGCCCGTCCTGCGAAAACGCACGCCAGCCCGGCTAACACGACGGACGTGGACCCAACGAGAATCATCCCCGCCCCGAGCGCCGCCACGCAAGGAACCTTCGCCCTCCGAACGAAGTCCCGCGCATCGACTGCGGCTAGCCGGGTTTGCAACTCAGCTAGCGTGGCGACGTGGCGCAACATAGCCGTGAAGTGGAATTTGACACCCGCCTCACGAGCGTCATCTGCGCTCCGACCATTAGTTACCGGCGTTTTAGCCACCATCCGATGAATGCTCCCACGGAAAACAGAGCTATGAGCGAGGTTTTGGGATGTTCCCCGACGTAAGCCGTGATCACCTCGCGCCATTCACCCAGGCGATCGGCGAGCGGCCTGTCTGCCGCCCTCGTTGTCGGTTGAACTCGCACGTCCAGATCGGCCGCAAGTCGGTGTCGCATACGAGTCGAACTCACTTGTGGTTTTAACGCGGCTTAGGCAGCCGCTCCGTTTTTTCTTTCGATGCGTGAGATTCCCTCATCTGCCCGAGGTACCGCGATGCGGCGGCTATAGCGCTCCTCACCAGAAATTGGATCACCACTGTCCCCACCGTAGCCGTCAATCCGGCCGACGCACTCACGTGGGGCGCTCGAACCGCGTCGACTGATACACCTCGGTCACGGGCTGGGCGACGCCGTGGCACGACGACGTAGCCGGCCGCGGCCGCTATCGCCAGCGAACTCCAGGGATGCGCGCCGATCTTGCGGCGCCAGTCCGTGGCCGCGCGCCAGCCGGCAGCGCAATGCACCGCGTCCGTAACAAGTGCGTTCCGAAGCTGTGCCATGTTCCGCCGAAGCTCGCCGGCTTCCTGCGAATCATCCATGACGCGCTCCTTTTCGGTCCTGCGTCAGCCGTTCATCGCGCTCGCAAGACGAGCCCCACGACCAGACCGGTAACAAGGCCGGCCCCAAAAGCGACGGCGACTGATTCGGCGGGCCTGTTGCGGACCATGGCCTCGGCGTCCGAGTAACCGCTGCGAACGCGGTCGGCCACGTCTTCGTATGTGTCTTGGATCGTCTCCGCGGCCCGATTCGCGTACTCGCGCGCCGCCTCGGCCGCTTTGGCGACCGTAGTCGAGCCATCGGCGGTTAGCTCTTCGAGGAACGTCCGGACGGCCTCGCGGGTTTCGCCCGTCTTGCGTTGGATCACGCCGACGAGCTGGTCGACGTTGCCGCTAAACGCTCGCAGATCGTCGTTGGTCAGCGTGCCCCAGTGCTCCTTAATCGAGCCTTTGATTTGGTTCCAATTCCCTTGCAACATTTGTTCGTTGATCATCGTCGCTCCTTCCCAATGCCCTTACTCGCGCCAACGTTTGTTGCGACAACTGGTCGCACCTCGTCTGGCAAAATAACTGCCGATCGCAGATGCACTTCGCATGCCACACACGTCGAATGGACAGGGCGCTTTACGATGCGGCACAGGTTAAGGTGCAAACGCGGCACCGGACGATTGCCTTTGCGCTGACACCGGAACGCGTGGCTTTAACCTGAGGCGTATCCCCCGCTAAGGTATTGGACCCGGAACGACCGTGTTGCCTTGAAGCAGTCCAACACCGCTCGTTGAGTATGGCGTGCTGAGACAACGTGCCCTCAGGTCCACTTCGTTCGGCCTGTCGAAGCCGGCCTTTCATGGCGCGCAAAGCCCGAGTGAACGGGCGGCAAAGCCTTGGCACGGCATATGCGTGAGGGTTGCCAACGGCGAACGCTCAACATCCCTTCAAGCCAAGGAGACCGTTATGTTGTACTACGCTCTCGTCTTTCTGGTGATCGCCATGATTGCCGCGCTGTTCGGCTTCACGGGCGTCTACATTGCAGCCGCGGGCATCGCGAAGATTCTGTTCTTCGTGTTTCTCGTGCTGTTCCTTGTCAGTCTGCTGGCGGGTGGTCTAAATCGCCGGCCCCTGGTCTAGCCGGGAACAGAGAAGACGCGCCGCCGAAGCAACTCACAGCGAGAAACGAATGCGAATGAAATTTGGGCCGTTGTGGGATACGTGCTAGAATCAAGCGCCCCGGCAATTCGGCCAGGGCCATTCGCAGATTTAAGCTGGACGGCGGGGCACCGGCGGGAAAGTGGGACAGGCACCGAGACGCAACGTTCGTCTGAAAGGACTTGCGCTGTTTATGCTCGGAGCCAGTCCCATTTTCCCGCCTCGCCATTTTGAAAAACAGAATGACCCCGGCAATTCGGCGGTCGGATTGTTCCCGGGCATGCGCACCGGTCCCCAATCTAATGGAATCATCGACCACCTTCCCGCCGAAGCAACGTGTGTTGGTCGTCGACGACAATGTCGATTCGGCTAAGACCATGGCGCTGCTTGTGACGAAGCTTTTTGGCCACGACGTGCAAACGGCGCATGAAGGCCATGCGGCTGTGAGCGTGGCGAGGACTTTCCGACCCAATGTCGTGCTTCTCGACCTGGGCCTCCCGGGCCTTAGCGGCTACGAGGTGGCGGAGGCGTTGCGGCAAGACGGATGCTGCCGGGGCGCTGTGATCGCCGCGATCACCGGCTATTGCCGCGATGAAGACCGCCAGCGCACCCGCGAAGCGGGCTTCGACTTCCACCTGGTCAAGCCAGTGACCCCCGAGGTTCTCAAGACCCTCTTTGCCAGTCCGAAGCTAACTTGAAAGCCTCCCAGCAGGCCCTGGAGCGGGGCATGTCACTCGGCCGCAAAACGCCTTGCAGCCAAAGAGGTTGCGGGCGCTGCTAGTCCGGCAATGCACTCGCACTGTCCGATACTTGTTTGACAGCCCCCCCCGCGCGACCTAGAAATGTAAATGTTCCCGACTGGCTCGTGACGGGCCGGTCGTCGTGGCTATGAGTGCCCCGCTGTGCCGAGTAGTGCGCGCACAGACGGGGTCTTTTTGTTCCCGTTTCGGCATTGCCGCAACGCCGCTGTAAGCGAGAAGCGCCGACCGATCGTGGCTAGGAAAGACATCCAGAACGCAAAGGACGGCACTGTCGGTAACGAGGATCGAGTTCTTCGATTCGCGGGCGACCGCAAGGAGGGGGCAGTGTCCCGTCCCGCGCGCGACCAGACAGCAGTTCCCAAGACCGTATAGCCTCCATTCCATGACTTACAGAAGCGCGCCGGGAGCGCGGGTCAGCCGTCCGGCGCAGCAAGCGAAGCAACGCTGGCTACCGCCCCAGCATCCGGCCCCCCCACAAAGGAATCCGACATGGCTACCGTCCAAGAACCCGTGGTGAACGGACATGACGCCGCCGAATCGGTCGATCTGCACGCCCTGCTCGGCGCGTTGACCGCGCTTCGGAAGGGGGATTTCAGCGTTCGCCTACCCACGACTTGGGTCGGACTCAGCGGGAAAGTGGGGGACGCCTTCAATGACGTGATGGATCAGCTCGAAGGGATGGCGGGAGAGCTGAGCCGCATCAGCCGCGTCGTCGGCAAGGAGGGTAAGATCAAAGCGCGGGCCGCGGTCGGCGCCTTGCACGGCTCCTGGGCTGGAAGCATCGACTCGGTCAATACGCTCGTCAGCGATCTCGCACACCCCACCAGCGAAATGGCGCGCGTGATCGGGGCCGTCGCGCGCGGCGATCTGTCGCAATCCATGGCCTTGGACATCGACGGGCGCGCGCTCGAGGGCGAATTCCTCCGCACCGCCCGCACCGTCAATCGGATGGTGGATCAGCTTGGCTCGTTCGCCTCGGAAGTGACCCGCGTCGCTCGCGAGGTCGGCACCGACGGCAAGCTGGGCGGACAGGCGGAAGTGAAGCGCGTCGCCGGCACGTGGAAGGACCTGACCGATAGCGTCAACTCGATGGCCGGAAACCTCACCGCGCAAGTTCGCAATATCGCGGAAGTGACGATCGCCGTGGCCAACGGCGACCTTTCCAAAAAAATCACCGTCGACGTCCGCGGCGAGTTCCTGGAACTCAAGGACACCATCAACACGATGGTCGACCAATTGCGCTCGTTTGCTTCCGAGGTGACCCGCGTGGCCCGCGAGGTCGGCACCGAGGGCAGGCTGGGCGGCCAGGCCCGCGTCGAGGGCGTTTCAGGAACATGGAAGGACTTGACCGACAGCGTCAACTTCATGGCCTCTAACCTCACCGCGCAAGTCCGCAACATCGCCGCCGTGACCACGGCGGTCGCCAACGGCGACCTCTCCAAAAAAATCACCGTCGACGTCAAGGGCGAGATCCTCGAGCTGAAGAACACCACCAACACGATGGTCGATCAGCTTAGCTCGTTCGCCTCGGAAGTGACCCGCGTCGCCCGCGAGGTCGGCACCGACGGAAAGCTGGGCGGTCAGGCGGAGGTGAAGGGCGTGGCCGGGACGTGGAAGGACCTGACCGACAGCGTTAACTTCATGGCCTCTAACCTGACCGCTCAGGTCCGCAACATCGCCGACGTGACGACCGCCGTGGCCAACGGAGACCTCTCGCGAAAGATCACCGTCGACGTCAAGGGCGAAATTCAGGAGCTGAAAAACACCATCAACACGATGGTCGACCAGCTTAGCTCCTTCGCGGCCGAGGTAACGCGTGTCGCCCGCGAAGTGGGCACCGAAGGAAGGCTGGGCGGCCAGGCCGACGTCAAGGGCGTGGCCGGGACGTGGAAGGACCTGACCGACAGCGTCAATTTCATGGCCTCTAACCTCACCGCCCAGGTCCGCAACATCGCCGAGGTCACCACCGCGGTGGCCAACGGCGACCTTTCGAAGAAGATCGAAGTCGACGTCCGCGGCGAGATTCTCGAGCTCAAGAACACCATCAATACGATGGTCGATCAGCTTCGCGCGTTTGCCTCGGAAGTGACCCGCGTCGCTCGCGAGGTCGGCACCGAGGGCAAGCTGGGCGGGCAGGCCGACGTCCGCGACGTGGCGGGCACGTGGAAGGACTTGACCGATAGCGTCAATTTCATGGCCGGCAACCTCACCTCCCAGGTCCGCAACATCGCCGAAGTCACCAAGGCCGTGGCCAACGGCGACTTGTCGAAGAAGATCTCCGTGGACGTGAAGGGGGAAATCCTCGAACTGAAGAACACGATCAACACGATGGTCGACCAGCTCAGCTCGTTCGCCGCCGAAGTGACCCGCGTCTCGCGCGAAGTGGGCACCGAGGGGAAGCTCGGCGGCCAGGCCGACGTGAAGGGAGTGGCCGGCACGTGGAAGGACCTCACCGACAGCGTCAACTTCATGGCCAGCAACTTGACCGGCCAGGTGCGGAACATCGCCGACGTAACCACGGCCGTGGCCCGCGGCGATCTCTCGAAAAAGATCACCGTGGACGTCCGCGGCGAGATCCTCGAGCTGAAGAACACCATCAACACGATGGTCGATCAGCTCCGCTCGTTCGCCGCCGAGGTAACCCGCGTCGCCCGCGAAGTCGGCACCGAAGGCAAGCTGGCGGGCCAGGCCGACGTCCGCGGCGTGGAAGGAACGTGGCGCGACCTGACCGACAGCGTCAACTCGATGGCCGGCAACCTCACCGCGCAGGTCCGCAACATCGCCGAAGTCACTACCGCCGTCGCCACGGGCGATTTGTCGAAGAAGATCACCGTGGACGTCCGCGGCGAGATTCTCGAGCTCAAGGACACCATCAATACGATGGTCGACCAGCTTCGTTCCTTCGCCGCCGAAGTGACCCGCGTCGCTCGCGAAGTCGGCACCGAGGGAAAGCTGGGCGGGCAGGCCGACGTAAAGGGCGTCGCCGGCACGTGGAAGGACTTGACCGACAGCGTGAACTCGATGGCCGGCAACCTTACGGGGCAAGTCCGCAACATCGCCGCGGTGACAAAGGCCGTGGCCAGTGGCGACTTGTCCAAGAAGATCACCGTCGACGTGAAAGGCGAGATCCTCGAGCTCAAGAACACCATCAACACGATGGTCGATCAGCTTCGCTCGTTTGCCTCGGAAGTGACCCGCGTCGCCCGCGAAGTCGGCACCGAGGGCAAGCTGGGCGGGCAGGCCGACGTCCGCGACGTCGCCGGCACGTGGAAGGACTTGACCGACAGCGTGAACTTCATGGCGGGAAATCTCACCGGCCAGGTGCGCAACATCGCCGAAGTCACCAAGGCCGTGGCCAACGGCGACTTGTCGAAGAAGATCTCCGTGGACGTGAAGGGGGAAATCCTGGAGCTGAAGAACACCGTCAACACGATGGTCGACCAGCTCAGCTCGTTCGCGGCTGAAGTGACCCGCGTCGCCCGCGAAGTCGGCACCGAAGGGAACCTGGGCGGCCAGGCCCAGGTGAAAGGGGTTTCCGGCACGTGGAAGGACCTCACCGACAACGTCAATTTCATGGCCGGCAATCTGACGAGCCAGGTCCGCGGGATTGCCCGCGTCGTGACCGCGGTCGCCAACGGCGACTTGAACCAGAAGCTGACGGTCGATGCCAAGGGCGAGATCGCCGCGCTGGCCGACACGATCAACGGCATGATCGAGACCTTGGCCACGTTCGCCGACCAGGTCACGACCGTGGCCCGCGAAGTGGGCGTCGAAGGGAAGCTGGGCGGGCAAGCGAGCGTGCCCGGCGCCGCCGGCACCTGGAAAGACCTGACGGACAACGTCAACCAGCTTGCCGCGAACTTGACCAACCAGGTCCGCGCCATCGCGGAAGTGGCAACCGCGGTCACAAAGGGTGACTTGACGCGCTCCATCAAGGTCGAGGCGCTGGGAGAAGTGGCCGCGCTCAAGGACAACATCAACGAGATGATCGTCAACTTGAAGGACACGACGCTGAAGAACTCCGAGCAAGACTGGTTGAAAACGAACCTTGCGAAGTTCAGCCGCATGCTGCAGGGGCAGAAGGCCATGCTCGCGGTGGGACGGCTAATCCTCTCGGAGCTGGCGCCGGTCGTATCCGCCCAGCATGCCGTCTTCTACATCTACGACAACTCGGCCGAGAAGCCGTGTCTGACGCTCCTGGCCAGCTATGCCTACGAGCAGCCAGGCGACGTGGGCAAGCGGATCGAGCTCGGGCAAGGACTGGTCGGCCAGTGCGCGCTGGAAAAACGAAAGATACTGCTGTCGAATCTGTCCGGCGATTACGTCCGCATCACGTCCGGGCTCGGTGGCGCCGTGCCGGTCAACATCCTGGTATTGCCGGTGGTCTTCGAGGGACAGGTCAAGGCCGTGCTGGAGCTGGCCTCGTTCGAGCGCTTCAATCCCACGCACCAGGCCTTTCTGGACCAGTTGACCGAGAGCATCGGCATCGTGCTCAACACGATCGAAGCCAACATGCGCACGGAGGACCTGTTGAAGCAGTCGCAATCGCTGGCGATGGAGCTACAAAGCCGGCAGGAGGAGCTACAGCAGACGAACCAGGAACTTCAAGAAAAGGCGCGGCTCCTGGCCCACCAGAACGTCGAAGTCGAGCAGAAGAACCAGGAAGTGGAGCAGGCCCGGCAGGCGCTCGAGGAAAAGGCCGAACAATTGGCGTTGACTTCGAAGTACAAGTCGGAGTTCCTGGCCAACATGTCACACGAGCTGCGCACGCCGCTCAATAGCCTGCTGATCCTGTCCGACCAGCTTTCCAAGAATCCGGACGGGAACCTGTCCGGCAAGCAGACCGAGTACGCGAAAACGATTCACTCGTCAGGCAACGACTTGCTGATGCTCATCAACGACATCCTCGATCTGTCGAAGATCGAGTCCGGCACGGTGGTGCTCGATATCGGAGAGCTACGATTCGCGGACCTTAACAACTTCGTGGAACGCACGTTCCGTCACGTGGCGGAATCGAAGGCGGTCGATTTTATCGTCGAGCTCGACGCCCATCTGCCCCGCGCGCTGAGCACGGATAGCAAGCGTTTGCAGCAGGTGATCAAGAATCTCTTGTCCAATGCCTTCAAGTTCACGCACGAAGGGCGGGTCTGTTTCCGCGTGCGACCCGTGCGCGAAGGCTGGCAACCCGACAATGAAAGCCTCAACTCCGCCGCGAGCGTGCTGGCATTTTCCGTGGTCGACACGGGTATCGGCATCTCGGCCGAGAAGCAGCCCATCATCTTCGAGGCGTTCCAGCAAGCCGACGGGAGCACGAGTCGCAAGTACGGCGGCACGGGGCTGGGGTTGGCGATCAGCCGGGAAATCGCGCGGATGCTCGGCGGCGAGATTGGGCTGGTGAGCACGCCCGGCGTCGGCAGCACGTTCACGATGTACCTGCCCCAAAGCTTTGCGCCGCAAAAGGTGGTGCGGCGGCCCGCCGTGCGGCGCCTGGAATCGGAGCGGAATCCAACGGAGATGGCCGACGGCACGGAGGCGCCCTCCGATCCGCTCGCGCTGTGGAATGAAGCGGATGACGACCGGAAGTTGATTCAGCCGGGCGACAGCGTCCTGTTGATCGTCGACAACGATCTCGATTTTGCCAAGTTCGTGCTCGAAGCGGCTCATCAGAAGGGCTTCAAAGGCTTGATTACCGCGTCCGGCGCGGCTGGCCTCGCCTTGGCTCAGGAATTCCAGCCGCAGGCCATGTTGCTCGATATCTCGCTGCCGGACATCGACGGATGGCGCGTGTTGAAGCGGCTCAAGCACGACCTCTCGACGCGGCACATCCCCGTTTACATCGTGTCGACCGTCGACCAGCCGGAGCGGGGGCTGAAACTCGGCGCACAGGGACTTCTGCCCAAGCCGATTCAGACGATCGATCAATTGGCGCAATTCCTCGACAATGTGCGCGAGTTCATCGAACGCCCGGCACGATCGATCTTGATTGTCCAACCCGACCCGAGGCAACGCGAGGCGATTGCCGAACTGGTGGGCGGACCGGACGTTCGCATCACGACGGTCGAGAGCGGAGCCGACGCTCTGGCGGCGGCGCACAAGTCGCCCATGGATTGCGCGATCCTCGCGCCCCAGCTTCCCGACATGAGCGTGGCGGCCCTCGCCGAGCAGTGGGCCGGCGATTCGATGGCCTGTCCCCTCTTCCTGTTCATCGACGAGGACGCCGGAGGCGACGAGCTGGTGCGCTGGAAACACCTGGCAGCGGAATTCAATTTGCGCCTGGTCGATTCGGCCGCGCGGCTGGTCGATCAGGTATCGTTGCTCACGTGTCGCCGGGTCGCGGCGCTTCCCGCCGGGTGCCGGCAGATGATTCTGGACTTGAGCGACCCTTCCACCGTGATGGCCGGAAAGAAGGTGCTGATCGTCGATGACGACATCCGCAATATCTTCGCGCTGACGAGTATTCTCGAGCGATACGACGTGGTCACCGTGTCGGCCGAGACGGGGCGGGATGCCATCAATCTACTCCATGCGGCGCCCGACGTGGACATCGTTCTTATGGACATCATGATGCCGGAGATGGACGGCATCGACACCATGCGCGCGATTCGCGAGGTGTCGCGGTTCAAGAACCTTCCCATCGTGGCGGTGACCGCCAAGGCCATGAAGGGGGACCGCGAGAAATGCATCGAGGCAGGCGCCTGGGACTACCTATCGAAACCGGTTGACCCGGACCAGATGCTATCGGTGTTGAGCGCCTGGCTTATGGTGTGATGAATGGATGAGCTAGATAAAGCCCGCATTCTGGTCGTCGACGACGTGCCGGAGAAGCTGCTGGCCATCGAGGCGATTCTGGAGAGCCTGGACCAGACGGTGGTCTCGGTTCGCTCCGGGTCAGAGGCGCTGCGCGCGCTACTGGCCGGCGATTTCGCGCTCATCTTGCTCGACATCAACATGCCCGATCTGGACGGCTTTGAGACCGCCTCGCTGATCCGCCAGCGCAAGCGGTCGGAGCACACGCCGATCATCTTTCTGACGTCGTTCCCCGACGACACGTTCGCGGTGCGGGGATACTCGCTGGGCGCCGTCGACTACATTCTCACGCCGGTGGTGCCCGAGGTGCTGCGGGCCAAGGTGTCCGTATTTGTGGAACTCTACCACATGACGCGGCGCGTCGAGCGGCAGGCGGCCGAACGCGTGGCCTTGGCCGAGGAGCGGGCCCTGCGGCTGGCGGCCGAGCGGGCGAATCGCGCCAAAAGCGAGTTCCTGGCCAACGTCAGCCATGAGCTGCGGACGCCGATGAACGCCATTATCGGCATGACGGAGTTGGCGCTGCTCGAATCGCTGCCCCCCGACGTTCACGAGTATCTGGGAACGGTCAAATCCAATGCCCACGTGCTATTGGAGCTGCTCAACGAGATCCTCGATTTCTCGAAGCTCGAAGCGGGCAAGTTCGACCTGGAAAGCGTCCCCTTCTCGCTCGGCGAACTGATCGAAGAGCTTGTGCGCACCTTCCGCTTTCGAGCCGTTGACAAAGGTCTCGAGCTAACGTCGGAAATCGCAACGGACGTGCCCGACGAAGTCGTTGGCGATCCACTGCGGCTGCGCCAGGTGCTGGCCAACCTCGTGTCGAATGCCATCAAGTTCACCGAATCCGGCGGTGTCACGGTCCGCGTCGCACGATCGATCGAAAGACACTCGACGCAATTGCGGTTTTCCGTCGTCGACACGGGCATCGGCATCTCGCCGGCGGACCAGGAGCGCATTTTCACTCCGTTCATGCAAGTCGATGCGTCGATCACGCGGCGCCAGGGAGGTATCGGCTTAGGGCTGTCGATCGTGTCCGACCTGGTGCGCGCGATGGGGGGATGGCTGGGAGTGCAGAGCCAACAAGGCCATGGCAGCACGTTTTTCGTGACGTTACCGCTCGTACCCGCGGGTGGCCCAGGCCAACCGCGAGAAGTGCCCGAAACTCACGACTCACACGCTGCCTTCGACCGGGGGCGATCGAACGGCGACGCGGGACCACTGCGGGTGTTGGTCGTGGAGGATAAACCGGCGAATCGCGACCTGGTCGTGCGGATCCTCACGGCGCGAGGACATACGGTCGACGTAGCCGAGCATGGTCGCGAAGCGGTCGACCGGGCAACGCAAGTCACGTTCGACGTGATTCTCATGGACCTGCAAATGCCGGAAATGGACGGCTTTCAAGCGACGGCGGCGATTCGCGCGTTGCCGGGCTCAACGCGCACGCCGATCGTGGCTGTGACGGCGCACGCCATGCCCGGCGACCGGGAGCGGTGCCTGGCCTCGGGGATGGATGACTATCTGGCCAAGCCGATTGATATCCCAAAGCTGATCGACGTCGTCGAAAGCCTCGGCCGACCGAGAGCGGGAGCACCGCGCTAAATGAGGAATGCCAGGCCGGCGAAGACTGCCAGCGGGCGATACCATTGCCGCGGCCGTTGCTTGGTCGGAGCGCGCATTTTTTCCGTCTCCAGGATTTCTATGGGCGATGAGAGGATGCCTCAGACAGGGCCATTCTGTTTTTCAAAATGGCGAGGCGGGAAAATGGGACTGGCTCCGAGCATAAACAGCGCAAGCCCTTTCAGACCAACGTTGCGTCTCGGTGCCTGTCCCACTTTCCCGCCGGTGCGCCGCCGGCAAGCTTGA
>JACPPG010000051.1 GCA_016191115.1 Planctomycetia bacterium | reverse complement strand
TAGGCGTGTAGCCGTGGGCGTGAGCCCACGGTGCACGTTAGGCACCATGCGTGCCAAGCCCCGGAGGGGCGACGCCGGGTTCACGTCTCGCCGGAGGGACCATCTCCGCGCGGCGCGCGCTACCAGCCCCTTGCAGGGCTTTGAGATGCGTGCCCGGTGACTCTACAATGGCGGGCGTCCCTGCCGCCGCCGCGTCTAGCTAGAGCCCCTGGAGTCGCACCAGCGTGTCCGCCAGAACGTGGATCGTGTTGGGGGCGGTTTTCGGCGCGCTGGCCGTCGGCAGCGGCGCCTTTGGCGCGCACGGACTCAAGGCGCGCCTCACCGAATCCGGCCAGTTGGACACCTACGAAACGGCCGTCCGCTACCAGATGTACCATGCCCTGGCGTTGGTGCTGGTAGGGCTCTTGGCACTGCGTCACTCGTCGCGCCTGTGGGACGTTGCCGGGGTGTGTTTTGCCGGCGGGATTCTCGTGTTCTCCGGTCTCCTGTACGGGCTGGCGCTGGGCGGCCCCAGGATCCTGGGGGCCATCGTGCCGTTTGGCGGGCTGGCATTCATCGTCGGATGGGTGGCGATGGCCGCCGGCGCCTGGGGGCTTGCGCAAAAATAAGGCCGGGCCACCCGGCACAATTTGCCGAGTGACCCCGGGCTTTACTTCCACCGCGGCGGTGCGTCGGGCGCCACGGGCATGCGCGCTTACGCCACGGCCAGCTCAGCCAGCTCGCGGGCGAGCCGCTTCCGCGCCACGTGCAGCCGCCGCTTGATCGTTCCGATCGGCGAGTGGAACTCGTCGCTCATCTCGACCAGCGACCGGCCGCGGACGTAGAACGCCTCGAGCGTCTTGCGGTCCAGCGTGCGCAACCGGCCCAAACCGGCCCGCACCTGGCTTGCGCGCTCGCGATCCAAGGCATCCGAAAGCGGCGTCCGCCGCTCGACGCACGTGGCCTCGAGCACCTCGCGGTCCGTCGGCACGACCGGCCCACTGCGCACCGAGCGGTTGATCGCCATCCGGTTGGTGATCGACCGCAGCCAGCCGCCGAAGCATTCCGGCTCGCGCAACTGGCCGAGCTTCCGCAGGGCCTGCACGAACACTTCCTGCACCAGCTCCTGGGCCTCGGCGTGATTGCGCAGCCGGCGGACGGCCACCGCGTACACGGCGCGCTGGTACCGCTCGGCCAGTTGTCCGAAGGCCTCCCGGTTGCCGCGCTGCGCGGCGCGGACCTGCGCCGCCAGCAGCACTTTCTCGCGTGTCGATTCGGTCAGGACGATCATGGCTCTCTCCGTGAAAAACCGTGCGCGTTAGCACGGTGCAAAGGACCAGGGAAACGACCAAGGCGTGCGGAAGCGGGCAAAATGCCCAGCCATCGCGGCCCAGGGCTGCCGGCCAGCCGGTCGAAGCTTCGGGTTCAGTTCAGCTTTGCGGCGGAACTAGCCGACTCTTGCGACCCGGAGGTCTGGCATAACGACGTGCGTATGCCAGCACCTAGGCAGCCCACGCATACTGGAAACCAACGAACAGGTCGCGGTTTCCACGGCGCGGGCCGCGGCGGCGGCCGCCGGTTTCAAGCTGCGCTTTCGCGCCGCCAAATAACCGGCCATCGCCTGGAAGAGTTGCCCTGAAAAGACGGGCTGCGCAAGCGTCACGGTGCGTAGCACATCACCAGCGGCAACGACGAATTGATCCTGGCGATTACCGAGGATGTCGATCCGCGTGTTGCGATTGATGATGGCACGCATCTTAGGCTCCGTGCGCTTCTGCGCTTCTGGAGAGAACGAAAAGAGCGAAAGGTCATTCCGGCGCCGCTTGTTTGGCGCCGGGCCAATCTCCTGGTTTGGGTTTGCAGGGTTGCCCGGTCCGACCGTGCGAACGTCGCGTCCGGGCAACTCCTACGTAAGCCTGTCATGGCCGGCCGGCCGAGTCAATCCGTCCGGACGGCCAAACCACACTAGCGGGCGAAATGCCCGCCGCTGCTCCCTCAGACAGTCCATCGGGAGCAAGGTTCGCGGGCCGTAACGGAATATTTTTGGGGACTCGCTGCCGCGAGGCAAGTCGCGGCGCGCGGCCCCGCGGTTGCTTGACGCTAAGGCCAATCGCTGTCAGACTTTGGCCGTTCCGGCGGCACTGCCAGTTCCGTTCGTGACATCAGACGAGATCGCCCGGTTTTTCAGCTTCGCCCCTTCGAAAGGACGCTCACTCATGACTGTTCGCTTCCAAGAGTTGCTGGCCAGTGGGGAGCTGGTCCGGGTATTCGCCTTGGGGCGGCTTTTGCACCCTGTGACGATCGATCTCTTTGGCCTGGCCGGGGGGTTTCACGGCTTCTGGCTGGACCAGGAACACTGCGGGCTCACGCACCGGGACGTCCAGCTCGCCGCCGCCTGCGCCCGGGCCAACAACTTCGACTGCTTCGTCCGCATGGCGCCGACGGATTATGCGTTGGTCACCCAGAACCTCGAGGCCGGCGCCGGCGGCGTGATGGCCGCGCAGATCCAGTCGGCCGAGCACGCTGAGCAGTTCGTCCGCTGGGCCCACTTCGCCCCCCGCGGCCTGCGCGGGCTGAACACCTCGGGGCGCGACGCGCACTACACGCACAAGTCGCAAGAACAGTTCGCCACGGACGCCAATCGCGATCTGTTCGTGGCGATCCAGATCGAGACGCTGGGCGCCCTAGAGCAGGTCGATCAGATCGCCGCTAACGACGGCGTCGACTTGCTCTTCGTCGGACCGAGCGACCTGACACAAGCACTCGGTATTCTGGGGCAGTTCGCGCACCCGCGACTCGTGGAGGCCCTCGACGCCGTCGCCGCCGCTTGCAAGCGGCACGGCAAGCACTGGGGCACGGTCGCCCCGAATCCCGAGTACACGAACCGCTGCTACGACAAGGGGTGCCGGATGCTCAGCCTGGGCGCGGACGTGCTGGCCGTGCGGCAAGGGATCGAAGCGGCGAAGACGACATACAAGAAGCTGTTTGAGTAGGGTGCGCTGTGCGCACCGACAATGCAGTAGGGTGCACTGCGTGCATCGATCGCCGCTTCCGGTGCGCACAGCGCACTCTACC
This sequence comes from Planctomycetia bacterium, assembly GCA_016191115.1. GTDB lineage: Bacteria > Planctomycetota > Planctomycetia > Pirellulales > JACPPG01 > JACPPG01. The sequence goes on along the minus strand of JACPPG010000051.1, from coordinate 96,805 downwards.
AAAGCTGCGGCGCGGCATTCGGTGCGCGCAGCGCACCCTACTTTTCACTCCACCTTCCGAATCTTGATGTTCTTGAACCAGCACGCCGCGCCGTGGTCTTGCAGGCCGATGTAGCCGCGGCGCGGGTGGTCCTTGTAGGCGATGTCGAACTTGTGTTCGCTGCCGTCCGGCCGGCGGTTGGGCTGTGTGAATTGGTCGGCGTCCATGTGCGTCACCTTTTCGCCGTTGAGCACGACGTCGATCACGCTCCTGTCGCACGTGATCTCGATGTGGTTCCACTCGCCCACCGGCCGCATCGCATTCCGCGACGGTTTTACCAAGTCGTATATCGCCCCAGTATCGTGGTAGCCGGCAGTCGTCGTGTCGTCGAGCGCCACTTCGATGCCGTTGAAGCCGACGTCCTTGCCGGGCCGCGGCGTGAGCGAATAGGTGCGGACGAAGATGCCGCTATTGCACCCCTTGCTCAACTTGAAATCGAGCGAAAGCTGGAAGTTCTCCCACGTCTCCTCGTGGACGAGCATGTAGCCGCCAGAGCGGTGCGGGTTGAGCGACCCGTCCTCGACCGGCGTTTTGCTCGGCTGATTGCTGCTGGTGCGCCATCCATCGAGCGTGCGGCCGTCGAACAAAAGGCGCCATCCGGACGCTTTTTCGGCCGGGGCGAGGGCGTTGTCCTCGGCGCGGGCTAAGCCGCAAGCGAGCAGGGCGGCCGCCATCGCCGCCACGGCGGGTACCACGACTTGTTGAGGGAAGCGGGTCATCAACTCACCACCTTTTCTTGCTGGGCGTCCCAGCGCATCAGTTTGCTTTGGCGGTACGACTCGACGGCCAGCTTGATGGCCACCATCGTCGCCGCGCCCAGCTTCACATTGCAGTTGAGCGTGCCGCCGCCGCGGATGCAGTCGATGAAATTGCCTTTCATGTCGCGGCGCGCGGCCGGCTCGAGCCGTGCCTCGGCCATGCCGCCGTTGGCCGCCTTGAACTCCTCGGCGAATTCGCCGTTCGCTCGCAGCACGGGCGCGCCCTCGAAGTCCATCGTGCCGTGCTTGCCATAGATGCGGTCGGTGATCTGCGAGTCGTTCGTCAGCGTGCTCACGAGGAAGATCGAATACTCGCTCGGATAGTCGACCGTCATCAGGAACGTGTCCGGGATGTCCCGGCCGTCCTTCTCGATGTATTGCCCGCCCGTAGCGCTGACGCGCAGCGGATACTCGCCGTCGGGCCCGGCGATCGCCAGCAGCAAGGGCGCGAGCTTGTGGTACAGCAGGTCCGTGGCCACGCCGCCGTTATACGGCCAGTACTTGCGGAAGCGGAAAAAATGCTCCGGGTTCCAGGCGATCTTGGGCGCAAGGCCCCACTGGTGCCCCAGCCACATGTCCCAATCGACGTAGTCGTCGCCGGTGCGGTCGGGCCCGGCCGTCTCGTCGATTTTCTGGTGGGTGTTGAACAGGCACACCCGCGCGTTGCGGTTGTAGCTCCCTTGAGCCCAGGTGACCTTGCCGAGGCGGCCAGCGCGGATCGCCTGATGGGCCAGCCACACGCCGTCGTTGCCGGTCGCCTGCGGGCCTACTTGCAGGAGCTTGCCGTAGCGGGCCACGGCGTCGCGCAGCTCGATGGCTTGCTCGACGGTGTGGGTCATGGGCTTTTCGACGTACACGTGCTTGCCGGCCGCCATGGCGTCGATCGAGATCTTCGAGTGCCAATGGTCCGGCGTGGCGATGAGCACGGCGTCGACGTCGTTGCGCTCCAAAAGGCGGCGATAGTCGAGATAGCCTTCCGCGCCGGAAATGCTTTTGGCCCGATTGAGCCGCCGCTGATAGACGTCCGACACGGCGACGACTTGCACGTTGTCGGCATCGGCGCGTTTCACCAGCTCGTTGAGGTGGCCGGTGCCCATGCCGCCGCAGCCGATAACGGCGAAGCGGATGCGGTCGTTGGCGCCGATGGCGGCGCCGCGAGTCAGGCGGCCGATGGCCAGCGTGCCGGCGGCGGCCGCGACCGAGTGCAAAAAGTCGCGGCGCGAGACGAAGAGCTTTGACATGGGGACGCTCCTGTTCGAGGAGGGACGGTGTGATGGCGCTCGCGCGCGTGGCGTGCGACGGCGATTCTAGCTTGCGCAGCCGGCGTCTTGTAGCAGTTTGGCGCCGCGGATGTGGCCCGGCCGATGCCGCAATTGACCTTGGCGGCACGGCGTGCCTAACATGCGTGGTCATTCGTTCAGATGCGCGCCTGAAGCAACGTCATGGCCAAGAAGCCGCCCGACAACCAGCAGCCGAAACGGCCGGCAACGCGACGGTCGGCCTGCCCCGCGTGCGGCGGCCGCCTGGTCGAGATCCATGGCAAACTGGTCTGCTCCCGCTGCCACGCGATCTGCGAAACGTGCTGCGAAGGGGGCCGCGGTTGAAGGCGGCCGAGCGGGCGCAGCGTTCGCGCGATAGCACTGGCCGAGCCAGCACGCGACTGCTCTCGCGGCGCATCCAGGACGCCGCTATCATCTCGGCCCTCACGCGCGGCCGTGCCCTTCGGACTGCGGCGCGCCCGCGCACCGACTGCCGACATTTCCTCTGATCGAGGGACCGACGATGCCGCTACGCGAAGAGTTTGAGGAAGTAGGCAACTGGCTCTTCCGCTGGCGCAGCTATCTGCCCCTTGCGCTAGCGCTCGTGCTGGCGCTCGGCGTGCGCGAGAACCGCCTGCAGGGCTTCGTCCCGCCGCTCGCGTGGACGCTCGTCGCGTTCGCCGTGTCGCTTGTCGGGCTGGGCGTGCGTGCGGTCACTGTCGGCTTCACGCCCAGGGGAACTAGCGGCCGCAACACCGTGGGGCAGAGGGCCGACGAGCTCAACATCTCCGGCATCTATTCCACCGTCCGGCATCCGCTTTACCTGGGCAACTTTCTCATGTGGCTGGGCGTCGCCATGTACTGCCAACTGTGGTGGCTGGTGGCGATCGTGGCGCTGCTGTTTTGGCTCTATTACGAGCGGATCATGTTCGCCGAGGAAGAGTATCTGCGGCGCAAGTTCGGCGACGCCTACGTGACCTGGGCATCGCAAACCCCCGCTTTCTGGCCCAACTTCCGCCACTATCGCCCGCCCTCCCTGCCGTTCTCGATGCGCAACGTGCTCAAGCGCGAGTATTCGGGCATGTTGGGCGTGATCCTGGTATTCGTCGGGCTGGGCGTGAGCGAACACATCGCGGTCGAAGGCCGCCTGGCGCTCGACCCGGCATGGCAGTGGATCTTCGTGGTGGGCCTGGCGCTGTACCTGGGTCTGCGGACGATCAAACGGCGAACGTCGCTCTTGCAGGTCGAGGGGCGCTAGAGCCGCCTGTTGAGCCTGTAGGAGGCGTCTCCCGACGCCGATTGCCGCGACAAGGTCGTTGCGTCGCGTACGCTGTTCGGCGACCGGAGTCGCCTCTACAAGGGCAGGAGAACTGCAAAGTCCTGGGAGAGGGGGTCAGGCGGTCAGGCACATTTTTCGGCAGAAGGTCCGTCGGAAGAATTGAAACCGCATGTGCCGAAAAATGAGCCAGACCCCGGACTTTGCAGTTCTCCTGTCTACAAGGGCGCAACCTTGGACGCCCTCGGGCCGGCTGCCTATACTTGGGTTGGCGGCTTACGTGCGGCCGTCGAACAGCGCGCGCTTCTTGAGCTTTGCCGCACGGTACTACCAAACGCTCGTTGCGGCCTGCGCACCCTGATGGCCATCGAACGATTGCGGCAGCGGATCGCGTGGGAGGCCGCCCGGCTTCTGTACCGGCGCCAGGAATCGGAGTATTTCCGTGCCCGGCTGAAGGCGGCGAAACGCGTCTCGTCCGAGCCCGTTCGGGCCCAGGACCTGCCCACCCGGCGCGAGATCCGCGAGCAGATCGAGGTCTTCGCGCGGATGTGCGACGACGAGCGGCGCCAGCAAGAGCTCGACGGCGAGGGAGCTCCCAAAGGCGACACGGCCCCGCGACAGCCTGCCCGCGCTGCCGAAATCGACCGATTTCACGCCTATCGGCTATTGCTATTACCGCTTGAGAAGGTGATGCAGAAGCCGCAAAGTCACCCCGAGGGGGACGCGCTTTACCACAGCTTGCAGGTCTTCGACCTGGCTCGCGAGCACCTCCCCTACGACGAGGAGTTCCTGCTGGCGGCGCTTCTGCACGACGTCGGCAAGGCGCTCGATCCACAGGACCACGTCGCCGCGGCGCTCGAGGCGCTCGATGGACACATCACGCCCCGCACGGCCTGGCTGATCGAGCACCACTCGGAGGCCAACGCCCTGCGCGACGGCACGCTGGGCGTCCGCTCGCGCCGCCGGCTGGAGGAGTCGCCGGACTACGACGAGCTCATGCTCCTGTCGCGTTGCGACCGCGAAGGGCGATGCGTCGGCGTCGCGACGCCGGACGTAGACGATGCGCTAACGTACATCCGCGACCTGGAGGAAAGCTGCGGCGAGTAAAGGCCGCTGCCCCAACCGGCTCGCGCAGCCGCGGGGATCGGCCCGTCGAAAGTGCGTTTCATGAACCACGTTTCACTAGCGCACGCCCGTGCGCGACCAACACACTCTTCGGACGCCGGCCACCGCGCCCTGGGGCTGGCGACCGATCCGCTGCTGTGCTACTTTTGACGGTTTCCTGGACCGGCGAGTCGAGGTCTTCCTGGCGATCACCGGGCTTTATGTGCCCTCCCGTTTGCGTGCGAGCGTTCGACATGAAACAGCCGATTGCCGGTTTGGCCCCGCCTGAGTTGGGCGAGGTCACGATCACCACCGTCTGGCCCACGATCGCCGTCACCGGCTTGGGCCGCTTTCTCGGTCGCCGCTACCAGAGCCGTGTCGGCGTCGGGAACATTTTCACCCTCGGCAACCTGTGGGCGCTCGTCTCGATCCCGGTGGCGCTCGGGCTGTTCTTTCTCCTCTTGGCGCCTGGCTTCAACCGCCGCTACCGGCTGACTAACCGCCGGCTCATGATCGAAAAGGGGATCAAGCCCAGGGCCGAAAGTTGGGTCTCGCTCGACGACTTCGACGCGATCGACATCCAGGTCCTGCCCGGCCAGGCGTGGTATCCGGCCGGCGAGATGATCTTTCGTAAGGGCACCCTCGAGACGTTCCGCATCTCCGGCGTGCCGCGGCCCGACACGTTCAAGCAGGTGTGCTTGAAGGCGCAGCGGGCGAACGCGTCGGTCAAGAAGGCGCTCGCCCATCAGCCGGCCGCGGTGTGAGGCGGGAGTAGCAGGCAGAGGGCAGTAGGCAGCTACGGATGTAGGGTGCTCTGCGAGCACCATCGCGCCGCCCCTGGCGCCCTGCGACGATCGAATCACGAAAGCACGAAACCACGAAAAATGCAGAAGAAGAACGTGAGGGCTGACCGACGGACACGGCCCCAGGGTCATTCTGTTTTTCAAAATGGCGAGGCGGGAAAATGGGACTGGCTCCGAGCATAAACCGCGCAAGTCCTTTCAGACCAACGTTGCGTCTCGGTGCCTGTCCCACTTTCCCGCCGGTGAGCCGCCGGCAAGCTTGAATCTGTGAACGGCCCTGGACACGGGCCGATTTCCGTCGAATTCAATGCCTTTTTCATGCTGTCGTGCTTTCGTGATCCATCTCCGCCTTCTTTGTCCGGCTACTCCGCCGGTCCGATGCGGATGTTGCGGAACCACACGTGCTCGTTGTGGTTTTGCAGGCCGAGGTAGCCGCGGACCATCCGGTCGGCCAACTCAGGATATGTCTTGGCGTCCGCGTCCATGACCACCACGCCGTTGTGCGTGACGCGATAGGTCGTGCCACGGCAATTGATCCCAAGCGTGTTCCACTCGCCGGCCGGGCGGCTGACGTGCTTCGACGCGGCCACGACCTTGTAGATGCTGGCCGAGGATTGAGATGGCTGGATCGTGCGGTACCGCTCCGACGCGTCGTCCAAAAGCTGCACCTCGGCGCCCGTCGGACCGCCGGCCAGCTCGCGTCCGCGATGGGCGCCGCCGCGGGGCACCCGCAGGTACACGCCGGAGTTCCCGCCCGGCTTCAGCTTGTACTCCAGCCGCACGTCGAAATCGCCGTACTGCTCGCGGCTGCGCAGCCACGGGCCCGGCTGACCCGTGCATACCAACTCATCTCCGTCGATCTGCCAGCATTTGGCGGCATCGGCGTCGGAGCCTTCCCACAGCCAATGCTCGCCCGCGAGCGCGTCCTTGGCCAAGAGGGAACGGTAGCCGATCTCGGTGATCGTGATATTGCGGAACTCGAACTGCCCGCCCAGCGGCACCTCAGCCTGCAGGCCCACGTAGCCGTCCGCGGGCTCGACGCTCCCGGCGCGCCACGCCGGGCGGCCGTTGATCTCCAGCTCCGCGCTGGCGCCGGTCACGGACAGCTTGAAGTGGTTCCACTCGCCCGGCTTCACCAGTCCCGTGCTCGCCGCCCCCTTGAGGTCCTTGACGTTCCCTTCTTGCCCCTCGGCCAGGTTGACTTGGTATCGCGTGGGCCACGGCCGCCCCGTTTCGCCCGGCAGCTCCGAGCGGAAATAGATGCCCGAATCCCACTTCTCCGTCTTGCGGGCTCTCCAATCCAGCTCCAGCACGAAGTCGCGGTAGCGATGATCGGTGCGGACGAATCCGTTGCCGTCTTTGAGGACCAGGAGGCCGTCTTCGACGCCCGCCTCGCACCGCGTGACGTGCCAGCCTGCCAGGTCGCGGCCGTTGAATAGCGACATCGTGAAGGTATCGGTATCGGCCAGGCCAGGGACCGCGCAGCCGACCATATTCAAGCTTGCCGGCGGCGCACCGGCGGGAAAGTGGGACAGGCACCGAGACGCAACGTTCGTCTGAAAGGACTTGCGCTGTTTATGCTCGGAGCCAGTCCCATTTTCCCGCCTCGCCATTTTGAAAAACAGAATGGCCCTCCTCGACTCCCGGGCCGGCCCTATGCCGGGTTCTTCGCATGGGGTATCGTGGCGTACGGTTTCGGTCCCACGATTCACCAACCCACGGAGGCTCTTATGGCCCGCCCATTCGGAGCAATCGCCCTGACGGCTGGCATCGTCGTTGCTGTTGGCGTTGCCGGCTGCTCGAAGCACGCTGCGTCTCCCAAACAGAATCCACCGCAGGCGAGCGTCCCGGCGCCCGAGGACGACAAGACGGCCGAAATCCAGGCCGCGATGGCGCAGCTCCCCGAGGCCGATCGCAAGATCGCAGAGGCCCAAAAAGTGTGCCTGGTGAGCGACGAGCCGCTGGGCTCGATGGGCATGCCCTACAAGGTGACCGTCAAGGAGCGCGACGTGTTCTTGTGCTGCGAAGGCTGCAAGGACGCGATCGAGAAAGACCCCGATAAGTTTCTCGCCAAGCTCGACGCTGAGAAGAAGTAACCCTGCTGGCAGCGCGCAAGCGGTCGCCGTACGGTCAGGCCGCGCGCGCTCCGTCGCAGGCACATCGCCATGAGATGGTCCTGGAAACTTGGTTCTGTCGCTAGCATCGGCATCTACGTCCACTGGACGTTCCTGCTTGTGATCGGCTGGATCGTGATGATGCGGTGGACCGAGGGGGCCACGGCCGCCGGCGTGCTGGAAAGCGTCGTTTTTGTGCTGGCCATCTTCGGCTGCGTCGTGCTGCACGAGTTGGGGCATGCCCTGGCCGCAAAGCACTACGGCATACGGACGCGCGACATCACGCTCTTGCCGATCGGCGGGCTGGCGCGGCTGGAACGCATGCCCGAGGAACCGATCCAGGAGTTCTGGGTCGCCCTGGCCGGTCCGGCCGTCAACGTGCTGATCGCCGCCGTGCTCCTGGTATTCCTGCTGGCAGCCGCCGGCGCGACGGCATTCGACGTGAGCTCGCTCGAGGGGGCCGGCTTTCTCGTCCAGTTGCTGGCGGTCAACATCTTTCTCGTGCTATTCAACATGCTGCCCGCCTTTCCCATGGACGGCGGTCGCGTGCTGCGGGCCGTAATCGCGCACTTTTCTGGGGACTACGTGGGGGCGACGCAGGTGGCCGCCAGCATTGGGCAAGTGATGGCGATCCTGTTCGGCATTGCCGGCCTGTTCGTGCTTCACAACCCGTTCTTGATCTTCATCGCGCTATTCGTGTATTTGGGCGCGCAGGAAGAGGCCCACATGGTCGAGATGCGCTCGGCGTTTCGCGGCGTCCCAGTCCGCGATGCCATGATGACTCGCTTCCGCGCGCTACAGCCCGACGACACGTTGGAAGTCGCCACGTCCGAGCTCTTGGCCGGGGCGCAGCAGGATTTTCCCGTCGTCGAGGGTGGCCGCGTCGTCGGCTTGCTGCCCCGCCTTAACGTGCTCAAGGCGCTGGCCGAAGGAGGAACCGACGGCCGGGTGCGCGACCACATGCAGGCCGACTGCGGGACCGTGGAAGACACCGAGATGCTCGACGCCACCTTGCGCCGCATGAACGAAGGGAGCTGTCCCACGCTGCCGGTCGTACACGCGGGGCAACTGGTCGGCCTGGTGACGTTGGAAAACGTCGGCGAGTTGATGATGATCCACAGCGCGCTAAAGCAGCGCAAGCCGCGCCCGGCGGCAAGAGGCTCGGCCGACCGTGCCTAGCTCGGAAATAAATCGTCGCAGGCGGCAAGATCCCGCGATCAGTCGCTTAGCGGCGCCGTTGCCGCGCGCAGCCGCGCCACGACCGCGTCAATGCGTTCTACAAGAGGCGCGGTCGTGTCCACCATCAAGTGCGGCACATCCGGCGGGATCGCCTCCAGCTCCGCAAGTTGCTCGTCGAAAAACTCCGGTCGGGCGTCCGACAGGCCTTTGCCAGTGGCGATCCGCGCGGCGATCCGCCCGCGCGCCACGGCGTCGGGACACTCGCATCGCACGACAAGCGCGCTGGCCTCGGCCGTTCGTGCCATCGATACAGCGCGGCGCAGCAGCTCGGCCGACAAGAATGTGGCGTCCAAGATGACGCCGCGGCGGGCGGCGAGCGTCGCCTCCGCGCGCCGCAACAGCTCGTCGTATACGCGGCGACGGCCCTCGGGCGCGTACCGTCCGGCAGCATAGTCCGCGCGCTCGTCAGGCGCGCCAAACAGGTCGCGGCGGATCGCATCGGTCGAAAGCACGTCGAGTGCGAACTTCTCGGCAAGTGCGCCGGCGAGCGTCGATTTGCCGCTCCCCATCAGCCCACTCGTGACGATCGCGATGGGCCGTGCGAATTCGCGCGTATGTTCGTCGGCCAGCCGCAGGTAGCCGGTCGCCTCGTCCAGCGCGTGACGGGCCTTGTCCGGCGGTAGTTGAGCGGCGCGAAGCACCGCCACCTTGGCCCGCACGCAGGCGCGGTAGCTCTTGTAGAACGCCACCAGGGCGTCGGGCGGCCGATCACCGCGGCGGGCGAGGCACGCTTCGAGCACCTGTTCGCCAACCCACGCGGCGCCCAGCCGTTGGCACTCGACGGCCAGAAACGCCAGCTCATCCGCTACGTCGAGCCGCCGCAGCCGCGGATCGAACTCCAGGCAGTCGAACACCACCGGCGGGTCGGTCAGGCAACAGTGCTCCGGCCGCAAGTCGCCGTGGCCGTCGATGATCGCCCCGGCCTCGACCCGCGCGTCAAAAACCGCCGGCCGGAGAGTCAAAAACTCAAGCTGTGCCGCGTGCACGGCCCGCGACCGGTCGCGCTGGTCGGCGTTCGGATTCTCGGCCAGGTCGCGGAGGTTCGCCCGCACGTGCGCTTCGATCGCGCCGCGATATTCGTTCGGATCGATCGCCAGCGGCGGCGCCTTGGCGTAGAAATCCCCCAGCACGCGGGCCAGCGCCGCCACTTCGTCGGGCGAGAGGATGCCGGCGCGGACGCGTGCTTCGAGCGTCCGCTCGATCGGCAGGCGGCGCATCCGCACCACCCAGTCGATCGGCGTCCCGCTCCCGCCGAGCGCGAGCCCACCGCCGGCGCCCTCGGTGATCGGCAGCACGTCGAGATACACATGCGGCGCCAGACGGCGATTCAGGCGGACCTCCTCCTCGCACGCGGTGTGCCTTGCCAGGGCGGTGCTGAAATCGACGAACTCGAAGTGCACCGGCTTCTTCAGCTTGTACACCAACTGGTCGGTGACGAAGACACACGAAATGTGCGTCTCGATGAGATCCACCTTGCTCGGGCGGTCAGGGTACGTGCCCGGCTCGGCCAGCAGCCGGCGAACCGCGGCGTGCTGCCCTTGTGCGTCGAGCGGTGTGGTCATGATGCGCGAAGCGTACGGCGTTTCAACGAGGCGTGCTCCGTCCCGGCGACGATTGAGACGATAGCAGCCTTGAGTGTACCGCAGTATCTCCGCGCAGCCCTCGGCGCCCTCACTCCCCGTCCGCCGAATCGGCCGATTCCGTCCCCACGTCGTCTTGGATCGGGATCGTCGAGAAGAACCCGATCATCATCTCTTCCCACGTCTGGTCGCCCCAGCGGACCGTGTCCTTGGGGTTGGGGTTGGCCAGGTTCTCTTCCGAGTTGTCGTAGTGCGCCGTGCACACGAGCTTTGTGCCCTTGGGCATCAGCTTCGGCTCGGCCAGCTCATAGCGCAACTGCCAGTTGAAGTCGTAGTGCGGCACGTCGAGAAGGACTTCGCTCGTCCCGTCGGGATACTTGGCCTCGTACCGGAACGACTTGCCGCGCAGGTGCATGTGCGGGAAGAGCGTGGTTAAAAGTGCTTCGCCGCCGAAGAGGTGCTCGGAAACGACTTCATGGTTGTCGGCCCCCGGCGGGATGACGAACCACCGGTTCCCGGCCGCGCCGCCGCGGGCACGCTTCTTCACCGTCGCCGGGTCGGCAAACTTAATGCCCACGTAGCTGCGGTCCTCCTGCGCCGTGCCGTTGGGCGTGTAGTGCATCTGGAAGATAATCTTCGAGCCGGCCGGGACGAACGTGGCCACGCCTGGCGGGTAGATTCTCGCGCGGTCGCCCGGCGCGTAGCCGGCCAGGCCGCCACCGCCGCGGAAATCGCCGCCGCGCCGCGGCGCCTGCGCGAAGGCGATGATGTGATGCACCACGGCCCTGTTGCCCGGCCGCGCCTCGACTGCCTGCACCCACTTGTCTTCCTTGAAGCCTGGATCGACGGCGAAATACTGGTAGGCAACCACGCCTTCGGCCGGGACCTGGTACGGCTTGTCGCTCATGTACACGACCTGGTCCGGCTGGCCGATCTGCCAGCCAGCCACAAACTCGCGCGGCGGCGGCAGGTCCTTCTTGTCGCCTTCCGGGCAGCCGTTCTTGACCCACTGGCGAAAGAGCTGCTTCTCCTCGCTCGTGAGCCGCGCGTCGTTCAGGAAATGTCCATGCTCCGGATTGGCGAACCAAGGAGGCATCCGCCCCTCGTCGATCACTTCGAGCATGGTCTCGGCCCAGCCGACCACTTCGCTATAGTCCAACAGCGAGAATGGCGCGACCTCGCCCGGCCGGTGGCATTCGACGCACCGCTTCTGCAGGAACCGCGCGATCTGGTTCGAATAGGTCACGTCGCCGTGCGGCGCGGTTTTCGCCACGCGGCCGATCAAGCAGCCTGGCGACTCAGTCGCGCTTGCGCTCACGGTCTTGCCGGCCAGCAGCTCCTCGATCGCCACCGCCAGGTCGCGGCTTTTGACCTTGGGCTTGGAATAGCCCGAGCTAGAGCCCAGGCCGTACTGATCGTCGATCCGCCCGTGGTAGCGCACGGTGCGGTCTTTGTCGAGCAAGAAGACTTCGGGCGTCCGCTGCGCGGCGAATTGATCGGCCACGACGTTGCCGGGGTCCTTGAGTAGCGGGAACGTGATCTCGCTCGTGCGAACGTACGCCGCGACCTCGGTGGGCGTGTCTTGCTGGTTGGCGTTAATGCCGACGAAGGCGACGCCGCGGGCGGCGAACTCCTTGTGGAGCTCCTCGAGCCGTGGGCCGTACAGTTTCGAGAGCGGGCATTCGTTGCCGAGGAAGGCGACGACCACCAGGTCCTTGTCGGCCAGATCGCCCAGAGCGAGCTTCTTGCCACGGAAGTCGGCCAGCGTGAAGTCCTTGATCTTGGCGCCGATCGTTGGCGTGGCGGCGTCCGCGTTTTCGGCCCGTGCCGCGTCAATCGTGACCAACCAAACGGCGGCCGCCGCGAAAACGGCGACGGCGAACTTACCATCGCGAAGTGTCATTGCCATCTCGCCCTCGAAACGCGTGATGAAGGTGGTGATCGGCCGCATGGGCCCCGAACACCTTGGTCAAAGCCCAGGCGGCCGGGGCCTGCGTAGTCTAACCCCACGCCGGCCGATTGGGTATCGCGGCTTTTCGTTTGGCCGGCGCTCCTGGCAGGGCCATTCTGTTTTTCAAAATGGCGAGGCGGGAAAATGGGACTGGCTCCGAGCATAAACAGCGCAAGCCCTTTCAGACCAACGTTTCGGCTCGGTGCCTGTCCCACTTTCCCGCCGGTGCGCCGCCGTCCAGCTTGAATCTGTGAACGGCCCTGGGCGCTCCTGGCAGGGGCTTTCGTAGCGGTGGCGCCGCCAATTACGATAGTCAGGCCGTGCCAACCAGTTTGCCACTGGCTCGGCCAGTGCGTCCTTGAGTTCGATGTCCAGCACTGGCGAAGCCAGTGGCACCCAGCCCTTCCTGCCCCAGATTCCACCGATGATCAAACGGCCCCCCTTTTCGTTTGCCCGCGATCCCGCGAAGAATCTGTTAGACTGACGATTGTGTATTGGGGTAGCGAGGAGCCGCCGCCATGCGCGCGTCGATTGTCACGTTGCTGGGCCTGTTGACTCTGACCATCCTGGTGGCCGCCGTCATCTGGAATGCCGGCCGCTCGGGACTTCCCTTCCATCGTGGGCCGATTCAAGGGCTGCTGCCCCCCGGCTCGCCTATGCCCAAGATTGCCGCGGCCGGCTGGATCGGCGCCCCTGCTCCGACGGCCGACGAGCTGCGCGATCACGTCGTGGTGGTCGACGTGTGGGCCTACTGGTGCGGTCCGTGCCGCAAGGCTGTGCCGGAAATGATCGCCGCCTACAAGAAGTACAACGACCAGGGCGTGCGATTCATCGGTATGACCGCCGAAGGCGAAGAGGCGCTGGACCAAAGCCGCGCGTTCGTCTCGGACCTGGGCATCCCCTGGCCCAACGCTTACGGGGCTGGAACCACGATCGACGCCCTACGCGTCGAGGCGATACCCACCGTGTTCGTCGTCGGCCGCGACGGCCGGATCATGTGGAATACCGACCGGCGCGGCACGATGGAAGATGCCATCAAGGACGCGCTCGCCGCGAAATAAAGTTCCCCCCGCCGAGTGAACCACCACACCGCTACCGGCCATTGATCGCCCACTCGCCCCACGCACGCTTGCGCGCTTGCGGTTTAGCCGTCCTCGGCTGCGTCGCCGCGATACTCTCGCCGTTGCGCGTCGTGGCCGGCGAGCCGTCGTTCCGTAGTGCCGTCGCGGGAGAGGGCCGGGTGACGGGGCGAGGCGAGATCGAAGGTCACATAATAGCGCGGACGGAGAAACCGAGATCGCTTCTGAGTCTGGCGCGCTTGAGACGGCCGGTCGCGCTCGCGTTGGCCGACGACGACGCGCGGTTGTACGTGGCAAATCGTGCGAGCGGCAGCATCTCGGTCATTGATACGACCGCTGGATGCACAGTCGATGAAACCGACGTCGGTCGCGCGGTGGCGGACCTGGCGATCACGCCCGACGGCCGCTACCTGCTCGCCATTGACGAGGCGGCCGATGAGCTGATCGCGATCGAACGGCGGCCGGACGGGCTTCGCGTTGCGGCGCGGCGGACCGTCGCCAAAACGCCTGTCAGTGTCTGCGTGTCGTCCGACGGCACACGATGCTTCGTCGCCTCGCTGTGGGGGCAATCGCTGACCGCGATCGACGCGTCGCCAGCAAACACTTCTGACACGGGCAGGCTTCGCCTGCGTAGCGCGAAGACGATACACCTGCCCTTCGCCCCGCGTTTGCAGTGCCTGGTCGATGACGGCGCTCGGCTGGTGGTGGCCGACGCCTTCGCGGGCCGGCTGGCCGTGTTCGACACGCGTTCGCTTGCGCTCGTCGCAATGCGCGAGCTGGCCGCGGGGCACAATATCCGCGGCCTGGCCGTGACGCCCGACGGCAAGCAGTTGCTCATCGCGCACCAGGTCCTCAACAGCCACACCGAGACCTCGCAAGGCAACGTCTGGTGGGGTGCCGTGATGACGAACGTCGTCCGCGCCGTCTCGATCGAGGATGTGATCGCGCCGGGCTCGGGCGAGGGACCGCTCCTGGGCACGACACAGAACCTGGGTAATCCCGGTGACGCCGCCGGCGATCCGGCCGGCCTGGCCGTCACGCCGGAGGGAGATGCCGTGGTGGCGCTGGCCGGCGTTCACGAAGTCGCCATCCGCCGCGCGGGGCAGAACGCCTTGCTGCGCATCGCGGCGGGGCGACGCCCGAACGCAATCGCGCTCGATGCTGCCGGTCGCCGGGCGTTCGTCGCCAACACCTTCGGCGATTCGATATCGGTAGTCGACCTGGAGGAGCGCCGGCTTGAGCGGACGATTTCCCTTGGCCCGCGGCCGAAGCTATCGCCCGCCGAGCGCGGCGAGATGCTGTTCCACGACGCCCGGCTGTCGCTCGACGGCTGGTTCAGTTGCCATAGTTGCCACACCGACGGACACACCACGGGCCTGTTGAGCGATAACCTGGGCGACGGCTCGACCGGCGCCGCCAAGCGCATCCCCTCGCTCTTGGGCACCGCGGACACGGGCCCCTGGGCCTGGGACGGGCACTTCGCCCGCCTCGAAGATCAGGTGCGTAGCTCGATCCAGACCACGATGCGCGGGCGCAAAGCGACCGACGAGCAGGTGGCCGCGATCGTCGCTTACTTGGGCACGCTCGCCCCGCCGCCAGTAGCCGAGCCGCTCGACTCCGCGCGGCGCGATCGAACGACCGTCGGCTTGCGGGTTTTCGAGCGCGAAGGTTGCAGTCAGTGCCACACGGCGCCGGCGTTCACCTCCGCCGGAGTCCATGACGTGGGCCTTACTGACGAGCGGGGCGCGAGCCGCTTCAACCCGCCCTCGCTCCGCGGCGTCGGCCGGCGCGGCGCGCTATTTCACGACAATCGGGCCGCCACCCTCGAACAGGTCTTCACGCGGTTCCGCCACGGGCTGACCGACGACCTTTCGCCCGTCGAGATCGAATCCCTGCAGGAGTTCTTGCGCAGCCTGTGATGGCAAGCGCGAAATCCTCTTCTCCGCCGCATTTTCGTGCTATCGTGCTTTCGCGATTCCCCCTATCCTTGCGCACGTGAGCGCTGTTCCTCCATCCGCTGGCACGACTGGCGACCGAGCGCCACCGTATGCCGTGGAGCCCGGCCGGCTCATCGCGGAGTTGGGGACCGACGGCACGGCGGGGTTGACGGCGTCCGCTGTACAGCAACGCCTCGCGCAGCACGGACCCAACGAGTTGGCCTCTGCGCCGCCGGTTCCTCTGTGGCGGCGCGTGGCCGCCCAGTTCTCCGATCTGGTGATCTGGATCCTGATCGCCGCCGCGGTCATCTCCGGCCTCCTCCGCGAATGGCCCGACACGCTCGCCATCCTGGCGATCGTGCTGGTGAACGGCGTGCTGGGGTTTTTGCAGGAGGAGCGCGCGCAGCGCTCGCTGGCGGCATTGGCGGAGCTTTCGTCGCCGATGGCGCGGGTCGTTCGCGACGGGCAGGTGGCGATCGTACCCGCGCGTGACCTGGTGCCGGGCGATCTTTTGATGCTCGAGGCGGGCGACCGCGTGCCGGCCGACGCGCGCCTGCTGTCGTCGTACAGCCTGCAAGCGCAGGAAGCGGCGCTCACCGGCGAGTCGGTGCCCACGGAGAAAGACGCGAGTGCGGTCCTGCCGGCGGCCACGCCGCTCGCCGACCGGCGGAACACGGTCTACCTGGGCACGATCATCGCCGCGGGAAAGGGAGCGGCGCTGACGACCGCCACCGCGATGGAGACCGAGCTAGGTCGCATCGCCGGGCTCGTATCGCAGGCCGAGCCCGAGCCCACGCCGCTCGAGCGCCGGCTGACGGAGCTTGGCAAGATCCTGATCGTCGTCTGCCTGGGCCTGGTGGCCGTGATTTTCGCGCTGCAGATGCTGCGCGGTGGCGACCTGGTCGAGGTCTTTCTCATCTCGGTCAGCCTGGCCGTGGCCGCCGTGCCCGAGGGGCTTCCCGCCGTCGTGACGATTTCGCTCGCGCTGGGCTTGCAGCGGATGGTGAAGCGGAACGCCCTGGTGCGGAAGCTGCCTAGCGTCGAGACGCTCGGCTCGGTGACGGTCATCTGCACGGACAAGACGGGCACGTTGACGCGGAACGAAATGACCGTGCGCGAGCTTCGGGCCGGGAGGTCGCGGTACCGGGTGACGGGCGTCGGCTACGCGCCGCGCGGCCAGATACTGCGGAGAGGGGCCGGCCCGGCGGCCGCGCCGGGGTCGGCCGGTGTGGATGCAGCATCGGGCGAGGAGTCGGTTGACGTCGCGGGCGAGCCCGACTTGCGGCAGGCGCTCGTCATCGCGGCCCGCGCGAACAACGCCCGCGTCAGCCCCCAGCCCAAGGAAAACGACTCTTGGCAGGTGATCGGCGACCCGACCGAAGGGGCGCTCATCGTGGCGGCGCTCAAAGGCGGTATCGACGTCGACGCTCGCGGCGAGCCGATTATAGCCGAACTGCCGTTTGATTCGGACCGCAAGGCGATGAGTGTCGTCGTGCGAACGGCCGGCGGCCAAACGCGGATGTACACCAAGGGGGCGCCCGAGGTCATCTTGCGCCGCTGCGTCGCCGAGAGCATCGACGGGCGCGCGGAACCGCTCTCCAACGAGCGGCGCCGCGAGCTGGCCGACGAAGCCGCCGGGATGGCCGCGCGGGCACTGCGCGTGCTGGCGCTCGCGTACCGCGGCCAGCCGCGCGAGCAAGACGGGGAATACCTCGAAGAGGAGCTGGTGTTCGCCGGACTGGCCGGCATGATCGATCCCCCGCGCGAAGAAGCCCGCGCGGCCGTTCTCCGCTGTCGGCTGGCGGGCATCCGCGCGGTGATGATCACCGGCGACCATCCGGAAACCGCCGCGGCGATCGCCGGCGAGCTGCGCATGGACGCGGACGCCGGCGCGGTGGTGACCGGTCGTGAGCTGGACGCCATGAGCGACGAGGAGCTGGCCGCCCGCGTGAATCACGTCTCGGTCTACGCCCGCGTCACGGCCGAGCACAAGATGAAGGTCGTGCGGGCGCTCAAGCGGCGCGGGCAGGTCGTGGCGATGACCGGGGACGGCGTGAACGATGCGCCGGCGGTCCGCGCCGCCGATATAGGCATCGCCATGGGCGTCACCGGCACCGACGTCACCAAGGAAGCGTCCGACATGGTGCTCACGGACGACAACTTCGTGTCGATCGTCGGCGCCGTCGAAGAAGGGCGCGGCATCTTCGACAATATCCAGAAATTCGTCCATTACCTGCTCTCCTGCAACACGAGCGAAGTGCTGTTGATGTTCGTGGCAGCGCTTGTGGGCTGGCCCTCGCCATTGGTGGCGATTCAGATCCTGTGGATCAACCTGGTGACCGACGGGCTGCCCGCCTTGGCGCTGGCGATGGAGCCGCCGGAGCGCGACATCATGGACCGGCCGCCGCGCCCACCGCGCGAGCCGGTCATCACGCTGGCGCGGGGCCTCCGGATGCTCGTGCACGGTGCGCTCTTGGCCGCGGCGACGCTTGTGGGGTTCGGACTCGTGTATCGCGGCGCCGAGACGAACCTGGCCGCGGCACGGACGACCGCCTTTTGCATCGCGGCGTTCGGACAGTTGTGCTATTCGTTCGCCTGCCGCAGTCAGCGGTACACGCTGCCCGAGCTGGGCATCGGCACGAATCCGTACCTGTTTGGCGCGATCGCCGTCTCGACCCTATTGCAGTTGAGCGTGGTGACGCTGCCCTTTGCTCACGACATCTTCGAGACGGGTGTGAGCCTAGGCACCCTCTGGCTATTGATCGCCGGGCTGTCGCTGGCGCCGGTGACGATCATCGAGGTGACGAAGCTGGTGCGGTCCGCGCTCCGCCGCCGGCCCGCGCCATGACGAAATGACGCTATGTCGAAATCGCGCGCAAACACTAGCCGGAGGCGCGCTTTTTGAAGTTGCACAGGTTGGTTTGCTAGCAAGGAAATTGGTATGGCATACTGGTATGGCATAAAAGCGAGCGCTCCCGCATGACCAGATCATTGAAATCTCTCCAGCCATCCAGGAGCGTTCGCGATGATCATGGTCATGGATTCGGCCAAAGAAAGTTTCTGAAGCGGACCGGCCTGAACAGTTTTGCGCAGTTGATCGTGATGCGGCTGGTGCTGACGTTTCTCCTGCGGCGGGGGCGGATGTCTTGTTCTCGGGCCGCAGGCGCGATCCGCACCGAAGCCGTCCACCGCAGCCAGGTCGCCTCCGGCTCTCACTGGTGCAGCGCGTACAGCACCACGTTCAGCCCCAAGCGGGCCGCGTCGTCGCGAGTGTAGCCGGTGCATTCCAGCGATTCGTGCCGCTCCAGCGCGCAGCTCAGGTCGTAGCGCGAGAAGATCACCGCGTACCGGTCCGAGAGCTTCACCGCCTCCAGCTCCGGCTCGACCTGGCGGACGTTCGACTTGAGTGGTCCATCCGGCCCACGCCGCTGTGGCTCGCGCCGCGCCAGCGTCTTCAGGTCGAACCCGCCATACTTGCCCGAGAACATTGGATCGTTCGCCGCGATCTTTTCCAGCGGGTGATCGGGCATGACGAGCGCCATCTCGTGGCGGAAGGCGGCAGCGAACTCCTCGCTCGAACAGATCGCGTCGGCAAACAGCACGCCGCCACGCTCCAGGTATGTCTTCAGCTTCTTCCGCTCGACGTCGCTCAGGCGGAACGCGTTGCGGCCGTGCATGAAAATCACCGGGAACTCGAACAGCCGGTCCTCGGCCAGGCTCAACTCCCGGGCGTCCGTGTTCGTTCGCAGGCCCAATTCGCCCGACAAGTACCGCAGCAGGTTCGGCAGCGCCATGGGCGCGGCGTTCCAACCGCCGGAGTGCTTGACCGTGGCCACGTACAGCTTGGCCCGATCGAAGGCGTCCTGCGGGCCCTCCTTGGCCAAGTGCGGGTATTCGAGCTTGTACTTCGGCTCGCGGTTCGTGGCGTAGGCCAGCACGTTGATGCCGATCTTCTTCGCCGCGTCGATCTTTGACTCGATGTCGGGCGGGTATATCTTCTCGCGGCCCGGCCGGGCCAGCTCCCAGTAACAGGAGAGATTCTCCGGGCAGTACACGATGCTCGTGCGGCAGCCCACGTCGACGCCCCACAGCGCCCGCAAGTATTTCGGATCGATCCGTTCCTCGGCAGACCAGATGGCGTGTTCGGGCGGCAGCAGATGGAGCTTGTACTCGGCTTCGGGAAACATCTTCGCGACGACTGCGCGGAAGCCCCGATCGAAATCTTCGCCGTTACAAACGGCGTCGGCGAAGATGAAGCCGCCACGGTTGACGTACTCCCGCAGCTTGGCGATCTCCTCGTCCGTCAGCTCAGGCGTCAGTTCGCCGCATAGGTATAGCACGGGCGACTCCATCATGTCGTCGGCGCTCGCGGCGCGGACGTCGATGACCTGCCAGGTCAGGTCGCGTCCCCATCTCCTTTCGGCGTACGCAACCAGGTTGGCCAGGTCCTTGCGGTGATGGTTCCAGTCGTCCAACGGCTCGTGCTTGAGCTTGGCGGCGACGACCGGCCGGCGCCCCTTCGCCAGGAACAATAGCGCGAAGCTGGTGCCGACGTGCGGATTGTTCTCCCCCAGCCCGGTCCCCGTCCAGAAGCCCGACAGGTCCTCTTGCTCTTTGACCAACCAGTCGGCCCCTTCGCGGTACCAGTCGTGCTGGCCGATGAACCGCTGGTTGGTGAGCCGGCCGGTGCGCTCCAGGCCATAGAGGAAGTACAAGAGGTAGTTCCGCGGGTCGTCGCCCGGATTGGCGCGGACCGAGAAATTGCGCGCCAGCCACGTCACGGCGCGGTCGAGCATGTCGTGCCCTTGCCGCTGCCCGCAGCACAGCACGCGGTCTCCTTCCACCCGCGCATCTCCCTCTTCCAGCACATCGAGCGCCATCGCCACGGCGCCGATCCCAGCGCAGGTCATGCTGCCGGTGCCGGCCAGGCCGGGCTTGTAGCCCCACGATCCGTCGGGATTCTGGGTCCGTTTCCAGTACGCGAGCGCCGATCGCCAGGTGCTGGCGCTCACGGGGACGCCGGCCCGCTGCGCCTCGTACAGTGCCAGGACAGCGAACTGGGAATTCGAGTTGTCTCCTTCCCCCAAAGGATAGCCCCAGGCCCCGCCATAGCGGTCGCCGCGTTTTTGTTGCTCCTCGATCCAACGGACGTTACGCAGGATGAGGAGACCGTCGTTCTTGGGCTCCGCGAGGCTGAAGACCATCGTCTGCAGCGCGACCGAATAGTTCGACGTAGGCGGAATCTTGCGCAAGTAGGCCAAGGCAACGTGGATTTGCGGGTCGTCCGCCGGAACACCGGCGTTCAAGAGCGCGAGCGTGACTAGCCCGGTGATGCCACCAGGGACTTGCGGGCCGATCTCGGACCAGGAGCCGTCTTTTCGTTGCTCGCGTTTCAGGAACGCAACGCCCCGATCGATGGCCTCGCGGACCTGCTCGGCGGTAATTTCGGCCCGCGCGCGATCGGCCGGCGCGGCCAACAGACAACAGGCGGCCAGGAAGCCGGCCAGCAGGCGCTGCATCGGAAGCTCCGTCCCTTTGAAGTGAAGGCGCCAACATAACCATTGTAATTCTCGGAACTTACGCCGGCAATGCACTCTCTCCCCTCGTTCTCGCATCGCTCAGCCGGAGGTACAATAGTTGAAGTTGTCGTGGCCGCCAGTATCTCTTCCCGCCCAGAGCAAGGACTCGCGTTGTCTACCAAGCCCCGCAATCTAGGAGATGTCCTGCAGGAGTTCAGCCAGCATCGAAGGTTGATGCAGGAGGAGCTGCAAAAGGTCATCATTGGTCAGGACGAAGTCATCGAGCAGTTGTTCGCCGCCATCTTCACCAGCGGTCACTGCCTGCTGGAGGGCGTGCCCGGCCTGGCGAAGACCCTGATGGTCAGCACGCTGGCGCGGATCCTCGACGTCGGCTTCAAGCGAATCCAATTCACGCCCGACCTGATGCCCTCGGACATCACGGGCACCAACGTGCTGGAAGAGGACGAGCAGGGACGTCGGCATTTCCGCTTCGTGGAAGGGCCGATCTTCACGAACATCCTGTTGGCCGACGAGATCAACCGCACGCCCCCCAAGACGCAGGCGGCGCTACTTCAGGCGATGCAGGAACGAGAGGTGTCGGTCGGGCAGCAGACGTACAGCCTGCCGGACCCATTTTTCACGATCGCCACACAGAACCCGATCGAGCAGGAGGGGACGTACCCCTTGCCCGAAGCCCAGCTCGATCGGTTCATGTTCAATATCAAGGTCAACTACCCGTCCCTGGCCGAGGAGGAGCAGATCCTGGCGTCGACCACTCGCGGCGAAAAACCCGAGGTCCGCAAAGTGCTTTCCGGCCGGGCAATCGTCAACTTGCAGAAGCTGGTGCGAAGCGTGGCCGTGAGCGAGTACATCATCAAGTACGTTTCCCGCTTAGTGCGGGCCACGCGGCCGAAAGACGAGTCCGCGCCCGATTTCGTCCGCGAGCTGGTGGACTGGGGCGCCGGGCCGCGGGCCGGGCAGTTCCTGATCCACGGCGGCAAGGCCCTGGCCGCGATGGAAGGACGGTTCTCGGTCGCCATCGACGACGTGCAGCGCGTCGCCGTGGCCGTGCTCCGTCATCGCGTCAGCACGAATTTCCAGGCCCAGGCCGAGGGCATGAACACCGAGGACGTGATCAAAAGACTCATGGACACCGTACCGGCGCCGGAGATTCCCAAGTTCCAGCACTGACTCTCGCGCGCTCATGCGTTTGCACGCGAGCACCAGCACCCCGTCGGTCAGCACCCCGTAGGTCAGGCACTCCCGTGCCTGACAGGGTGGCAACGCATCTCACCAATCAAGGTCAGGCACGGGAGTGCCTGACCTACGGGTTTCTTAGTTTCGCTCGGGCACTTCGATGTCGATCGCCGAAAAGTATCTCAAGCCCGAAGTCGTTCGCGAAATCTCCCGGCTCGATCTTCGCGCGCAGTTCATCGTCAAGGGATTCCTGCACGGCCTGCACGCCAGCCCCTTTCACGGCTTCTCGGTCGAGTTCAGCGAGCATCGCAAGTACACCCCCGGCGACAACCCGCAGGACATCGACTGGCTGGTCTACGCCAAGACCGACAAGTACTACATCAAGAAGTTCGAGGCCGAGACCAACATCACCGGCTACCTGGTGATGGACTTGAGCCGGTCGATGGGCTACACGTACCGGCAGGAACTCACCAAGTTCGACTACGCGATCTGCCTGGCCGCCGCGCTGTGCTACTTGATGGTCCATCAGCAGGACCCCGTTGGGTTGATCACGTTTGACGAAAAAATCCGCAGCAGCCTGCCGCCCCGGTCGAAACGAGCCCAGTTGGGGAACATCCTGTCGCTGTTGTCGAAGCTCCGGCCGACCGGCAAGACCGAAATTGCCAAGAGCATCGTGCAGATCGCCGCCATGCTGCGGCATCACAGCCTGGTCATGCTGTTTTCGGACCTGCTGTCCGATCCCGACCCGATCATTCAGGCGCTGCACCGGCTGCGGCACGGCGGTCACGACGTGATCCTGTTCCACATCCTCGACGAGGCGGAGGTGCATTTTCCCTTCGACGGAATCGTCGAGTTCGAGGAGCCGGAATCGCACGACCGGCTGCAGGTCGACGCGGGCGGGTTCAAGGCCGACTACGTCAGCGAGGTAAACCGCTTTCGCGACCGGTACCGCCGCGAATGCTTTCAAAGCGGCATCGACTACGTTCCACTGGACACAAGCATGCGATTCGACCGCGCGCTGACCGAATACTTGATCAGCCGGCAGGGGCGGTTCTGAAATCAATGATGAATGATGAATGCGGAATGATGAATGAAAATGCCGCGTCGAGGTCGCATTCATCATTCATCATTCATCATTTTCGCCAATTTTCGCCATGGAATTCCTGAACCCCTTCCTACTCGCTGGCGCCGGACTGGCCGCCGTGCCGGTGGTGCTGCATTTGATCATGCGGCAGCAACCGCGGCTGCTGGAGTTCCCTGCGCTAAGGTTCCTGCAGATGCGGCAGCTCAGCAATCGCCGCCGCATGAAGCTTCGCCACTTGCTGCTCCTGGCGCTCCGCGTCGCCGCCGTGTGCTTGCTGGCATTGGCGCTCGCGCGGCCGAGCATCCACGGATCGGGCCTTTTGGGCGACCAGCAGGCGCCGACCGCCGCCGCCATGGTGTTCGACACCTCGGCGCGGATGGCCTACCGGCACGAGAACCGCACGCGCCTCGAGGCCGCACAGGACATCGCCCTGTGGCTTTTGCCGCAGTTGCCCCCCGAAAGCCAGGTGGCCGTTGTCGACGCCACGCCCGGCGACGCATCGTTTCAAATCGATCTAGGCACGGCTCGCCAGCGGATCGAGCGACTGGCGACGGTCGGCCTGGGGCGGCCGCTGCCGGAACTGTTCGAGGGCGCGATTCGTCTCTTGAAGGACAGCCAGCAAAAGCGCAAGGAAGTCTTCCTATTCACCGATCTCACCGATCGGGCCTGGCCCAGCACGGCCTCCGACCGCTTGCAGCGTCTGTTGGCCGAGGTGCCTGGCGTCGCGGTCTACGTGATCGACGTGGGCGTGCTTGAGCCGCGCAACCTGTCGCTCGCCGAAATCCAGCTTTCAGGGCAGGTGCTGGCGCGCAATAGCCCCCTGCGCGTCGCCACCGAGCTCGTTTCCCTGCGCATGGAAGAGCAGCGGACGGTGGAACTGTACTTGAGCGACAGCCAGGGACAGATGCAGAAGCGGAGCGAAGAATCGGTCGCCGTCACGGCGGGCGGATCGAAGGCGATCGACTTTCCGGTCGCCGGGCTCGACGAGGGCACGCACCAGGGTTACGTGAGAATCGTCGGCACCGACGCCCTGCCGATCGACGATGCGCGGTACTTCACCGTCGAGGTTAAGCCGCCGTGGCGCGTGCTGGTCGCGGCGTTGCCACCCGCCGACTATCACGCCGCCAATCTCACCGAGGCGCTCGCGCCCGCCGACTTCCGCCGCAGCGGGCACGCCCGATTCGAGTGCGACGTCGTGCCTTTTGACGATCTGGGGCGTCGGCCTCTGGCGGAGTATGCGGCGGTGTGCCTGTTGGACCCGCGTGCGCTCGGCGACAACGTGTGGAAGCAATTGTCCGACTTTGCGCGCGGCGGCGGTGGAGTGGGTATTTTCCTGGGACCGAGCGCCGACCTGGCGTCGTTTGGGGCGGCGGCGGCGCAAGAACTGCTGCCGGGGCCACTCGCGCCACAGGCGCGCTATCCGGACGGGACGGCATACATTTCGACGCGGGACGATCAACATCCGATCCTGGCCAAGTTCCGGTCTCGCCGCGGCGCCGTGCCGTGGGAGGACTTTCCGGTGTACCGGCTGTGGCAGTTCGATCCGCTGGCCGACGGCGTGGGAACCGTCGTGCCGCTCACCAACGGCCGGCCGGTGATCCTCGAGCGGCCGATCGGCAAGGGACGCGTGCTGACGATGGCCACGCCCGTCTCCGAGCTGGCCGAGGTCCCCGACAACGACCGCTGGAATCAACTGTGGGGCGTCGGCTCCTGGCCCTTCTTCACGCTCGCCAACGAGATGATGATGTACCTGGTGGGCAGCACGGACGGGCAATTGAACTACGCCACCGAGCAAGCCGCGGTGCTGTACGTCGACGCGGAAAAGCATTTCCCCACGTACCTGGTTTCGACGCCCAGCGGCGAGAGTCTGCGCCAGGCGCCCAACCAGCAGAACGCCATCGTGGTGACGGCCACTTCGAACGTGGGGAACTACCGCGTTCGTGCCGGCGGTGAGCAGGAAGGCGTCAATTTGGGTTTCAGCGTGAACTTGCCGATCGAGGCCAGCCGTTTGGACCGGATCGGCGAAGACCGGCTGAAGGCGTTTTTCGGCGAGCACGCCTTTCGCGTCGCCCGCGACAAACAGCAAATCGATCGAGAGGTCAGCCTGGACCGCGTGGGCCGGGAGCTATATCCCCTGTTGATCGGGCTGGTGGCATTCGTCCTGGGCCTGGAGCACGTGCTGGCCAACCGGTTCTACCGCGAGCCCCCGGCGGCGGGAAAGGAATGACGAAGCCCATGTCCGGTGCCAATGATGAATGCGGAATGATGAATGATGAATGGAGGAAGCGTTCCGCGCGCGTCTTCTGGTCATTCATCACTCATCAATCATCATTCATATCATTCATCATTTCTCCCTCCCGTCTCTCCGCATGCTTCGCCTGATCCTCACACCCGTCGGCGGCTATTTGCTCGTGGCCATGTTGGCCGCCGCGTTATTGGCGCTTCTGGCGCTGGGGCCCGCCAGCAGCCGGGCCTCGCCACGGCGGCGGCGCGCGCTAGTGGGTGTGCGGTTGGCGATTATCCTGTTGGTCGTGATGGCGATGCTCCGGCCGACCCTGGTGCGAACGACCGTCACCCGTAAACCCGCGACGATCGTCATCCTGGCCGACGTCTCGCGGAGCATGCAGGTGGCCGACGCCATCGGCAACAAGACGCGTTGGGAGTCGTTGCGGGCCAGCTTTGAAGATGCCCTGCCGGCGATCAAGAATTTCGGAGACGGCGTCGAGGTCAAACTGTACACGTTCGATGCCGAGGCCCATCCGATTGACGTCATCGATAGCCCGTCGCAGTGGCCGCCGCGGCCCGACGGGGACCAGACCGCGATCGGCTGGGTATTGGAAGACGTGCTGCGGCGGGAGGCCGGCAAGCGGCTGGCCGGCGTGGTGCTCATGACCGACGGCGCGCAGCGGGCCCTGCCGGCCAAAGACCTGTCGCCGCACACGCCCGCCCGCCGACTGGCCGACTTGGGGTATCGACTGTACGCGGTGCCTTTCGGCCAGGCCCGCGGATTGGACCAGACGCGCGACGTGGCCCTCTCCGACCTGCGCGCCACTCAGGTCGTGTTCGTCAAGAACCAGTTGGACGTCGGCGCCGTCGCGCAATTCGATGGGTTCGTCGGTCAGGACGTCCTCGTCCAGCTTCTGGTCGAGGCGGCGCCGGGCAAAATGCAAGTCGTCGATTCCGCCCGCCTCCGCGCCAAGCAGAACGGCGACCGCCTGCCGGTCGATCTGAAATACGTGCCGGACGTCGCCGGGGAAATGAAGATCACGCTCAAGGTCGAGCCGCGGACGGGCGAGCTGATCACAACCAACAACGAGCTCAGCACGTTCGTCACGGTGCTTGACGGTGGCTTGCGCGTGCTGTACCTGAACGGCGCCCTCTTGCCCGAGCAGAAGTGGCTGCGCCGCTCGCTCGACGCCTCGCCCGACATCGACGTCGACTATCTCTATATCGACGCCCGCAAGCCCGAGACGCGGCCAACGAACCTGGCCGAGCGATTCCAGCCCGGCAAGTACGACGTTTACATCATCGGCGACCTGGATGCCACGGCGTTCACAGAGCCGGAGCTCGAAGCCCTCCGCAAAGCGGTCGAACGCGGCGCCGGCTTCATCATGCTGGGCGGCATTCACAGTTTCGGCGCAGGGCGGTACGCACTGACGCCCTTGGCGGACGTATTGCCGATCGAGCTGGATCGCATCGAGCGGCAGAATTTCGGCGAAGCGGTGCGCAGCGACTTGCACCTGCCGTCGCAGCCGCGGCCCAAGATGCGGCCCACGCGGATCGGCCAGTCGCACAGCCTGATGCAACTGGCGGCGGGGGCCCAGAACCAGGCCGCATGGGATACCCTGCCGGCGCTGGAAGGGGCCAACCGCTTCACGCGCGCCAAACCGGGGGCCACGGTCCTGGCCGAGACGGCCGACGCCAAGTCGCTTCTGGTGGCGCAGGAATTCGGCCGCGGCCGCGTGCTGGCCTTCGCCGGCGACTCGACCTGGCGCTGGTACATGGCCGGGCACGAAGCGGCGCACAAGCGCTTCTGGCGGCAGACGGTGCTGTGGCTAGCGCGCAAAGACCAGTCGACCGACAACACCCTGTGGATCAAGCTCGACGAGCGGCGCTACAGTCCAGGCACGCGCGTCGAGTTCGCTACCGGAGCGCGGAATCCGCAGGGGGAACCGATCGCCGACGCGACATTCGAGGCCGAAGTCATCCGCCCCGACGGCAGCCGCGCGCCGGCCCGGCTGCACCACGAAGGGGACGAGATGGCCGGGGTGTTTCTCGACGCGGTGGCGCCTGGCGACTACACGTTGGTGGTCAAGGCGACTCGCGGCGGCGCGGCTCTTGGCACGGCGCAAGCCCGGTTCCTCGTCTTCCAGCAGGACCTGGAGCTCGACAACCCGGCGGCGGATCGAGGGGCATTGGAAACCCTGGCGTCGATGACCGAGGGTCGCACGGTCGCCCCAGAACAGCTTTCCGAACTGTTCGCGATGCTCAAAGCCCAGTTGCAGGAACTCGAGGTGCAGACACTAGTCAAGCAGACGCTGTGGGACACCTGGCCGTTCTTCTTGCTGTTGGTGGCACTCCTATCGCTGGAATGGTGGCTGCGGAAGCGGTGGGGATTGGTGTAGCCTCCCGCGGGTAGCGCGAACCCATCGTCACAGCCACAAGTGCAGCCGGCCTTCCATCATGTCCGGGAGCGCCGCCGAGACGAAGTGACGAATCTGCTGGGCGTGGTAGCGGGTGCTGAAGTGGGCCGCCACCACGAGCTCGTTCTTGAACCGCTCGCGGCGGGCCACCAGATCGTCCAGGTGCAAATGGCCGAACTTGTGGATCTTGTCCTTGCGGTGCCGCGGCGCGACGAATGTCAGCTCCGTGATCAGCACCTGCGCCTCGAACATGGCCGGGCAGTTGTCCAGCCCCTCGGGCGCGCTATCGCCCAGGTACGCCAGCCGCGGCATCCGCCGCTCCTCGGTCACCTCGGTCCCGCCCAGGCGCAAGTCGCGGATCTGATCGCCGCTTAGGTCCTGATACTGGGGCTTCAGCTTGCGGCGCCGCTCCCACACGACAAAGCCCAGCGACGGCACGCGGTGCTTCGTTTCCGAGATCGTCACCACGTGCTCGCGCGACAGCTCGATCTCGTCGCCCGGATGAATCGGCAGAAGCCGGCAAGGGAGCCGGCCGCGATCCAGCCGCGTGAAGAGCCGCAGAATCCGCTCCAAAGGCTCGATCGTCTCCTCCGGCAGATAGATCGTGGGCGGCTCCATCTTCATCATCCGCCGGCGGGCCACGTACACCGGCAACGCCGCGATGTGATCCAGGTGCGTGTGCGAGACGAACCATGTCCCCGTGCCCATGAACGACCAGGGCTGCGCCCCGAGGTCGAACCCGATCTTGAACTCCGGGATGCGCCAATAGGTCTGCACGGCGGCGCGGGAATAGCCCTCGATCGTCAGATCGCGATGCGTGATCGTCTTGACGGGGGCATTGTGGATCATGAAAGAGAGTCACACTCGAGGCGGCCACGGTTCGCATGAACCGCGTTAGTGTAGACGAGATGAGCCGCGGGGCAACCGGAGGCGGGGACGAGAATGTCGAATGTCTGAATGTCTAAATCCGAATGTCTAAAGCAGGATGAATGACTGAAGGACGAATTGGCCGAACGAAGTGCTCCCTTTCGTCATTCGACCTTCGGGCTTCGGATTTCTTTTGACATTCTGACATTCGAGCTTCGACAT
Source organism: Planctomycetia bacterium (assembly GCA_016191115.1). GTDB lineage: Bacteria > Planctomycetota > Planctomycetia > Pirellulales > JACPPG01 > JACPPG01. Next base: position 68,134 of record JACPPG010000051.1, on the reverse strand, counting down.
TCGTCATTCCGTCGTCGGACCGTGGGCGGCTTTGCCATCGGCCGTATCGGCCGGCGCGTCGAGCGTGTCGCGCGATTCGGGCCCGCGGACCAGCCAGATTTCACCGAACAAGTCGCTCTGCTCGGCGTGCATCCCATGATGGCGGACCAACTCCAGCACGGCCAGAAACATGCCAACCAGCGTGGATTTGTGCATGCCGGGGCGGAACAGCTCAGTGAACGCCACGCGCGGCCGTTCGGACAGCAACTGGTGAATTCGCTCCATGTACACCTGGATCGGCGTGTCGTCGTAGACGATGCTCGACGGGCGGGCGGCCTGATGCTGCTCGAGCAGCCGGCCGAACGCGCTCACCAAATCCCACAGCTCCAACTCGCGGATCGGCTCGTCGGCCGGGTCGCGCGGGTGCTCGACCAGGTCGTTTGCCAGGCGCGGGAAGCGCTCCTGCCACTCCCGGCCGCGCTCGTCGAGAATGCTGGCCGCGTCCTTGAACCGTTTGTACTCCAGGAGCCGCCGCACCAGCTCCTGTCGGGGATCGTCGATCGCTTCGTCCGCCTCGTCATCGTGCGGCAGAATCAGCCGCGATTTCAGCTCCACGAGCGTGCTGGCCATCTCCAGGAAGTCGCCCACTGCGTTCACGTCGAGCTGCTCCAGCACCGCCAGGTACTCGAGGAACTGGTCGGTGATCGGCGCCACCGGGATGTCGACGATGTCCAGCTCGTGCTTCCGCACCAGGTACAGAAGCAGATCGAGCGGACCGCGAAAAACGTCGAGATCGACGCGAAAACTCATGAGATCAAGAATCCCCAGGAACCAAATCAGGCGCGGCCGTCTTGCCTGTCGGCCAACGCTGGTCGCCCCTCCCATCGTAGCCGCGGGGCCGCCATGGCAAACAGCCGCCCGGCTCGGCTGGCTGAGCCATTCTGTTTTTCAAAATGGCGAGGCGGGAAAATGGGACTGGCTCCGAGCATAAACAGCGCAAGTCCTTTCAGACCAACGTTCCGTCTCGGTGCCTGTCCCACTTTCCCGCCGGTGCGCCGCCGTCCAGTTTGAATCTGTGAATGGCCCTGGCTCGGCTGGCTGAGCCGACGGTTGGCGGCGACAGCGGGCATGTCCTGCTTCGTCCACGTCTCGGCCGAGACTTGAAGCTGTCGCCGCGACCTTTGGCGGCAACTGAGCCGCCTTGCCATAACCTTTGAGTGGTTTTAGGCTTACTACCGGAGCGAGTCGAGTCCCGTCGCGGTAGCAATGCCGGCGCCTCCCGGCGGCTGACCGAGACTGTCCGCTCGGCCAAGGCGCAAGAGTGGGGAGTAACCGCCGTTGAATACCGAAAAACTCTGGGCCCCCTGGCGGATCGCCTACATCACCGGCGAAATCGACAAGCCGCGGACCGACGCCGCCGGGCTGCCGCTCCTGCCCGGCGCCGACCCCGACTGCTTCATTTGCCGGGCCGCCGCCGACAAGGACGACCGCCGGAACCTGGTGATTCATCGCGGCCCGCGGATGTTCACGATCTTGAACCGCTACCCGTACAACAATGGGCACGTGCTCGTCGCTCCGGCGGTCCACAAGGGGCGCTTCGACGAGCTCACGAGCGAGGAGCAAACCGAGACCATGACGACGATCACCCGCATGGTCGACGTGCTCCGCGAGTCGCTCAATAGCGAGGGCTTCAACGTCGGGATCAACTTGGGCCGGGTGGCGGGGGCGGGCGTTCCGGGCCATTTGCACTGGCACGTCGTGCCGCGGTGGAGCGGCGACACGAACTTCATGCCCGTGCTCTCGGGGGTCGACGTGATTTCGCAGTCGCTTGATGCTTTGTGGGAGTTATTGTCGGAGAAGCTGCGCTCCGTATGACACGAGCCGGACAGCAATCGCCGCGGGCGGAAGACTGCCGGGATCAACCCGGCGGCTCGCTGGATTCCCGTGGCTCGTTTGCACCTATGGATCTGTTCGAGCGAGAAAAGGTGCTGCTGGCGCCGTATGCGATGCATTCGGCGGCCAGCCGTGGGCGCACGTATCCCGAGTCGCCGCACCCCTATCGCGCCCCCTTCCAGCGCGATCGCGACCGGATCGTGCATAGCGCGGCCTACCGGCGGCTGAGCGCCAAAACGCAGGTCTTCACCGGCGAGGCGGGCGACTACCACCGCACCCGGCTGACGCACACGATCGAGGTCGCCTCGGTCGCCCGCACCCTGGCCCGCGCGCTGCGATTGAACGAGGACCTCGTCGAGGCGCTGGCCCTGGCACACGATCTGGGCCATCCGCCGTTTGGGCACGCCGGCGAAAGCGCGCTCGATCGTTGCCTGGCCGCCGACGGGGGCTTCTGCCACAACCGGCACGCCCTGCGAATCGTGACCGAGATCGAGCAGCGCTACCCGGACTTTCCCGGCTTGAATCTCAGCCTGGAGGTGCTCGAAGGGCAAGCCGCGCGGGCCAACAAGCAGGCCGCCGCCGAGCGCCCGCTCTTGGAAGCCCAGGTAGTCGACGCCGCGGACAGCGTGACGTACGACACGCACGATGCCGACGACGCGTTGGAGCTGGGGCTGATTTCGATTCAGGAATTGCTCGATCTGCCGCTGTGGCGCCAAGCCGAAGTGCGCGTGCGGCGCCGCCACCATTCGCTCGACGACGCACAATTGCGGCGGGCGATCTTGCACGAGCTGATCGATTGCCAGGTGGGCGGTCTACTGGCTTGCGCGCAAGCGCGGCTGACCGACTTCGATATCGATTCGGTCGATGCCGCCAGACGGGCGCCACCAATCGTCGCTCCGAGCGACGAACTGGCCGAACAGAAGCTGGAGCTGGAACGATTCCTCGCCGAGCGCGTCTACCGCCATCCGCGGCTTTTAACGATGCGCACCGCCGCGCAACAGATGTTGGCGGAAATGTTTGCCGGCTACCTGGCGCGAACCGCGTTGTTGCCGGACGCTTACCGAGCCCGCGCGGCGCACGTGGGCTGGCCGCGCACCGTCGCCGACTACATCGCCGGCATGACCGACCGCTACGCCCAGCAGGAGCACGCGCGGCTGTTCGCGTGAGAGTCGTGATGGGGAGGGCGAGGCTCCTGCCGAGCCGCATTCGCTCTCTGTTCGCCGAGTTGGCGGTTCCGCCCGGGCAGAAGCGTTGCCCCGATGCTCTCCTCAGGGCCGTCCTGTTTTTCAAAATGGCGAGGCGGGAAAATGGGACTGGCTCCGAGCATAAACAGCGCCAGTCCTTTCAGACCAACGTTGCGTCTCGGTGCCTGTCCCACTTTCCCGCCGGTGCGCCGCCGGCAAGCTTGAATCTGTGAACGGCCCTGGGATGCTCTCCTGAACACGCTAGAAGCGGTCCCAATGGGTGGTAGAATAGAATGTTCGGCCGCCCCAGGGGCCTGGGAGCTGCCGTACAAAGGGCCAAAACCGTAACACCTCCAATTTTCCCTGGGCAGTATGCCAGCCAGTGCCCCCACCCAGACCTCGAAGCGTGGCGGCAGCAATCTGTCGCTCATTGTGCTGCGGTGCATTTTCGTGATGGTCACCGTCGGCATTGGCGCCTCGGTGGTCAATGCCGAGGCGTCGCCCGACATCGGTCCGTGGCTGGGATGGATGGTGCTTGGCGGATTCGTCGGCGTCGCCGTGGTAGTCATCATCGGCGATGTGCTCATCCGCCGTAAGGAATTGGACGTCATTTCGAGCGTCTATTTCGGGACCATCGTCGGTCTGTTTCTGGCCTACGTCGTGGGCCTTGCGCTGGCCCACTTGCCGATCGACCCAGGCCAGAGAGCCACGATAAACCTCATGCTCGGCGTCGTGCTGTGCTACGTGTGCATCAGCTTGTTGATGCAAACCCGCAACGACTTTCGATTCATCATCCCCTACGTGGAATTCGCCAAGGAGGTGAAGGGGCTCAAGCCCTTTATCCTCGACACCAGCGTGGTGATCGACGGGCGGATTGCCGACGTGGTCGAGACCGGTATTTTCGACAGCCAGTTGATCATGCCCCGCTTCGTTTTGGCCGAGCTGCAAAACATCGCCGACAGCGCCGACCGGCTGCGCCGCAGCCGCGGCCGGCGGGGCCTGGACGTGCTGAATAAGCTGCGCGGTAGCGCGAACGTCGATTTCCAGATGTACGATCGCGACCTGCCCGAGTTCGCCAATCAGCCGGTCGACCTGAAGCTTGTCCTGTTGGCCAAGCACCTGGACGGTAAGATCGTCACCAACGACTACAACCTCAACAAGGTCGCGCAAGTGCAAGGCGTCGAGGTGATCAACCTCAACGACCTGGCCAACGCGCTCAAGCCTGTGTTCCTGCCGGGCGAACACCTGGACGTGCGGATCGTGAAGCCCGGCGAGGAGGCGGGCCAGGGCGTCGGCTACCTGGACGACGGCACGATGATCGTCGTCGAGAGTGGCCGCGAGCATCTGAACAAGACGGTGAAGATAGCCGTCACAAGCGTGCTGCAAACAAGTGCCGGGCGGATGATCTTCGGCCGATACGAAGCGCCGGCCAAAGCGGCGTCGTAGGTGCTGTCCTCAGACCGCCACCAGCCGAAACAAGGTCACTTCGGGCCGCGCGTTGAAGCGAACGCGGCGCAGATAGCCGAGGCCGCGATTGATGTACAGACGCCGTCCGTCCGCGAGCGCGAATGCGCCGGCCGTGTAGCGGCGGTTCTTCACCGGAAGCAAAGGCGGCGGCAAAAACGGCGGCTTGCACTGACCGCCGTGCGTGTGGCCGCAGAGCATCCAGCCCTGGTAGCCCGACCAGATCGGCAGGTCCGCCACGTCGGGATTGTGGCATAGGACCAAGTTGGCCTCATCGCGATTCAAACCGGCGAGCAGCGGCTGGGGATTGAAATTCGGCCCCCACAAGTCATCGAGCCCCACGACGTTCAAACCGCCAAACGAACGCGATTCGTTTCGCAGCACCGTCAACCCGAGATCGGTCAGTCGGCCGGTCAGGCGATCGGCGACTTCACTGTGGCGCCACCCCCAGCCGTAGTCGTGATTTCCCATGATCGCGGCGCAGCCCAGTCGCCCCGGCTCAAGATGCTCCAGGACGCGGGCCGCGTCGTCGACGTGGTGGGCCGTGCGGTAACTGACGAAGTCGCCGGTGATCGCCATGAGGTCGGGCCGCAAGGCGGAGATGCGCCGCATGACCCCGATCAAATAGTCGCTATCGACGATCGGGCCCACGTGCAGGTCGCTGATCTGAACCAGCGATGCCCCGTCGAGCGCGGCGGGCAGATGGGCGATTGCGAGGTCGCGCCGCACGATCGAGAGCCAATGCGGCTCGACGCGCCAGGTGTAGAGGCCGATTGCGCCCCCGATGCCCGCCATGCCGGCCGAGGTCTTCAAGAAACGCCGGCGCGTCAGCCGCAATCGTCCCGGTGCCATGGGGATATCCCTCCCAGTAGGTTCTTGGGTAATACGGCCGCCGAGCGCACGTGGTTCGACACGCGAACAAACGTCCACGCCCAAGCGAGCCGCCGGGTTTATCCCGGCGGTCCTCGCGTCGAGCGGCCGCGCTCGGTGCCGGCGGGAGATTTGTTATTCCGGCCGGGGCTGCTCCTGCGCCAGGCGTCCCAAGACGCGATTGGCGGCCACAAAAACCGCCAGGACCACGGCCCATTGCAGCAGCACCGTGCCCGTGTTCTCAACGGCAATCGGCCGCGCCCACTCCCACAATATCTGTGCAGGAGTAACGTCTTTTGGCGCAATCTTGAGCGATTTTGCGACGGCCTCGTTGGTGGGATATGTCTGCCAGAAGAACCAGCTCAGCAGCACGGCGCCTTGGACTGGTATCAGGAAGCCTTGGACGGCATTCCACCAGCGGCCGATCGGCACGTAGTTTCCTTCGACATTCACAAACTTCTTGCGGAAGTCGTTAATGCCGACCTTGACGACGGCAAAAGCGAAAAACAGTCCGCTGACGATGAGGGCAGTGCCCCAGACCCAGTCCTGATTGTGCAAAAAGTCGATGCTCAGCGCGGATGGAACGCCGCCCAATAGCCCCACAATGCCCACGAGCACGATGCCGCGTCGCCGTTTGATCCCCAGATCCTGAAGCCCCCGCACGGCGAGCTCGACCATGGAGATCAACGACGTAAAAGCTGCCATGAACAGAGCCGCGAAAAACAAGACCATGAAAAAGCCGCCCCACGGCACCGCGGCGAAGAGGCGCGGAAACCAGACAAACGTCAGGCCCTCGTTACCGGCGCCGACAATCGTCTTTTCAGCCTCGGGCATGATGGAGAAAATCGTGCACAAAACGGCGATGCCGGCCATGAGCGAGACGATGTTGTTGCCGATGCCCAGCATGAAGCAATTGGCGCTACTGTCGTCCTCGCGGCGCATGTAGATGGCGTAGGCGGTGATCAGACCCCAGCCGGAGCCGGTGTCCCACGCGTTTTGCGTGAGCGCCTCGAGCCACACCTTGTAGTTGGCGAGTTCCGACCAGTCGACCGTAAACATGAACGCCAGCCCACGGCTCGCGCCGGGCAGGGTCACGGCACGGATTGCCAGAACGACAACGAGCACCACCAGGCTCGGGAGCAGCAGGGTCGTGACGCGTTCGATCGCTCCCAGCCCACGGTAGATCACAACCAGTGCCAAGAGCATGCTGACCAGATGCATCAATAGGGGCCACGGTCCCGCGACGAACTGGTCGTAGAACTGTTGGCTATCCACGCCGGCAAGCTGACCCGCAAGCGACACGCCCAGATAGTACAGCACCCAGCCGGTGACGACCGAGTAGTAGAACATGATGGCCACGGTGACGAACGTGATCCACGCGCCCATCCAGGCGAACTTGGGACCGATCAACCGCACCAGTGCCCGTAGCGGTCCAGCGTGCGTCCCGCGCCCCAGCGCGAATTCGGTAATAATCAAGGGGGTCGACCAGGCAAACAGAAAAACGACCCACGGCAAGAGAAAGGTGCCTCCGCCATTGGTGGCCAGGACGCGGGGGAACCGCCAGATGCTGCCCGTGCCCACCGCCATGCTGAGCATGGCGAACATCAAGGCCCAACGGGAGGAAAAGGATTTTTGTTCGGCCATGCGGGAATGAGCGCTTGCTTCTTGTTGCAGAGGAGTGCCGGCTAGTCGTTCGCCAATTTCGGGCCGCGGAGGCCGTGACACCTCGGCCGCCGGCCTTTATAAGATAGGAACCATGACCCCGAACGTCACCTACAGTCACCGGCTGATTTTGCCGGGGGATACCAACCACCACGGCACGCTGTACGCTGGATCGCTGTTGCGGATCGCCCTGGAGGCGGCCTACGTCACCGCGCATCGGGTCGTAGGGGATGGCGCGAACTTGCTCTTGCGGCGCGTTTTGAACCTGGAATGCTACCGGCCCGTCCCGGTCGGCACCGTGGTCGAGATCCGCGGCGTGGCCTTGCACCTGACGCGGGCCTATCTCGTCGTGGGCCTGATCGGCGTGCCGCTCGAGGAGCACGGCGGCCCTTGGATGGATGGGCTGATGGGTTTCGTGCAAGTCGACTACGATGGGCAGCCCGCGCCTTTTCCGACCGAGCTGGCCAGCCCCGCCCCCGACGGCGAGTGGCACGACCTGCGCGACCGGCTGGAGAGGCTCTTGCGGTTGCGATAGGGGCACTCGAAGAAAGAAGATGAACCACGAAGGCCTGTCGCGGGAAGATAGCAGCTAGCCGGAGGAGGAACGCTGTCGCGTGCGACAGCTCGGGCTGCTCTCCCTACTTGCTCTCCTTCGGCCTCTCCAATAGCAGCGCCACCTCGAATCGCGCGTGTGGGGTGTCCTTGCGGACGACGGGCATGGGCCGCATTCGCAGCTCGCTTTTGACTTTGCCCCAGCTCTTCACCTGGTAGACGAACAAGTTCGGCTCCGGCACGACCATCCGCTGGAAGCCGAATCGCGATTCCAGAAGCGCCACCAGCTTCCCCGCGTCGCCGGTCGAGCCAAATAACGTGATCCGCTCGACGCGTTGCTGGGAGTTGAAGTAGTAGGTGAGCGAACCGGCCACGTCGACTTCTTTCGTGCCCGTTACAAGCGGGACGCGATAGCCTTGCAGGTCGAGTTCGGCCAGGCCGGCGGAGACCCGCGGCCAGTTGCCGAGCACCCACGCCGTGGTCACGTCAAAGCGCAAGACGTCTTCGAGAGGCCTTGTCGGGACCGCGCCAGGCCGGGCTGCGCCTGGCGGGAGTGGCGTCGCGGCCGCCGCTCCACTCGCATCGGCGCCATCGGCGGTCGCCGCTTCGTTCGCCGTGGGAGGCCAGACGCGGGCCGCCAGGTTCGTCAATCCTGTCGACGATGACATTAAGTACGGAACGACGGCCGTGCCCGCGAGCACTGCTAACAACAGCCCGCGTTTTCCGAACATCGATCGCCTCCGGGGGGCGAATGTGGGGCGTCGACCGCGATCGCTGGTCGATCGAAGCCGACCACCGCCTGTCAATGCCATCGACCGGTTCGGACCAGGGCTTGCGGGAAGAGGCGACAGCCCGGCACGGCTTCGCTGACAGGCGCGTCCGCCGCGCGAAGGGGCACGACACGCGCCCTTCGGCGACGGAGCGTTGTGCAGGCTTTGCGCGATCGGCAGAAGCGGAATCGTGTTCTCAATGACAAGAAAAGACCGGGGGGATAAACCCCTTGGCTCGCCAGATTTGTGCGTGCGCCGCGGTGCGCACGACAAAGCGTGTTACGTCGCCGGAATCGCCACCCGCTCGCCCCCCTTCATCGCGGACTGGTGGGCGCAGATGCCGGTCATCGTCCAGTTGGCGCTGGCGCCGGCGTCGGGCCGGGGCGGACGGTCCTCGACGATCGCGCTGATGAACTCGTGCGCCAGGTGCGGGTGCGATCCGCCGTGCCCGCTCCCCTGGATGAAGGACAGGTGCTGGGCCTCGTCCGCGTCGTACACGCCCTTGGTCGTGTAGCGGCGGATGCCCTCGGGCAGCAGATGGGCAAAGTCGGGCACTTTGACCCGCTCGGGCCTTTCGCCGCGGTGCAGCACGCACGGCTCGTGCTCGATGCGCGTCCACTCGAATGCCGCCTTGTCGCCATAGACGTCGAAGCTCTCGATATACTGCCGCGCCGTCTCGAACAGGCTGCGCGTCACTTCGCAGCACAGATGCGAATCGCGCATCTTGATCGTCGCAGTCTCCACCGCGAAAGGCGATCCATATTTGGCCGTCAGCTTCTCGCTGATCCGGCCCGAGCCATGGCATACCACGCTCTCGGCCCGTTTGTTCGGCAGGTGCAGGCAAGGGCTGACGCAGTGCGTGGCGTAGTACATCGGGGGCAGGCCCTCCCAATAACCGGGCCAGCCGGCCATCTCCTGCTGGTGCGAACCACGCAGGAACTGGATGCGGCCCAGCTCGCCGCTGTCGTAGAGCTGCTTCACGAACAGGAACTCGCGGCTGTAAACGACCGTCTCCATCATCATGTAGTGCTTGCCGCTCTTGCGCTGGGCATCGACGATGGCCAGGCATTCCTCGACCGTGGTCCCCATCGGAACGGTGCTGGCCACGTGCTTCCCGGCCTTCAGCCCGGCCAGGCTCTGCGGGGCATGGTCGGGGATGGGCGTGTTAATGTGCACGGCGTCGACGTTGGGGTCGGCGAGCAAGTCTTCGTACTTCGTGTAACGGACCTCGATGCCGAAATGGTCGCCGATCTGGTCGAGCTTGCCCTTGGTCCGTTGACAGATGGCGTACAACTCCGCATGAGGATGGTTTTGATAGATCGGGATGAATTCGGCGCCAAACCCCAATCCGATGATCGCGACGCGTACTTTTTTCTGGGCGGCCATGTGTGCTGCTCTTGTTGACGAGGTGAAACTGGTTGGCCGGCGCGGCGCTGCCGCTTTTGCGGTGCGCGGCAAACCGCGTCGCGCTAGTGGACGAAAACGAGGCCAGATTACAATACGCGCAGGAGCGACGCAATTAGCGGCTGGCCGTGATCCGCCGGGCGGCAGAAGATGGCAACGCGAACCACATGGTGCTCGCAGAGCACCCTACACAATCTACTTTTGCTTCTTCTCGATCTTGGCCCAGGTATCGCGGAGCGATACCGTGCGATTGAACACCAGTCGCTCCGGCCGCGAATCGACCGCGTCCACGCAGAAGTAGCCCTGCCGCTCGAACTGGTAGCGGCTTCCCGCGGCGGCGCCCGCGAGCGACGGCTCGACCCGCGCATCCGACAATACCTCGAGTGACTTCGGGTTGAGAAAATCGCGGTAATCGCCGCCCGCCGGCACATCGCTGGGATCGGGCACGCTGAACAGGTGATCGTACAGCCGCACCTCGGCCTTTAGCGCGTGCTGGGCCGCGACCCAGTGGATCGTCCCTTTGACCTTCCGCCCGTCGGGCGTATTGCCGCCGCGCGTGGCTGGGTCGTACGTGCAGTGCAGCTCGACGATCTGGCCGGTCCGCTCGTCCTTCACCACGCTCGTGCACGTGACCAGGTAGGCGTACCGCAAGCGGACCTCGCGCCCCGGCGCCAGGCGGAAGAACTCCTTGGGCGGGGCCTCGCGAAAATCGTCCTGCTCGATATAGAGGACGCGCGAGAAGGGGACCTTCCGCGTGCCGGCCGCCGGATCCTCGGGATTGTTGACCGCTTCCAATTCCTCGACCTGGCCCTCGGGATAGTTGTCGATCACCAGCTTCAAAGGCCGCAGCACGGCCATCACCCGCGGGGCGCGGCGATTCAGGTCTTCGCGGATCGAATTCTCGAGCACGGCCACGTCGATAACACTGTTGAACTTGGCCACGCCGATCCGCTCGCAGAAGCCGCGGATCGCCTCTGGCGTGTAGCCGCGGCGGCGCAGGCCCACCAGCGTCGGCATCCGCGGATCGTCCCAGCCGTTGACGCATTCTTCCTCGACCAGCTCCAACAGCCTCCGCTTGCTCATCACCGTGTACGTCAGGTTGAGCCGCGCGAACTCGATCTGCTGCGGATGATAGATCCCCAGCTCGTCGAGGAACCAGTCGTACAGCGGGCGGTGGTTCTCGAATTCCAAGGTGCAGATCGAGTGCGTGATCCGCTCGATCGAGTCCGACTGCCCGTGCGTGAAGTCGTACATCGGGTAGATGCACCAGCGGTCGCCCGTGCGGTGGTGCGAGGCGTGCAGGATGCGGTACAAAACCGGGTCGCGCATGTTGAGGTTCGGCGAGGCCATGTCGACCTTGGCCCGCAGCGTCCGCGCGCCGTCGGGGAACTCGCCGGCCCGCATTCGCCGGAACAGATCGAGGTTTTCGTCGATCGGCCGGTCGCGGTAGGGGCTGTTCTTGCCCGGCGCCGTGAGCGTGCCGCGATGCTCGCGGATCTGGTCGGCGGTCAGGTCGCACACGTACGCCTTGCCGGCGCGGATCAACTGCACCGCCCACTCGTAAAGCTGCTCGAAGAAGTCCGATGCGTAGTACAGCCGGTCCCCCCAGTCGAACCCCAGCCAGCGGACGCTGTCCATGATCGACTCGACGTACTCGATGTCCTCCTTGCTAGGGTTAGTGTCGTCGAAGCGCAGGTTGCACAACCCGCCGTACCGCGCCGCCAGCCCGAAGTTCAGGCAGATGCTCTTGGCGTGGCCGATGTGCAGGTAGCCGTTGGGCTCGGGCGGAAAGCGGGTATGCACGCGCCCCTCAAAGCGGCCGGTGCGCAGGTCTTCTTCGATGATCTGCTCGATGAAGTTCAGCGAACGGCTGGTTTCCGGCGCCGTGCCGCCCGCCGGCTCGGCGGACTTTGCGTCCGCCGCGGCCGGGCGCTCGGATTTCGGCTTCTGCTGCGTGGGCTTCTTAGTGTCCATGACCCGATTATCCAAAAATGCCCCCGCTTGCGACAGTCCAGGTGACCGCCGGGGCAATGCGGCTTGTTACCAGAACTACCGCCGGCCGATCGCCCGGTCGATCCGCGCGACCGACGCGTTGCGCCCCAGGATGGCCAGCGCGTCGAAAAGGCCGAAGCCGACCGACTTGCCGGTCACCGCCACCCGGAGCGCGTGGATGATGTTGCCGACGGCGATGCCTTCGGCCGTCACGAATTCTTGCAGTAGCCTTTCCAATTCCGCCGGATCGAACGTCTCGGCGGCGGCCAATCGGTCGCGAAACCTCTGCAAACGTTCCGTAGCCTTCGCCTCTCGGCGAAGCTGCTTGTCGAACGCCGCTTCGTCGTATCGCACAGAATCGTCCGGAAGGAAGAAATCCGCGTAGTCCAGGATGTCGCCCGCCACCTTGATCCGGTCCCCTGCCGCCTCGATCACTTGTCGCAACCGACGACGCACCTTATCGCCCGACGGCGATGCAACCACACGGGCGCGTTCCAGGAACGGCAGCGTCCGCTCGACCTTCTCTTCGAGCGGCAACTCCTGCATGTAGTGATCCTGGAACGCCCACAGCTTCTTGGGGTCGAAGCTGGCGGGCGCGCGGTTTACCCGGTCGAGCGTGAAACTGTCGATCATCTGCTGGCGCGTGAAGAACTCCGTCCGGTCGTCGAGCGACCAGCCCAAGAGCGCCAGGTAGTTGAGGATCGCGTCAGGCAGGTAGCCCACCTGCTCGTAGAAGTCAACGATCACGGGGTTGAACGTTTCGGCTTCGGGATGAAAGCCCAATGCGTCGGCAATGGCCCGGCCGTGCTCGCAGATCTGCGCGAAGTCGCGGTTCTTGAGATACTTGTCGAGCTTCCGCTTGCTGAGCTTGGTCTTGCTGCCCGGTTCGGCAACGTACGGCAGATGGGCATAGACGGGGCGCTCGTAACCCAGCGACTCGAGGATGAAAATTTGCCGCGGCGTGTTCGACAGGTGCTCCTCGGCGCGGATGACGTGCGTGATCTCGAAGTCGTGATCGTCGACCACGTTGGCCAGGTGATAGAGGCATGATCCGTCGGCGCGCTGGATGACGTGGTCCTGCTCGCGGGCCCAGTCAAATTCGACGCGGCTGCGAATCTGGTCGTCGATCGCGAGCGTCCCGTCGCGGGGCATCTTCAGCCGTACCACGGCCGTGCGCCCTTCGCTCTCGAAGCGTCGTCGGTCGGCGTCACTGGTGGCCATAAAGCGGCGGCTATACAAAAACGGCCGCTTTTCCTTCTCGGCCGCCTCGCGCTCGACGGCGATCTCCTCGGTCTTGGCGTAGTCGCGATAGGCGAACCCGTCGGCCAGCAGCCGCTCGACCGCCGCCTGGTATTGCGCCTGCCGCTGCGATTGGTAGTAGGGCGCGTGCGGGCCGCCGACCTCGGGCCCTTCGTCCCAATCGATTCCCAACCAACGGAAGCCGTGCAAGATGGGCGCTAGCGCCGCCTCGACGTTCCGTTGCTGATCGGTGTCGTCGATCCGCAGGATAAACTGCCCGCCATGCCGCCGCGTGAACAGCCAATTGAACAGGGCCGTGCGCACGCCACCGATGTGCAGGTAGCCGGTCGGACTGGGGGCAAAGCGGGTGCGGACTAGCACAGTGTTAGCCGCCGCGGCCACGCGGCGTGAAACGGTCGGTGACGACGGCCGGCGACGATCGCGCGGCACGCTCTGCCGGCTGATTAGAACTGGCGGGCCGCGAGACTCCAAGGGGGATCGGACGGGCGACTAGCCCAGCCGGGCTCGCCGCTGCTGCCGTCGTAGGGCCTTGCGTTCGGCCTTCGAGAGCCGGTGAATGTCGTGCGCGTTGCGGGCCGACTCCTCTGCGTCTTGCTCGTCGTCCTCCGCGCTCGACTCGTCCTCGTCGTCCTCCTCATCGTCCGATTCAACCGACGACAGATCGCTGCGCTTCGCCGACGGGCGGACGGACGCGTGCGGCGGATCGACCGCGGCCTTGCGACCCCACAGACTGCGCCGCCCCTTGCTGGTGGATTCCTTTCGGGGCCTCGCGGCCAGCAATCCTTGGGCATCCATATTTACGTAGCGGACGTGCAGACACATGGACAGAAGCAGGAGCAGGCTGCCCGCCATCTCGCACCCTTCCTCGACCATGACGCGGTGCTCGCCTTCCACGGCCGGCAAGCGGGCCAGGTGCGCGGCGAGGGCCACGGCAAACGCGGCGGCCGCGGCGACCAACACCGCGGTCGACAACCGGCAATCGCGCATCTCGAACAGCAGTCGCAGTCCGACGCCGCCGATCAGGAGTCCGTAGATCCCGATCCACAGGATTTCGCCGTCGGCCAGCGTCTGGGCGGTGAATTGTGCGCAGGCGGCTTGCAGGCTTTCGTGGAGGCTTGCCCCTTCGTCGATCGCCAGCAGGAACCAGCAGGCGGCTGCCCACAGCCACACGCGATACCGGCCGTGATAGTCGTCGAGGCGATGCCGCCGCAGCGAATACACCACAAGCGCCACGACGCCCGCGGCAAAAAGTGCCAGAGAAGTGAGCCAGTTGCCCAGGCTCCCCTCGGCCGCCAGGTCGAGTGCCGGCAGCCGCTGCCCGCCGAACTTGAGCGACTCGGCGGCATATAGGACTTCCAGTCCGGCCACGACCGATACAGCAAGAACGAACGCAAGCAACACCTTGACGACCTTCTGCGGAACAAGATCGACGACCGCCGGTTGCTGCTCGCGCAGGGCCGCCTTCGCATAGGCGCGCGTCTCCGCGCGCCGCGCGGCGCTCATTTTGGCCGAAGCGGTGACGGTGCCGACCACTTCCTCGGTCAGCACGCGGCGCCTGCGGTCGTCGGTTTGTCCAGATCGAAAGAACTGCACCATGAGCGTTCGCGGGCGAGGGGCAAGCGGAGGAGACGCGGGGCCGCCCGAAGGCGGATCTTGCGGCAGGACTCGGGGGGCAGCGGGCGCGGGGAGACCGCCCGGCGCGCGCCTTTGCGGGTCTGTTGTGACTTTCGGCGCGCCGGGCTGTCGCTCTCTACTTTCATGCTTTTGCTAGCACTGCTGGCAATCGGTTCCGCATTGACCCTCGGCCGATCCTGGCGATACCTTGCCGCCCGGGCCGCCCGCCAAAGGAAGGTCGTATGCGCGATTGTGTTGGGCGATTTCTTGCCGCCGCCGTCCAGACACTCCAGCTCGAGGGACCGACCGCCTGGTTGACAGGGCCGGATGCGGACGGCGAGGCAGCGTTAGCACTCAGGCGGTTGCTCGCTTGCGAAACGCTGGTGCGGTGCCAGCTTCCCGCGGCGGCGCTTGCTGACGAGGAAATCGACCTGCCGCACGTGCCGCTCGCCGCCGAGTCGTTCGGAGCTGTCATCTGCCTGGACCTCGTGCGGCGGTTGGACGAGGCCTCGGGGGTGTTGGACGTTGCTCTAGCGGCGTTGGCGCCGGGGGGTATGGCGCTAATGACCGTCGATACGGCCGGCGCGCGGCCGCAGGCCGGCCTCTCTCGCGTGCTGACGCCGCTGGGGCTCGAACGATTGGTTGCGGGGCTGGATGGCGCGGTCGTTGGGTGGCAGGGAGACGCCGACTTTCCGGCCAGCCTGTACCTGGTGGCCTGTCGACCGCCGGCGCCTCCGCGGTTCGCCGACAGCGCGGGCCGATTCGTCGATGCGTTTCAACAACGAGCCGTGGCAAGCTCGCGATGGCGCGGCGGGCTTTACACGCTGCTTTTACGTTTCTTTCGTCGCCGGCACGCCGCCGTGCCGAGCGCGCCAGCCCAAGCGACGTGCTTCTCATTCCACCTGCCGCGATGCGTCGACTGGAAAAGCGCTTTGCTGGCCAACGAGCGAACTCAGGCGGCGGAATGACCGTGGCGTTGGGATGGCGTGACCCCTCTGTCGAGCCGCCAGTGTCCTCCATTGGAATGCGCAGAGCACCCTAGCCCAACCGCCCAAAAGCCGGCGCAATCGCGCCAATCGATTTCTTGAGGCGAGCGGCGGGCCCATCTTAATTGGCGAAGGCTCGCGGCTTTTGACGGTTAGGCGGACGTGACCTAGGGTTCCAAGAGGTTCTCTGCCAGCAGCGCCGGCCGCATGCGCGGCGGGGCGAACGCGTCGTCGCGGCAGTCTTCTCTATGCTTCCTTGATGTTGCACCCTGGACACACTTGATGGACCCATCTCTTTCCGCGAGTCCCACTAGCGAGGTGCAAGAAGCCCCGCGCAACGACTTGCACCAACCTCCGTCGAGCGACGTCGTCGCGCCCGAAGAGCGCGTGGCCGAGCTGACCGATTTACTGGCCGATCTGGACGATCCGCCGCACTTCGGGCGAGGATCGTCGCTCAAGCTCAGCACGACCCAGGAGAACAATCTGATCCAGGTGCGGCTGGGCATCGCCAGCAGCCTGTACGCTGCGCTCAAATGGAAGCACGAGCCGACGGCCAGGCACTGCTTGCGCGTGGCGTTGAACTGCTCGGTGTGGGCGCATCGGCTCGGGCTGCCGCAGGAGCGGCGCGACGAGATCGAAGTGGCCGCGCTGTTGCACGACATCGGCAAGATCGGCGTGCCGGACCAGATACTTGCCAAGCCTTGCCCTCTGTCGCGGCAAGAAACCGCGGTGATGGACGGCCACTGGCTCATGGGCTTGGAAATCCTCCGCGGCTGCTGCGCCAGTCAGGGCGTGCAGGAAATCGTGATGCACGCGCGGGCCTGGTTCGACGGCACCAAGGAAGGGCTGTCGGCCGCGGGAGAGGAAATCCCGCTGGGCGCCCGGATGCTGTCGATCGTGGACGCCTACGACGCCATGACCACCGACCACGTGTACCGGCCGGCCCGGCCGCGCGAGCGCGCCCTGCACGAGCTATTTAGCTACGGCGGGCGGCAATTCGATCGAACGTTGGTGAAATCGTTCAGCGAATTGCACGAATGCGACGAGCGGAAGCTGATCGAGCTGGTGCCGCGGCGCTGGCTGCAAATCCTCGACCCGTCGGCCGCGAACGCGGCCTGGGGCTTGAACTCCCGAGCGGCCGCGCCGCCGCAGCTTTTCGCCGAGTCGCTCTTCCAGCAGCGATTGATCGAGAACATGGACGACGCGGTGATCTTTGTCGATGCCGCGCTGCGAATCCTCCGCTGGAATCCGGCTGCCGAGCGATTGACCGGCGTATCGGGCGAAAGCGTGTACCACCGGTTGTGGCTGCCGAGTCTGCTCCGGGTGCGCGACGAGCATGGATGCGTCATCCGAGACGAGCAGTGCCCCGTCGCCTACAGCATCCGCACGGGCACGCCGTGGATGCGGCGGCTAAACGTGCGCGGTCGCGAGGGGCGGGTGCTGGCGATCGACGCGCACGCGATGCCGGTGCACTCCGAGGATGGCACGGTGCAGGGTTTGGCGCTGGTGCTGCACGATGCGTCGCAAGAGACGACCTTGCAGGAGCGGTGCCAGAATCTGCACGAGATGGCCACCCGCGACCCGCTCACGCAACTGGCGAACCGGTCGGAATTCGACCGGTTGCTCGACGTCTTCGTGACGGCCCATGCCGAGAAAAAGCGCCCGTGCAGTCTCATCATGTCCGACATCGACTTCTTCAAGGAAGTCAACGACAACTTTGGACACCAGGCCGGAGACGAGGTGATCCGCAGCTTCGCGGCGCTCTTGAAGGGCTCCTGCCGGGCCGGCGACCTGGTGGCGCGGTACGGCGGCGAGGAATTCGTCATGCTGTGCGCCGATTGCGATAGCGGCACGGTCGCCCGTCGCGCCGAGCAGCTCCGCAGCGCATTTGGCCGAACCCCGCACGACGAGCTATCGGGCAAGATGGTGACGGCCAGTTTCGGCGTCACGGAGATCCAGCCGGGCGACACGCCCGACACGATGCTTCGCCGGGCCGACCGCGCGCTGCTGACGGCGAAGGAGGAGGGGCGCAACAAGGTCGTGCAGTTGGGGAGCGGCAACGAGACGGCGGACCAGCCGCTTAAGTGGCCCCGCCGCCGACCCGCCGCGGGCGACGTGCTCGTCGAGCAGCGACTGGCCAGCGGCGTGCCTTTGTCGGTAAGCGTGGAAAAGCTTCGCGGGTTCATCGCCGACCATCACGCGCACGTCGCTTCGCTGTCCGGCAACCGCGTGGCGCTGGCGATCACCTGCGGCCCGCCCGCGCGCCCCTTTTTGCACGACGCCCAGCGGCCCAGCCACTTCACGATGGAGCTGGAGTATAGCGAGCAGCGCGCCTGGCACGAGGGTCCGGACGGCGTCCGCGCCCACCGCTTCATACGGACCCTGATCAAGGTGGCCGTGCGCACGGCCAGCGCGCGCGATCGACGCCAGAAGCTGGCTGCCGAACGCGCGCGGCAGTTGCTGATCAGCCTGCGGGCCTACCTGATGGCCATCGAGCCGGTGGACGGACCGGAGACCAGCGTGCTCGAGCGCGCCAAGCACCTCTTCGCGCCGTGGTGGGCAAAGAAGTAGCTCACGGCCATCTCGTCGTGGACGGCGCGTGTGCCACTGCTTCGCCCGAAGCCGCGCGAATCGGCGATCGACGCCCCAGGTGACAGGCTGCCCGTTTCGAGAGCGCGGCACGGCTTGCCTTTGTCGATCGAACCGCGGCACACACGGTCGGATTCCGCTCGTTGCCAGACTGCGCGCGATCGGGTATGCTGCGCGCACGCGCCACCACGATTGCCCGCAACCGCTTGATTTTCGGAGGAGCTCCACCATGGCTTATTCCGTTCCCGATCTACCCTATGCTTTCGACGCCTTGGAGCCACACATCGACGCGCTGACCATGCAGATTCACCACGACAAGCACCACGCCGCTTACGTGACGAATCTCAACAATGCCATCGCGGGGACCGACTTGGGGAATCAACCCATCGAGTCGCTGGTCGCGGCGATCGAAAAGGTGCCGGAGAACATTCGCACGCCGGTCCGCAACAACGGCGGCGGCCACGCCAATCATTCCCTGTTCTGGACGATCATGGGACCGAAGGCGGGCGGCCAGCCGTCGGGCCCGCTGGCCGATGCGATCAAGCAGGACCTCGGGGGCTTTGACGCGTTCAAGGAAGCTTTCGCCAAGGCGGCCGCCACGCGTTTCGGCAGCGGCTGGGCCTGGCTCAGCCTCGACAAGAACAAGAAGCTGGTGGTCGAGAGCACTCCCAATCAGGACAGCCCCTTGATGCACGGCAATACGCCCGTGCTGGGACTCGACGTGTGGGAGCACGCGTACTATCTGAAGTACCAGAACCGGCGGCCGGACTACGTGGCCGCCTTCTGGAACGTGATCAACTGGCCGGCGGTCGCCGAGCGGTTCGCCGCTGCCAAACGGTAGCCCAACGCAAGCTGGCGATTCGCGACTCGTCGATAGCCCGTGGACCAGCGCTGCTGGCGCGCGTGGCGCCAGCGGCGGCTGCTATCGCCGTCGGTGCCCCGATTCTGCTGTTGACCGGCGCAGGGGGGCCTCTATAATCCGCGCCCGCGCCGGTGGCGTTTCCCTTGTCGAATGGGCGAACCTTCCCATTTTTATCGAGTGGATCGTCGCGCGGCTCCGATACATGTCTCATGACGACGGCCGAGTGGGCGTTCGCCCGAATCGGCCGCGCGGCTCACATCTCGTCAACTTCCCAGGGAAGCCAAGTGCGCCCACGCGGTGACGTCGGGACAGTCGCGCCGGCGAACTTGTCTCCCTGCCATTGGTCCAACACAGGGCGAGCAAATAATGCACTCTCATGCTGTGCGGGCAACGACCGTCGGCCTCTTGATCGTGGCGATGACCGGTTGCCAAAGTGGCGTCAACTGGCCCTGGGCCAGGAAGAGCTCACAGGCAGGCATGTCGCAGGCCTATCCGGGCGGCGGGCAGGCGCCGCCGGAATATCAGAGCCAGGCCTCGCCTAACGTGCAGCTCCCCTCAAGCGGCACCCAGCCGTACAACGTGGGCAACAACTACGCCACCACGCCGCAACCGAGCTACGGCGGCATGTATCCCGAGGCGGCCTCGGCCGCCGCCGGCGCCTATGGCCCGCAAGCGGCAACCGCGCACGGCACGATGCCGGCCTACGGCACGGCATCGACGTACGGCACCGGCGCGGCGCCGGCCTACGGCGCTGGCGCGGCGCCACAATATGGCGCGAACACTTACCCGTCCGCGGCCGGAGCTTATCCGGCAACGGCGTATCCGACGGCCGGGAGCGCCGTCGCACCGCAAGAGGGTCCCTACGGCAACCCAGCAGCCACCGCCAGCGCGGGCAGCTACGGCACTCCGGCCGGTTCCTATGGTACCGGCGGGTATGGCACGACGCCCTCGGCGTACGGTGGATCGGGGGCAGCCAGCGCCTACGCCTCCGCGCCACCGGCCGCGTCCTATCCTGATGCAGCCGGGGCGTATGCCCAGCCGGGCGCGCCTGCATCCGATCCGGGCGCGCCGGCAAGCGACCCGGCGCTACGAACCGCCGATAGCCGCTACTCGCGGTACGACACGTCGGCGCCGACCGCGTCGACCTATCCGAATAGCGCGCCGCCTCCGGCTGCCAGCGCGCCGGGCGATGACCGCTATGGCGGCGCTAGCGCAGGAAGCTACGGAAGCGGCGTCACCGGGGCACCGCCTGCCGCCACCGGAGGAACTGCGTACCCACCGTCGAGCTATCCTTCGACGACCGCGCCGGCTTCGACTGAACCCTATCGCCCGGGCGGCACGAGAGATTACGTGCCCGCGACGCCCGGTGGCAGCGTCCCTGGTGGCTATGGAGCGACTGGCTCGGGCGTGCGCCCGGCCAGCTATGACGCGCCCGCGTCGGGCTCGCCCTCCCCGGCAGCGACCGCCATTCCCGCCACTGTACCGACCGAGGTGACTGCCTCTCCAGCCACGCCGGCCACGAAGGCGGCGCCGTCTGACGATCGTTACGGCAACTCGACGGCGTCCAGCTCGCTGAATGTGGTGACGCCGCCCGACGTCTCCGTGCCCGCGGCGCCGCGATAAGCGCGCCTGGCGGCGTGTGCGACGCTCTCTCGCATTGCGAGCCTCCGGAGTTTATCCCGGAGGTCCTCTCTACGGCACCCGACGCTTCGCACACCGATTGTGGCAATGGCGGAAGGACCGCCGGGATGAACGCGGCGGCTCGCTAATCGGCCGGATCGCTTTTCTTCGCGCGAGGCGACGCGCATCATGTCTGTGTCGACGGGGCGACCCAACGCGCGTCGATCCACTCCTGCGAGACAAACCGTCGCAGGAGCGACAAGAACGTCTGCTCGGCGGCCTGCCGTTCGTCTATCGATGGCTTCGACGCCCCGTCGGCATCGGATGGCGCGGGTAAGAAGTGGCTCCAGCCGAGCGCGGCCGTCGCCCCCGCCGCGGCGCGCACTCGATCTTGCACGCGGAAGGCCCACAAGGCGCCGAAGGAGTTGCGGAAATCGCGCCACAGCCGGTCAAACGGATCATCCGCCGGCCGGCGGAGCCAGCCGGCGATCAGAGCCCATAGCGCTGCAAGCGCCGCGAGCGCCAGCGCGCCGCGCACGGCAACCGCGGGGTCGATCGAGAACGGCACGGGCAATTGCTCGGCCAGTAGCATCAGTTGCGCAGCGGCGTACAAGCAGCTCGACAGCCACCGTCGCGTCGGCAGATAGTTCAACCAGCCGACGAACACCAGGGCGGCCAAGAACCAGCGGCGTGCGGCGTGGGGCGCAATCGCACGACCCGTTCCGAACAATAACGCCTCGAGCCCAGGCAACGCCAAGACCACGAGCATGGTCAGCACAACAAACTGCCAGGCACGATCCTGTGGACGCTTGGCCCCCAGGATGGCCATGACGGGGCAAAAGGTCGACACGGCTGCGATGTAGCGGGCCGGATTGAGCCCGGGATTCGCTGCTGCCCGCGCGGTCTCGGGCAGGAGGGCGTCGACTCCCGCGACGGCGACAAGCGACGCAACAGCCCAGCACCACGGACCAACGAGCGTGGTGCCACGGACGCGCGGCCAGGCGATGGCAAGGACCCCGGCGATCGCGACAGCGGGGATCGCCAGGGTCAGGGCATCAATCGAGGTTGCTTCGATCGTCGCGATCGGCATGGGGTTCACGAACCTCACATTCGGCACAATCAGCGCAAGTGCCCGCGTGGTGAAAACACACCATGCGGAGCCGCGGCCGTTATTCTAGCAGCAAGTCGTATCTCAGCCGGGGGATAGGCGCGTAAAGCCGCATCCCGGCGCGGATGTCAAATCTGGAAAGATGGCGAAAAATAAACGGTTGCGTTTGCTCTACCGGCATCCGCGAGCCATGTTTCCCAGGATGCACGTCGCCCAAAAGCGGCCGCCGCGGTAGCCAACCCGCGAGCCATGTGGATCATGTTTCCACTCCGCCAGGGCCCGAATGGGCGACGTGCGCCGCGTAACCCTTGGGGCCAATCGCGAGGGAGACAGAGCATGTCGCGTTTTTGGCATCGGGTAAGCAGCCGATGGGTAATCTGTGGCACATTGGCGGCATTCCTTGGGCTGGCGCTGGCCGAGGATGCGAAGGCCTTGCACCGCATGCGCCGAGCCGCCCTTGCGGCTGACGCCAACTACCCGCCGGTCGATCCAGGCGGAACGATGGCCTACGCCGGCGGTGGATACGGCGCTAACCCGGTCGGCTTCGGTTTCGGTGGCTACAATTACGGTGGATATCCGCTGTACGGGTACGCCGCGTATTTGCCGGCCGCGTACGCGGGCTTCAACGACTACGGCTACGCGCCCGTGGGGCTTGGGCTTCCTGGCGGCTACGGCTGCTTTAGCGGCCCGGCCGACTTGCCCTACGGCATTGGGTGCTTTGGCCCTCGACCGTGCGGCTGGCGCTTGCGCGCTCGTTGGGCCTGTGGGGCTGGCTGCCTCGCGGCGTGCGAGCCTGCGGCGTGTGCGCCGGCTTGCCCGCCGCCTTGCGTCCGCCCGTGTGCCTACCGCCGCTACATGCGGCGGCTGTGTCGGGCGATGGCCTGCTGCGGCTGGACATGCCTGCCTGCCGCGCCCGCTTGCTGTTTGGGCACTACTGCCGACGCCTGGGACGGCGACGTTGCGGTCGACGGCGCGTACGAGTCCGACGTGACGGACGAGCCGGCGTCGCCGAGAACGTTCGAGGAACCGGCGGAGCCGGTCGGACCCTCGATCGAGGAGCCGCCGAGCCCTACGCTCGAACGCGCGTTCTAGGAGAGCTGCTCGGCCTTTCCAGTTGCCTGCAAAAAACCTTCGGTCGCACTCGTCCGGAGCGGTTCGGCGCAGACCAGTGGGGAGACTGGGAAGGCGCACAAATCGCCCAGGTCGAGTAGCGCAAGCGGGCGTGCCCTGACCGGCTCGCCCGTTTTTCTTTCCCTGCTTGCGCGACCGGCAGTGCGACGCATGGCGCGCACGGCGGGATCGATGGGCGTGCAAGAATCGTCTCCAGCCGAAACCGCGGGACGGCCGATACCTGCAATACAATCGTTGCCGGGAGGGCGGGGCGGTCCCTTGGGGCCCGCTCCGTTTCAGGATAGAGGTCATGGTAAGTCGACGGATCGAGTTACCATGACCTTTTTTTGCGCGCCGAGCGCGCGGTTCGCAGGAAGAATCCAGCGAAGACCGACTCAAGACGGCCTTTTGGCAGCCGACCGCGACCGTCGGTAGATTGCCCGCACGACCGGGTAGGAAATTGCCAGGAGCGCCGCGACGACGGTCAGCCAGGGAAACAGCGCCACAGCCGCGATCGTGGTTTCCTCGCCGGATGTCCGCACGCCCGCGACGGACGAGGCAAACGCGCGGCGCACGCGCGTGGCGAACGTGGGCGCAGCGGGCGGCTCGTAGCCGCGAATCTCACGAATCGTAATGTCCACGGTCGTGAGCGACGTAAGGTCCGTAAGCACGCGCAAACGCCCTTGCATGCGCTCGATCTCTTCGCGGACCCGCGACAGCTCGCGTTCCAGCGTGATCACGTCCCCGAGCTTGCCGGGCCGATCCTCCAGCAATTGGAGCAGCCGCTCTTCTTCCTTGGTCTTGTTGCGGATGCGAGCGTCGACGTCGAAATACTCCTCGCTGACGTCTTTCGACTCGGTGCTGGCGCTTCGCAACTCGCCAAGGCCTTTAGCGGCGTCGACGAACGCGTCGAACCGGGCGACCGGAACGCGAACTTTCCATCGCCCATGTCGGCTGGTGCCCGATGAGCCCGACAAGTTCGAGTCGGCGACGTAGGCGTCGAATCTCTTGACCAGCGCAACCACTTCGTCCGGCACGCCGGTGAAGTCCTCAACCATCAGGTCGACTTTGGCCGAATAGATGATCTTGCGATTGAGTCCGGCGGCGTTGGTCGCGGCGGCCTGGCCTCCCAAGTCAACTGTGCCTTCGGCCCGAGCCGTCTCTTTGTCGCTTCCGCCGTCAGCCGACCGGACGATCGCTTCGGAACCTGGCATGTCGCCATGGTTCGCGCCGGATTGCCCGCAACCGGAACAGATTGCCAGCACGATGACCGATAGCAGCACGCAGGAGATCATAAGTCGACGCATGCGAGTCCTCCCCCCGGAAACGGCTGACGCTAGAAATGATTCAAGCGCGTGGCAGCGACGAGCCGCGGTGGAATCACCTGCCCATCCCGCGGGAGCCATGGTCCCACTGCTACGCCTGTCCCTTAGACGCCGGATGGGCGAGAATTATTCCCGCCGACGGCAGAAAAATCTCGCGGTATGAGCCCCGGGCCAGATGTGCTCGCCCATCGCGCCGCGACGAATCAGGTGGCGAGAAACGTGCTCGACGGTCTTAGGGCAGGATCTTCATACTTCCTTTTGGCAACCGGACGCCGCCAGGCGGCTTACTTCCGCTCGTACTTCCAGTTGCGCGATTTGCCGTCGGCCATCCACTCAATCGCCGTGGCCAGGCGCTTTTCGCGCGCTTCCGCGCGCTTCGCTTCAACGATCCACTCCACGTACTCCTTCCGGTTGGTGTAGCTGAAGTCGTCGAAGGTTTTTTGGGCCTTCTTGTTCCGCCGCAGCGCTGCCGAGAGGTCGGCGGGAATTCTGAGTGGCTGACGGCGTTTGGGCTTGGGCGCGGCCGGAGCCTTGACGCCGTCATCGTGCAGTCGCTTCGCGCGCTTTACGAGCCGCGCAATCTCTGCTTCCTTCGGCAAGTCCGTGAGGCGCGTGATCCGGCCGAACTGCCCCATCGCCGTCTCCCCGCCGTCCTTGCCGGCCGTGGCGTCGCGCATGCTCTTGTGCCAGAAGCCGAAGGTGCAATGAGCCTTGAAGGCCGCCATGCCGCACAGAATGCCCTTGTACAGAAACGAAGGGTGCCCCCACTTGATCGCCTCTTCGACCTGGGGACAGGCGGAGTGCACGATGCGCCGCAGATGCATGAGCACCCCTTTGGCGTAGTCGGCGCTCTTGGCGATGTAGGCATCGACGCGCGGATCTTTTTTTCCCATCGGGCGGGTCCGTGGCTCAAGTTAACAGTCCTGTGACGGCGGCGGGGACATTTCGCGCGCCGAGTCTGCCTGGTTGCACACCAGGCCGTGCATGATAACAATCCATCCTTCGCGGGGCATGCGCCAGTGAGGAGTCTCCCATGCAACTTGGCTTTGTTACCGCCATCTTGGCAGATTTGAGCTTCGCCGACGTGCTGCGCTTCGCCGCCGAGGAGCAGTTCGACTGCGTCGAGGTGATGTGCTGGCCGGTGGGCAAGGCCGAGCGAAAGTTCGCCGGCGTCACGCACCTGGACGTGACCGACTTCTCGCAGGCCGCGGCCGACGACACGAACGCCCTGTGCGCCCAGCACCGTGTCGCGATGTCGGGCCTGGGTTACTACCCAAATATCCTCTCGGGCGATGCCGACGAGTCGCGGGTCGCCATCGAGCACTTGAAGAAGGTCATTCAGGCGGCGCAGGTACTTGGCCTGACGAACGTCAACACGTTCATCGGCGCCGACCATCGCCGCAACGCCGACGAGAATTTCGCGCGGTTCCGCGAGGTGTGGCCCGATTTGATCCGCTTCGCCGAGGACCACAACGTGTGGATCGGCATCGAGAACTGCCCGATGCTGTTCACTTGGGACGAATGGCCGGCCGGCAAGAACCTGGCCTACGCGCCCTCGATCTGGCGGCGGATGTTCGAGGCCATCCCCTCGACGCATTTCGGGCTGAACTACGATCCGTCGCACATGGTATGGCAGATGATGGACTACCTGCAGCCTATCTACGACTTTCACGATCGGTTGTTCCACACGCACGCCAAGGACATGAAGATCGACCGCCGGAAGCTCGACGAGCGCGGCGTATTGGGCCTCGGCTGGAGCACGCCCAAGATTCCCGGCCTGGGGTCGATCGACTGGAGTGCCTGGATCTCGGCGCTCACCGACGTGGGCTACGACGGCCCGGTATGCGTCGAGGTGGAAGACGACTCATTCCGCCACGACCTGGAGGCACGGAAGAACTCGCTGCGCATCTCGCGCAACGTGCTGCGGCCGATCATCACCTGACGCGAAGAAAGATTCACCACGGACTGAGACACGGAGTGGAAGAAATGCCTAACGTCCAAATTCGACATTCGTCATTGATCCTTCTCCGTGCCTCCGCGTCTCCGTGGTGTGTCTTGGGTTCGACGCGAACTCAACTGGCGCCTGTAGCGCCGCGGCTAGACGGGCGAGGAATTCTTCGCGCGGGATCAGGCTCGCCCCCATCCGCTCGGTGTGCGGCGTGAGCTGCTGGATGTCAAGCAGCAGGTAGCCGCGCTCTTCCAGATGCCGCGCGAGCGCCACGAGCGCCACCTTCGAGGCATCGCGCACGCGGTAGAACATCGACTCGGCGGCGAAGTACCCGCCGATCGCGACGCCGTACACACCGCCCACAAGCGCGCCCGAGCACCACGCCTCGACGCTGTGGGCCACGCCCAGCGCGTTTAGCTGTATGTATGCCTTCTGCATGGCCGGAGTGAGCCACGTGGCATGCGATCGATCTTGCGCCGTGGCGCATCCGGCGATCACGCCCGAAAAGTCGCGATCCATCGTGATCTCGAAGCATCCGCTGCGGCACGTGCGGAGCAGCCGCCGCGACGGATGAAAACGATCGAACTCGATCACTGCCCGCGGATCGGGCGACCACCAGGCCAACAGACCGTCCGAAAGCGGCCAGGGAAAAATGCCGTGCCGGTACGCGTCCAAAAGCCACTCCGGCGCAAGCTCGCCGCCGATGCCGACCAGGCCCGCGGCATCCGTTTGCTCGGGCGGCGGAAAGAAACGCGGCGCCGTGGCATGATCCTCGCGATGGCGACCAACAACCATGGCGCGCTCGCATGGCGAAGGAAGTGGCCCCGGCAATCGATCTTAACACAAACGACAGCGGCGGCCATCGACGAGCACGCCGGGCCGCAGGACCGGCATCTATTTCCTCATTGCTGGCAGGACTATAATGGCACGAACGGCAACCGCGAGCCCTTTAAGCGATATCGTCACCAGGAGCATCATCTTATGCTGGACGACATGTCCGCTCCCACTTCGCAGCCGCCTCCGCCGCGGCGGCCGACGTTGCTCATCTCGATCTTGGTGGCGCTCATTGTCGTGCTGGCAGTCCCGTACATCGCCGAGCGCGTGCAGTATGCGCTCGCCCGGGGCAAGCTGCGGGCCCGCGCGGACGTCGCCGCCGAGCAACTGCAAAAGCTGTCCGAGACCGCAGGGCTCGTCACGTTGGCCGACACGTCGCGGGTTTTCAGCCTGGTGGCCCAGAAGGTCGAGCCCTGCGTGGTGCACATCGACGTCGAGCAGCCCGGCGACAATGGGAATGAAGACCTGGTCTTTATGATGCCACCCGGCCGCGCCGCGCCGCTCCATGGGCAGGGGACCGGGTTTATCGTTGACACGAAAGGCTACATCCTCACCAACCGGCACGTGATCCGTAACGCCACCGAGATTCGCGTGAACCTGGCCGACGGCCGCACGATCGACAACGTGCAACTCGTTGGTGACGACGAACTGACGGACTTGGCCGTGCTGAAGATCAGCGCGAGCGGGCTGTCGGCCGTCGATTGGGGCGACAGCGACGATTTGGACGTGGGCGACTGGGTGCTGGCTGTCGGCAATCCCTATGGGCTGGATCGCACCGTCACCTCCGGCATCGTCAGCGCCAAGCAACGCCGCAAGATCACACAGGGGACCTCGTATCAGGATTTCCTGCAGACCGACGCGGCCGTGAACCCGGGCAACAGCGGTGGGCCATTGGTGAACCTGCTTGGGCAGGTAGTCGGCGTCAACACGGCGATCGTGGGGCGCGCGTTTCTGGGGATCAGCTTCGCCATTCCCAGCGAGGTGGCCCGCAACAGCTACGATCAGATCATCAAGAATGGCCATGTGGAGCGCGGATACCTGGGCGTCGGGTTCGAGGAATTGGACGCGCAGACCGCCAAGCAACTGGAATTGAAGGATCAACACGGCGCGATGGTGAACGAAGTCGTGGCGGGCTCTCCGGCGGAGATGGCCGGTATCGAGCAATGGGACGTAATCCTGGAATGGAACGGCCGAGAGGTCGTCGATCCAACGGACATGATGCTGGCGGTCGCGGGCACGGAGGTCGGATCGAAGGCGAAGGCCGTGGTGTGGCGCCGCGGACAGAAGATTTCGCTCGACGTCACGGTAGGACGTCGGCCGGACCGCATCCGCATGCGCCGCCGCTAGCGAGACCGTGCGGCAAGCGGCTTGTGACAACGCGGGTGTCCACTGCTTCGCCAGAAGCAGTGCACGGTCGACGTCGATAGCCATCGGTGCGCGTCGCGTGCAGTGGCACGGCTTGCCCCGACCGGTCAACCCGTGGCACCCATGGCACCCAGCCTCGCTCGGCCGTGGCTCTTGCCGTCCGTTTGACAGGCGGCGGGGGCGACCTACGCTTTCGTGGCTTCGCCCACTCGACGTTTCGGACCCCCAGCCAACGCCGCGACGCGAAGAATGCCTGACCCCTTGCACCCGCACCCGCTCCCTCCCGGCCCGCGCCCCATCGAGCAGGACAAGATCCTGATCATCGATGACGACGCGGACGAGGTGGAAGTCTTATCGCTGGGACTCACGCGACGGGGCTTCGCCGTTCTCTCGGCCACCAACGGCGCCCAGGGGCGCGTGACGGCTCGCCGGCAGCACCCGGACCTGATCGTGCTCGACGTCAAGCTGCCGGATATCGACGGTTTCACGCTCTGCCAGGAGCTGGCCGACGCACCGGACACTTGCCGCACGCCGGTCATCATGCTCAGTTGCATGACGCGGCCAGACATTATCCGGCGGACGCGTGTGACGGGATGCCAGTATTGCGTCCGCAAGCCGTGCGACACCGAGGCGCTACTGACCTTAATCCGGCATTCGATCGACGAGGCCCGCGCGTGACCCCGTAGGATGTAATCGCTCTGGATCGACGGGCTCGGCAGGATCGTCGCCCTCCCACCGGGCATTCACGCAACCAACCGGTCCGTTGCGATGCCCTTGAGTGGAGGGAAGCGGGTCTGCTATGATCGACCGGGCGTGGGGCTGGGGCATCATGCTGAACGCCTCCGGCCAGTCATTTGGGCGCGACGAAACATTCTTGCGGAGACACGCGTGGGAACGAAGAAATCGGGCAAGGGACGACGCAAAGTCGGCCGAAAGAAACGGCGGATGCGATCGCGCATTCGCCATCGCAAGGGCTAAGCGCGCCCGCGTGCATCGAGGCCTCGCTGGCCGTCGGCGCGCCGTGGCGGCTATCCGTTTCGTGGCCGCGTGGCCCGTTCTGGAGGCGGTGGGCGCGTGCTACACTTGAAGGTGCTTGACCGCCCTTCTCGATGCGTCGCGCTATGAAGCCCCTACGGATCAAGAACCCCCGGCGGCGGTTTGCCGCTGCTCGCGACGAGAACGGTGTGCCGCACGTCACCGCCGGGTCCTTGCGGGGCGCCCTGTACGGGCTGGGGTTCATGCACGCCGTGGACCGGCCGACCCAGATGCTTTTTGCGCACGCGGTGGCCAGCGGCCGCTCGGCCGAGCGGATCGCCGACAAGCCGGAGCTGTTCGAGGCCGACAAGTTCTTTCGCAAGGTCGGCCTCTATCTGCACCTCGACCGCGAGGTCAACCAGCTCGACGACGACACCTTCGGCCATCTGACGGCCTACTGCGAAGGCGTCAACGACGGCATGAAGCAGTACGGCCGCTCCCTGCCGATGTGGGCCACCGGATTTCAGCTTCATCCCTGGAATCAGCAGGCCGCGATGCTCATCGGCAACCTGCTGAATTTTGGTGGCCTGGCCGTCGGGCAGCAGCAGAACGAGCGCATCCTGTTGGAGCTGATCCAGACGGGCATCGAGCGCGACAAACTGTGCGAGCTGTTCGAGCCACTGTTGGACTCGGCCGACTTCGAGCTCTTGTCGAAGATCAAAATCGCGAATCGACTGTCGAACGAAGCCCTCGAGCTGTTGACCGACCTGCCGCGGTTGGCCGGCAGCAACGCCTGGGCCGTCGCCCCGTCGCGCAGCGCGACGGGCGCCGCGCTACTGGCATCCGATCCGCACTTGGAAGTGAACCGGCTGCCGGCGCTGTGGTACGAGGCGGTTCTGGAATGGGACGAAGATTTCGTGATGGGGGCGACGCTGCCGGGCTGCCCTTTTTTCGCCGTCGCCCGCACCAGCCGCGTGGCCTGGGGCGTGACCTACCTGAAAGGGGACACGAGCGACTATTTCATCGAGGACTGCCGCCGCGACCCCGAGCAAGGTTGGCAATATCGCCGCGGCGAGCGGTGGCTGAACTTCGAGGTGCGCGAGGAAAAGATCCTCCGCAAGGGTGCCCCGCCTGAGTCATTGAACGTCTACCACAATGCGACCGGCACGCTTGACGCCGACCCCAACGACCTGGGCGATGGATACCAGTTGTCCGCCGCCTGGACAGGCGACGTCGAAGGGGCCGGGCGCAGCTTTCAGACGTGGCTCAGCCTGATCGACTGCGCGGACGCCCTGTCGGCGATGGACCTGGTGCGCGAATGCCCGCAGCCCACGCTGTGCTGGGTCTTCGCCGATCGCGCGGGACACATCGGCCGGCAGGCGAACGGGCAATTTCCGCGCCGGGCGCGCGGCTACAACGGCCTGTTGCCGATTCCCGCCTGGGACGAGGCGAACCACTGGCAAGGGTGGATTCCGACGTCGCTACTGCCGCGCGTGTACGACCCGCCGGAGGGATTCGTCTCAAGCGCCAACGAGGACGTCCGAGGCGACGACGGGGCGTGCCTCGTTACGCTGCCGGTCCCGGACTATCGCAAGCGGCGGATCGACGAACGCCTGGCCGCGATCGACAGGGCCACGATCGAGGACATGCAATCGCTGCAGTACGACGTGATCAGCCTGCAAGCCCGCGACCTGCTGGCGGTCTTCTTGCCGGAGCTGCCCGACGGAGCGCTCAAGGAGCGTCTCGCCGCGTGGACGCATAGCTACGACCCGAAGAGCCTCGAAGCGACGCTCTTCTCGCGACTCTACCGCAACGTGCTCTTGGAGGTGTTCGGGCAGGACACGGGTCAGCACCGTGGGCTGGGCTGGCGGCGGATGTTGTATCTGTGCTCCCGCGTCGGCTTCGCGATGCCGGTGGTGACGAGCATCGATCGGCTGCTCAAGAAGCCCGACAGCCGCTGGTGGGCGGGGCGCGACAAGGGGCAATTGATTCGCAAGGCTGCCGCGGCCCTGGCCGCCGAGAAGGAGCAGCCGTGGAGCGCGACCAACGCCTTCCATTTCACGAACCGGTTCTTTGAAGGACAGCTTGTCGGGCGGACGCTGGGCCTGCACACGGCCGAACTGCCGATGCCGGGTTGCCACGCCACGCCGTTCCAAGGGCATCTATTGCGCGCGGCGACGCGAGAGACGACGTTCGCGCCGTCGTACCACTTCGTGACCGACCTGGGCACTTTCGAGGCGTGGACCAACCTGCCCGGCGGCGCCAGCGAAAGCTGGTTCTCGCGATGGTACAAGAACGACATCCCGCGGTGGTGCGCCGGCAAATACAAGCGTCTGGCGGCCGAGGGGCGGGATTGAGCGGTCGCTGGAGCTTCCGTGGCCGTTCCTTGCCTGCACGGGTGCTCGGCCTGCTCGCAGGGCCGTTCACAGATTCAAGCTTGCCGGCGGCGCACCGGCGGGAAAGTGGGACAGGCACCGAGACGCAACGTTGGTCTGAAAGGGCTTGCGCGGTTTATGCTCGGAGCCAGTCCCATTTTCCCGCCTCGCCATTTTGAAAAACAGAATGGCCCTGGGCCTGCTCGGCCGATCTAGTGGCATCGCCGGTGCGTAGTAGACTGTGGTACACTGCGCAGTCCCGCCGCCCGTAGCGCCTCAATTTTTCCCCAGCCACCGCGCGATGGATAATCCTTCCCCCGCCCCGGGCCAACAGCCGTATCTGCCGCTGCCGGGCCACGCCGGCGTGCCGCCGCATCCGCTGCCGATTCTGGGCGAGTTGCCCGTGGACTTGCCGCCATGGAAAGAGCCGCGCGACCATCGTCCGCCACTAGCGCGGCAACGCCTGCTTCTGCCACTGGCGCTGTTCGTCGCCACTTGCGCGTCGACAGTGTGGGCCTGGGCCGGCAACCACCTGCACTTGAACGTCACGCCCGACGGCGTACGTGTCGTCAAGGAATGGAGCGAAGGCTTCGAGTACATGGCTGCCGTGATGGGCATCCTGTTGGCTCACGAGATGGGGCATTTCATCCAGGCACTGCGATACGGCGTTCCAGCAAGCTTGCCGTTTTTCATACCGATGCCCTTTACGCCGATCGGAACCATGGGGGCCGTGATCGGCATGCAGGGTTCGGAGGCGGACCGCAAGGAGCTCTTCGACATCGGGCTCTCGGGTCCACTGGCAGGCCTGGTTGTCGCGCTGCCGCTGATTTGGTTTGGCGTCACGACGGCGGATCCCTTCCCCTTGCAGGTGCGCGGCGACCTGCATTTCCAGGACCCGCTGTTGTTCAAAGTCCTCATGTGGTTGCTGCGCCCCGACCTCCTGCCGGGACAAGAGCTGGCGCTAAATCCCCTGCTCATGGCAGGCTGGGTAGGCCTGCTGATCACCGGGTTGAACATGCTTCCTGTCAGCCAGCTCGACGGCGGGCACGTCGCGTATGCCCTGTTCGGGCGCGGCTCGTTCTGGCTCGCTCGGGGTGTGATCCTGGCGGCTATCGCCTTCATGGTCATGGCCAACGTGTACGGCTGGGTGGTCATGCTGTTCCTGGTGATGATGATCGGCATCGAGCACCCGCCCACGGCCAACGACCGCGCGCCGCTCGGCTGGGGCCGAAAGATCCTCGGCCTGGCGTCCTTGGCGATTCCGATCCTTTGTCTCGCGCCCGATCCGATCACGGTGCCGCGCTAAGTGCCGCGCCGGCGATGCTCCGTCGTGTGCCACGGGCTCCGCCAGTGCGTCTTTCGTTCGTCAAGGCGCGCACTGCGGAGCCAGTGGCACACCGGTCGCGAAGCCTTTCACTGACCAGCGGCGCTGGCATCGCCGGAGGCGCTCGCGCTGCGATAACGCCACACGAGCCCCGTGAGGATCAGCGCCGCGCCGGCGATCGTCCAAGGGGCCGGCCGTTCTCCGCCCGGCACCAGGTATACCCAAATCGGCACCAGCACCGGCTCCAGTAGCGCGATGGCCGCTCCCTCCTGGCTCGACACATCGCGCAGGCCGCGCGCGAACAACAGATAAGGCACGCCCATTTGAAAGAAACCGAACGCCGCCAGGACCACGAACTGGTAGGCGCTGACCGGCTGCCGCAGCCACAAGCAATAGGGCGCCAGGAACGCGGCAGCGGCCAGGTGATTGACCGCGACCAGAAACGTCCCTTCTTCGTTGCGCAGCCTGCGGATCGAAACCACCACGCCTGCGTAGAAGATTCCGGACAGCAGGCCCAATAGCACGCCGATCCCGGCCCGCGAATCGACGCTGTTGGCCCGCAGCTCGAACGACAGGATGGTCGCGGCGCCCGCCAGACCGAAAACCAGTGGAATCAAGTCCCGCGGGTCACGCGGGTCGCGGTACAGGGTCAACCCGAACAGAAACACCCACAATGGCGCGGTGCTTTGCAACCAGATGGCATTGGCCGCGGTGGTAAGCGTCATGGACTGCAAGAAGGCGACGTTCATTGCCGTGAACGCCAGCGCCATCGGCACGAGGCGCACGTCGAAGCGCGGCTTCCGCACGGCCGGCAGGACCAACAGCCCGGCAAAAAGCGCCCGGTAGAAGGCCAGCAGCGTGCCGCGCGTGTCCTGCGGCCAGTCGGCGAAGACGGCCGACTTCACGAACAGTCCGTTCGTGCTCCACATCACGGCGGCGGCGAGGATCGAGAGGCGGCCCGCCGTTTTTCCGCGGAACCAGGACAGCCTTTTAGGCGGCCGATCATTCGAGCGCCCGGGCTGCGAGCCGGCGGAGTCTCGCATGGGCAGGCGACCTTGAGTGCGCTCTCGTGCTAGGCGCGGTCGGCGATGTCGCCGGGCGCGTTAGTGTCGCCTTTTTGACCTGCCGCGGCGCCAACCATTGGCAGAACGTTCTCGCGGAGCGCTTTCAGCGTCTCGCGCAGCTCGTGCAACCGCTCTTCGCTGATACCTTGCGTGGCCCGCATCCGCACGGCCAGGCCGCAGGCCACCATCCGCTGCCACTCCTCGGCGGCGCGCTCGGTGGGATGGATCAATTTGCGGCGGCGATCCCCCTCGTCGGTGACGCGCTGAATCCAGCCGTCCCGCTCCATCCGGTCGAGCACGCCGACCAGGGTCGGCGCCTCGATGTGCATCCGCTCGGCCAACTCGCTCTGCGACAGCTCTCCTTCGTGCGAGATCCAGGCCAGCACTTCCCACTGACGCGACGTGATGCCGTGGGCGGCCAATTCCTCGTTCATCGCGCAGGCCAAGGCGTGCGCGGTGCGAAAGATCCAATAGCCGACGCCAGGGTCATTCTGTTTTTCAAAATGGCGAGGCGGGAAAATGGGACTGGCTCCGAGCATAAACAGCGCAAGTCCTTTCAGACCAACGTTGCGTCTCGGTGCCTGTCCCACTTTCCCGCCGTTGCGCCGCCGTTCAGCTTGAATCTGTGAATGGCCCTGAGAGGCTCGCCAAAGAGGGTTAGCCACCGCGGGCGCCGAGACCACAGAGAACATGCTTGCTGCCATCCCGCATTGTCTGTAGAAGGCGACTCCGGTCGCCGATCCGGGCCGCGCGCAACGGTCGAGCCGTGCCTCAGGCGCATCGGCGACGGGAGACGCCTCCTGCCTCTCGGTGCCCTCTGAGCGCTCCGTGGCTAGCTGCCGTCCGATGGCTAGGCCTGCTCGTAGCAGAAGTCGAACAGCAGGCGCCACTCCCGCTGCTGCACCAGCTTGCAGAGCGTTTGCGCGGCCACCGGACGAGCCGCCGCCGCCTCGCACAGATCGACGAACAGAAGCGGGTCCCAGGTCGTCGCGCGCGATAGCACCGCCGCCGCCTGGTCGGCCGGATGCGCCGCGGCCAGCGCGCGGGCCTCGGCGGCCAGCCGGGCGTAGACCGGATGGGCCCGCACGCGGCGGAACCAGTACCTGGCGTTCTCGTAGTCCGGCTCGCGGCGGTGCATGATGCCGTGCCAGAAACTGCCCTCGACCGTGTCGAGCGACTGGCTGAGCTTGTGCGACTCGTCCAGGAAATCGAAATAAAGCCACAAACCCGCCAGAGTGGCCGTGGCCTGCGCCCGGTTCTTGACCGGTCGCGGCGCCAAGAGCGCCTCGGGCGACAGCTCCTTGAGACGCTTGTGCCACGACTTGTCGGGCTTGCCCGGCCCCAGCGCAGTGGGGCGCTCCTTCCCCAGGAGGTCCGCAACGACGGGGCCGTAGTTGGTGTGGGAAAGTTGCGCCATCGCCGGCTCCTGTGAGTTGTGCCCGCCCCTCCCTACCTTGTCCCGTGCCGGGCGGGTAAAGTACGATTCCTTGAGCCCCGCTTGCGGGCGTTTCACGTGTGATGTACCGCGCCCCCGCGTTCAGCCAACATGACAGAGTGATGACAGGCGAGCAACCCGAACCGCAAGAGTCGAGTCAGAGCACGATTCCGCCGCCGAGCGCGTCAGGCGTGGCGCCAGACCAAGCGGCGGGAGCACCTGAAGCGCCGACAGACGTGCCAGCCGATTCCGCCGATCAGCGACCGCGCATCAGCATAGGCTCTCAGCGCGCGGGCAGCCCCATTGTGCGCGCCCGGCCGTTCCGATCGCCGATCGCGCCCTCGCGCCCGCCGCGCGTCGAGCCGAAAACGCCACGTTCCGTTGAGCCGGATGACGACGCCGGTCGGCCGCCCGCGGAGCCGAAGCCTATCGTCGAGCCGACCGCAGCCGCGCCGGCTTCGCCGCCGCCCGGAAAATCGAAGTTCGACAAGCCCGACAGGAAGCGCCGCGAATTCGCGGCCCCGCCGGCGCCGGTCGCCAAGACGCCGGTGCCGAATATCCGCGCCGAGTTGCCGCCCGAGCTGCAGCAGGAAGTGGAGGAGGCGCTCGGCGGCCTGACGCTGAACGAAGTCCTGGAGCCAACTCCGACGCTGCCGGCGGCTGTCGACCTCGAGCCCGAATCGCGCCACCAGGCCCGCGTTGTCTCCATTCATCGCGACGACGTGTTCGTGGAGCTGGGCGGCCGGAACCAGGGCGTGCTGTCGCTGCGGCAGTTCGCGGAGCCACCGGCGATCGGCGCCACCGTCGAAGTCGCCGTCACGCGCTTCGATCCCGAGGAGGGCCTGTACCACGTCGCGCTGCCGCACGCGGCCGTCGTTGCCGCGAACTGGGCCGACATCGCCGAAGGCGTCATGGTCGAAGCTCGCGTCACCGGCCACAACAAGGGTGGGCTGGAATGCGAGGTGAACAGCATCCGCGCGTTCATCCCTGCCAGCCACATCGACGTGTATCGCGTCGAGGACTTCGCGCAGTTCGTCGGCCAGAAGTTCCCCTGCATCGTGACCGAAGCCCGGCCGGAGCGCGGCAACCTGGTCCTCAGCCGCCGCGCCGTGATCGAGCGCGATAAGGCCGAAGCCAAGGAAAAGCTATTGGCCGAATTGGCTGAAGGTCAGATCCGCGAGGGCATTGTCCGCAGCCTGCAAAACTTTGGCGCTTTCGTCGACCTCGGCGGCGTCGATGGCCTGTTGCACGTCAGCCAGCTCTCTTGGCAACGCGTCAAGCATCCCAGCGACGTGCTGCAGTTGGGTCAGAAGATCAAGGTGCTCGTGCGGAAGATCGATCCGCAGACGCACAAGATCAGCCTGGCGCTCCGCGACCTGACGGAGAACCCGTGGACCTCGGTCGCGACCAAGTATCCGGTCACGTCCACCATTCGCGGCACGGTGTCGAAGATCATGGAGTTCGGCGCGTTCGTGCAGTTGGAGCCGGGCGTTGAGGGACTGGTGCACATTTCGGAACTGTCGCACCAGCGCGTGTGGCGGGTGAGCGACGTGCTCGCGGAAGGGGACACGGTCGACGCCAAAGTGCTTTCGGTCGATCCAGAACAGCAGCGGATCGGCCTGTCGATGAAGGCGCTCGCGGCGCGGCCGGCGCCGGTGAAGAAGGCCGAGTCCGAGCCGGACGAGACTGAGGAAGCGCCCCCGCCGCCACCGACCAAGCGCAACACTCCGCTCAAGGGTGGACTCGGGAGCGGGTCCGGCGGCGATCGCTTCGGGCTCAAGTGGTGAGAGAGCGACTAGCGACTAGCCACCCAAAGGGTACCCGACCGGAGTTGGCGCCCGCCGCGAGGTAGCGGGGCCGCTAAGTGTTACCAAATTGAAAACTTCTGCTTTGAGGGCGATACGGTACTTTGGATTCTGAGTTGAGTTTTCAGGCGTCGCTGCCCGAAGATTTGTAGTTCGTACGACGTGCGGCGACGAGTGCGCAAAATCGAAGGGTTTACGGCACCACGCTCAGATCCCGTGGCTAGCGCCATTGACTCACGGTGAGGACACCTTTTCTAAGATTAGGGCAATTGCATCGAGCGACGATTCGTGCGCCAGTACGTTGCCGTCTGGGCCGATCAGGATGTACGTCGGAATGCTTGCCACCGCGAACCGCTTTGGCGTAGCGGTGCTCGACCAATCTCCCAATAGCGCATGGGGCCAGGGGACTTTGCGGTCGCGGAGAAAGTCTTTCGCCCGCTGTGGGTCTTGATCGAGATTTGCTCCCACGACCATCAGGCCGAGACGCTCAGCATGTTTCTGCCGAAGGCTTTCAACTTGCGGAATACCCGCAACACATGGGCCGCACCAAGTTGCCCAAAAGTCGATGAGCACATATTTGCCTCGCGATTGGCCGAGCGATTGCTTGCGGCCGTCGGCATCGACGAACTCAAAGGCCGGCGCCGCGTCGCCCATTTTCAGCCCCGGAACCGCGGGAACCTTGATCAACCCCAGGTCAAGCGTCGACTGTCCTTCCTTCACGTTGACGCGCACGACAGCCATGGCGACCGGATGGACCAGGCATCCTTCGGTCGACCCATAGAGTCGAAACGCCAAGTCGTACTCGCCCGGCTCTACGCCCGAAATCCGGAATTTGCCGTCGGGATCTGGCTTCACGTAAGAATGGGGGAGTGTTTGCAGGTAGACGGCGCCTTCAGTTGAGGCGGTCCACGAATCGCTCCACCCCTTCCGCCAATCGAAACCGCGGCCCGCGATCGAGGCTGGCGGCGCGATCCCCGCTTTTCGTGCTACCAGATAGTTCAGCCCAAAGTGATAGTCGAAGTCCGCGGTCGCCGGGGGATCAAGCGTCAGCCGTCCCGTCACTTCGGCGCCTTTTGCCCCCAGCGCCACGGTAAGCTGTTCACCCGGTGCCGGGTCGAGCGGGATTGACTGACTGGAGCTCAGCGGCCCTTCGACCGACCAATGAATGCTTGCTTCGACTCGGCATGGGACGGGTGGTACGCGATCGAAGACGAATGCGCCCCGTTCGGTCGTCTTGGCGTAGAAGCGAATCGTCCCACGGGGCGCGTCCCCACCTGCGTCCCGAATCGGGTCCAGTTCGATACCGCAATTCTCGATGGGTT
This sequence comes from Planctomycetia bacterium, assembly GCA_016191115.1. Lineage (GTDB taxonomy): Bacteria > Planctomycetota > Planctomycetia > Pirellulales > JACPPG01 > JACPPG01. Next base: position 29,443 of record JACPPG010000051.1, on the reverse strand, counting down.
TGCCCCGCTGCATGAGCTGTCCGTTGACCTTCGCCCAACGCTCCAGCCTCAGCAGACCCGGCAAAGCGCCGAGCGGCCGGTCGGCTTCGGCGTAGCCGTCGTCCGCAACGACGATCAGGCAATAGCGCTCGAGCTGGTGGGCAATCTCGAACGCCCCCGTGTCGTCAGTTTTGACCGAATAATTATCCGTTCGACCGCCATCCTCGGCGCGGAGGTCATGGAGATAGAGATGCTCGGAATAGCTCCCCACGTAGACGCGAGCACGTGCGACGGGCTGACCCGCCTCGTCCACCACACGGCCGACGAATCGCTCAGTCGGTTGCAGCTTTAGCGCAAACTCCGGCGGTTCGGCGCCGATCGGGTAGGGGCCAACCCGCTGCGTCACATAGCCCGCCGCCTCGATCTGCAGACCATGCTCGACGTCTCCCCGATCGAACTCCATCTCGAACTCGCCATCCGTGAAATCCTTGGCGTCGTGATGATCGACCGAGGGGAAATCGGGCCGGAAAAAGATCATTGGCACGGCGGCAAATTGCTTAACCGGCCCTCCGCTCTGTGCGTCGACCACGCTGCCGACGAAGCGCAAGGGTGGATTCATGGTGACGACGTGCTCGCTATCGTCGGCCGTGATGCTGGTCTCGACGTTGGCGTAACCTTCTTTGCCAAATCTAAACTGCACCGCGTCATCAGGCGCCCAGGTCCACTCGTAAACTCCCTTGTCGTTGGCCCGCCGCGGAATGTTGGTGTCGAGCACTTGCGAGGCTTTCATATTGTGGAGCGATTCCGCGCCACGCCAACTGGCAATGTCCACGCCGACCCGTGGAACTGGCGATCCGGATTTGTCGACAAAGCGAAGCCGCAGCTTCTTGCCCGGTTGCAACGCGAAATCCACGGCAGGCGCGTCGGGCGCAATTCGGGTTTTGATTCGCTGCGGCATCCAGCCTTCTGCGACAACCGTCACATGCATCTCGCCCGGCGGGAGTGGCGGAAACCGATAGACGCCCTGTTCGTCGGTGCGCACTTCTTGGTGCGGCCGGTGTTCCCAATAGGGACGATCCCCCCAGATCACGATTGTGTTCTTGACGGGCTGTCCGTCGGGATCGGTAACTTTTCCGGTGATCGCCTTCCCTCGCTTCAAAACCATCACGGCCGATTGCGCTCGCAGCGCTTTAGGCGCGATGTGTTGTTCCTGTTGAAACTGCCCCCACTCTTTATCGCTAATGAAGTCAGGATGGCTGAGCTTGACGCGAACTTTTATGTCGTCGCCCGGCGGGACGTTGCTCAGCATCCAGCGACCCTGTGCGTCGGTGACGATGGCGTCGTCCCCTTGTGAAAGCCAGCTGTCGAATCTTGCGCGATTGGGACCTCCACCGTCCCCGTCGTATTGCACTTCCACTTTGACTCGCTCGATCGGTTTGCCGGTTTCGTCGTTTACGAGGCCTCCCAGAATGGTTCCTTTAACCAGCCGGTACGTGAATTCCTGCGGAATCGCGAGCAGATCGGGTTGTTCTTTGGGCCACCAGATGGCGAACATCGGCGCGTATCCGTCCTTTCTGACCCAGAGACGGATATCTTCGACAAGCACCGGCAATGTGATTTCAACGGTGCCGTCGGGCCCGGTGACATAATCGTTGTTTTTGATGACCCGTCGCTTATCCGATTTAGCGGCCCGGTCCCAATGCGAGACGTTCGCAAACAGCTTCGCGCCGGCGACCGGCTGATCGTCGGGCCCGACTACGCGAATCAGCATGCTCCCTTTGGTCGCTAGTTGTTTTGGCTCGTCTTTTATTTTCGCTTTGTCAGTGGCTGCTTTGGGCGGTACGGTCGGGGCCTCGATTGCGGCAGGCGCTTCGTCATTCTTTGGTGGTGATCCCACCGCCGCGGCGCCGGTGACTGGGCTGAAGGGGCGCAGGACGCCTATAGCCGACACCAGACACGCCGTGAGGACAAGCAGCAACCCGCGCGTCCGCCTGGACGCGGGACGGCGTGGAGATGTGGTATCCAGGATCGATCGTACGCGGTCTTCCAGCGGTAATCGCTCGGCGATCCCCACGGCCCCGGCAATTCGCGCAGGTCGACCGGCGAGCGCGGCGGCGACTTCGACCAGCCCCGTCGCGTAGTCGATCGCCGGTACGCCAATCGCAAGAACCCGGTCATCGCAGGCTCGCTCGCGTTCTTCGCGCATTCGCCATAAGGCCAGCCACGCAAGCGGATGAAACCAATACAGCGCAGTGGCCGCGCGCGCGGTGAGTTGCCAGAAGATGTCGCGCCGTTCGACATGCGCCAATTCGTGCGCCAACACCAACCGGATCTTTGCGTCAGCCCAGTCGATGGCGCTGACCGGCAACAAAACCCGCGGTCGCAGGGCTCCCATGACAACTGGCGTCGGCGCCTTGGGCGACGTGAGTAGACGGGCCGAGCGAACCAGCGCGAAACGCTCTACCAGTTCGGATTGAATTTGAGTGATCCGGTGATCGTTTAGCGGCACTGCTGACCGCGTGAGGCGCGCCGCTCGTTGGATGCCGCGCAACAACCAAACGAATTGAGCGGTCACGCCGATCCCCCACACGACCACCAAGACTACCAGCCAGGAGATGAGGGGAGACGCGGCCGAGCGTGCGTTTTGGAGCGATGCGGCTATGGCAGGCGCCTCTAGAGGAAGTTCGGCCGTGGAGTGCGCATCGTTGTCTACTTCCAAGTCGCGCGGAGGTTGCGGCTCACCGGCGCCCGTCGCGAGTTCGGCCAAGGGAGCAGGGATGCGTGGGTCTGCGATCGCCCCGGACTCGAGATTCGCCGCGGCGCTATTGGCACCCGCTACGACCAAGGTATCGGAGGCACTCGGGGCGGGCGTCTCTTGCTCAGCGAACTGCAGCGAATAGCCCAACGGGACACCCGGGAATAGGGCAAACAAAGCAGGCAACGCGAGCAGTCCCATCAAGGCAAACTGCCAAACACAGTACCGCAACGATGGCGATGCGCGACGCAGTAATGCGGCAATCAGCCATGCGCAACTCAGCAGCAAGCTCGCCCACAGGAGCAGCATGGCGAGGAATAGAGGTGCCTGGTGTTCGAGCGTGCTTCTGAACGTAGTTAAGAGTGCCATCGAGCGCCCTTTGTCGAGGTGGAGCCGCGTAGTCTTGTTTGGACGCTTACTTGGTCACCGTCCCCATTTTCAAAGTCCGGAACTCTAGCCGCGCTGATTTTCCTTACGTGCCTTGTCGATCATTTGAGTGAGTCGATCCCATTGCCGTTCTGTCATCTCGTTGGCCGACATCTCCAATAGCGCCGCCATCGCATCATCGGGTGAGCCGCCAAAGAGAGTCCCTAACAACCGCCGCAAGGCGGTTCGTTGCGAGCGTTCGCGCGAAATGGCGGGCCGGTAGAGATAACGCTTGCCATCGCGGCGCACCTTGAGCCAACCCTTGTCGACCAGCAGACCAAGCATCGTCCGCACGGCCGAATAGCTGGGAGGATCGGCCAGGTGGGCGCGGACCTGGGCGACTGAAGCCTCGCGAAGCCGCTGCACCGTCTCGATGAGCTGCCGCTCACGTTTAGCCAATTCCAGTGGTGTCTTGTCGGACATTTGTCAGTGTCGTTGCAAGTGTCAAAGGATTAGCATATGTCAAAATAATGGCACGTGACGACAATGTCAATTGCTGTTTGCAGCATTCTTTGGAAACGTGGGGAAAGCCAAAGGGCCGGCCGCAGTCGGCATTTTTCACCCGCCCGTATTTTGTGGGCGGTGTAAAGCGGTGTAAACACGCCAGCCCCGCTTTGTGCCTGGGAGTCCGGCCCAACAGCCCAGGGCCGTTCACAGATTCAAGCTGGACGGCGGCGCAGCGGCGGGAAAGTGGGACAGGCGCCGAGACGAAACGTTGGTCTGAAAGGGCTTGCGCTGTTTATCCTTGGAGCCAGTCCCATTTTCCCGCCTCGCCATTTTGAAAAACAGGATGGCCCTGCCCAACAGCCGACCGGCCTTGACCGTTACGGCCGGACTATGGTCCGATTAGGGTTAGGGCCGCCGCCGTAAGCTACATCTTCTTAGGCGGCAATGGGTTGTCGCCAGAGCGCCGGCCTTCTCTAGATTCTTGTGACTGCGCCCTTCGCCACGGCTACTAACGTTGCGTGGGACACGGAAGTCGACCCCGAGCGATAGCCACTTTCGTAGGGCGCGCACGTGTGGATGCCGTCTTGGACGTTTTACAGCACTCCGACGAAGCCTTGGCCGCCGAGGCTGCCCGCGAGGGCTCCGACGGGCCGGCGTTCGTCGCCTTGGTGGAGCGGTTTCGCCAACGCGTGTGGCGCATCTGCTACCGCCTGCTGGGCAACGAGCACGACGCCCACGACGCGGCCCAAGAGGTCTTCGTCCGCTTGTTCCTGCACCGGGCGCGGTTCGACGGCCGGTCGAAATACGCCACGTGGGTGCACGCCATCGCGGTGCGCACCTGCCTGGGAATCCGGCGCGGACGCGGTCGGCGGCAGCGGCACGAGACGACGGCCGGCGAGCGGCAGCTTGTCGAGACGCCGGCGGTGCGTGGCGACAGCGAACACTTGTCGCTCGACCTGATGACGCTACTAGAGTCGCTCGACGAAGTGGACCGAGCCCTTTTGATCCTGAAATATGCCGAAGGTTACAGCTACGAGGAACTGGCCGCGATCTTCGATTTGTCCGTCAGCGCCTGCAAGATGCGCGTCAGCCGGGCCCGCGACAAAGTACAAGAGCGCCACGGCGACGCGATGAAGTGACGAAAGTAAACTCCCTCTCCCCTGGCGGGAGAGGGCTGTGGTGAGGGGGCAAACAAGGCGCCAGCCATGATTCACGACCTGTTTGAAAGACTCGCCGACAACGACGTTCCGCCGGTACCGGTCGATTTCGACCAGCACGTGCACGATCGCGTCAACCACAGCTTGCTCGGCGTGCACATGATGGAGTTTGTATTCCAGGTCGTGCCGTATGCCTTCCTGCACCTTCTTGGAGGACTGATCGGCCTGGTCGGCGTCACGTTGTCGGGAGAATTTCCCAACGATCGCGGCGACCGGCAGGAGGCGCCCCCTTAACAGCGCCAGCCAGCCGCGATCGAAGAAACTTTGCGTTCGTTTTTCACCGATTCCAATCCCATTAACCGTTTTTCGGAAAGAGGAGTAAGTCATGGATACGTTCAATGCCACCTTGGATTCTTGGCGCACTGTCCTGGAAACGAGCTTCAGCAACTCGTTCCACCAGATCGTCGATAAGGCGCCCAACGTCCTCGGCGCCGTCGTCGTGCTGGTTGTGGGCTACATCGCCGCCCGCGTGCTCGATCGCGTCGTCACGGCGCTGTCGGACTCGCTCGGCCTGCAAACCGCCGCTGAGCGGAGCGGGCTGGTCGACTCGATGCGGCAAGTCGGCATCAAGCGCAGCGTGTCGTGGATCGTCGGCCGGATCACCTTCTGGCTCACGCTGTGCGTCTTCTTGACCGCCGCCTTCAACATCCTTGACCTGCCGACCCTGTCGACGGCCATGGAGAGCCTGGTCGCGTACATTCCCAAGTTGCTCGTGGCCACGGTCGTGATCGTGGTGGGCCTGTTGATCGCCACCTTCCTCCGCGGCGTGGTTGCCACGAGTGCGGATCGGGTGGGCGTCGGCTATGCCGAGCACCTGGCCAACGGCGTGTACTACGTCTTGGCGCTGATGACCTTCATCGCCGCCTTCGACCAGATCGGGTTCCAGTTCGAGCTGTTGCAGAACATGATCCTGATCGCCTTCGGCGCCGTCTCGGCCGGGTTTGCCCTGGCCCTGGGGCTGGGTGGCCGCGAGGTGATGGGAGGCATTCTGGCCGGATACTACACGCGGCAGCGGCTGCACGCCGGCGATCGCGTGAACGTGTGCGGCATGGAAGGCACCGTGCGGGAAGTCGGCCCGGTAGCCACGGTCATCGAGACCGAGGAAGAGGGCCTCTTGAACCGGCACAGCGTGCCGAACACCAAGATGCTGTCCGAGGCAGTTCGCTAAGTCGCGGCCGGTCCAGCGACAATGGGCCGGAAAGAAGAAGAGGAGAGGATTCTCCTACCTGTGTGCCCCTGCCCCTGGAGTGGTCAACCACTCCGGGGGCTTTTTTTTGCGCGCGGTGGACCTTTGGTCGTTCTGCCCCTCGCGTTGCTAGCATCGCGTTGGCGACACGCGCCGGCCGCCTCTAAGCCCGCTCTAGGTCTAGCGGGACAAGGAGACTACAATCGCCGCCGCGAAGGCGGCTGTTTCTGCCGCGGTTCGGCGAAGGGAGTCGCCTCCTACAAATTCGAGGCACAGCCATGGATGGCTTCGACGCTCCTCACACCGTAACGAGCTTGCGCGGGCGTCCAAGCCAATGGACGCGCGACGCGGCGACAACGTTCGCCGCCTGCGCGGCTTTCCACGTTGCCAGTCTAGTAGCAATCGGCGCATTCGCATGCGTCCCCGCGCGACTTGCGGCGGCGGCCGACACCGCGGTGGCACGCGCCATGCGCGACGATGCCGAGCTCGCGGCCGTCTCGTTCGTCGACGGCGCGCAAGGCTGGGCCGTCGGCGATCGTGGCATCATCTGGCACACCGCCGACGGCGGTCAGTCGTGGCAATTGCAGGAGTCGGGCGTCGACGCCCGGCTGGAGAGCGTCCATTTCGTCGATGGCCAAGCGGGCTGGATCGGCGGCGGCTTTCAGCGCCCCTACGTCCGCGGCACTAGCGGCGTGCTCTTGCGCACCGGCGACGGTGGGCACACCTGGGGAGCGGACCAGAGCCTGCTCGTGCCGGCCGTTAAATACGTGCGCTTCTTCGGCGCGGCGCAAGGTTGGGTCGTGGCCGAGCCGTCGCCACTGTTTCCCACCGGCATTCTCCACACCGGCGACGCGGGACGCACCTGGACGCCGCTCGCTGGCCGGACTGTGACCGCCTGGGGCGTCGCCGACTTCCATGATCCACTGGCCGGCGCTGTCGCTGGCCCCCACGGCGCGCGGGCGAGCGTTCGCGAACGCGGACTCGACGAGTGGCAGCAGCCGGAATTCGGCCTGCGCGAGCCGCGCGCGATGCGGATCACCAGCGCCAGCGACGGCTGGATGGTGGGCGACGGCGGGCTCGTGCTAACGACGCGCGACGGGGGACGGTCTTGGAGACCGCCGCAAACCCCGCTGGTCGCGGACGACTTCGATTTCCGCGCGGTCGCGGCCCGCGGCCGCCGCTCTTGGATCGCCGGCTCACCCGGCAGCCGTGTCTTCGCCAGTCCCGACGGCGGCGAAACCTGGGAAAGCTTCCCCACCGGACAATCGCTCCCCTTGAATGCCCTCGCGTTTGCCGACGACGAGCACGGTTGGGCCGTCGGCGCCCTGGGGACGATCCTGGCGACGGTCGATGGCGGACGGACATGGCAACGGCAGCGCGGCCCACGCCAGCGCGCTGCCATGCTGGCCTTCTTCGGCGACGCGCATGACGTGCCCGTCGAGGCATTCGCTCACTGGGTGGCAGGCGAAGGCTACGTCGGGGCGGTGGAATTCCTGGCACGGCGCGACGTCGAGCCGGGGACGGAATCGGCCGCCGCGCTCACCGCATCCCGGCGGGCGGCCCTGACCGCTTTGGGCTTTAGCGCGGTGGAAGCGGCCTGGGGCTTTCCGCTCAGGCAGGATGGGCTACGCGCCACGGCCGAGCAGATCGTGGACGGCTGGAACCGGGCCCACGCGGGCCAGGGGATTGAGCAGCTCGAAGCGCACCTGGTGCGACAGATTCGCACGTACCGGCCGGAGGTGGTTCTTACTTCGGCGGCCGGCGCCGGTGGCGACAATCCGCTGGCGAACCTGATTCATCAAGCCGTCGGGCGGGCGGTCGCCGCGGCGGGGGATGCGAGCAAGTTCCCGGAGCAGATCGCCGACGCTGGGCTCGAGCCGTGGACCGTCAAGAAGCGCGCCGCAAACCTGCCGGCCGGCCAGCTTGGCGCGATCAACTCGAACACCTCGCAGCTTGCGCCGCGCCTCATGCAGTCTCTTTCGCAGTATGCCGCGGCGGCGCGGGGCCAACTCTTCCAGGGCTATCGGCCACCGCCGGCCAACTGGGGATTTCGCGTGCTGTTGGATTCCCGTGAGGAAGCTTCCGGCCAACAAGACTTGTTCAGCGGGATGTCGCTCCCCTTCGGTAGCGAAGCGCGGCGCGAACTCGCGGCCGCTCCTCGCGCGGAATTAGACGCTGTCCGCCAGATCGCTGACAAGCATCGCAACTTCCAGGCGATCGTCGCCCATTCGAAACGATCGGGGCGCGGAGGCGCCGTCCTGTTGGCGCAGGTCGGCGATCTAACCCGCGGTCTCGACGCGCCGACCGCCGGACAGGCGCTCTTCGAGCTTGGTCAGACTTACTATGCCGAGGGTCAGTGGGACATGGCGGCGGAGATGTTTCGGTTACTGTGCGAAAAGTACCCGGGCCACGCGTTGGTCGTCCCGTCGTATGTGTGGTTGGTGCAGTATTGGTCGAGCGGCGAGGCGGCGTGCCGTGCATCGCGCGACGGATCGGTCCCCGTCGTGCCGGCCAGCGCGCCGGCGGCCGAGAGTCCGCCGCAGCCCATGCCGGCGCGCGGGATTCCCGCCGCCAACCAGGTGACGCAGACGTCGTTTGCCGCCACGAGCGCCTCGGCAGGTCCCGCGGCGGGCGGCGAGCCGCGTGGGCTGGCGGCCCGCAGGGCCAAGGCCGATGCCTTTGCAGAAGTTCTTCAGCGGTCCGACGCACTGGCCTTTTCGGGCTTGAACGTACAGTTTCCGCTAGTTGCCGGCGAAGGTCGTGGCAAGGGTCGGGCCGCGAGCCGCTTCACAAGCGCGATGGATCACACCCGGCCGCACGACGCTTGGTGGGCCTGTGCCCGCGGGGAGCATTGGCTGCAGGAATCCTCCGGGCCGGCGCCGCCGAAGTCGGTGTTCGTGGTCGCGCGCGCGGCGTCGAAGCCCCGCTTGGACGGACGGCTGGACGACGACGTTTGGCAGCAAGCCAACCGGGAAGAGTTGCGTAGCGCGCTAGCGGACGACTCCCAATGGCCGGCCGCGGCGATGATGGCCTATGACGACGAGTTTCTGTACGTCGCGGTGGCGTGCCGGTGCGCGTCCGGGGCCGCTTACCCGGCCGCCGATGGCGTCCGTCCGCGCGACGCCGACCTGGCGGCGCAAGATCGCGTCGAGCTGTTGATCGATATCGATCGGGACTGGACGACGTTCTATCGCCTGGCGGTCGACCACCGCGGTTGGGCGGCGGAGGACTGCTGGGGCGACGCGGCTTGGAACCCCCGCTGGTTTGTTGCCGCCATTCGCGGCGAGAACGATTGGACCGTCGAAGCCGCCATTCCCCTGGCTGAGTTGTCTATTGAAAGGGTCGCGCCCAAAACAGTCTGGGCGCTGGGGTTGCAGCGCATCGTTCCGGAGGTTGGCTTCCAGTCCTGGACCCGACCGGCGGCGATCACCCCTATCCCCGAGGGCTTCGGGTATTTGATCTTTGACTAGCGTTCCGTAGGCTAATGGGTCGCTGGCTGGCGCGCTCGCGGGTTTGTTGGCCCGCGCAAAGGGGTGTAGCGCGCTATGACAAACCACGACACATGGCAGGGCACGGACGTGAGCTATCTTGTTGGCACGGATGAGGCGGGCTACGCACCCAATCTTGGCCCTTTGGTGGTCGCTGCCACCGTGTGGGAGATTGCCGACGACGGCGGCGAGCCAGTCGACGTCGATTTCTACGAGCGCCTGCGGCGCGTGATCTGCCAGAGACCGAGCCGTGCCAAGGCGCCGCCGCGCCGGCTGCGGATCGCCGACTCGAAGCGGCTGTACAACCCCACGATCGGACTGGGGCCGCTCGAGCAAGGAGTGCTCGTCGCGCTCGCCCTGCTGGATCAGGCGCCGCGAACCTGGCACGAAGCCTGGGAGGCCCTTTGTCCAGAAGGGCTCGACGGCGCGGATGATCTGAGCCCCTGGCACGCCGACTACGAGGCCGCGTTGCCGCTAGCGGCAGCGGCCGACCAGATCGAGCGCTTCGCCGAGAAACTGCGGCGCGGAATGGCGAAAGCCGGCGTCCGGTTGCTGGCGATTCGTGCCCGGGCGGTCTTTCCGCGGGCGTTCAATCGCCTGCTCGACGAGTACGGCAATAAGAGCGACGCACTTTCGGCCGTGACGTTGGAGTTGTTGTCCGAGATGATGGTCCCGCTGGCCGGCGGCCGCGTCGCGGCGATCTGCGACAAGCACGGCGGGCGCGACCACTATGCGTCGCTCGTGCAGCATTACTTTCCCGAGTGGCTCATTGAAGTCCGCCACGAAGGGCGGCGCGAAAGCCGATACGTCTTTGGCCCCGAACCGGCCCGCACGACCGTGTGCTTCCGCTGCGGGGCCGAACGAGCGGTGCCGGCGGCGCTGGCCTCGATGACCGCGAAGTATCTGCGCGAGTTGGCGATGCGGGCGTTCAACGACTATTGGTGCCGGCAGATGCCCGAGCTGCGTCCCACGGCCGGCTACCCGCGCGACGCCCGGCGCTTCAAGAACGACATCGCCGAACTGCAAACGGCGCTGGGGATCGACGACGGTTCGTTGTGGCGTGCGCGCTGAGCCGGCGCGCGAACGAGGAAACGGCAGCCATGATCATCTACGTGGTGCGGCACGCCTGGGCGGGAAAGTCGGGCGATCCCCGCTATCCGGACGACGCCCTGCGTCCACTCACCGAAAAAGGGCGTAGGCGATTTCGCCGCATGGTCGCCAAGCTGGTCAAGCGGGGCTTTAACCCCATGGCGGTCGCCACCAGTTCGCTGGTGCGCGCGCGGCAGACGGCCAAGCTCATCGCGGCCCGCGGCCCCGGCCGCCCGAGCATCACGCTCCTGGACGACCTGGCTCCCGGCGGGCGACTGGCGCCGCTGGTGGAATGGTCGCGCGAAAAGGCTCCGGCCGACGTGGCCTGGGTAGGGCACGCACCGGACATCGAGCGGCTGACGGCCGAGCTGATCGGCGCGGGCGATGGCCGGATTCATCTCGACAAAGGGGCCGTGGCCGCCGTCCGATTCACGGGGCACCCGGCGGCCGGCGAAGGGGAGCTCATCTGGCTGGCCACGGCCGAATTGCTGCGGTTGTAAGGCAGCGACTAGCGATTAGCGACTAGCCGGAGTTGGCGTCCGCCTCAAGCAGTCCTCCCAGGGAGGCTTAGCAGCGGGCGTCAGCTCCGGCTAATCGCTAGTCGCTAGTTGCTAATCGCTTTCCCAAATCGCTAGTTGCTTTTCATGCGCCCCTTTCATAATCTCTGTTCAAGCTCATCGCGCGCTTTTCACCCGACGTCGCTTCGTCGGGTCTTGGCTCAAGGCGGCACGACGCCGGCCCCTTGACGTCCTTGCCCGAACGCGCCCGCACGCCATAAGGGAGAAACCCCATCCATGGACAAAGCCATTCGCAGCTACATCGCCGAGTTCATCGGCACGTTCATGTTGGTTTTCGTCGGCACCGCCGTGGTCACGTTTACGGGCCTGGAGAAGGAACTGGGGCATGGCGACGCCAGGTGGCTGGAAATCTCCTTTGCCTTTGGCTTCACGCTGATGGTGCTCGTGTACGTGATCGGGCCCGTGTCGGGCTGCCACGTGAACCCCGCCGTGACGCTAGGGGCTGTGCTCGCCGGCCGCATCAAATGGGGGCAGGTCCCCGGTTACATGATCGCCCAGTTCGTGGGCGCCGCCGCTGCCAGCGCGGCCCTGCACTATATCGCCAGCAACGGAATTCCAGGTTACGTATTCGGCCACCACGGTTTAGGCGCAAACGACCTGCGGCAACTGTCCGGGCCAGACGGCAAGCTGGTGCCGATCGGTTGGCAGAGCATGCTGATCCTCGAGACGCTGATGACGGCGCTCTTCTTGTTCACCATCCTGTCGGTCACCAAGAAGGATATTGCCTTCGTGGGTTTTGCGATCGGCGGATTCCTGTTCGTGTCGCACCTGGTCGGGGCGCAGCTCGGCGATAGCTCGCTCAACCCCGCCCGCAGCTTCGGCCCGGCCATCATCGTGGGCGGGACGGCGCTATCGAACCTATGGATCTTCATCGTCGGCCCGTTCGTCGGCAGCATTGGCGGATGGCTGATCTACAAGGTGGTCAACGCGGATTGAAGAGAGCGACTAGCTGCTCTCTTTCATCCTCTCCAGCTTCTTCCGCAGGGTCGCGCGGTGCAGGCCGAGACTGCGGGCGGCCGACACGCGTTGACCGTGGTGCGTCCGCAGCGCCACCTCCAATAGCGGCGGCTCGACCAGGTCGAGCAGCCGCTCGTAGAGGTCGGCCGTCTCTTGATCGCCGCGGAACTGGCTCTCGGCCCATCGCCGCACGAAGCCCGCGATTACCCCGGCGTCGGTTTGTTCGCCGGCCACGACGGTGGGCGCGGGCAGATGCTCTGGCCCGATCGGCCCACCGCGGGCGACGATCACCGCATGCTCGACGGCGTTGCGCAGCTCGCGGACGTTGCCCGGCCAAGGGCGCCGGCACAGCTCGTCCATCGCGGCGCGGGTGAATCGCGCGTGTGAGCCGGGCCCTCGGGCGCGAACGAGGAAACAATTGGCCAGTAGCGGAATGTCATCCGGCCGCTCGCGCAACGACGGCAGCGCGATCTCGAAGACCGCCAGCCGGAAGTACAGGTCCTCGCGAAACGCGCCGCGCCCCACCTCGGACCGCAAGTCGCGATTCGTGGCCGCGATGACGCGAAAGGCGCTAGTGCGCGGCCGGGTGTCGCCGACCGGCGTCACTTCGTGTTGCTCGAGGACACGCAACAGCTTCACTTGCACCGAAGCCGGTATGTCGCCGGCCTCGTCGAAAAACACTGTCCCGCCGTCGGCCAGCTCCAGCAGGCCTTGCCGCGCCGTGGCCGCCCCGGTGAACGCGCCGCGGGCATGGCCAAACAGCTCGCTTTCCACCAGCGTCGGACTGAGCGCCGCCAGATTCACGGGCACAAGCGGCGCTTCGGCGCGGAGCGAATGGCGATGGATCGCGCGGGCCACCAATTCCTTGCCCGTCCCGCTCTCGCCAGTCACAAGAACCGAGGCCTCGGTCGGCGCCACCAGGGCGATCCGCTTGAACACTTCCTGCATCGGGGCGCTTGTGCCCAGTAGCTCTTCGCCCGCCGGCGGAGTTTCGGCGCCGGCCCCAGAACTCGCCAACTCGGCAGGGCGCTCAAGCGCGCGGGCCACGACCGCGGCGGCCGCGTCCAGGTCGAATGGCTTGATAAGGTACTCGAACGCGCCGCGCGAGAGCGCCGCCACGGCCGTCGACAGACTGCCGTACGCAGTCATGATCACTACCGGCGTGGCGGGTAAGAGTCCCCGCAACCGCGCCAGCGCTTCGAGGCCATCCATGCCAGGCAGGCGCACGTCGAGCAACACCAAGGCGGGCGCCTGGCGCGCGACGTGCTCGAAGGCGTCTTCGGCCGAAGAGGCCACGGCGACGGAATGGCCCGCCTCGGTAAGCAGCCGGCGCAAGGCCCAGCAGATGCTCTCTTCATCGTCGACAATCAGGACGTGACTCATCGGTTCAATACCCCGGTTCAGGTGCCCCACGGCGATTGATCGGGTGCGCCGGCAGCGGCTGCAACTGCGACGGGCAACGACTGCCGATCGCCGCGCGGCAGGAGAATCTCGAAGGACGTTGTCTCGGCGGCGCGCGCATAACGGAGGCTGCCGCCGTGGGCCTCCGCGACCTGTCGGGCGACGGCCAGCCCCAGCCCGACGCCGTCGACCTTGGTTGTGACGAACGCTTCGCCGAGCCGCTGCGCGACGTCGGGCGTCAGGCCTGGACCGCTGTCCAGCACGCGCAGCCGCAGGCCGTGGTCGTCGGCCGCTAGTTCGACGCGGACTTCGCCGTTCTTGCCCGCGGCCTCGAGCGCGTTGAGCAGCAAGTTCAGAAGTGCCTGGCGAAGCTGATCGCGGTCGGCGTGAAGGTCCACCGACGCGTCGCGCGGCGGACCGGTCAACGCCACGCGCCAGTGCCGCGCCGTCGGCGTCAGGAGCGTGACCAATTCTTCCACCAGGTCATAAGGGTCGAACGTAGTCCGCCGCGGCTCTTGCGGTTGGCCGGCCGCCAGGAATCGCTTCAAGTGCTCCTCGGTCAGGCAAAGCTGCCGCAGCGCCACGTCCAGACTCTCGGAATCGTCGGAATGGCAGTGGCGCTGGTGCAGTTGCACCGCCATCAGCGCGCCCGCCACGTCGTTGCGCATGTGATGCGCCAGCCCGCCGCTCAAGCGCCCCAAGAGCGACAGCCGCTCGGCCCGCGCGATCGCCCGCCGCAATTCGTCGAGTTGCCGGGCCAGCTCGTTGACACTCGTGGCCAGGTCCCGCAGCTCGTCGTTGCGCGCCGGAACAGCCACCGGCCGAAAGTCGCCGTGCGCCAACCGGCCGACCTGCGTGCGAATCTCGACGATCGGACGGCTGAGCTTGCGGGCGATCAGCCCGGCCAGCGCCACGCATAGCGCCAATGCCACGGCCCCCACGGCCAACGGTGGAATCATCGCCTGCCGTCGGGCATCGCGTAGCACGCGCTCGGGATAGAGAATGTGCAAGAGTCCCGGTTCGCTGGCGGCGCCGTGACGGTCGGCCTTTAGCACGGTGTGGAAGTACCGCGCGCCAGCCAGCGAAACCGTCGGACCCAGGCGCAAATCCTGCCAACGATCGGCGACCGCGTCCGTCGGCAGCACTGCCGCGTCTCGCAGACCGCTCGTGGCTTGCACGCGGCCGCTTCCGTCGCTCAATACGAATTCCGCGCCGGCCAGCCCGTGCATTTGGCCCAGCACTTTCTCGGTCAGCGGAAAGTTCGAGGCGGAAAGTGTGCGGGCCACCTCCCGCAACTGGTCCTCGATCTGCCGAGACGTGCGGCTGGCGGCCCAATAGGCGTTGAGCAAGCTGACGGTGAGCACGGCCGCCAACACGATCCCCGCGAGCGGCATCAGGATTTGATAGCGGATCGGCCAGCGCATAAGAGAGTCTCGGTTCCGGCCGCCAGCGAGGCACAGGCCCCACTGGCCATCATAGGAGTGGGCATAGGGCAATTCAACCGGACGCGCGAACGCGAGAAACGCCGTATCTGCATCGACGCGTCCGAAACGGCTATCTTCGCGCCGTGATCGCCTCGATCCGGTAGCGCAGCCGCTGCATATCGTCGCGCATCTGATCCAATTCCCATTGCAGATCATCAAGCGGTGAGTCGCTCGCGGCCGCGGCCTCGGCTTTGGCCAGACTCAATCGCTCCAGGTCGACCGTCAGCCGGGCGCGGTCCAGGTCGATCTCGCTGATCGCGCCGGTGGTCGAGCGGCTCACTTGTTGCGCGGTCTTGAACACCTGCTCGGCCGTGCGAACCGCTTCCTTGGCGCGAGCCAGATTCAATGCGGATCGGCTGGCCTTGCCTTCGTCAATCAGTCGCAGGTTGTCCTGGGCCACGCGGACAAGCCCGTCAACGCGATCGATCTGGCTCGATGAGATAGCGCCGCTCACCCGCTTCTGCAAGTTCAATAGCTTTTGCAGATCGAGCTCCGCGAGCTTCAGGTACACCGTCGCGTAGCGCAATTCGAGGTCGTGCAGGTTGCTGGCCGGCAGCGCGTCGGCTGGTTGCTTTGCATCCGCCGGCTCGCGATCCGGCGGGCGTGGCGTGGGACGCTCGTTGTCCGGCGGGGCCGCGCGGGCCTGCGCCGCAGGCGCCCGGCCGGCGTCACCCGCCCCTGCCATAGCCAAGGAAGATGCGGCGAACGCCCCCAGACACAACGCGACAATGGTTCGATGGCTCATAACGCACCTTTGGTTGCTTCTTGAGAGGAAGGCGCTTTGGCGCCGCTTCCGCCATTGTCGCCGAAGGGCAGGCGCGCGCGAACCTTCTGCGTGGCCGTTGATCGAGAAACCGCCCTAGCAGCCGCCGGCCAACTCGCGCTTCACCCGCTCCAGGTCGGCGTCGACCATCATGGCGATCAAATCCTCGAAACCGACCGTCGGCTCCCACCCCAGCACGCGGCGGGCCTTCGAAAAATCGCCGCACAGCCGGTTCACCTCCGCCGGTCGATAGAGCGCCTTGTCGATCTCGACGTAGCGGGCCGATTCCAGCCCCACGCGGGCGAACGCCAACGCGACCAGCTCGCGGACCGAGTGCTTCTGCCCCGTGGCAACCACAAAGTCGTCGGGCTCTTTCTGCTGGAGCATAAGCCACATGGCCCGCACGAAATCGCCCGCGAATCCCCAGTCCCGCTCGACGTCGAGCGTGCCCAGCCGCACGCGGTCGGCGGCGCCGAGCTTGATGCGGGCCACGGCGTCGGTCACCTTGCGCGAGACGAACTCCTTGCCGCGCAGCGGCGACTCGTGATTGAACATGATGCCCGAACAGGCGAACAGCCCGTAGCTCTCGCGGTAGTTGACCGTGATGAAGTGGCCGTAGGCCTTGGCGACGGCGTAGGGGCTGCGCGGCCAGAAGGGCGTGTTCTCGTTCTGCGGCTCCTCGCGGACCCGGCCGAACATCTCGCTGCTCGAGGCCTGGAAGAAGCGGATCGCGGGGTCGACCAGGCGGATCGCCTCTAAAATCCGCGTCACGCCGAGCGCCGTCACTTCGCTGGTCAATAGCGGTTGCAGCCAACTGGTGGGCACGAAACTCTGCGCGGCCAGATTGTAGACCTCTTGCGGGCGCACGTCCTTCAACAGGCCGACGATCGAGGATTGATCCAGCAGGTCCGACTGGTGCAAGTGGATGCGGTCGGTGAGGTGCTCGATCCGCTCGGAGCTTTCCGTGCTCGAGCGGCGAACCATGCCGTGGACTTCGTAGCCCATTTCCAACAGGAAGGCGGCCAGGTAGGCCCCGTCCTGCCCGGTGATGCCGGTGATCAGTGCGCGCTTGGTCATGCCGTGGAGTAGCTTTCAGGTGCTGGCAAGTAGTCGAGAGCGTTAGCTATTGTCGCCAGCCAGGCGGGAAAAAACCACTGGCGGCAGTCCGTGGCGGGATGGAGTGGAAGGCTATTCGCAGGCGGGCCGACGAAGAAGAACCACAAAGCCACCACGGGAGAAAGCCGGCTTTCCTCTATCTCTTCTCTTGGTGCCCTTCGTGCCTTTGTGGTGATGGCTTCTACAACCTGGCTTACGCCTCGGCTTCACTCGGTGGCGCAGCTCCCGGCTCGTCCTCTTCGCGCGGCACGCGCACAACCCCGGCCAGCGTGTCTCCCTCGTCGAGGCTCATGATCCGCACGCCCTGCGTGTTGCGGCCGATCGTGCTGACGTCACCGGCCACGATCCGCTGGATCTTGCCGCGGGCGGTCATCATCAGCACCTCGTCGTCGTCGCGGACGCTGATCACGCCCACGACCGGTCCGTTGCGGTCGGTCGTCTTGATGTCGCGGAGACCTTTTCCGCCGCGGCGCTGCGTGCGATAGCGGCGCGACGTGCTGGCGGAATCGGCACCCTCGCCCCCTTCGGCTTCTTCCGTCTCGGCCGGCTCTTCCGCGGCGTCCTCGCCGGCTTCGTCGCTCGGGGCCTCCGCCGAGTTGGGACCAAACGGGGTCCGCTTGCCGTAGCCGTTCAGGCACGCCGTCAACAGCGTGGCTTCGGGGTCGGCCACGACCATGCCCACAAGCTCATCGTCGCTCACCAGATTGATGCCTTTGACGCCGCTGGTGTTGCGGCCCATGGGGCGCGCGTCGGCCTCGTTGAAGCGGATGGCCATGCCGTTTTTGCTCGACAACACGACCTCGTCCCCCTTGCGTGTGACCGCCACGTCGACCAGTTCGTCATCCTCCTTGAGCTTGATGGCGATGATGCCGCCGCGCAGGGGCCGGCTGTACTGAATCAGCTCGGTCTTCTTCACCAGGCCGCGCCGCGTGGCCATCATCAGGTAGTGATCGGGTTGGGTGAAATCGCGGACGGCCCGGCAGTCTGCGATTTTTTCGCCTTCGGCGAAATTGAGCAGGTTGATGACGGCCCGGCCGCGGCTCTCGCGCGAAAGTTGGGGCAGGCCGTAGACCTTTTGCCAGTACACCTTGCCACGGTTGGTGAAGAACAACAGGTAGTCGTGGGTGCTGGCGGCGAAGAGGTGGCGGATAGGGTCTTCCTCTTCGGTCTTGGCGCCTTTCATGCCCTTGCCGCCGCGGCGCTGGGCGCGATAGGTGCTCGCCGGGGTGCGCTTGATGTAGCCCTGGTGGCTGATCGTGACCACCATGTTCTCCTCGACGATGAGGTCTTCGAGGTCGATGTTGCCGACCTCCTCGCCGCTGATCTCGGTCCGTCGCGCGTCGCTGTGTTTTCGTTTCACCTCCTGCAAGTCGTCGCGAATGATGTCGCGGATGTTCTTCTCGTCGGAGAGGATCCGCTGATACTCGGCGATCTCCTCGAGCAGCTTGCGGTACTCAGCGCCGAGCTTCTCCTGCTCCAGGTTGACCAATTGGCCGAGGGTCATTTTCAAGATGGCATCGGCCTGCACGGCGGTGAGCGTGTAGTTCTCGCGGTCGCCGCGGTCGGCGACGAACGTGGCGAAGCCCGTCTCCCCCAGCGCGCGGCGCATGAGCGCGGCGGGGCATTCGATGCCCATCAGCCGTGCCTTGGCCTCGGCCTGCGTGGCCGAGGTGCGGATGACGCGGATCACTTCGTCGATGTTGGCGTGCGCCAACAGCAGCCCCTCGATGGTGTGCTTCCGCTGCCGCGCCTTGGCCAGAAGGAACTGCGTGCGGCGACGAATCACCGCGGCCCGGTGCCGGATGAACTCCTCGATCAGCTCCTTGACCGACAGCGTCCGCGGCTTGCCGTCCACGAGCGCCAGGAAAATCAACGAAAACGTGTCCTGCAGCGGCGAGAACTGGTAAAGCTGATTGAGCACGACGTCCGGATCGGCGTCGCGCTTCAACTCGATCACCAGGCGCACCGGCTCCTTCAAGTCGCTCTCGTTGCGCATGCCCGAGATGCCGACGATCTTGTCGTCGTTCACCAGTTCGGCGATGCGTTCCTCGATGCGATCGCGCGTCTGCTGGAAGGGGATCTCGGAGACCACGATGCGGTGTCGCGACTTGGCCGTTTCCTCGATCCGCGCGCGGGCCCGCACGACGATCGTGCCGCGGCCGGTGTGATAGCCCTGGCGAATGCCGGTGCGGCCGCAGATGACGCCGCCGGTGGGGAAGTCGGGGCCGGGCAGGATTTCCAACAGCTCGTCGATCGACACGTCCGGCTCGTCGATCACTTTGATCGTCGCCGCGCACACTTCGCCCAGGTTGTGCGGCGGGATCGACGTGGCCATGCCGACGGCGATGCCGTTGGAGCCGTTCACCAGCAAGTTCGGAAATTTCGACGGCAGCACCGTCGGCTCGGTGTGCCGCTCGTCGTAGGTGGGCACGAAGTCGACCGTGTCGAGCTTCAGATCGTCGAGCATCAGGGCCGCGATCGGCGACAACCGGGCCTCGGTATATCGCATGGCGGCCGGGGGCAAGCCGGCGATCGAGCCGAAATTCCCCTGCTTGTCGATCAGCACGTGGCGCATGTTCCATTCCTGGGCCATGCGCACCAGCGTCGGATAGATGACGCTTTCGCCGTGCGGGTGATAGTTGCCGCTGGTGTCGCCGGAAATCTTGGCGCACTTCACGCGGCTGGCCCCGGGCGTGAGGTTCAGATCGTTCATGGCCACGAGGATCCGCCGCTGCGAGGGCTTCAGCCCGTCGCGCACGTCCGGCAGCGCGCGGCTGACGATGACGCTCATGGCGTACGTCAGGTAGCTGTCCCGCAGCTCGTCCTCGATCGGCATGTCGATCAGCCGGCCGGCATTCACTTCGCCCGGTGGCAGGCCCTCACTGGGCGGTCCGGCTTCGTCGCCGTCAGAGTCCTCTGGGAGATCGGTATCGTCTGCCAAGACTGCATCCTTTCCGGAAGCGGTTTTGCTAGCCGTCGCCGCACAAGCCTCCGTGGCGCGTCGGGGGGAGCGAAAGAGCGCTTCCCCCAACGAAACGGCTCAGAAGTCGCCCGCACGCCGCGGCCGGCGAACTCCTCTCCCGGCACTGTAGAGGCACCAAAGGACGGGCGGCTTGCTGCGTGCCCAATATACCGTTTTCGGGCCCCATTCACAATGACTTCCGGCGCAAAATGCTCGCCGCAACCGCCAGTGGCCAAAGGCATTGGGGCGAGGCTCTGCTTGCCGGCGATCGCCACGCGCGGGCGCGCCGCTACGAATGGCAATCGGGACCATGCCCACACCTGCCGTGGGCTTGTCTTAACGCCGCGCATGGGCCATGTCCGCCCACCTTCCTCGGCCTTGGCACTCGCCCTTAGAGCGCCAACCTACGACGCCGCGCAGGCGAATTGCTTCAGAGCGTCCAAGGAACTCAAAACGTCGTCGCGGGCCACCTCGCTCCAGCCTGCCAGCTTGTGCCGCAGGATCGCCAGTTTGAAGGCCTCGAAGGCGTCGGCGAAATCGGGCGGCAGCTCCGGCAGGTTCTCGAAGGGCCGGTCCGGCTCGCCCGTCGCGGCGGCGGGATAGTCTGCCGCGGCGGCGTCGAAGGGCACGCCCGGCTGCGAAGGATCGTACGATTCATCGCCGAAGTCGGGGCCTTGTCCGTAGTCGGGGCCGCTCGCTCTGGCGTCACGTCCGTGGTCGGGCTCGCCCGGCTCGCGAATCTCAGTCGTTGTTGCCGCGATGGGTGCGGCGTCCTCGTCGAATTCGGCGGCGATCACGTCCTCGTCGCGGGGGCGATACTCGTCGGGCGCGCCCATCGCCAGCCAACGCGAGCTGCGCATGTCCGACACGCTCCAACGGTTCTGGACGGCCCCTTCGAGCCACATCTCGGCATCGTTCCAATCGATCGCCGCCTGGAAGTGGCTCCAGAACAGGCCCGCGAAGCTGGCGTAGACGGCGCCGAAGCGCTCGTAGACCCTGCGCAAACGGCCGACGTGCTGGCCGCTCACGTTGCCCACGCGGCGGCTCCACGCCTCGTCGGAATACTGGGTCGGGCTGGCCAGCGAGTCGACGAGCGCCTGCCGCCAGTGGTGGATAATCCGCCCCTTTTCCCAATTCGTGGAACTCACCAGACGTTGCCACTGACCGACGAACGTGCGCGACGTTTCGTCTTCCAAGGCGTCGGCCAGTCCCAGCGGCTCGGTCACGGGCTTGTGCATCCTTTCTTTCGCGCTGCGAAACGCTGTGCGGCGGGGAGCGTGATTCTAAACATCGTGGGTCAAAAGTCCACTCACGACGCGAAATCTCTCTGGTCCACCCGAATCGGCGAACGGCAATCGCCTGGAATCGCCGCAGTGACACAGGCACGGGGCGATCGCGATGCCACGCCGCGACTGTGGAAAAGATGTCAGTTGCGCTGCGAAACGTGCTTGCTCACAACACGTCCACGGAGCTATCGAGCACGTGCTCCTGTGATTCCTTCCACATGAGCCATGCCGTGGGGCAAACCACGAGCGCCGTGCCCGCCAGCGTCACCGCGGTTAACGGCCGTCCCCAGAACACGACGTCGAACAGGATGGCAAACGCGATTTGCGCGAGCGCCACCACCGACACCTTGGCCGGATTGCCGGCCGCGAACGCTTTGGTCAGAAACAGTTGCCCGACCGTGGCCGCGACGCCCACGCCCAAAAGCATCAAAAGCGTCGTGGCGTCCCGCAGGCTGCCGCTTGTGTGCGTGGTCGGGAAGAATGCCAGGGCGGCGACACAAAAAAGCGCGGCCACGCCGGAAAAATGCACCACGACGGCCCGCACGTCCACCTCCGCCAGCCGATGCAGTCCGATCATGGCCACGGCCGTCGAAAAGCTGCCGGCCAGCACGATCAGCGCGGCGACGTTTTCCGGCTCCAGGTGGGGCTGCTGCGGTTGTTCGACGAACGCCACGAGGGCAACGCCGGCTAGCGCGCAGGCGATCGCCAGCCATACGGCGCCCGACGGCTTTTCGTGCAACACCGGCCACGACAAAAGCGCGACCCACACGGGAAACACGTTCGACAAGGTCAGCACGTCCCCGACCGGCAGCCGCGGCAGCGCGTAGAACGTGCACAGCATGCTGATGCTGCCGGCGATGCTGCGAATCCACAGCGTCCGCGGCCGCCACAGCACCAGCCGTACACCGGCCGCCCGCGCCAGCGCCGCCGCGAACACCATGGCCAGCGCCGCCCGCGCCAGCGCGATCGTCTGCCAGTCGCAGCGGGCGTGCAGGCCATGCGCGAGCGCCGCCATGCAGGCAAAGGCGAAGGCCCCGGTCAACATCCACAAGTAGGGGAGCAAGGCGCCTCCAGGGCTTGCGAGCGATTCCATTCCGGGGGGCCAGTCGGCGAAGCGGACGGCCCGACATCATATTGGCGTGCGCAGGTCAAACCGAAAAGCCCGGCCGCGGCAAGTCAGGTCTCGCAAGTTTGCCGCAGGGCCCCTCACCTATTCACGCGCTTGCGGCGGCGCACCGGCGGGAAAGTGGGACAGGCACCGAGACGCAACCTTGGTTTGAAAGGACTTGCGCCTTTTCCGCTCGGAGCCAGTCCCATTTTCCCGCCTCGCCATTTCGAAAAAACGAAATGGCCCTGCAAGTTGTCTGTCGCGGCTTGATTTCGCGCGGGACCCGACTTATCGTGCCCTTTGGTTCGGAGTGCCCCCTAGGCGTTTGCCTGCTCGAGGATCGCGGCGCTCACAGAGCACCCTACACGCGGAGAGAGATCGATGTGCAAGCTGGTTCGGTCGGCGTGGGCCTGGTGCGCCGTTGCGCTTTTCATCTTTGCGGTCGCCGCGACGCAGGTCGCGACGGCGGAGGCGGCTGCCCAGAAGAAAAAAGTCTTGTTCATCGGAATCGACGGCTGCCGCTTCGATTCGATCAAGGCCGCCAACACGCCCAACCTCGATCGGCTGATGGCCGAGGGCTGCTACGACGAGGATTGCCAGATTCTCGGCGATCGCTTCACCGGCAATGACACCGTCAGCGGGCCTGGCTGGTCGAGCATCCTCACCGGCGTGTGGGCCGACAAGCACGGCGTGTTGGACAACGATTTCAAAATCAAGCACTACGACCAGTACCCGCACTTCTTTGCGCGTCTGAAGGAGGTGCAGCCGCAAGCGTACACGGCCAGCGTCGTAAGCTGGGTGCCGATCCAGCAACACATGGTCACCGCGGCCGACGTGGCCAAACTCTTCCCGCCTGAAGGAAAGGACTACACCAAGTCCGACGTCATGGCCGCCGAGACCGCGGCCAAGATTCTCAAGGAAAGCGACCCTGCCGTGCTCTTCATCTACATCGGCCAGGTCGACGAGACCGGGCACAAGGACGGCTTCCATCCCACCGTGCCCACTTACTTGAAGGCCATCGAAAATGCCGACGCCTGCGTGGGCATCGTGGTCGACGCCGTGCGGGCCCGCAAGACTTACGCCGACGAGGATTGGCTGGTGCTGGTGACCGCCGATCACGGTGGCAAGGGCACCGGCCACGGGGGCGGGCACAACGTGCCCGAGATTCGCAACAGCTTTGTCATCGTGAGCGGCCCGGACGCCAAGCGCGGCAAGTTGGACGAGCAGACCTACCTGGTCGACGTGCCCGTCACGGCGCTCGCGCATCTGGGCGTGGCGGCCGATCCAAAGTGGAAACTCGACGGCCGGCCGATCGGGCTAAAGGAGACCGCCGGCGCGGGGGCCAAGTAGCGGCGATTGCCGGTTGCGCGCCCGGCAGGCGACTGCGCCGCACGCACCGCCGCGCCGCGTCGTTTCCGGCCAGGCGCCTCGCTTTAACACCCGTTTGACAGGAGACTCTCCCGTGCTCATTCACGACGTGTTCTTCACGCTTAAGGACCAGTCGGCGGCCGGCCGGCAGAAACTCATGAACGCCTGCCAGCAACTCCTGACCGATCACCCCGGAACGAAGTTCTTTGCCTGTGGGACGGTGTCGGACCTGGACCGCGATTTGAACGATCGCGACTTCGATGTCGGCCTGCACATCGTGTTCGCCGATCGGGCCTCGCACGATCGCTACCAGACGTCCGAGCGGCACGTGCGGTTCATCGAGGAGAACCGCGGCAGTTGGACAAAGGTGCGGGTGTTCGATACCGACGCCTAAGGAGGTAGAGAGGGGGGCAGAAATGAGGGGCGCGCTGCGGCGCCGGCCACGCGGCGCAGCATCACGGTTCACTCTCCCGCCTCGCGCCGCGTTCACGGGTCAACTCGGCCAGCACCCGCTGCGCGTCTCCCAAAAACTCCCAACCGGCCGGTGCCCTTTCGATCGCCCGCTCGGCGTCTGCCGCGGCCGCCTGCTTGTCGCCGCGCGCGTAGTTCAGCGAACCGCGAAGAAAAAGGGCGTTGGCTGTGTCCGGCGCAAGCTGGAGCACCCGATCCACGTCGGGCGTGGCGCCGCGGACGTCCCCTAGTTTCAGACATAGCATGGCGCGCCAGAAGTACGCGTCGACGAAGTCGCCGTCCAACTTGATGGCCGTCTCCAGGTCCTGCCGAGCGCCTGCCGGGTCGCCGGAGCTCACTCGCGCGCGAGCGTGGATGACGAAGTTTGCCGGCTGAAGATACGGTGGCGGGTCTGCCAGTCGATCGACTTCGGTGTATAAGTAGCGAATCGGGACTTCAAAAGACCAGATAACGTGTGAAGCGGGCAAGAGCAGGTTCGCCACCGCCACCACGGGCAAGGCCCACCGGAACGTCGCCGGCTGCGTTTCCGACCACAACAAGATTCCCATGAGCACGGCGGGGCATAACATCGCAAGCGAGCGCGACATGTCGGCGGCAATCAACAGCGCTCCGACCGCGGTTCCGCCGACCAACACCGCCGCCACAACGCCCCAGGTCCGTCCGAACCGGTGTCCGCAAAGCCACACGGCCGCCACGATCATCACCCACGCCGCGCGATAGCCCGACCAAAGCCCTAGCAGATAGTAAGCCAGGGATACGGTGCGGGCCTCTTCCCAGGACGATTGCACATACGCCGCGGAGTTCGCATCGCCCGAAAACCACACCGCCGCACGCGTTGTCGGGTAGGGGAGGCTCGTCACGATGACGACGGCCAGATCGACGAGGATCGATCGCCAGCGCCGCTCGGCGATCTTGCCGAGCGCTACCGCCCTGACAAGCATGCAGACGGGCAAGGCCAGCACGAAGCGCTCGTCGATCCACGGCGCCAACAGGCAGGCGACGGCCAGCAGCACGCGCGCACGGACAAAGGCCGCGGTCAGCATTGCCAACACAAGCCAGGAATCGAAATACGCGAGCCATCCCGTGGACACGAAGAACCACGGCAGCGCGGCGAAAAGCGTGGTCGCCAGAAACGTTTGCAGCCAGTTCGACAATCTTTGCTGCGTCAGCCACGCCACCAGCCACAGCGCCAGCACGCAACCCACCTGCGGCATCGCCAAGAACCACAAGCGCGGTATCCTCGCGTAGTGCCACACAATCGGAAACAACAGCCGCCACCCGATGACTTGATGGCTGGAATCGTCGATCGGCGTCCACGGATCGTCCATTTGCATGAGTGCGCTGCGGGCCCGCGACACTTCCGGCGACCCCCCCGTCTCCGGGACGTATAGACTCCGCCACATCACGTAGCGAGGACTGAAGAAGAAGCACGTCAGAAGCGCCGCGCCCAGCGCCACGCCCAAGCTGGCCGCGGCAGCGCGGGCGTGGTACGGGCGCGTCGGCGCGGACTCGGCAGCAACCGCGGCGTCGGCGCGATGCACGCGCGTCGGCGGCCGCGGGTGGGGCTTGCTGGGGCTCATGGCACTCTCGATATCGCGAGCTTGTCGGGTGCACCTCGCCATGCCGCTGTGCGTCGAGTATTGTATTGTACTTTGCCACGCCGCAAGCGCTCCGAGGCGCGCGGTCGCTTGAACCTCAAAATCGCAAAGGACACACACCATGGCAATCGGCCGGTCGTCTCTCGCCTGCGTGGTTATGTCGTGCCTCGCCCTCGCTGCGCCCGCTGCGGCCGCCGAGGACGCGCAAGCCCCGGTCCCTCCGCGCAAAGGCAAGAGCGAAACGATCAAGCTCTTTAACGGAAAGGACCTCACCGGCTGGGTCGGCCACAAGGACCTGTGGAGCGTGCGCGATCGCGTGATCGTCGGCCGCAATACGGAGCCGGTGAAGGTCAGCACGTACCTGCTCACCGAGCGCAACGACTTCACCGACTTCCGGCTAACGGCCACGGTCAAGCTGGTCGAGTCCGAAATGCACTCCGGCATCGCCATGTGGGGACGCAACGCCCCGGAGCACGGCGACAAGCACACCTTCGCCGGCCACCTGGTCATGTTCCCGTCCGCCTGGGGCCTGTTTGACCTGTTTGGACGCGGCGGGCTAAAGGTCGACGGCGAGCCGGCCAAGAAAGTCGGCCATCAGCACGACTGGAACGATCTGGAAATCCTCGCGCAAGGAAACCGCATTCGCCTGGTCGTCAACGGCACCCAGGTCGTCGACTGGCGCGACCCCGATGCCAAGGCCATGTACGAAGGCCCCATCGGCCTGCAGTTGCATTCCAACATGGTGCCGCAGGAGATCCACTTCAAGAACCTGGTGCTGACCACATTCCCGGAAGACAAGCTGACGACGGTGAAGTGAAGAGCGGGCAGCGAATGACGAATGCCCGCGCCCCCTCACTCGCACAGCTCGAACAGCCCCGCCGCGCCTTGACCGCCGCCGATGCACATCGTGACGATGCCCCAATGGGCTTTGCGCCTTTGCATCTGGTTCGCGAGCGTGCCGACCATCCGCGAGCCGGTCATGCCGTATGGGTGGCCGATGGCGATCGAGCCGCCGTTGACGTTCATCCGGCCCGGGTCGATGCCCAGCCGGTCGCGGCAGTAGATCACCTGCACGGCGAAGGCCTCGTTCAGCTCCCACAGGTCGATGTCCTTGACGGCCAAGCCGTGGCGGGCGAGCAGTTTCGGCACGGCGAAGACCGGTCCGATGCCCATCTCGTCCGGCTCGCAGCCGGCGATGGCGAAGCCGCGGAAGGCGATCTTCGGCTTGAGGCCCAGGGCCTTCGCCTTGTCGCGCGACATCAGCAGAGTGGCGCTTGCGCCGTCGGACATTTGCGAGGCGTTGCCGGCCGTGACCGTCCCCTGCCCGCTATTGGGGTCGAAGTAGGGCTTGAGCGCCGCCAGGCCTTCGAGCGTGGTGTCGGGCCGGTTGCACTCGTCGCGCTCGAGGCTGTGCTCCTCCTTGCCCGCGACCGCCCCCGTCTTTTTGTCGAGGATGGCGCGAGTGACCCTCATCGGCGCCAGCTCCTCGTCGAAGAACCGTTCCTGCTGGGCGCGGGCTGTGCGCTGCTGGCTCAGTAGCGCGTACTCGTCCTGCGCCTGCCGGCTGATCTTGTAGCGCTTGGCCACCACCTCGGCCGTGTCACCCATCCCCATGTACAAAGCCGGCTTGTGCTCGACGATCCACGGATTCAGGTCGGGCTTCACGCCGGCCAGCAAGGTGATGCTCTCCACACCGCCGCCGATCGCGACGTCGGCCCCTTCGTGCATGATCTCATGCGCGGCCATGGCGATCGATTGCAGGCCGGAGGAGCAGAAGCGGTTGACCGTCGTCCCGGCCACCGAAACCGGCAGCCCGGCGCGGATGGCCGCCAGCCGCGCCACGTTCATTCCCTGCGGCCCCTCGGGGTAGCCGCAGCCCATCACCACGTCCTCGATCTCGGCCGGGTTCAACTGCGGCACCTTGGCCACCACGTGACGGATGACGTGGGCGGCCATCTCGTCGGGCCGGGTCAGATTGAACGAGCCGCGAAATGACTTGGCCAACGGCGTCCGCGAACTGGCGACAACGACTGCCTCGCGCATGATGGGCACCTCGAGTAGAGACCAACTTCTGTACGTGGCCGAAACCACACGGCCGCCAGGCCACCAGCGGCGAAAGCCGCCGGACAAGACAATTGCCAGCCTAGCCGCACGCTACGCGGGAAGCTTGCCGGCGGCGCACCGGCGGGAAAGTGGGACAGGCACCGAGACGCAACGTTGGTCTGAAAGGACTTGCGCTGTTTATGCTCGGAGCCAGTCCCATTTTCCCGCCTCGCCATTTTGAAAAACAGAATGGCCCTGCGTCTCCCCAGGCGTTGCGACTCCTGGGCTTGAGTCAAAACTGCCGGCTGCCAGCCGCCCGCTGCCGGCTTCTATTCCGCCAGCGCCAGCACGGCGTAGGCCGTGGCCGCGTCGGACATGAACTGGCCGATGTGCGATTCCAGATTGCGATCCTTGTTGACGCTGCTGGCCGGCCACTTGCCTTTCTTGGTCTGGTGCGAAGCCAGCCACGCCTGGCCCCCGGCGACGTGTGGGTCGTCGGTCGTTACGCCGGCGGTCCGCAGGATGTGCGTCACCAGGCCCGTGGCGTAGCCGTCTGATTTCTCGTCTTGTTTCGACCCGTCGAGCCGCTTGTAGTCCCCCAACGACGCCAGCCGCCAGCCGCCGTCGGGCTGCTGGGCGGCGAACAGCTCGTCGACCACTTGTTGGCGCTCGTCTTTCGACATGATGCCGGGAAGCGCCGACGACGCCCACAGTGCCCAGGCACGGTTGTAGAGGTTCTGTGCGGCAAGATTGTCGCGCAGAGAGCTTCGCAGCCGCTCGACGTGTTCGTCGAGCGCGGCGTCGGTCCCCTGCTTGTAATAACCGGGCGCCGTGCCGACGGCGACGGCGGCGATGCAGGCCCCGAAGTAGCCTGCGGCGTCCGATTCCCACGGCTCGTAGTGGAAGTTGAGCCAATCCCATGCCCCACGCCGCGGACCTTCGGCAACTTGCAAGGACCATAGGTTGTCGAATGCTTGGCGCGTGGCGTCGCCTGGCACGTCACGCCCTGCGGCGCGATCGCCGCTGGCGAGCACAAGCGCGGCCAGGATCGCTTCGGTGCCGCGCGACTCCTTCTTTTTGTCCTCGTTGAAATCGTACGGCAGTTGGAACCGCGGCGTGTCGAGCTGCTTCCAGTGGGCGGCCCGCAGCCCCGTCTCGCTCGCGAGGCGCGTTTCGTACTCGGTTGGCTGCGACTCGCCGGCCAGGCGGCGCAACGTCGGTCGCGCCAGGGCATACGGCACTACCGTGTGGCAGCACAGGCAGGAAGTCTTGTTCTCCCCCTGGCCGCGGTTGGCCCGGCCGAACTCGAACCAGGCCTTGGCCCGCTCGTCCAGGTAACCGGCGGCCGTCTCGCGGTTCCACGCGGCCGGCGTCTCGGCACGCGCCGGCGGAGCTCCGCTGCTAACACCCAACGCGAGACACAAGCCGAACAACAGGCATCGCAATATGCGCGATCGGAGGTTCATAGTCGCGACTCCACTTGGCACGGGAAGCGGTACTGCTTCCCTGCCCAACGATAGCCTCCTTCGGCGTGTTTGGGTATGGCCGCGCTTCGAATGCGGCTAGCCACAGAGGCCTCCGAGGTCACAGCGCGGCCTGCGGCCGCAACCAAAGGGGAGGAAAGAGGCGTTGCGCTACGGTAGTTTGGTGGTTTGTGAAGGCCATCCGTTCTACTGGAGACGCAACGCCATGAACCAGTTTATCAAGAAACATCAGTCCGA
>JACPPG010000025.1 GCA_016191115.1 Planctomycetia bacterium | reverse complement strand
ATCGTTATCAGCTTACCGCCGAGGGACGCCGCCTTCTTCCCGCCTTCCTCGCCGCCAGAAACGCCAGTGCCGAAAAGCTCCGCGACCTCGCAGCCTAGAAAAAATCCTCTCACCCTGCGAAAATCTGAATCGTTTGCAGTCCAGAGAGGGAATGACGAATGCCGAAATCCGAATGTCTACTCTAATGAAGCACGAAATCTGAGATCCGAATGACCTGGCGGCGTCGCGGCGAACCGCTTCCCTCTCTTGTTCTCGGTGCCCTCGGTGCCATGCGAGGATAACCGTGCCGGAAGTATGCCTTCCAGCCTTGCAGCACAACGTTGAGTTCGCCGATCATTTCCGTGATCGGCTGAAAACACCGTCTGTGATGGGTCAGCTCGCGGGGCTTCGTCAGTCCAGGTCACCCCGACCAACGCCCGCTCGGCTACATGGCGAACGAGCACTTACCATGACCAGTTCCTTTCATCTGATAAGATCAATCAGGCTTTGCCCGCTCCTACCACGCCAGCGTTTCGCGCAGCAAATTGAGGAACACGATCGCGCCCACCACCGCCGCGCCGATCGACGCCAATAGCACCGCCGCGCTACCCATGTCCAGGGCGTCGCGGAGGTGCGGGTTGGGGCCTTGGTCGACCGCTTTGGCCAGGCGCTCCAGGGCCGTGTTCATCATCTCGGCGGTGAGCACTACGGCGACGCACAAGATCAGGATGCACCACTCGACGAGCGTGGCCTGCAAGGCCAGCGCGGCGGCAGCGACGGCGGCCGCGGCGAAAAAGTGTACGAAAAAGCTGCTCTCGCTCCGCACCCCGACCTTCACGCCGCGGAAGGCGCACTTGAACTTCTTGATCCATGAGGGATTCGTCGCTGCACCTGATGGGGGCATGGTTGTCGCCTGCCGATGGTTTAGGTCACTGCAAGGGTCGATTCACATTGGCCGTGAGCACTGGCAGAGCCAGTGGCACACGTTGGCTAACAGCCAGTGGGACACGTTGGCCAATCGGTGGCACACCGTTCGATCATCTCTACGCCTGGCAATCGGCGACAGGAGTCGCCTCCTTCACGCCACAACGCGCCTACACGTCACGACACGCACTAGGATCAACCTATTCAAGCCCATGCTGGCCGGCGATGGGGATTTGCGCGCCGCCGACGCGGCCCAGCGTGGTCCGCGGCAGGAAGCGCGGCTCGACCAATAGGTTGAAGCCGACGTTCTGCTTGCTCTGGTCGACCGTCACGCCGGCGCTGACCAGGAACGACTCGCCGACCCGCGTAATGGCCACTTGCTCGCCGATGTTGTTGTGCTTCAAGTCGATCGACGCCCCGGCCGACGACACCCACTTGGGGCTCATCCGGTAGCTGTAGGAGGCGATGATCACCTGGCTGTTGAACGGCGTCAGCGTGCCGGGGATGTCCGGCCCGTTGAACGAGCGGAAACCCAGGTACAAACTGCCGCGCGGCGGGCGATTGAGGAAGCCGCCGACCGTGGCCAGCTTCGGCCCTTGCGAGAAGAAATCGAACAGCCCGTCCGACACCAACGTCACGCGGTCGCCGACGTGCCAGTTGAAGTCGTAGTTCACCAGGCCCACGACTTGCCCGAAGTTGTCGCGATTGGGCTGCGGGAAGATCGTGGCCCCGGTGTCGAACGTGATCCAGTCGATGATGTGGCGAGCGCCCGGCAAGCCGCGTTTCGTTTGCCAGCGCTGCTTGAGCGACAGCCGCACGGCGGTCAGATCGTCGAGGATTTCCGGCGACGGAGAAGTCACCGAATTGCCCAGCCCGGTCCGCAACGCATAAAACCGCGGATCGAACCGAGCCGGAATGGGGGGCACGGCCGGATTGGTCCCCAGCGCCGCGCCGAAGGTGTTGAATTGGAAGCGGCGATTGAAGGCCTCGATGTTGTCGTCGTCGATCGGATCGTAGAGGGGCAGTTGCGTCATATCGCGATTCGCCTCGGCCCACGAAGCATCCATATCGAACACCACCTTGTGGGCGAGTCCGTGCACGTTCCACAGCGCGCTCTCGTACGTCGGGTTGGCGGCCCAGAACGGGATGCTGGCGCGCAGCCCCACCTGGCCATAGGCGCGGTCCAGGTTGTTCCCTTGCAAGTCTTCGCCCCAGTGCGCGAGCTGTCCGAGCGCGTAGGGAACGAAGTTGACGGGGCCGGCCGCGAACGGGAAGTCGAGCTCCTGGGTGGTGAAGAGGCGGCTCCCCTTGACGTTGTTTTCCCACGGCAAGAGGGCGAATTTTTGGATTTCCGTGGGATCGGTCGGCTCGGCGGCGACGCGCATGTTGGCGTAGGCGGCGCTACTGTGCTCGTACCAGCTCAGCCGATCGCCCACCAGCGGCTGCGCGATCCAGTAGTGGTCGAGCCGCGGCAGCCACTGCGTCTGCGTGAACCAGTCGTTGAGCCGGACGCTGCCGGTCACGCTCCAGCTCATGTTGTCGCGGAACTGCTTCAGCTCGAGATCGGTGTCGTAGTCCTTGTTCTGGTCCCACTCGCGCTCGAAGTACTGTTCGAGGAAGTTGCGGTCGCTGATCAGGCCGAACTCGCCCGTCAGGCGGAGGTTGTACGGCAGGTACTGGCGGTGCCGCGCCAGGACGCGGCCGCGCGGGTCGCGGTCGGGCTCGGGCAGCAGGTTTTTCCGGTCGCTGCCCAAGGTGTCCAGGCCGTGGTCGCGGATGCCCCAGCCGTCGACGAAGCCGCTGAAGGGTCCGGGCACGCCGAACAGGTCGGCGCCCTGCCAGCGGAAGGCCGAGCCGACGGCCGGCCCGCGCTTCGTGAAGTAGTCGGTGCTGAGGGTCCAGTCTGTGCCGGGCAGCGGGTCGATACCCAACATCTGGTAGGCGTCGAAATCGACGAAGAACTGATTGCCGAAGATGCGATCGTTCTTGAACCTTGCCCGGCGGATGAAGAAGCTCGAATCCTGAAGGTCCGTGGTGAACGTCGGCCAATAAAACACCGGCACGTTGCCGATGAAGACCAGGTTATTGCGGCTGTTGAGCAGCCGTTCGCCCGTGACTAACGGCTCGCCCGTCTGTGCATCGACCTGCGGGGCGCCGGTGAACGGGTCGAGCACGGGCGCCTGTTCGTCTTGGAAGAAGATGCGGCCGGACTGGATGCGATAGCCCGGCAGCGCCAGGCGGCTGCTGGTGGCGAAGGCATTCTCGGCGATAAAGCGGCCCTGCCCGGTTTGCTGCACCACGGCCGCGCGGACCCGCAACAATCCCTCGTAGTTCGGGGCGGGCGAGAGGATCTCGGCGTTCAGCACCGTGCCCACGTTGGCGCGGACGTTGTAGTACATGCGGTCCGCGTAGATAACCCGTGTCCCCTGCCGAAAGACGATGTTTCCCTCCATGTACAGTTCCAGCGGGATTTCGTCGGCTTGCAGCGTCGCCCCCTCCAGGCTCGACAGCCCGGCCGTCCATACCACCAGGTTGTCGGCCGAGACGTCGATAGCGCCGAAACCGGGCAGATTGTCGACCAAGACCTGGACGCCCGAGCGGATATTGATGATTGTTTCGTTCCGGTCCGGCTGCGGAATCAGCTCGCCCTGGTAGGGCACGCGACTGCGCGAGAAGAACTGGATTCGCCGGGCGCCAGGCGGAAGCGCCGTCGCTGCCGGTGCCCCGGTCGCAGCGCCAAACTGGGCCTGTTGCACCTGGCTGTCATCGGTGGCGTTGCGGCGCGCCAGAGCGTTGCGATAGACCGTCGGCTTGGGGTTCGGCTCGGGCCCCGGCGCCGGAAGGCGCAACGAAATGGGAGCGATCGAATTAAAGGTTCCCAGCCACGTCTCGTCGTGGATTTCGCTATTGCCGCCTTGTGCCGATTTGGACAGATTCGTCCCGCGAGCGACGACGACGTCCCCCTCCATGTAGGCGATGACGCGGTTGTTCTCCTGGCCGAACTGTTCGCCGCGCTTGATCCACAACACCGCCTCGCGGCTGGTTGCGGAGACGGCTCCCTGGCTCACGGAGCACCGGCCGCGGAGGATCCACACCTCGTGCGAGCCCTGCTCCCACCGGTACGCGTCGTCGGCTTGAATGACGATCGTGGCGTTGCGATTCGCGCCGGGCACGTTGACCGCGGCCATCGCCGCCTTGCACCCGAGCAAAAGCCACGCGACGAACGCGGCGCGCGCAAGGGGAACGCACACGGCGCGTAAAGAGCGCGCGCAGGCGAAGCCCGGCGTTGAAATCGTGGCGCAGGTTGTCAGCGGAGCGTCATCCTTGACGGGCGCGCGCTATTGGTGCGCAAGCCCGTGCCAGTTTCGCGCCGGCGCGCGCCGGCGGAATGAACGAAACTTCTTACGAGATGGGGACTTGGGAAAGTAGAAGAGGGCGGATTATAGGGGCAGCCCGGCGGCGGGGTCAAGGTAGTTTCAGCCGCCGTGCGCGCATCATAAACGCTAACCGGGATTGGCTTTGCGTCGCGGAATTCCGCGCCACGACCTGGCCGCTCCGGCCGCGGCCGCCAGGGCCACGACGGGCGTTGCCGGTGCCCGCATCCGCATGTCGGTCCAGTACAGGGCGTGCGCGGCCGACAAGGTGGCTGCCAGCAGCAGCCCGAATACAACGGGGCTGGCCAACAAGCGGCGGCGCAAGCTCCACGCGCCGGCAAGGGCAAGTACGAATTCCAATGCGTACCAGGCGGCGGCGCCGTATCGCAAGGCCCGCGCCGCCGAGCCTTCGCCTGGAAGCGCAAGCGGCATCACGCCCCACAGGCGCGACAGGCGAAACATGGCCGCGCGGAGAAACGCCCGCGGCTGGGCGCGGATGTTCCGCCATGCCGCGGCGTATTCGCGGCGGTCGTTGGCCAGTTCGTCGGCGGGCATGGCGCGGACGCGCGCTTGCATCGCCTCGCGCGTCAGCTCGGCGGCGTCCCAAGGGACGTCGGGCGCGGTTCGAAGATGCTCGTAGAATCGAGGATTGTTCGCCAGCAGAAGCGTAAACCCGCCGTGCGTCGTCGTGAGGACGGGCCGGCCGAAGTGCGCCTGATTTCGTACGGCCCAGGGAAGGAGCGCCGCCAGGGCGCCGACGGTCAGCCAGGCGATGGCCCGGACCCGATCGCGCCCCCGCGGAACGAGCCATAACATCGAAAGCGCCACGGTCAGCAACCACAGGAGAAGCGCCGGCCGGCACAAGGCGGCCAGGCCGAGCGATGCGCCCGCCGCGGCCGCTCGCGGAACCGTGGCGCGCTCGGCCAGCGCGGTGAGCGTCACAAGGCCGATCGTGACGACAAACACGGCCAACGTCTCGGTCATCACCAGCGCCGATTGCCGCAGCAAGATCGGATCGCACGCGACCAGGAGCGCCGCCAGAAATCGCCACCTCCCCAGGCCCCACGATCGTCCCCATTGGGCTACCAGCCAGACGGTTGCCGTTCCCAGGGCCACGTGCACGGCCGCGAGCGCCGGCGCGTTCAGAATGCCGAGCTTCGCCAGCGCCGCGAGCAGAAGCGGATAAAGCGGAGGCCGATACGCCGTCGCCACCCCGTCGATTGCGTACCCGCCGCCGGCCGCAAGCGACTCGGCCAAAGCACGATAGCCGTCGACGTCCCGGACAAATGCGTCCGGGGAAAACGCGATCGCCGCGGTGCGAATAGCGACGGTCGCCGCCAGCACGATCAGGAGCAACGCGTTCGTCTGATCGCTGTGTTTGGTCGAACCTGGCGTCGACGAGGTCACGTCCATCGTAGTAGGATCATCGTGCTCCGGCCCAAGGGCGGCTGCTACAATTGGGCAGTCAGTGGCGGCATGTCGAGTATAGCCTCGGCCAAAGTCTGTCGCAGGGAGTCGGCACCGGGATGCCACCGAAGGCGCACCAATCATGAATCCATCCATCGTCATCTCTCCCGCGCGAATGGCCGATTTCTGCCGGACCCACCGGATCCGCAGACTTGCGCTGTTCGGATCGGCTCTCCGGAGCGACTTTGCGCCCGACAGCGACGTGGACGTGCTCGTCGAATTTGAGCCTGACGCGCGGATCGGGTTGCGATTCTTCGCCATCGAGCGCGAGCTGAGCGAGTTGTTCGGCCGTACGGTTGATCTTTGCACCCCCAAGTTCCTGAGCCCCGATTTTCGTGACGAGGTGCTCGCGGAAGCGGAAACGCAATATGACGCGACACGATGATCGGACGCGGATGACGCATATGCAGCGACATGCGCCCCGTGACGCTCGCTTCTGACGACGTCCACGTGCACCGACCGCGTTATGAACCACCACGAGCGACCGCTGAACGACACCGGCAACCACCCGCCGCACGGCCACATCGAAACGGGCCCCGGCTTGCCGGACCACGCCGCCAGCGGGCGGCTGGGCGGGCTGTTGGTGGCGTGGCGGTGGCCGCTCATGGTGGTGGGCCTGGCGGCGGCGGCGATCTCCTTTTGGCCGGCGCAGCAACTGGCGTTCGATCGCTCGGTCGAGAATATGTTCGCGCCCGACGATCCGCTCTTGGCGCCGTACCACAAGCTGCAGCGCACCTTCGGCGGCAATGAGGTGGCACTGGCGGCCTACGACGATCCGCAGTTGCTCACGCAAGCCGGCATGGACCGGCTGGAAGAGCTCACCGCGGCGCTCGAGCACGTGCCCGGCGTCAGCACCGTCTTCAGCCTGACGCGCAGCCCGCTTCTCGGCAAGCAACTCATCTCCTGGCCGGTCAAGTCACAGCGCGACGCCTTCATCAAGGTGTGCGAAGGATACACGGTGAGCGCCGACCATCGCACGGCGGCGGTCATCTGCGTCTTCGCGCCGGAGAGCGAAAACAGCACCCCGCGCACCGAAACGGTCGACCTGCTGCGCGAGCAGATCGACAAGATCGCGCCCGGCGGCGTGCTCACCGGCGAGCCGGTCATGGTCGTGGACGGCTTTCGCTACCTGGACGAGGACGGGCAGCGGCTGGGAGTCGCTTCGACCTTCCTCTTGTCGCTGATCATCGTGCTCTGCTTCCGCAGTCTGCGCTGGGTCATCGTGCCCATGGCGGTCGTCTACACGGCGCTTTTGATCACCGAAGCGATCCTGGTGGCCAGCGGCTTTCGCATGAGCATGGTCAGCTCGATGCTGTGGGCCATCCTGGCCGTGATCGGCATCGCGACCGTCGTACACGTGGTGATCGGCTTTCGCGAGCTGCGCGGGGACGGGCTCTTGCCGCCGGTGGCCATGCGGGCCACGATCGTCTCGCTCGCCGGGCCCGTGTTTTGGGCCTGCACGACCGACCTCTCCGGCTTTGGATCGCTCACCGTGTCGCGCGTCGGCCCGGTTCACGATTTCGGCATCATGATGTCGCTGGGCGCCATGGCGACGCTCGCGAGCATCATCCTCTTGGTGCCCGGCCTGTCGCTCTTCGGCCGTTGGGACGTCGACCCGCACCGCGCCTGGGGCGAGCAGCACTTGGACCTGGGCTTGCACCGTCTGTCGTCGCTCATCGAGCGGCGGCCGAAGCTATTGGCCCTGCTGGTCGTGGCGATCACCGGTCCGCCGGTGTTGGGGAGCTGGTTCCTGGAAGCGGAGAGCGACTTCACGAAGAACTTCCGCCGCAGTAGCCCCATCGTCGGGGCGTACAACTTCGTCGAGTCAAAGCTGGGCGGCGCGGGCGTGTGGGACGTCATCGTGCCCGTCCCCACTACGAGCGACCCCGACTTCCTGCCGCACGTTCGCAAGCTGGAGGACCGGCTGCGCAGTGAAGTGAAAATCGCCGATGCCGAGTCGGGCGAAGTGCAGCCGGGCCTGACCAAGGTGCTGTCGGTCGTCGACGCGCTCGACGGCCTCGTGCCCGGCGCCAAGATCGACGCCAACAAGCTGGAAGCGACGCTCGCCCCGCTCAAGAAACAGATGCCGATCGTGGCCCTGCTCGACGGGCGCGACCCGCGGGACGGGAACCGGCAGTGGCTGCGGATCATGCTCCGCTCGCGCGAGCGGCAGGGCTCGAAGCAGAAGGAAGAGCTGATCCGCCAGGTCACCGACATCAGCCAGCAAGAGTTCCCCGAGGCGCAGGTGACCGGCTTCTTCGTCCTCCTGACGCGGCTCATCGAGAGCATGCTCGGCGATCAGTGGACCACGTTCGTCCTGTCCACCTCGGGCATCTTCCTGATGATGCTGGCCGCGTTCCGCAGCGTGCAGATCGCGCTCATCACGCTGGTGCCCAACGCCTTGCCGATCATGGTCGTGATGGGCCTGTTGGGTTGGCTGGGTCTGAAGATGAACATGGGGGCGGCGATGATCGCGGCCGTGTCGATGGGCCTGGCCGTCGATTCGTCGGCCCACTACATCTACGCCTTCCGCGAGTACCGGGCGCTTGGCCAGTCGATCCCGCTGGCGATGCGCTCCGTGCATCAAAGCGTGGGCCGGGCCGTGGTGTTCTCGACCCTGGCCTTGATCGTCGGCTTCACGGCGCTGTGCGTCAGCCAGTTCATCCCGACGATCTACTTCGGCGTCCTGGTGAGCCTGGCCATGATCGGCGGCGCCGGCGGCAACCTGGTCGTTCTGCCGCTTTTGCTGAAATTCGTGCTGCGCAAGGAGCTGGCCGCGGAAAGAGCCGCGGCGGGGCACGCATGTGATGCGGCCCATGTCGACGCCAAGGCGCCGCATGAGGCGGAGCGCGCGGTCAGGACTTCGACGAGCAGGTGAGTGAATCAGATGTCAGTCTGACCTTCGCGGCCGTTCGCGAAATCACAAAACGTCACTCTTCAGCGGCGCGATACCGAGCGCGCGCCGTATGTCGGCGATCAACATTCGCTTAGCGTCGTCGTCCATCGCGGAAAGGTCCGACGTTTGGAACTTCGCGACGGCATCCGGATGCAGTTTGAGCAGCCAATACGCCTGCCGGCGGAGATCGTCGTCAGGCGCTCGATCGGCGTCGGGTGGCGTCGAAACGAGATGATCCGGGATAGCGATGCCCCCCGTCACAGGAGTCGCATCTCCGGCCGGTCGTCGTAACTGCTTCTTACCCATCGATGAGTCCTCGCTGCCGAAGCCGTGATACTGCCGTCGTCGCAGGGAGTTCAAAAAGTGTATCGCCCTCTTGGATCGAATCGGTCGGGACAAAGCCGAGATCCAAATAGAAAGAACGGTTTGTTCTGATGGATCGAGACCAATTGCCTCCAATCCCAGTGTCGGTCCGGTTCGTCTGCTGTGTCCGCCCGCATCGGCCCGAGATTCGTCCACCACGCGGCATCGATGAGGTTCTTGGCATCCTCGCGCGACAGCGGCATGATCGGGGCCAGCTCGTCCTGCCCTGTTGCACATCGCGTCAGTCGGACTCGCGTCGGCAATTGAGGCGCACATGAATTTTGGGGGGACTATCCTCGATGGTTGGATGAGCTTGTTGCTTGAGACTTTGCCCCACTCACGGCTTCGACAGATCGTTGATTAGATTGATGTACGGCACGAAGGTCTGCATCATCATTCGCACGATCGCCAGCACGATCATCAGCGCCACCGCGGCCCACACCGAGTAGCCGGCCAGCGTTGTCAACGTTCGCAGGGCGAGCTGCGCCTGGTCGTGGTACATCGCCGAGAGGTTCTTCATCGCCTCGGGCAGCCGGCCGCTGCGCTCGCCCACCTCGATGGTCGAAAGGAACTCGTGCGGGAATGCGCCCGTCGCCTCGAGCGCCTCGTGAATTTCGTTTCCCGAGCGCAGCGACGAGACGATTCGGTCGGTGTGCTGCGTATAGAACGCGTTGCGGGTGCTGGCGATCGACAGCTTCATCGCCCGCAGTAGCTCCATGCCGGAGTCCATCGTCAACTGCATCGCCCACGCCATCTGCGCAAGCGAGATCGTCTTGATCGGGCTGCCGACCGCGGGCAGCCGCAGCAGGAACTTCTGCACCGGCTCGGTCCATGCGAGCCCCCGCCGCATGGCCTGGTAGAGGAACACTCCGCCGGCCGCGATCGTCACAAGCGTCAGGCAATAGACGACAAAGCCCGACTCGCCTACCAGCCCCAGCCCGAGGATGTCGATGTTGCCGCGCCCGGCTGAGCTGAGCGCCCCCATGACGAGGATCAATAGCCCGATGATCGCCAGGGCCATCCCCAATTGGATCATCGGCCCGGTGATGCTCGCCATGAAGCTCCTTCGCAGCCGTAGTTGCTCTTCGTAGTGCTCGGCCAGGTGGCGGAAGATTTCAGCCGTGTGCCCGGTGTGCTCGCCGACGTCGACCATGGCGTGGACGAGCGCCGGGAAGTACTCGCCCACCGGGCGCATGGCATCGCTGACGGTTTCGCCGCGGGCGACGGCGTCGCTGATGGCTTGCAGGTGGCGGCGAAGGATGGGCGAGCGGGCGTCGGCCGCTTCCCGTTGCCACACGCGGCGGACGTCAATGCCACTCGATAGCGCGGTCCCCAGCCGCCGGCACAGCCCGGCCAGGTCCCGCAAACCGATCCGCGGCGAGAATACAGACGCGATCAAGGAAGGCATAGCGCGCCTCGAACAGTTGTTCCGCGGGCCAGCGGGAGCGGTCCCGCCAATGATCCAGGCTATCTGTGGTTGAAGCGATTAGCAATTAGCGATTAGCCGACCGCAAGCGGTGCCCGGCCGGCGCTGGCGCCCGCCGCGGAACCCTGCGGGCGCCACGCACACAGGGGCAAAATGGCCGTTTTCGGTGTCGATAGCCGCGAGAGACCTTCGGCGGGCGTTAGCTCCGGCTAATCGCTAGTCGTTAGTCGCTTCCTTGCTACAATTGACCGCTCGGCAACGGATTGAACAACCGCGCGCGGCAAACGGCCTATGCCTGCCCAACCCTCTCCACCCGCCAGGCACCAACGCTGGGAGACGGTGGCGATCGTGGGCGTGGGTTTGATCGGTGGGTCGATCGGCATCGACTTGCTGCGCCGCGGGCTGGCCAAGAACGTGGTCGGCATCGGCCGCCGGCCCGAGAGCCTGCGCATCGCCCAGGCGGTCGGCGCTTGCACGTCCGCCACGCTCGACGTGCCGCAAGGGCTGGACCAGGCACAGTTGATCGTCGTTTGCACGCCGGTGGGCCGGCTCGTCCACGACGTCCGCGCGGCGGCCAGCTTCTGCCGGCCCGACACGCTGATCACCGACGTCGGCAGCACGAAGGCCCACATCGTCGCGGAATTGGATCGGGAGCTGCCGCGCGAGGCGCATTACGTCGGCAGCCACCCGCTGGCCGGCGGCGAGCGGGGCGGACCGGCCGCCGCCACCGCCGGATTGTTCGAGGGGCGGACCGTCGTCGTCACGCCCGGCGACGCCACGCGGGAGGAAGATCTGCAAGCGATCACGTCGTTCTGGCAGTCGCTGGGGGCCACGGTCACGTGCATGACGCCTGACGAGCACGACCGCCTGTTGGCCGCGGCAAGCCACCTGCCGCACGTCGCGGCGGCGGCACTCGCCGCCGCCACGCCGCACGACTGCCTCCCGCTGGTCGCCACCGGCTGGACCGACACCACGCGCGTCGCGGCCGGCGACCCCGAACTGTGGAAAGACATCCTGCTCGCCAACCGGTCCAACGTGCTCGACGCCCTCGGGCACTACGAGGAGATACTAAACCGGCTCCGCCAGGCGCTCGCGCGGGACGACGCGGCGGGGGTGGTCGACATTCTTCGAGAAGCAAAGCTCAAGCGAGATGCTGTGGGAAGTTGACATCTATCCGGCCGAGGGCCAGACGGACCTGGCCGCTGCGCGCCTGGCGGCGGAAGCGGCCGAACTCGAGCTGGCCGAGGACCTGCAGGCCCGCGTGGCCCACGGCTACCTGATCGAAGGGCGGTTGTCGCGCGCCGACGCCGAGCGGGTGGCCGGCGAGCTGTTGAGCGACTCGGTCATCGAGCGGACCGTGGTCGGCCGCCCCGGCGACGCCGCGCTTTCCGAATCGCCCGGCGGCCGGATGCAGCTTGTACACGTGCTCCCCAAGCCGGGCGTCATGGACCCGGTGGCGCAAAGCGCGCTTGGGGCGATCGCCGACCTGGGCATCGAGGCGACCGCCGTCCGCACGTTCCGCAAGCTGTGGCTCGGGAATCTCGCGCCCGAGCGGCTCGACCGGCTGTGCGCGAAACTGTTGGCCAACGAGTCGATCGAGCAGGTGGTGGTCGGGCCGCTTGCGATCGACCGGCTGGAGCTGGGCTCGCCCTACGCGTTCCAGCTCAAGCACGTGCCGCTCGCGGCGCTCGACGACGATGCCCTCCTGCGGCTCAGCCGCCAGGGGCAGCTTTATCTGAGCCTCGACGAGATGCGCACGGTGCAGGCCCACTTTCGCGATCTCGCGCGCGAGCCCACGGACGTCGAGCTGGAGACGATCGCCCAGACGTGGAGCGAGCATTGCAGCCACAAGACGCTGGCCGGGCGGATTCGCTACCGCGACGAAAACGGCGAAAAACTCTTCGAAAACATGCTCAAGGAAACCATCTTCGCCGCTACCGCCGAGATTCGCCGCGGGCTGGCGGCCGACGACTGGTGCGTCAGCGTCTTCAAGGACAACGCCGGCGTCATCCGCTTCGACGATCGGCACCACGTGGTCTTTAAGGTCGAAACGCACAATCATCCGTCGGCGCTGGAACCCTACGGCGGAGCGAACACCGGCGTCGGCGGCGTGATCCGTGATCCGCTCGGCACGGGCCTGGGCGCGAAGCCCGTGTGCAATACGGACGTCTTTTGTTTCGCCCCGCCCGACACGCCCGCCGAGGACGTGCCCGCCGGCGCCCTGCACCCGAAGCGCGTCATGAAAGGCGTTGTGGCCGGCGTCCGCGATTACGGCAACCGCATGGGCATCCCCACCGTGAACGGCGCGGTGTTCTTCGACCCGCGGTATATGGGCAACCCGCTTGTGTACTGCGGCAACGTCGGCCTGTTGCCGGTCGACAAGGCGGAGAAGCAGCCGCAGCCGGGCGATTACGTCGTGGCCGTCGGCGGGCGCACGGGGCGCGACGGCATTCACGGCGCCACGTTCAGCTCGGCCGAGCTCACCAGCGACAGCGAAACGATCTCCGGCGGCGCCGTGCAGATCGGCAACGCCATCACGGAAAAGATGCTCTTGGACGTGATCCTGGCGGCCCGCGACCGGGGACTGTATCACGCCATCACCGATTGCG
Organism: Planctomycetia bacterium; assembly: GCA_016191115.1. Classification (GTDB taxonomy): domain Bacteria; phylum Planctomycetota; class Planctomycetia; order Pirellulales; family JACPPG01; genus JACPPG01. The sequence goes on along the minus strand of JACPPG010000025.1, from coordinate 9,860 downwards.
GCGCCGGCGGATTTTCGAGCGCCGTCGGCGAGATGGGCGCGGAAATCGGCGCCGAAGTATGGCTCGATCGCGTGCCCTTGAAGTACGAGGGACTGTCGTACTGCGAGATCTGGATTTCCGAGGCGCAAGAGCGGATGGTGCTGGCCGTGCCGCCCGCGCGGTGGGAGGAGTTCGCGGCCCTGTGCCAGTCCGAAGCGGTCGAGGCGACAGTCATCGGGCGGTTCGTCCCGACCGGCCGGCTCGTGCTTTTGTACCACGACCAGCAGGTGGCCGACCTGGGCATGGACTTCTTGCACGACGGTCGCCCGCCCGTGGTGCGCGAGGCGGTCTATGCGGCGCCGCAGGAAAATGCAATCGCGCCTGCCGTGTCACAGCCGCCGCTCAGCTTCACCGACAACCTGTTGGCGATCCTCGGCTCATGGAACGTGGCTAGCAAGGAATGGATCATCCGCCAGTACGACCACGAGGTGCAGGGGGGCAGCGTCATCAAGCCCCTGGTGGGCGTGGCGAACGACGGGCCCAGCGACGCCGCGGTCCTGCGGCCGGTGCTCGATTCGCGCCGCGGCATCGTGTTGGCTTGCGGCATGAACCCGCGCTACGCCGACTTCGACACCTACCACATGGCCGCCAGCGCCATCGACGAAGCCGTGCGGAACTGCGTGGCCGTCGGGGCCGATCCGCGGCGGATCGCCATCCTCGACAACTTCTGCTGGGGCGATTGCCAGAAGCCGGAGACTTTGGGGTCGCTGGTGCGCGCGGCCCTTGCCTGCCACGACGTGGCGATCGAATGGGGCACGCCTTTCATCAGCGGCAAGGACAGCCTCAACAACGAGTTTCGATTTCAAGCGGCCGACGGGACTCAGCAGTCGATCGCCGTCCCGCCCACGCTGTTGATTAGCGCGCTTGGCCAGGTCGACGACGTGGCGCGGTGCATCTCGATGGACTTGAAGGAGCCGGGCAACTTCCTCTACCAGGTCGGGCTGACCAAGGACGAGCTGGGCGGCTCGCACTTCGCGCTGGTCACGGGCAGGCCCGGCGGGCGCGTGCCGCGGGTCGACACCGCTCTTGCGCGGCGCGTCTTTGCCTCGCTACACGCGGCGATCGCGGCCGGCCTCGTACGGGCCTGTCACGACATGAGCGAGGGGGGACTGGCCGTGACCGCCGCGGAAATGGCATTCGCCGGAGGCTTGGGCGCCCGGATCGAGCTGGCGAACGCGCCGACGGACATCGAGGCGGCAAAAGGCGACGCCGCGGCGCACGCCCACGCCACGGCGGCGCTTTTGTTCAGCGAATCGAACACGCGCTTCCTGTGCGAAGTGCGGCCGGACGCGGTCGCGCGCTTCGAGGCGCTGGTGGCCGGCGTTCCACATGCCAGTGTTGGCCAAGTGGTCGGTGGCAACTGGCTGGAAATCGTTGCCGCCGGACCTGACGCGCCGGTCATCGCCGCCGAGCTATCGACCCTCAAGAACGCCTGGCAGAGTCCTCTGCGATGGAAATGAAGAGAATGCGAGCAAGCGAGTAGCTTCCGATGGCACAGCCGCGAGCCTTGATCCTGCGTGCCCCCGGCACCAACTGCGACGTCGAGACGGCGCACGCCTTCGGCCGCGCCGGCGCGGCGCCGCAAACGCTGCACGTCAATCGGGCGCTCGAAAACCCGCGGCTGTTCGACGAGTACCAGATTTTTTGCGTGCCGGGCGGATTCAGCTACGGCGACGACATCGCGGCGGGCCGCATCTTCGGCAACCAGATCCGCCACCACTTGGCCGAACGACTGCACGCGTTCCGCGAGCAAGGCAAGCTTATCCTTGGCATCTGCAACGGTTTTCAAGTGCTCGCCAAGAGCGGCGTATTGTTCGACGACGCGGACGTGCGGGCCGGCAGCCGGCCGCCGGCCACCCTCGCCTGGAACGCCTCGGGCAAGTTCGAGGATCGCTGGGTGCGGCTGGTGGTCGAGGGCTCGCGGTGCGTCTTCTTCCGCGGCATCGAGTCGATGTACCTGCCCGTCGCCCATGCCGAGGGACAGTTCATCGCCCGCGATCGCGAGACGCTCGCAAGCCTCGCAGCGCGCGGTCAGATCGCGCTGCGCTACGCCGCGATGGATGATGCGCGCCAACCAACGGACCGATACCCCGACAACCCGAACGGATCGATGGCCGCCGTGGCCGGCGTGTGTGACGCGACGGGCCGGGTGTGCGGACTGATGCCCCATCCCGAGCGGCATATCGACCGCACCCAGCATCCGCGTTGGACCCGCGGCGAGGGCACGGACGAAGGGGAGGGGCTGCGCGTGTTCAAAAACGCGGTTGAGTATTTCCGCTAGATCGCAACGAGGGCATCGCGATGTGGTGCTCGCCGAGCACCCTACGGTCATTGCGCGCCGCCCACCTTTCAGAAGATTCCGGCGCCGAAGCCGCCGCGTGGGTGGCCGTCGCGCCGATCGCCGGGTCTGCCGGCGCGCTCGCGGGCGGGGGCCTTGTGTGGCGCTCGCGGCTCGGATTCCGCCGGCTGAACCTTGGTCTGTTCGGCCGCGGCGTCGCGGTGCGGCCGCTCGCCGCGACCGCCGCCAGCCGCCTGCTGCGGCGCGCGCGAGTACTCCTCGTCGAAATCGTCGTACCGCGATACGTAGCCGGGCAGTTGCGACTGTCGCAGCTCCTCTTGATACGACTGGATGACCCGCTCCTGGATCATCTCGCGGCAGCGGGAGTTGATCGGGTGCGCGATGTCGGCATAGAGCTTGGCCCGGCCGTCCTCGTCCTTCACCGCGCGGTCTTCCTTCAGTCGGGTGCCGCACTGGTTGCAGTACCCGGCGCGGAGGTGGTTCTTGTAGCCGCATTGCGGACAATGCGACGTGAGCTTGCGGCTGGGCATGGCGACGAAGGGGCCGTTGGTGCCCTCGATGATCTTCAGATCGCGGATGACGAAGCAATCGTCAAAGGTGATCGAGCAGAAGGCGTGCAGCCGTTCGCCGGCCTCCTCCATCAACTTGATGCGAACTTCGGTGATTTCCACGGGTGTTCTCCTTACCTCATCCGAAGTCAATTGAGTCCTGCCAGCGCGAAGGCGCGCGGGAATCCAAGCTGCCGCAAGGCCGCGGCCAAGATGCGTGCCTGCCGCGCATGGCGGCAGAGGCCGAAGTAGGCGCTGCCGCTACCGGTCATTTGATGCCCCAGGAAATCGAACCGGGCGAAGGCGCCGCGTAGGCGTTCGATCCAGGGAGAGAGCGTGGCCGCCGCGGCCTCGAGGCGGTTAACGAGCAACCGGCCCACTTCGGCCGTGCGTCCCTGACGCCACGCCGCTACGAGGCCGCTCACCTGTCCGGGCGCGTCGGCGGGTTGGCACCGCTTGTAGACCTCCGCCGTTGAAAGTCCCACAGGCGGCTGGACGACGACGAAGTGAAGCGGCGCAAGGCCCGGCCGCGGATCGACCAGTTCGCCGCGTCCCCGACAGACGGCCGGGTGCCGCTGGAGGAAAAACGCGACGTCGCTTCCCAGTTCGGCCGCCACGCGACCAAGTTGGTCGCGCGGCCAATCGAGCTTCCAGCCGATATTGGCAGCCACGAGCGCGGCGGCGGCGTCGCTCGAGCCGCCTGCCAGCCCGGCCGCGATCGGGATCCGCTTCACCAGTCGCAGGCGGGCACCGGCCGCTGCGCCGGCCCGCTCGCGCAGCAGTCGGATGGCCCGCAATGCAAGATTGTTCTCGCCCAGCGAAGGAGCGGCCGCGGCCGTAGCGCCCCGAGTGCCCGAGACGGGCCAGAAGCAGTCGCAGTGGAGGTGGTCGTCCGCGGTGGACTCGAAGTGTAGGGTATCCCACAGCGCGACCGGGACCATGAGTGTTTCAATCTCATGGAATCCGTCGGCACGCTGGCCCAATACCTCCAGGAACAGATTCAGCTTGGCCGGTGCAAAGACGGTGACGACCGGCGCGTTCCGGTGAACGTGCATCCTACGCGTTCCCGATCTCGACGGAGCGAAGTATCCCTACGCACGTTGCCTAGCAGTCCAAATCAAGAAGATGATGACGAATGGAGCGCGCGGTTCCGACGAGTTCGCGGCCGGATTTTAGCCGTTTCGTTTTGCCGGGTCAACATGAATATCTTCAAGCAGCGCTTGGATTTGCGAGGAATTCCCCACCCCCCGCGCGGGCCACGAAGAACTGGTAGGAGCGCACAGTACATGTCGCTCACGGCCCACGCTTCCGCTGGCGCAGGTCGCGCCGTTGGCCGTGCCGCGCTCGGTCGCCTACACTCGGTTGGTTGACATCACAAGTGCGCGTGCCCCGCCATGTCTGATCTGGTTCGCTGGTCGATCGCTGTCACGCTGGTCCTGTTGGTGCCGGTGATCCCCTTTATCGGGTTCGGCGATTCGCTTGACCAACGCGTCGAGCAGTGGTTCGATGCTTCGCTTTCGCCCGCGGCGACCGCCGCGGTTGTGGCGGCAGTGCTGGCGAGCGACGTCCTGTTGCCCGTGCCTTCGAGCTTCGTCAGCACGCTAGCGGGGTCGCGATTGGGAGTGCCGGCAGGCACCGCGGTGATATGGCTGGGAATGACTGTGGGAGCCGTCGTCGGTTTTGGGTTGGCGCGGCTCTGCGGGCGACCGTTGGCGACGAGACTATCGGCGCCCCACGACTTGCGCCGCATGGAAGCGCTGGCGGCCCGCGGCGGCCCTACCGTGCTGGTGCTTACGAGGGCGCTGCCGGTGCTGGCCGAGGCGAGCGTGCTGTTGATGGGCGCGATCGGCCTCTCCTGGCGGCGCTTTCTGCCGGTGGTGATGCTGGCTAACCTGGGTCTGGCCGTGGCTTACGCGGCGCTGGGCCACTACGCACGCCAGGAAGGAAGCCTGGCCGTGGCCCTGGCGGCGTCGATCGCCATCCCGGTGCTGGCAACGATGGTCGCTCGCCGCTGGCTGCCGGCGGCGAGCGCCTAGCGACCTGTCCCTATTTTCCGTCAACGACAATGCATCTTCATACCGAATTCGCCCTCGACACGGTCCTCGGCGGCGCCGCCTCCGACGCCCAGGGCGTGCGAACCAACGCCGCCGGGCCGGCCGGCACGCTTCCCCTTTCGGCGGCGATGCTCACCGACTGGCCCAGCGGCGATCTGTTTGGCCTCTCGCAAAACGCCGGCATGGGCTGGCCGGTGACGGAAATGCTCGGGCCGCAGTTCGTGCTCTTGAGCACGCAAGGCGGCATCCGCGCCGACGATGGGACGCCTATCGCGCTGGGCTATCACACCGGACATTGGGAAGTGGGCTTGTTGGTGCAAGCCGCGGCGCGGGAGCTGAAGGCCGCCGGCGGCGTCCCCTTTGCCGCGTTCTGCTCCGATCCGTGCGACGGCCGCACGCAGGGCACGACCGGCATGTTCGACAGCCTCCCCTATCGCAACGACGCAGCGACGCTCTTTCGCCGCTTGATCCGCTCGCTGCCGACGCGGCAGGGCGTGCTGGGCGTGGCGACGTGCGACAAGGGATTGCCGGCGATGATGATGGCCCTCGCCGGCACGCGCGACTTGCCGTGCGTGCTGGTGCCAGGCGGCGTGACGCTGCCGGCGACCGAGGGGGAGGACGCGGGCAAGGTGCAATCGATCGGCGCCCGGTTCGCCCACAACGAGATCACGCTCGAGGAAGCGGCCGAGCTGGCGTGCCGCGCGTGCGCCTCGCCCGGCGGCGGCTGCCAGTTTCTTGGCACCGCGGCCACGTCGCAGGTGGTCGGCGAGGCGCTGGGACTTTCGCTGCCGCACTCCGCGCTCGCGCCCTCCGGCCAGCCGATCTGGTTGGACATGGCGCGGCGGAGCGCCCGAGCGCTTTGGAACCTGCACCGCCGCAAGATCAAGGTTCGCGACATCCTCACGGACGCGGCCATCCGCAACGCGATGGTCGTCCACGCGGCGTTCGGCGGCTTGACCAACTTGCTTCTGCACGTGCCGGCCATCGCTTACGCGGCCGGGCTGCGGCGGCCCACCGCGGACGACTGGCACCGCGTCAATTTGCAAGTGCCGCGGCTGGTCGACGCCTTGCCCAACGGGCCGGTCGGGCACCCAACCGTTCGCGTGTTTCTGGCCGGTGGGGTACCCGAGGTGATGCTCCATTTGCGGGACCTGGGCCTATTGCAGCTCGACGCGCTGACGGCCGCCGGCATCACGCTCGGCGAAGTGCTGCGGTGGTGGGAAACGAGCGAGCGACGCCGGGCGTTGCGCGCGGCACTGACAGCCGCGGACGGCGTCGACCCAGACGACGTGATCATGTCGCCTGGGCGTGCCCGCGAACGCGGCCTGACGAGCACCGTGTGCTTCCCGCGCGGCAACCTCGCGCCGGAGGGTTCAGTCGTGAAGAGCACGGCCATCAGCCCGAAGGTGCTGGATGCCGACAGCGTGTACCGGAAGCTGGGTCCCGCGCGGGTCTTCACGCGCGAGGTGGACGCGACCGCCGCGATCAAGGGGCGGAGCGCTACGCCGATCAAGCCGGGCGACGTGCTGGTGCTCATCTGCCGCGGGCCGCTTGGCTCGGGCATGGAGGAAATCTACCAGATCACCGCGGCGCTCAAGCACCTTTCCTGGGGGCACGAGGTGGCCGTGGTGACCGACGCGCGATTCTCGGGCGTCAGCACCGGCGCATGCATCGGCCACGTCGGGCCCGAGGCATTGGCCGGTGGCCCGATCGGCCGGCTCCGCGACGGCGACCTCGTGGAGATCGTGATCGACTGCCGGAACCTGACCGGCAGCGTGAACTTCGTCGGGGACGCGTCGCGGCGGCTCGACCCGGCCGAAGGAGCCACCGCACTCGCGCGGCGCGCGCCGCGCGAAGACTTGCGCCCCGACGCCGCACTGCCCGACGACACGCGCTTATGGGCGGCGCTGCAATCGGCCAGTGGCGGCACGTGGGGCGGCTGCGTGTACGACGTCGAGCGGATTATGGAGTTGCTCGAGCGTGGACTTAGCTAGCTAGCCGCGCCGACGTCGCCCCGTTGGGGCTCATCGGACTTGGATGGGATCGAGCACCGTGGGCTGATCGCCCACGGCTCTACGCCGCCGCCCCTAACGGGGCTGACGCCAAAGACGCGCAAGCCGCAATTTGCCCCTTTACGCCGGGTGCTCTTCCTCCAGCTTGGCGATCTTTTCGACTCTGCGGGCGTGGCGGCCGCCTTCGAATTCGGTGCGCAGCCAGATTTCGACCATGCGGTCGATGAGCCGCTCGCCCAGCATGTCCGCCGACAGGCACAGCACGTTCAGGTCGTTGTGGCGGCGGCTCATCTCCGCCGAAAGGTCGTCGTGGCACGGGGCGGCGCGGACGCGGGGAAACTTGTTGGCGGCGATGCACATGCCGATCCCGGTGCCGCAGATCAAGATACCCCGCTCGACCTCGCCGTCGTGGACTTGCTTGGCGACGACCGCGGCGATGTCGGGGTAGTCGACGCTTTCGCAATCGTGCGTGCCGCAGTCAATGACCTCGTGCCCGAGCCGGTTCAGCAATTGCACGAGGTTCTCCTTAACGGTATAGCCTCGGTGGTCGCTTCCAACGGCGATTCGCATGGTTCTCTCCCGCGCTTGCCGCGGCAGTGATTCGGGCCTGAAACGGGCGTCGCTAAAGCTTGAGTTCCTTGACCCACTCGGCCAACTCGGCCTTGATCTGCACCGCGCAGCGCTCGTAAACCTCGGGCGGTCCGCCGATCGGGTCGGGCACGTCCGAGCCGTCGCGGCACAGCAGCCGCACGCGATCGGTCGCTTCCGGCCATTCACTGACGATTGCCTGGCGGTGCGAGCGGGTCATCGGCAAGATCAGGTCGGCGTGCCGCACCAATTGCTCGGTCAAGGGCTGGCTTTCGTGCGCGCTTAGATCCGCGCCCATCGTGCGGAGCACGGTGACCGCTTCGGGGCTGGCTCGTCCGCCCATCATCGCGGCCAAACCAGCGGAGGTGGCCACGATGCCGCGATCCTCGAGCTCGCCCGGGCGGCACTTCAACCGCTCGGCCATCGCCTGGCGGAACATGGCCTCGGCCATCGGGCTGCGGCACGTGTTGCCGGTGCACACAAAGAGGACCATGAAGCTGGCCAGGCGTTTCAACGTTTGCTCGGACACGACTCCTTTGCGGAGAACCTCGAAGCGGTTGTCGTACACGCGGACGACGCTCGACGGCTGGCCGTATCGCGAGCGGCCGCCGTCCAGCACTACCTGCACCTTGTCGTCCATTGCCGTGACGACCTCTTCGGCCGTGACCGCGTCGGGCTGGCCCGTGCGGTTGGCGCTGGTCAGCACCACCGGGCCCGCCAACAGCCGCAGCACGTCCAGGATGGCCTGGTGCGCCGGTACGCGAAAGCCGATCGTCCCCTGTGGAGCAACCGCTTGCCGCACCGCCGGCGGCAACTGGTTCACCAGGCTCTCTGGATGGTGATCCTCGACCACTAGCGTAACCGGGCCGGGCCAACAGCGGCGGGCCAGGCGACGCCCGAGCGGACTGAGATCCGGAACGTAGTCCATGGCCTCGTCGGCGCTGCGGACGGCGAGGGCCAGCGGGCGGCCTTCGGCCCGATCCTTCGACTTGATCATCCGGTCGACGGCCGATTCACACAGGGCCGACGCGGCCAGCCCATACACCGTCTCGGTGGGAAAGGCCACGATCTGCCCCTCAGCCAAGGCCTGCACAGCGCGATGGATCACATCGCGCGAGTCGTCCGTGCTGCGCAGGTCGAGAACGAGGGGCGGCATAGCTGAGGATTGCCTACGAAACGAACAATAAAGAGGCGTCTCCCGACGCCGAGCGGATTTGGGACGTCCGCCCCACGAATGTCCTGTCGGTCGGCGACAGTGAGTCGCCTCCTGCACAATCTTGGGCCGTGGCTGCGGCCGCGCGCGCAAGTATACGCTGCTAGTCCACCGCGCCGGCGCAACGGTTTCAAAATGGCGAGGCGGGAAAATGGGACTGGCTCCGAGCACAAACAGCGCAAGCCCTTTCATACCAACGCTGCGTCTCGGTGCCTGTCCCACTTTCCCGCCGGTGCGCCGCCGGCAAGCTTGAATCTGTGAACGGCCCTGAGGGCTGGGTAAGCGTCCGGCCGCCGTCCTTGCTGCCTCACGGCATGGCAAGGTAGAACGTAGCCAGCCGTCCGCGATACTGTTGTGTCCAAGAAGGGAGTCAGCCGTGCAGGGCACCAAAGACCGCTTGCTTCAATTGTTGCGCGAGCGGGCCGTTCGCCATGGGAAGTTCACGCTCGCCTCGGGCGAGCAAAGCGACTACTACATCGACGGCCGATTGATCGAAGTGCACCCTGAAGGGGCCACGCTGATCGGCGAGGCAATCTACGAGAGGATCAAGGACCTCGCCGCGGACGCCATTGGCGGGCTAGCCGTGGGGGCCGTGCCGCTGGCGACGGCCACCGTCGTCGCTTGCCACAGGCACGGCCTGGCGATCGAAGGGTTTTGGGTCCGCGCCGACGTGAAGGACCACGGAACGCGAAAGCTCATCGAAGGGAATTTTCCCGACGGCGCGAGAACCGTCATCGTCGACGACGTGATCACCTCGGGCGATTCGGTCCAGAGGGCGATCGACGCCGTCCAGGCCCGAGGCGGCAAGATCGTGCGGATCGTGACCATGGTCGATCGGCAACGAGGCGCCAAAGAACGGTTCGAGCAGGCGGGCTACGTCTACGACCCGCTCTTTACGAAGGACGAGCTGCTCGCTGTACAGGGCGCGCGGTAACAGCCCTTCGCGGTCTCGACCGGGCGGGCGAACGGCAGGGCCGTTCACAGATTCAAGCTTGCCGGCGGCGCACCGGCGGGAAAGTGGGACAGGCACCGAGACGCAACGTTGGTCTGAAAGGACTTGCGCTGTTTATGCTCGGAGCCAGTCCCATTTTCCCGCCTCGCCATTTT
>JACPPG010000050.1 GCA_016191115.1 Planctomycetia bacterium | reverse complement strand
ATTTGGCAATCGGGTGGATTCGGTATGTTGGAGGGGGGTGAAACGGAGTTGCGATTGGAGGTGGCGTGATGAATGCGTATCCGGCGGGCGTCCAGCGGCACATGAAGTTGTTGTATGAGTCGCTTTCGGAGAAGGATCGCCGGCGTTATGCGGCGGTCGAAGCGGAGAAGCTGGGGCACGGGGGCGTGCAGTACGTGGCCCAGTTGTTCGGCTGCGAGCCCGACACGATTCATCATGGGCATCAAGACATCGAGCAGCTTCCCGCCGACGAGGCGGCCGGCCGCGTCCGCAAAAAAGGGGGCCGTAAGAGTGCTGTCATAGCACAGCCAGGATTGGCCGACGCGATCGAAGAAGCGGTCGCCACCCACACGGCCGGCTCGCCGGTCGACGAGCAGATTCGCTGGACGAACCGACGTGGCCATGCCGGGCACGATTCAGCATGCCCACGCGCGCGTGGGCATGGCACCCAGCTTTGTGATTCCCCGACCCTCACCCCCAATTCCCAACTCCCAACCGAATCCCTTCTTCGGTCAATCGAAGTGCTGATCCTCGGGTCCGGCCATGGGCAGGCCGCCGATGCCGGGCGTGCGCTTCGTCCAGGCGCTCGTTTGCCAGTTGTCGACGGTCGGCTTGTCGGGCACGAAGCGCGGCAGCGTGAGCAGGAAGTATCGGGCCAAGCTGGCCAAAAACGGCTCGTACAGGCCGCGAAGCTCGGCGAGGTGGGTTGCCGCCGAGCCTTCTCGCTTCTCGGGTGGAATGCCGAGCACTTCCGACAAGCGGCGGCATTCGTCAGGTGTCAAGCGCTCGCGCGCTGGCGGGCTTGGCGGCTGCCAGAAGACCAACGACAGGTCGACGGCCACGTGCCGCGCCATGGCGAACGTCAATTGCGCGCTGTGCTTGAGCCGCTGGTCCCCCATCGCCAGCAGCGCCGCCGACGTGTCCAGCGTCGCCGCCAGCGCCGCCAGCCAGGACTGATTGTCGTGCTGCGAGCGGTAATAGCTGAGCACGGGAAACGACAGGTGGCTTTCCAACAGGTCCGCGGCCCAACGCTCCCACTCCTCCAAGTGCGGACCAATAGCCAAAAGCTGCTCGCTCTCGGCCAGGCGTCTCAAGCACTCGAAGGCGGTCGGCGGGGAGCCGGCCCGCGCGTCCAATAGCGCGATCGATTGCTCGCGACGGCTGAAGGCCTGATAGAGGGTCGGCAGGTATCCGATGATGACGGCCATGAAGCCGAAACCGATGCCCGCCTCGAGTACGGTGATCGCCCGGCCGAGAATGCGCGTCGGCGTGACGTCGCCGTAGCCGAGCGTGAAGAACGTTTCGCCGCTCAGATACCAATAGGCCGCGAAACCCTGGATGCCATCCGTGCCCGTCAGCTCGGCTTGGGCCCCCCATTGGATCAAGGCGAAGCCGACGATGAGCGTGAAGACCCAGGTGGCAAAGAGCGCGAGCAAGGAGAGTGGGCCAAAAACGCTGAGGAAGTTGTCGCGCGGTTTTCCCGCCGGCAACAGCCGCGCGACGATTCGGCACACGCCCCACGAACCGCGATAGAACAGTCGGCTCGGCCGCAACCGCCGCGTGACGCGGCGCGGCAACACCATCGCCTCGAACCCGTCGTACAGAACAAATACGACGAGTCCGATCCCAACCACCAGCGCAACGAAGCTCATGCCGTGGGAAACTCCAGAGTTTCAACGAACCCCGCTGTCGCGCCATGGGCATATCAGCCAGGGCGCCTGGCCGCACGGCATTCTGCGACGTTCCGCTACGCGACGCAACCGGCCGCCCCGGGTCGTCGCTGCGCCCTTGCTGTCAGTTATAATTGGCGACTGCCGAGGCGCGCCATGCACATTCACTGCCCGCATTGTCACAAACCGGTCGAGATGGTCGAGGGGCTCGACTTCGTGGACGTGACTTGCCCGTCGTGCGGCAGCAGCTTCAACCTTCTGGCCGAGGGGAGCACGGTCAGCCAGGGCGCCGGTTACGTCGAGCAAATCGCGCACTTCGAGCTGTTGGAATCAGTCGGCGTGGGGGCTTTCGGCACGGTGTGGAAGGCGCGCGACACCACGCTCGATCGCATCGTGGCGGTGAAGATTCCGCACGCGCGGCTTTCGTCGAGCGAGGATCGCGAGAAGTTCCTGCGCGAGGCCCGCACGGCGGCTCAACTGCGCCACCCGAATATCGTTACCGTACACGAGGTCGGACGCCACGAGGGACTGATTTATATTGTCAGCGACTACATCCAGGGCGTGACGCTGGCGGACCAGATCACGGCGGACCGGCCGGGCCCGCGCGAGGCGGCGCAATTGTGCGTCGTCGTGGCGGATGCGCTTGCGCATGCCCATCGCCGGGGTGTCGTGCATCGCGACTTGAAGCCCAGCAACATCCTGCTCGACGCCGGGCGGCAGCCTTACGTCGTGGACTTTGGGCTCGCCAAGCACGAATCGGCGGAGGTCACGATCACCGTCGAAGGCCGGGTGCTGGGAACGCCCGCTTACATGTCGCCGGAGCAGGCCCGCGGCGAAGGGCACCACGTGGACGGGCGGAGCGACATCTATTCGCTGGGCGTGATTCTGTACCAGCTTCTGACCGGCGAGCTGCCGTTTCGCGGTAACAAGCGGATGCTTCTGCACCAGGTGATGTTCGACGATCCCCGTCCGCCGCGAAGCTTGAACGACCGATTGCCGCGCGACTTGGAAGTTATCGCGATGAAGGCGATGGCCAAGGAACCTTCGCGGCGCTACGCCACGGCGCAGGACCTGGCGGACGACTTGCGGCGGTTTCTCGAGGGGCGGGCCATTGTCGCGCGTCCGGTCGGCCGGATCGAGCGGACGTGGCGCTGGATGCAGCGCAACCCGCTCGTGGCGACCATGGTCTCGATGACCGCGGCCGCCCTGCTCTTGACGACGATCGTCACGGCCGTGGCCTATGACCGCACGCGGCGCGCCCTCGACGGCGAGATACTCGCTCGGCAAGAAGCCGAGGAGCGGCGGAACGAAGCACAGCAGGCCCTGGCCAGCGAAGCCCGGCAGCGACAAGAGACGCTGCGCGAGCAACAGCGGGCGGAAGAGAACTTTCGCCGGGCGCGCCGCGCGGTCGACGACTACATGACGAAGGTCAGCGAGACGCGGCTTCTGGACGAGCCGGGCTTGCAACCCTTGCGCAACGAGCTTCTCGAAGAAGCGCTCCGCTACTACAAGGAGTTCCTCAACGACCGCGGGAGCGACCCGCAGATCAAGGCCGAGGTGGCGTCCGCCTACCTGCGGCTGTCGCAATTGCAGTCGACGATAGGCGAGGCCGACGAGTCGCTCGCATCGCTCAAGGAAGCGCTTGCTTTGGTGGAGGAGGTCATCGCGACGGACGCGGACGTCACGAAATACGCCAGTTGGATTGCCGGGATATTTCGCGGTCCCCGTTACAACCGCCGCGCCCAGGCGCCGCCGTCGAATCTGCTGGCGGCCGTGGCGCTTATCAAGAAGGGGAGCGTGATCTGGGGGAAACTGGTGGCCCAGGCACCCGACGTGCCCGGTTTCCGGCAGGACCTGGCCGGCTTCTACTTTTACCTCAGCATGGCCAGCTATGCGATGGGAAACCGCGCACAAGCGATCGAGCAAATGCGCGCGAGCGAGCAGCTACTCAATATCTTGAGAAGCGAGCATCCCGACGCCTTGATGTATCGAGACGAATGGGCGATCGCCGTCAGCACCTTGGCCGAAATGCACGAACTGGACAAAAAACCGGCGGAAGCTAGCGCCATCTACGAGGCCGCGCTGGCCGAGTATCCCGACAGTCTCGTGCTGTGCACCGAGGTGGCGCGGTTCCTTGCCACCTATCCTGATCCCGCCGTGCGCCGGCCCGACGAAGCCCTGCGGCTTGCTCGTCACGCCACGGAACTGGCGTCGCGCGACGCCGGCGCGCAGAGCATTCTGGGAATCGCCTGCTACCGGACGGGGCAATGGCAACCGGCCGTCGACGCGCTACAGAAAAGCGTCGCGCTGCGGGCCGGCGGTGAAGCATGGGATTGGTTCTACCTGGCCATGGCCCATTGGCAACTCGGCCAGCAGGAGGAAGCGCGCAAGTGGTTCGCCCAGGGTGTCGTCTGGGCCAAGACCCCCCGCACCCTGCGACAAGTCCGCTTGTTGTACGAGGAGGCGGCCGGCCTGTTGGGTGAACCGGGGCCGGAAGCCAGGTAACTGCCGTAAGGCGCGGACGAGTGGCCGCGGCGCGCACGTCAAAGCGCTTGACACCCCGCTGCCAACGCTCGACACTCGTGTCTCCCCTCGCCGGTGCTCGTGCTCGTGGCTGGCGCGTCGCAACGACACGTACCCTTTCGTAGAGGAAACACCTCATGGCAAAGGACGAATCCCCCAAGCCGAAAAGCAGTCCTGGGAAGAAGAAGTCCGCACCGATTCCCGACAACACCGTGATGCTCCTTCTGCCGAAGCGTTTGTATGACATAGCAGACAAAATGGATCCCGAAGTTCGCAAGCAATTGTTTCGCGCCATCTTCGGCCACGACAAGCTCTTCGGCGTCTCGCAGGTCTTGTACGACAAGGGCACGCTCAAAGAAGGCGGCGAAGAGGGCGATTACGAACCAAAGAAGGTCTGCGACGGGCCATGAAGAGGTCTGTGTCGCCATCGACGGCCTCGATTGCCGGCCGCCTCGCGCGGGACCTGACCGCGCTGCCGACGTCCGATCCCACGAACGCGCTACCCGGCCTGCTCGTCGATTGGCTGCGCGATGAAACGTGGGTCGCGGCCGCGCTGGCGATTGCACCGGTCGAGCGCCGGGCATGTCTGGCCGAAGTCGGCCGGGCGGCCTGGCAGCGTGACTGGGGCGGCTATGGTTCGTTCGTGCGGCGATCGATCTCGGGCCTCGACCACATTTGGACCGCCGACCAACTTGACGAGATCTTGCGCCGTCACGTGCAATGGTTGCTGGCAAACCTCTCTGACGTCCTCGACTTTCGCTACGCCAAGAGCGATCGATTGTGGGATGACGTGACGGTCGTTGGCGGCGAAAACCTGCGCGAGGCCCTGGCAGCGGGACGCGGCGTCATCGCGCTTTCCGTGCATCAAAGCCATCCCGGTTTTGCCTTCCTGCACCCGGCGATGAGCGACGTCGGCGTTAGCGCCGTGGCGAATTTGGGAGATCGCCACTCACCGCACAGCTCGGCATTGCTGGATGGCTTGCGCGAGCGTGTCGAGTTGTTGCCGACGACGGTCGCGGCATTGCGGCCGATGTTGTCGCGCCTGGCAAGCGGAGGTTGCGTGGCTATCTATGCCGACTACCTGTATCCCGGTAATTCCGGCACGTTGTCGGCTCTCTTGGGCGGACCCGTGCTGATCGCCAGCGCCGCGGTCTCGGTGGCGCTGCGGACGCGCGCCGCCGTCATTCCCGTGTCCGTGGCACGAACCTGGCCGCCTGAGACGGGCGGAGTGCAGGTGCGCTTTGGCACGCCGTTACCGCTGGGCGATTTGGACGCCCGCGACCCTGCCGCGCGCGCTGCGGCTGCTCTGTTGTTCGGGGTGGCGATGGAATTCTTGATTCGCCGCGAGCCGAGCGTCTGGCGACTTTGGGCGACACTCCGCTATCGGTGGCGCTCGGCCGAAAAGGAACTGGCGATGGTGGAAGAACAAG
This sequence comes from Planctomycetia bacterium, assembly GCA_016191115.1. Taxonomy (GTDB): domain Bacteria; phylum Planctomycetota; class Planctomycetia; order Pirellulales; family JACPPG01; genus JACPPG01. Next base: position 144,503 of record JACPPG010000050.1, on the reverse strand, counting down.
TTCGACGGCGTAAGCTCGAGCCGGTTGAATCACTCGCCGCGGGAGTCTTCGGCCATGACGCGGAATGCGGGCGACACCGCACTCGATAGCGGACAAGTGTCCGCGCAAGTTGACGCTATGGAATATGCGGTGGCATTCCGCCGCGATGGTTACTTCATTCGCGATGGCGTCATGCCCGAGGGCGACGTTGCGGAATTGCGTCGTTGCGTTGCAGCGCTTCCGAACCGGGAAGAGGTGCGCCGCAAAAAGTGTGTATACGGCGTGCGCAATCTTCTTGAGATTTGTCCGGCGGTTTGCGCCTTGGCGACACGAGGACACGTGCGGCAATTCGCCACCAGGGTCCTCGGGGATGATGCGTTTGCGGTTCGCGCGACATTCTTCGACAAGGTCCCGGACGCGAACTGGTCGCTTTTCTGGCATCAGGACAACGTCATCGCGGTGAAACGGCGAATCGACGTTGCGGGCTACGTCGGGTGGTCGCAAAAGGCGGGCGTCTGGCAAGTGCAACCGCCGGCCGACGTACTTGCAAACATGGTTGCGGTACGAGTCCATCTCGACGACTGCAACGCCGATAGTGGGCCGCTTCGCGTCCTTCCTGGTTCCCATCGTTCCGGTTGGCTTGATGACGAGCTTGACGAGTGGAAGGCACGCGTCCCAGAAGTTGTCTGCACGGTCAAACGTGGTGGCATTGTTGTGATGTGTCCGTTGACACTTCACGCGTCCGCCGCATCGCAAACCGCCGGGCACCGTCGCGTCATTCACATCGAGTACGCCGCAGCGGAGCTCCCCGATGGATTGGAGTGGAACAATCGCATCCGCTAAGGAGTATCCGCGCCAGTGCTGGGAACGGGTCACCCTCCTGCTTGTCTTACCGTCGCCGCCGCCGCATCGTTGCGACTCCGCATACGCATAGCACGGCGGCGAGGGTCAGGCTGCCCGGTTCGGGCACCTGCGAGAACCGCTGCTCGAAACTTGTGAGAAAAGCAAAATGGCGAGGCGGGAAAATGGGACTGGCTCCGAGCACAAACAGCGCAAGCCCTTTCATACCAACGCTGCGTCTCGGTGCCTGTCCCACTTTCCCGCCGGTGCGCCGCCGGCAAGCTTGAATCTGTGAACGGCCCTGAGCTGGTCCCCCAACGGATTGCTGGCTGAGTCCAAGACGTTCTCCGTAATCTGGATGAAGGCATCAGGCCCGGCATCGAACGTCCAACTGTTGATCAAGAGCGAATTGTCCTTGATCAGGGGAAGCTGATTCGTGGTCAGCACATTGAACGAGAACACCAGATGCACTGACGACGGCCCCTGGTGGCCAAACGGCGTCCCCAATGCGTCCAACGGGGCCGTGAACTTAATATCGGGGTCCAAGGGATCGTCGACGAGCGGCGTGACGTCGATCGCGGCCAGATTGGCCGTGCCGCCGTTGGCGGTTTGCAGGTCGACGAGTTCCCAGCCGTTGAACAGCTTGTCGTCAGCGGTGACCGTAGGGCAGTCGAGCGCTGGCCCGGGCTGGGGCTGAGTTCCGGCCTCACTGGCTTTCCCGAACCGCGGGCGCGGCTAACGGCAATTCCAGACAAGCCGCCTCCTCGCCGTTGCGAACGTAGAGCCGATTGCCGACCAGCACGGGGTGGTTCCAGGTCTTGTCGTTCAGCACCTTCGTGCGAGCGAGCTCCTCCAAGCTCTTGGGGTCCGCGCGAACCACGACCACGTCCCCCGTCTCCGCCAGCACCAGGAGCTGATCGGCATCCGGCAAGAGCAGGACCTGCCCGTTGCCGTAGCGCCCCTTCTTCCAGTGGCGCTTTCCGGTTTCGAGGTCGATGCAGGAGAAGATGTTGTGGTCAAAACCGTACAAGCACCCCTTGTGAACAACGTAGTCGTTGAAGTCGGGCTTGATCTCCGTCGACGTCCACCGGTCCTTGATGTCCGGAGAATCCGCGGCAACCGTGACGTCGACGCGGCGCGTGCCGCTGCCCATGCCGGTGCCCAGCAGGATGCCGGACTCCTCGAACACCGCGGGCTGTATCACCCGGTACCCCTCGTATTTCCATTCGTAGGTCCACGCATTCTTGCCCGTGGCCGGATCGATCGCCGTGAGGCCCTCGTTGGTCAGCATCAGCACCAGGTCACGGCCGCCGATATTCGCGCGGTGCGGCGAGCTGTAGCTGTGATCTCCGGCGGCGACGCTCCAGCGGGGCTTGCCCGTTTCGATGTCGTAGGCGAACACGCCCTTATCGTCGGCCCCGCCGGCGTACGCGATAACCACGTCGTCGACCACGAGCGGCGAGGACGCAAAACCCCACATGAGCGGCTGCCGTTCGGCATCCTTCGCCAGATCGCGCTGCCAGATCTCCGTGCCATCCGATGGATTGAGGCAGTGCACCAGGCCAGTCGCCCCGACGGCAAACAGCCGGCCTTTCTTCAGCGTCGGCGTCGCGCGCGGACCGGCGCCGGCCACGGACTCCCAGAAGCGCGCGGGAGACTCGTGAATCCATCGCTCAGCGCCGGTATCCGCGTCGTAGCAGGCGACGACTTCGACGTTGCCGCGCTGCTCCTGTGTGAAGAGCGAATGGCCGGCCACGGAAAACGATGACCAGCCAGGCCCCACCTTGCGGCGCCACAGTTCCTTCGGCGGATGCGCTTGCCAATCGGTATCGATCACGACGCCAGGCACCGCGCCGTCGCGCTTCGGGCCGCGAAACTCGGGCCACGGGGATTGGTCGATCATCTCGTCAGTGATGACTTCGGCTCGAGAGGGCGCGGCCCGGTCCTGCGTCAGGCCGGCCAGAAAGCGCTCTTCGGCGGTCGGTTCCCACCGCCAATGGAGAGCGGTCTTGAAATCCCCCCAGATGCCGTCGTTGCGCGCCAAATCCCAGGTGGCGAATCCAAGAATCGCGGCGCCGATCGCCCCCCATCCTCGCACGGCCGGCCGTGCGCGGCTCAGGCACACGAGCGCTAGCCCCGTAGCCGCCACGCCCGGCGGCATCACGAAAAACAAAAAGCCCATCCCCTTGATCGACGGGTCCAAGAGCGCATAAGCACCGGCCGCAATCAAGACGACGCCTAACGGACCGAGAACCCGCTCGCGCATGGTTGCGCGGCTGGCGAGCATCCACCACAGGAGAAGCCCCGCCCCCGCCACCAGCGGCGCGAACACGACGAACGTGATCACGCGCGGCGACAGTTCCGTCACCAGGTAGGGCGCGGCTTTCGCAGCGCCTACCAACGCCAGCAGCACGAGTGCCGGCCAGATTCGCAAGGGGCGCGGCCCAGTGGTTGCAACGGACGCATCATTCGGCTGCGTGGTCATGGCGATATCCTCCTGGCGTGGGCAAGGATCGCAAGCGACGTGAAAGGCCAGCCCCGGCGAATCAATCAAAATCGTATCCCACCGACTCGATGGTGGGAATGGCCAGGCCGCGAGACTCCAGGGCCTATCGCGCATTCAAGCTTCCGGGGCGGCGCGCCGGCGGGAAAGTGGGACTGGCACCGAGACGCAGGCGCTGGTCCGAAAGGGTTTGCGCTCTGTGCGCTCGGAGCCAGTCCCATTTTCCCGCCTCGCCATTCTGAAAACAAAATGGCCGGGCCGTGAGACTCTCTCCAGTAGGTGGGTGACGCCCGTTAAGACGCGCCTGCGGCACGCCGCGCGCCGCAGGCGACGGCCACCAGACCGAGGAGCGCCAGCACCAGCGTCGACGGCTCGGGCACGCTCGCCAGGCCGCTGCCGCCGCCGCTGGATTGCAGCCAGTGGGCGGCGATGAACTGGATATCGGAGATGTCGACAAAACCGTTGTCGTTGGCATCGCCGTTGACGTTGGTCGTGAGCCAATTGGCCGCCACGCGCTGCACGTCTGAAATATCCACGATGCCGTCCAGGCTGATATCACCATCCTGAGTGGGGCGGGCTTTGAGCAGCAGGCTGCTGGCGGTAAAGGATTGCTTCAAGCTGAGATGCCCGGGCAGCGTCAGGCCCGTGTAGCTCGCGAAGTCGCCACTGCGCGAGCCAAAATTGAGCACCGTGAACTGGTTTCCCAGGCTGGGCAGGAACCCGTTGATGAGAGATACGTCCAGCGATCCGGCGAGCGACAACGCGCCGCTCACGACGAGCCGATCGTATTGGCTGCCTGGAGTCATCCCGCCAATCTCGATCACAAGGCTGGACTGCGGGCCGAAGACGACGTTGCCGCCGAACGACACCGACGCCGGACTGCTGCCCGGCTTGAGGTCGCCCTCAAAGTTCACTGTGCCTGTGCCGGTGTAGGTGCCCGCGCCACTTACCGATCCAAAAAATACGGTGAAGGAGCCGGCGCTGGTGCGAATTTCGCCGTTGTTGGTCACGTCGTCGAGAAACGTCGTTGGTCCACCACCCGAGGAAATGATCTTCCCGGTCGGGGAATTGGTGACATCGCCGACCACGTTGGCCAGGCCGCTGAAGTTCATCGTGCCGTTATTGGTGAGGCCGGTGGTGGTTTTGAGCGTGCCGTTGCCCGAGATCAATGCGCCCGAGTTGTTGGTGAGATTTTGCGTGAATTCGAGCATTCCGCCGTAAAGGCTGATCTGTCCGGCGTTGGTGTTGTTGGCTCCGGTCAGCTTGAGCGACCGGCCCGGCTCGGCGCGGAGTTCGCCGGCGGCCGCGTTGGCGAATGTGCCGCCGATCTGCCCGTCGCCGCTGACGAGGCCTTGGTTGGTGATGCCGAGCGTGACGTTGACGGTCACGTCTTCGTTGACGTCGAGCGTGCTACCCAGTGGCCCCCCGGAGCCAATGGTCACGGCTTGGTTTGTGAGGTTGAACGTGCCACGCTTCAGGTCCAACAAGGAGCCGTTTACAAGCTGACCGGCGGTGAACGTTCCGCCGTCGAGGGTTACGGTCCTCGCCAGCGTGGCACTACCCTCCACGCTCAGGCCCTTACCCACGCCGAGCACGGGAGCGTCGCCGAAGAGTAGCGAGATTTCCACGCTGGCACCAACGCTGCGATTGCCGGAGTATTGGACGGTGCCGGAGTAATAATTGAGCTTGCTTGTTCCAGTCACGAACCTGTTAAAGCGGAGCGTGCCGCCCTGCAGCTCGATGCGGCTGTTGTTGGTAATCGAAAGCTCATCGGTGACGTACACCAGGGCTTGGTTCTCGATCGTGAGGACGCCGTCGCCGCCGCCGCTCTTGCCTACATAAAGGTCGCCGCCGACGGTCCAGGTTGAACCGGGGTCCCTGACATTGGTCACCCCCACGGTGCCGCCGGTTAGGCCAAGCGTTGCATCCGCCGCCGTCGTCGCGATTCCGCCACCGGTAATCTCCATCGCGCCAGGGAGAACCGCGCCGCCGATGTAGTCGAACGATGTCAGGCGACCGCCGCTCACGGTGACATCCGCGAAGTTCTGATTCAAAGAGGCCTGAAACTCTACCGCCAGTTCCTTGCCGGCGGGGATTGTGGTCGAAGCGCCGTACAAAGTTGTGATGGTCGTGTCGGTCGACAGGTTGCGGTTGCCGGCGAGTTGGATCTTGCCGGCGGTGTAGTTGAGCCTGCTTAAACCACCGGTGCCGCCGACGGTGTTGAAGCGGAGCGTGCCGCCGTTCAGGTTTACAGCGCTCGCGCTGTTGATCGAGAGGACGTTGGTGGACGCCGATCCGTTGCCCTGAATATTGAGCGTGCCCGTGCCGGAGTTACCCACGAAGAGATCGCTGCCGACCGAGAGCGTGCCGCCGCTGATGGTATACGTGCCGGTCGAGCCGGCAAAATAGCCGAGAACGAGATTGTTGCCTGCGCCCGTAGTCGCATTGGAGCCGCCCGTTTGATTGAAGATTCCGGTCCCGGAGCTGCCGACGACTTCGAAGCTGGCTGCGAGCGTGCCAGAGCCGCTGAGATTGTAGGTTCCCGTATCGGTGGCGTTGACGCCGAGATACAAACCGGTGCCGTTGAGAGTGGTCACTCCGCCGCTTTGCGTGAACGTGCCTTTGCCGAATGAGCCACCGGAGCCCGACCATCCGACGTCCAGTTCGCCCGTCGTAAGGTTGTTGGCCGACATCGAAAAAGTGGTCGTTGCCGAACCAACCCCGTTATTGAGATTAACGCCGAGCGAATTAAGGGCGACCGGCGGGCCGGGATAGTCGTAGGTTACTGTGCGGCTGACGCCGTCAGTCGGCTTGATGTTGACGTCGTCGCCCGCTCCCGGCACGCCGGCCGGAGACCAATTGCCGCCCGTGTTCCAATTGCCGCTGCCGGCGATCCAGTTCTTGGTGGCCGCCGTAACAATCTCCGCCGGCGAGAATGCCAGGACGAGAACGATCATCAAAAAGGGGAAGGCCCGGGTGGCGAAGACCGCTCGTCGCGTCATTTGACTATCCTCTGTGGTAAAGGGCGGGATTCGCCCGGAAGGTCACCAGCGCAGCTAATGTCGGCCTGTGGTGCTGTTCCTTTTTTTGCTGGCATCCGGCTGGGCCGCAGCCGCATCTAACGCGAAATAACCGTCCAAGATTCGGGCGTCTCCGCGGGCGCACTTCCACCGCGCCGGGGGCAATCATGGGCCGGCAAAGAAAGGTACGGCGGCCAGGCCCTAGGGTTGCGGCCGTTCGACACGGGCCAGTAGCGTGCTCTCGGATGGGGCAGGCGACCGAAATCGTCGGGCTTGGCGCCGCGGGGAGATCTAATGCGCGGCACGAAGTAGTAATTGCCGTTTGGGACGCCCGGCGGACAAAATCTGAGAAAGAACTTGCCGCCGTGGTTGTGCCTGCGCGGGGTTGGACGGGAACCGCCAAGGGAGGTCGACCGGTCGCACGATATTTCCTTGTCGCGGGATGCCGCGGGGCGAAGTCTGACGCCTGGGGATCGGCTCAGTGGCCGGCGGCGAAAGGGTGCGCTATGGCCGACGCGCCGGCTTCCCGATCACCAGCGCCTCGGCCTCGCCGAGCACGCGCCGCGTGTCGCTGGCGTCGTGCCACGGGCCCCACGCCGCGTCGCGCGCGAGCGGGTTGTCGGACTCCCGCCCGTCGGCCTGCTCGATCCAAGCGCGGGCCGTCGCCAGGCACTCGGCGGCATCGGCCGAGTGGCCGAGGCGCTGGTGCGCCATCGCCAGGAAGCACCAGTCCATACCGAGAAGTCGATTGATCTTCATGGTTTGCTCGAAATCAGCGATGGCTGCCTCGTAGTCGCCGGCCCTGTAGTGCGCCGCGCCCAACAAGCGTTTGCCGCCCATGTACCGCCCTGCGCCCAGCCGGGACAAAGGGAGGAGGCGTTTGGGGTCCTGGATCGTGTCCGGGGCGAGCGTACACGCGTAGACCACGTCATGGGCGCCTGCGCCATCCTGCGTCTGCTCGAACCGGTCCAGCATTTCGCGGCATAAACGGCGGAAGTCTGCCATGTTATCGCCGGTCAGGTGCGCGAGTGCCTCGAATCTCCACAAGTCGGTATCGGCAGGCGCAAGCTGCTTGGCGCTAGCGAAACGGTCGGCCGCGCGATCCCACTGCTTGCGCCTCAGATGCAGGTAACCCTGCACACGATGCGACTCGAGGCGCGTCTGGACGTCGTCGGGCGCGAGCTGCAACGCCGTGGCGTACTCCCCCTCGGCCTCGTCAAAGCGCCGCAGGCCGGCAAACGATCGCCCGCGCAGTAGATGCGCGCGCCAATCGTCCGCTGCCGGCGCAAGGCCCAACCGTGCCCTGGCCTCGTCATACAACAACTGACTCTCCAGCCAATCCCAACACGAGATGGGCCATATGCCCGTCGCGCCTTGGTCGACCACCCACGGCTCGGGGCCCAATGCGCAGCGTGCCTGCATCCACTCCTCGATCGCCGCCGTCGCGTTGTCGAGAGCTGTCCGGGCGAGGTCTGCCTGGCCGAGCGCGTGGTGTGTCATGGCAAGGACGGGATAGTTGAGCGGCTTCGCCGCCCAGAATTGGTCGGACGCGAGGGACTGCCGGCAGGCACGGACCGCGTCCTCGTACTGACCGGCCCGGTAGTAGGCGAGCCCTAGCAAGTAGCAACACCACGCGTTATGGAGGGGGCCGCCCACCATGGACTCCTGCATGGCCACCCACGGCTGCGGAGTCGCGGTGGGCTCGCCGCACAAGGACGCCGTCCGAACCATGTCGCAGACGGCGTTTACATTGGTCGTCCCACCGAATCGATCGCGCAATCGTCCGCGGATCCGCAGATAACCAACCGTGTCGCCCATACGAACGTTGGTCAGGGCAAGCCACCACCAACGCGACGAGCTCTTTGGTTCCTTTGCCTCAAAAGACCGGCGCAGATCGGCTGCCGCCAGCTCCCACAACCCCAACCGCGCGTACAACTGCGCGCGCTCGGCCCAGCCGTCGGGCGAATCGGGCACGAGCTGGATCGCTCGTGAGAACGCGGCCTCGGCACCGTCCCAGAGACGCACTTCGGCGTGTACGCGCCCTTGCTCCAAGAGGCTCGTTGCCGACTTGAGCCGCGCACTCCGCTCGCGGATCTCCAAGGCGCCGGCGTCGGCCTCTTGACGCGCGCTTTGTTCTCTGAGCAATGCCGACTCCGTGTGGCGCCATTGCCACAACACGCCACCGAAGCCTGCCGCGATCGCCAACAGCAACAAGGCCGCGAGACTCGTCACGGCCGGGTTGCGCCGGCACCAGCGATAGGTCTTCTCCCACAGCCGCGTCCGCCGCGCCAGGATCGGACGGCCCTCGATGAATCGCGTCAGATCGTCGGCCAGCGCCGCCGCCGTGGCATAGCGACGCTCCGGCGACTTCGACAGACATTTCAGGCAGATCGTCTCCAGGTCGCGCGGCACGCTGGGCTGCAAGTGACGCGGCGGCACCGGCTCCTGGTTGCAGACCAGGCTCAGGGTCTCCAGGATGGTCGCCCCCAAAAATGGCGCCCGGCCGGTCAATAGCTCGTAGAGCATGGCGCCCAGCGCATAGACGTCGGTCCAAGGACCGATCGAGTGGACCCGGCCGGTCGCCTGCTCCGGGGCCATGTAGCTGGGCGTCCCCAGCACGGAATCCTCGGTGGTGACGAAATTGCTGCTCGACTGCAGTTTCGCCAGTCCGAAATCGGTGATCTTGGGCTCGCCGCTGGCGGACAAGAGGACGTTCGACGGCTTGAGGTCGCGATGCAGGACGCCAGCCTGGTGAACGGCGTCGATGGTGCCGGCCAGCGTGCGCACAAGCGACGCGGCCTTGCTGTTGGGGATTGGCTTGCCCCCGGTGCTTTCCCGCAAGGTTGGCCCGTCGACGTACTCCATCACCAGGTGCAGATGCCCGCCGCGGATGATCACTTCGTGAATTTGCACGACGTGCGGATGGTGCAATCGGCCCAGGATCTCCGCCTCCTTGCGCTGCCGGGCCAGCCGCTTCGCGTCGCTCATGCCGCTGGCCAGCACCTTGACAGCCACCTGACGATTGAGCGACTTCTGGCGGGCAAGGTAGACAACGCCCGTGGCTCCCCGGCCCAATTCCTCGAGGAACTCGTAGCCGGGGAGTTCCATTTGCCGGGGCGTGGGTGGTGCTTCGTCCAGGTTCGTCGGGTCGGACGGATCGCCCAGCGCGTCGTCGATCTCAAACTGAACGGCCAGATTGTCGGCGTACTGCGGGAAGCGCTTGCGGTATTCCTCCAGCGTCGGCCTTTCGCCCAACTGGCGCCGCAACAGCACTTCGCCGCAGATCAGCACGAGCGCCTCTTCGGTCACGGTCAACAGATCGGGCAGTCCTCGGAAGTATTCCTCGACGAGAACGCGATGGCCGCGCCGCCAGCGATCGGTCTGGTCCTCGCGCGCCAGGTCCAGGAGCAAGCTCCGTGGCACGTCGCGCAGCCGGGCGATCGCCGCGTCGATCGGCAATGCTGTTTGCGGGTCTGTGATGGTTTTTGGGTCGGCGGCCATCGCCTGATTAGTCCTCTTCCGCGTTCAACCCCAAAAGCTCCGCCGTCTGATCCAGCCCGCGACGGAATTGCTTGCGGCGCCCTTCGGGCGTGCCGCCTAGCACGACGGCGATCCGCGACCAGTCCGCGCCGTCGGCGCGCAACTGCGCCATTTCGCGCACCTCTGGGTCCATCAGCTCGTAGGCACGCCGCAAGAGGTCGCGACCGATCGCCGCGCGGGCCGGGTCGCCGTCCTTGGCCTCTAGGTGCGCGGCCCACGCCGCGAGGCTGCGGACCTTGCTCGCGTCCCGCCGCTTGCGTCGCGCCTGCCGCGATTGCATGGCGAGTTTCTTGCGCGCCATTTTGGCGAGCAGGGCCACCAACTGGGCCGGATCGTGCAGGTCGTATTGCCCGGCCGCGGCGCGCAAGAAGAAGCTGGCGAACACGGACTGGCAGACGTCGATCGAATCGAACTGCCGCCGCAACGCCGGATCGGACAGCCGCGTGCGGACGGCCACGCGAATGCCCGACTCGTACCGCGCGACGATCTGGTAAGCGGCGTCCGCGTCTCCACGACGGACGCGCGTCAGCAATTCGTCGAACGAAGTCTCGGCCGACATGAGGGGCGACACCCAGCGACAGGTCGCAAAGCCCTCGTTATTTAGCCGTAGAAATCACCTCCTCGCAAGTGTTTGCCGCAAAACGTTCTTGGCGCGGGCATGCCGCCCGATCGCCAGGCAGCACACCGCACCGGCCGCGGCCAGCCACGCGGCCGACGGCTCCGGCACTTCGGCCGTCGCCACCACCTGGCCCAGGTAGCGGGCCGTGCCGAGCAAGAACGGGCCATTAAAGAACTGGCTTGTCGTGTCGACGGGGATCGTCAGAATCAGTTGATTGCCTACCTGCTGCAAGAGTCCGTCGAGCGCGGGCGTGTTGCTCGTCGACCCGGGCGACACGGTCAGGTCGATCGACCCCGCGCCAAGGCTGGGCACAAAGTAGTCGAACGTGCCGGCCAGGATCGGCAGGGCCGCGGCGGCCGAGAAATTCCCGGCGAAGTCGATCGGACGCGCCGCCCCGACGATGTCGGACACCTCGTTGCGAATGGCGAAGACAGCAACCACCGGGTTCCCCGCCGTTCCCGCGAAGTTGGCCGGCAGGCCGAAGGGGGAAAAGGGCCCGGGGTGCGTTTCCAACGCCGACGCGCTTCCGCCTGGAAAGGCGATGGTGCCCGCGACGACATCGGCCACGATGGTGCCGCTTAAGCTTGCCGTGAAGCTATCGGCCGATTGGGGCGACAAGGGGTCCCCATTGGAGTCCGTGCCGCTGAAATTGAGCATGCTCAGGTTGGGGTCGATGGTGAAAACGGCTGCCTCGACGGTGGTCAACGAGCCGAACGTCAGCGCAATGGCGGCGGCAAAAATGAGTTGCCCAAGGCGCAACGCCGCGACACGACTTTCGATGCGGAGCATTAGCGGCACCTCCTTCGCCCCTGGATGTGCGAACGGACCTGACCCCCCTCTTCCGCCGACGCAATTGTGCGACCGAACGGCGCGCAGGCAGCGCGCCGGAGCGACTCCTCTTGGTAATTGCCGTTTAGTGGCCCGACCGGACAGAATCTGGCTGAAACGCGCGCGAAACCGCGGAACCGAATGCAACCACAGGGGGGTGGCCCAGGGCTACTCTGTTTTTCAAAATGGCGCGGCGGGAAAATGGGACTGGCTCCGAGCATAAACAGCGCAAGCCCTTTCAGACCAACGTTGCGTCTCGGTGCCTGTCCCCCTTTCCCGCCGGTGCGCCGCCGGCAAGCTTGAATACCAGCCGCCAAAGTTGCGCGTCAGCTCGCGATCCAGATCGGGCTCGATGCCGGCGATGAAGGTCGCCACCGGATTCATGTAGGCTTGACCGCAGATGATGATCGCCGCCGGGTTGCGCGGTTGGATGTTGAACACCCCGACGATGACTCCGGCGACCGCGAACAGGCCGATCAGCCACACCGCCAGCCACCAGTACGTCCGCACGAGCGCCGCGACCGGGCTGCGGCTGGTGGACGAGAAGTAGATCGAGAATGCGCCGGCAAACAGCATTGCCAGCACCGTCGACGCGAGCGCACGCGATACGCTGCGCACCTCGATGCCGCCGAACATGCCCACCAGGCAGATCACGGGCAGGGTCGAAAGCAGGATCTGCGCGACGATCGCCAGACGGCTGGCCAGCTTGCCAAGCACGATCTCGCGGTCACTCAATCGCGCGGTGAGCACCAGATCGAGCGTCTGCGCCTCGCGCTCCGCGGCCACCAGCCCGCAAGCGAACACGGGCACAAAAAACCACACCGCCGCGTATTGCACGATGTTCAAGGCGATAAAGACCTCGCGAGCGAACCGGGCGGTGAGGTGGATCGAATTCGGCCCGCGCAGGTAGCTGGCCTCGCTCCAGACCATCGTCAGCACGACCAAGAGGGTGACCGCATAGAGGACGCGGTTGACGAAGTACCGCTTGCGGCGCGCGGTCTCGATGAGTTCCTTGGCGAAGATCGGTCCGCCGATGGCCGCCAGCAGGCGTTGCATGCGCTTCTGTTCCGATTTCAGCCCGGCGGCACGCCGAAGCCCCGCCGCGAACCGATGCCCGTCGCGGGCTGTCCGTGCCGATGTTCCGCGCGCCCCGACGGCGCTCTCGGGATTGTCGTCGAGGGACTTGCCGCTGTCGAGCCGTAGACTGGTTCGCCGCCGTTGCCCATTTCTTTGGGACGCAGGCAAATTGACGATGCATTGCGCGGCTGCCAGAATCATGCGAAGCGGTGGGCTATAGTCGAGATGACACGTCGGGCGCTCACTTATTTCGGTCGTTTGTCAATGATGCGATCCGATGGAGCCGTTCACTAGGTTTCTCGTGCTTCTAGTCGCCGGCGTAATCGCCTGGGGATTGTGGCGGTCCAGCCGAGGGCGACGCGTCTTTGTCGTCCGCATCGTCAATGGTGAGCCGCGCACCGTTGCGGGAAAGGTGACCTCGGCCTTCCTGCACCGCGTCCGCGAAGTGGCTGTCGGGCACAACCTTACGACGGGCGCAGTGTCCGGCGTGACGCACGGCGGGCGCATCAACCTCAAGTTTTCCCGCCAGGTCCCGGAACCGGGCCGGCAGCAGTTGCGAAATTGGTGGGCCGAATCGGGATGGACCGCTGGTCCGCGCCGCGGGTGAGGGATCACGTCGCCTCAGAGAGAGGAAACAATGGACAAAATAAACCTCGCCGAGAAGTTTGCCCTGTTCGCCGATCATTGGAGCCCGAAGATTGTCGGCGAATTGAACGGGCAACAAGTAAAGCTGGTCAAGTTCCTGGGCCCGTTCCTGTGGCATCATCACGAGGCGGAGGATGAGCTGTTCCTGGTCGTGCGGGGCTCGTTCCGCATGGAGTTTGGCGACCGGGTCGTCGAACTCTCCGCCGGCGAGTTCCTGATCGTGCCCCATGGCGTCGAGCACCGGCCGGTGGCGAACGAGGAAGTCGAGGTGCTCGTCTTCGAGCCGGCCACGACCGTCAATACCGGCAGCGCCGGTGGCGATCGAACCGTCGAGCAATTGCAGCGGCTGTGAGGTTCTGGCCCGCGAACCTTCCGTGCGGCGAATCGCTCTTACCCTCGCCGCGGGGCGACGGGATCGTGTTCTCTCGCCATCGGCCGCAGGCTACATTGATTTGCACCTACAACCTGGGTGCCATGGCCGCGGAGGTACTCCGACCTGGCCATGCCGGGCCACGAATCCGCATGCCCACGCGAGCGTGGGCATGGCACCCGCGCTGAAAACCTTCGCCGCACCGGCGGGTATCGCAAGGAATCGTAAACATGGCAACCCTCGAAGTCGTCGAGCGCAAGAGCACCTGCGTATTGGACTGCCCCGACACTTGCAGCCTGACGGTCACGGTCGAGGACGGCCGCGTTGTGAAGCTCGACGGCAGCCGCGACAACGAGATCACGGCCGGCTATATCTGCGGCAAGGTGCGCCATTTCACCGAGTTGGTCTACGGCGAAGATCGGGTTCGCTATCCGGCGGTGCGAAGCGGGCCGAAAGGGAGCGGGCAGTTTCGCCGCGCGACGTGGGACGAGGCGCTCGATATCGTTGTCCAGCGGCTGCAGGCGATTCGTCACGAGCATGGCGGCGAGGCGATCCTGCCGTTGTGCTACGGCGGGTCGAACGGTTGGCTGACGCACGGCCCGCTCGACCTGCGGCTGTTTCATCGGCTCGGCGCATCGCGGCTCGCGCGGACGCTGTGTGCCGCGGCCACGGCAGCGGCGTCGACGGGGCTGTACGGCAAAATGCCCGGCGTGGCGTATGACGATTACCCCCAGGCCCGCTTGATCATCGTCTGGGGGTGCAACCCGGCGGTGTCGGGTATCCACCTGGTGCCGTACTTGCGGCGGGCCAAAGAGAACGGCGCCAAATTGGTGGTCGTCGATCCGCGGCGGACGCCGCTGGCGCGGCAGGCCGACCTGCACCTTGCCGTCCGGCCGGGGACCGACCTGCCAGTGGCGCTTTCGATGATCAATGGCCTCTTTGAGTCGGGCCGCGCCGATTTGGGTTTCCTCAGCGCGCACGCCCGCAACACCGAAGCGCTCCGCGATCGCGCGAGAGCGTGGAGCTACGGGCGGGCGGCGGATGTGGCGGGCGTGGCGGCCGCGGATATCGAGCGGCTGACGCGGCTGTACGCCGACAGCACGCCCGCGGTCGTGCGGTGCGGCTGGGGGATCGAGCGCAACCGCAACGGCGGCTCGGCCGTGGCCGCGGTGCTTGCGCTTCCGGCGGTGGCGGGCAAGTTCGGCGTCCGCGGCGGCGGATTCACCATGTCCAATTCATTCGCTTGGGATATGGACCCGGCGGCCGCCGCCTGCGAGCCCCCGCCGGCGACGCGCTTGATCAATATGAATCGCGTCGGCGAGGCGCTCGCGCCGGGCTTCGCGCCACCGATCCGCGCCCTGTTCGTCTACGACTGCAACCCGCTGGCCACGCTGCCGGCTCAAACCAAAGTGCGGGCGGGCCTCGCGCGCGAGGACCTGTTCACGATCGTTCACGAGCAGGTGCTGACCGACACGGCCCGCTACGCCGACGTCCTCTTGCCGGCGACGACGTTCCTGGAGCACAACGAGCTCAAGCGCAGCTACGGGGCCATATCGCTGGAATGGATTGACCCGGTGATCGAGCCGGTCGGCGAGGCGCGCCCCAACTACTGGCTGTTTGCCGAGTTGTGCCGGCGGCTGGGCGTGGCCCGTCCAGGCGAGCCGGAGACGCCCGCGGAGTTAATGCGGGCGATCGTCGCCACGTCGCGCGACGGCGCACGGATCGCCGCCGATCTCGAGCGGACGGGCCGGGCGGCGCCCGCGTGCGGCGATCGGCCGGTGCTGTTCGTCGACGTCTTCCCCGCCACGCCGGACCGCAAGATCGACCTATGCCCCGCCGCGCTCGATCGCGAAGCGCCCGCGGGCCTGTACGGTTACACGGCCGACCCGGCCACCGGCGCGTTTCCCCTGTCGCTGATCTCGCCCAGCACGTCGGATGCGATTTCGTCGACGCTCTACCAGCGCGTGCGGAAGCAAGTGCCGGTCGGCATCCACCCGGCCGACGCGGCCGCGCGCGGCGTGGCCGACGGAGATCCGGTGCGCGTCTTCAACGGCGCGGGCGAGGTGCGGTGCGTCGCGGAGATAAACGACGAGCTGCGGCCCGGCGTGGCCATGCTCCCCAAGGGCCTGTGGGCCAAACACACGGCGAACGGCCAGACGGCCAACGCGCTTGCGCCCGACACGCTGACCGACCTGGGGGCGGGCGCATGCTTCAACGACGCGCGGGTGGAAATCCGGCCGGTATAGGCTGGGCCGTCGTCGTCGTTCACGGACTGCGGAGTTCGGCCACCTTTGATAGGATCTGGTCGAGCGTGCCATGCGCTACGACGAGGCCGTCCTTGCCGATCAGGAAAGTTTCAGGAATGGACCTTACGGCGTAGCGTTCGAGCTTGCCGCCTTTGAGCGCGCAATCGACGACGCTGATGTGGGCCGGCAGCCAGACGCCGGGCGCGACTTCTTCCCACCTCTCCACGACCGCGTCCTCGCTCACGTCCTGCGGCTTGTTCCAATCGCGAATCGCCTGCGCGCGGGCACAGACGTAGTTCCGCTCCGCGGCGAGCCACAGGACATAATTGATCGGTCGGTCCTTCGTGTAGCGCCACCGCTGGAACCGCTAAGCCAAACCGTTCGTTGTCGGCGCGGCGGCCCCCGCGAGTCACGTCTCGGCAACCGGCTGGTAGTCGCTCGGGTTGCTGAACCCGGCGGTCCAGGCCACGGCCTGGCGGCACGTTTGCATCTGGGGCGGAACGCGCAGGACGTAACGGTGGCCCGTCGTGGGACAGCGGACTTCGACGCACGTCACATCCTCGCCGCCAGCAAACGGAATCCGCAGCAGCCGCCGCTCTCCGCCGGCATCGAGGTCGCGATCGACAACCGCCGCCCGCGCGTGATCGACGAGCCAATCGAGGCCGACTCTCTCCAGCAGCACGCTGCGATAAGCGAGGTTCGGCTCGCCAACGATCTCCGCCACGCCGATGTCGTCCGGGTCGCCGAAGGCCACACGGTCGGGCACTTGCATGCCGTTCCATCGCACGGCAACGCGTCGCAAGGACCAGGGAAGGGCGCGCAATGCCGAGCGCGCCACGTCGATCCACAGTCGCACGCGGATCCCGTCCGGCAAGGATTCCAATTTTGCGCAACCCCTGACGTCCAGCGTCTCCAGACGCCCGAGCCGTATCCCGAAAAAATAGAGATGAGAGAAATGGGAGCCACGCTTTTCAGTCTATTGCCTTCTGCTCAACACGGTCAATACGGGTGGCCAACGCTCCAGGGCCGTTCACAGATTCAAGCTTGCCGGCGGCGCACCGGCGGGAAAGTGGGACAGGCACCAAGACGCAACGTTGGCCTGAAAGGACTTGCGCTGTTTATGCTCGGAGCCAGTCCTATTTTCCCGCCTCGCCATTTTGAAAAACAGAATGGCCCTGGCCAACGCTCGTTTTGCCTTTCCGCGCCGCGCGTCGACAAAGCTGACCGATCTCCGCCCAGTATATTGATTGCGGGCACTCACCGCTTGCGAGTGGATCGATTGCCACTCTCGCGCCGGCTGGACCTATAACCAGGCGGGCCGTGGCAAGGCCTTCACGACCAGCGCCTCGGGCCTGCGGCGAATCGTGCAGGCGGCCGGCCATCTTCCGCGTCCATCATTGAGCATCGCTACCCGCCTGCTGCCTGCTTTCCTCCAGCATGCGATCTAGTGCCGCCAGGGCCACCGGCCAACTGGTCGGCGACTCCTGGCAAGTCCGCCACCAGGCCGCGAGCGTGTCGGCCGCGTCGGGCCGCTCGGGCATTGCCAGCCGCCAGGCGGTCAGGGCTAGCCGCAGCGACGCTTCGTCCCCCGCGGCCAGCTCGACGTGTTCGGCGGCCGCTAGCGCCGGCGGGACCATCGCCATCTTGGCCAACCACGGTAGCCGTGCCGAGGGCACAAGCTCGCTGTGCTTCGGCAGGTCCAAGTTCAACGTCGACAGAAGCCAACCCAACCGGACCACCTCGGGCAGTCGCGATTGTGGGTTGGCGAGCACCGCCTCGAAGCTCACGGAGTTGTAAGGCATGTGCGCCTCGCCGCCGCCGCCCTGCGCAGGGTGCACAAGTACGATGTCGGCCTGCTCGACCAGCAGCTCCGCGTCGGTCAGCCGGCCCATCGCCGCCAACAGACCCGGCCCGCGGGCCTCCCACTGCTCGCGGAGCGGCGGAAAGCGAAGCTCAAGCTGTTCGAGACAGTCGGGTACGGCTTGCCGAAAGGACGCCTCGATATCGGCGATCGCGGCGGCCAGCCGGCTGGAGATGCGCTCGCCGGCGTCGCGCCACGCGACCTTCTTCACCACCAGCGCCGCCAACTCCCGGTAGTTCTCGATGCCCGCCGAGAGCGGCACGGCATGCCCTAAAAACCCCTCAACCGGCACGGCCTCGTCAATCAGGACCTCTCGCAGGCCGGACACGGGGCTGGCGAGCGCGGCAGCCAGATTGCCGTCGACCAGGGGCTGCTCACGCAGCAGCGCCGCCGCCGCGTGCAGGGCGCTCGCCGAGCTGCTGGCGATCCATCTCAGTGCGGTCACGTGCAGTGGGTCCTTGAATCCGGGAGGGCGAGACTCCTGCCGAGCCGCGAATGGCAATCGATGCGTCACTAGGCGGCGCGCGGCTCGGCGGGAGCCTCGCCCGGCCTCGCCCTCCCATGCGCGCGCGTGCCTCGATCGCACATTTCGAGACAAAAACGCGCTCGACCTTGCCCCAAACTCGTATAAGATAACATATTCGCTTCGATTTCCTTCCCCAACGGAGACATCCAGACGATGCTCGACCAGCAGGTGAAGCCTTGGTCGGTGTCCGACGCCGCTGATCTGTACGAAGTGGGACGCTGGGGAGCAGGGTACTTCTCGATCGACGAGTCGGGGCACCTTCACGCCCATCCGACCAAGGACCCGCAGCGGTCGATCGACCTGAAGGAATTGATCGACTCGTTGCAGCTCCGCGGCATCGACCTGCCGATCCTGGTCCGCTTTGCCGACGTGCTCAAGCACCGGCTGAGCGAGATCCATTCCGCCTTCTCCCAGGCGATGAAGGACCATCAGTTTCGCGGCAACTATTTCTGCGTCTACCCGATCAAGGTCAATCAGCAGCGGCAGGTGGTCGAAGAGGTGCTGAACTTCGGGAAGCCGTTCCATTTCGGGCTCGAGGCCGGCTCGAAGCCGGAGTTGCTGGCCGTCGTGGCGCTTGCGTCCAATGAGACGCCCATCATTTGCAACGGGTTCAAGGACGCCGAGTTCATCGAGATGGCGATGATGGCGCAGAAGATCGGCCGCCAGGTGATCCCCGTCGTCGAGAAGTACACCGAGCTGGGCCTGATCCTCGAGTACGCGCGCAAAGTGGGCGTGCGCCCCCAAATCGGCATGCGCGTCAAGCTGGCCGCCAAGGCCGGCGGCCGCTGGCAAAGCTCCGGCGGGTTCCGCTCCAAGTTCGGCCTCACCGTCAGCGAAATCCTCCGCGCGCTTGAGGAGCTCAAGCAGCAGGACATGCACGACTGCTTCAAGCTCTTGCACTTCCACCTGGGAAGCCAGATCCCCAACATCCGCCACATCAAGCAGGCGCTCAACGAAGCGGCCCGCGTCTACGCCGAGCTGTACTCGCGCGGCGCGGGGCTCGAGTATCTCGACGTGGGCGGCGGATTGGGCGTCGACTACGACGGCTCGCAGACCAATTTCGAGTCCAGCGTCAATTACTCCCTGCAGGAATACGCCAACGACGTCGTCTACCACATCCAAAGCGTGTGCGACGACGCCGGCGTGCCCCACCCCACGATCGTCTCCGAAAGCGGCCGGGCTATCGTCGCCTACCACAGCGCTCTTGTGTTCAACGTGCTGGGCGTCTCCGGGCTGGGCGAAAGCGAGGTGCCCAGCGAGCCCCCGCCGGAGGCCGAGCAGCCGATCGTCGACTTGTACGGCGCGCTCAACAACCTCAACGCCCGCAACCTGCTGGAGAGCTATCACGACGCGCAGCAGGCGCTCGATATGGCGATGAGCCTGTTCACGGGCGGCTACCTGTCGATCGATCAACGCAGCCTGGCCGAGAACCTGTTCTGGGCCATCTGCCGCAAGATGCAGCGGCTGGTGCGTCAGTTGGACTTCGTGCCCGAGGACCTGTTGGGCCTGGACGCGATGCTGAGCGAGACGTACTTCTGCAATTTCTCGCTGTTCCAGTCGATGCCCGACAGTTGGGCCATCAAGCAGCTTTTCCCGGTGATGCCGATCCACCGTCTGAACGAGCGGCCGGCGCACCACGCGGTGCTGGGCGACATCACCTGCGACTCGGACGGCAAGATCGACTCCTTCATCGATCGCCGCGACGTGAAGCGGACGCTGCCCTTGCACGCGTTCAATGGCGAGCCGTATTTCCTGGGCGCGTTTCTCCTGGGCGCTTATCAGGAAATCCTCGGCGACATGCACAATCTATTTGGCGACACCAACGCCGTGCACGTCAGTCTGGGCGACAACGGTGAGATCGTGCTGGAGACGGTCATCAAGGGGGACACGGTCCGGGAAGTGCTCGACTACGTCGAGTTCGACCCCAACGATTTGATCCGACAGTTTCGCAACGACGTGGAAATGGCGGTGCGCGAAAACCGTCTCGACTTCCAACAAGCCGGCCGCCTGACCCGCTTCTACGAAGAAGGCCTGCAAGGCTACACGTATCTGGAAGACGCGCGCGAGTAACTCTCCCTCGCCCCTGAGATTCTTCCGCGCCGGTGGCAGGAGAACTGCCGTTCACAGATTCAAGCTTGCCGGCGGCGCACCGGCGGGAAAGTGGGACAGGCACCGAGACGCAACGTTGGTCTGAAAGGACTTGCGCTGTTTATGCTCGGAGCCAGTCCCATTTTCCCGCCTCGCCATTTTGAAAAACAGGATGGCCCTGTGCCTGACCCCCCTCTCCCAGGACTTTGCAGTTCTCCTGGCGCCGGTGCGGATATGTTTGCCGTCGTTCATGCGGACGCGCATACTGCGCATCTTCCGCGTTCATGCTATGCGATCGTGAGGCCTTGTCAGCGCGCCAGGCATTGCCGTGTGTAAATCGATTCGCAACATGGGGCGAGGCATACGGCGCCGCGGCCGCGTGGCATGCCTTGCCGTCTTGTTGCTCGCCGTGCACACGGCCCTGCTTGCCTGGAGCGCCTATCGGCACAGCCCGGTCATGTCCGAGGTCGGCCATCTGCCGGCGGGCATCAGCCACTGGCAATTCGGGCGTTTTGACCTGTATCGCGTCAACCCACCGCTCGCGCGGATGGTGGCCGCGCTGCCGGTAATGCTCGCCGGCCCGGCGGTCAAATGGTCCACGTACAGCACCGACCCGTTGACGCGCAGCGAAACGACTGTGGGCATCGACTTCGTCAACGCCAACGGCTTTCGCACGTTCTGGCTGTACACGCTCGGCCGCTGGGCGTGCATTCCTTTTAGCCTCGCGGGTGCGTGGATCTGTTATCGGTGGGCGCGCGAGCTTTACGGCGCGGCGGCCGGCCTGGCGGCGATGGCGCTCTGGTGCTTCTGCCCGAACATTTTGGGGAACGCGCCTTTGATCATGCCTGACGTTCCGGCCGCGGCGCTTGCGGTGGCGGCGTGCTACACGTTCTGGCATTGGCTGAAACAGCCGACGTGGCGGCGCGCGATTCTGACCGGCCTCGTTCTCGGTATTGCCGAGCTCACGAAGACGACGCTCTTGGTGTTCTATCCACTGTGGCCCGTCTTGTGGCTTGTGTATCGTTTGCCGGATCGGAAGGGGCGCAGCGCGAGAACTGCCGGGGACTGTCCCGATTTTGCGGCGTACTCGACGCAAAATGGGACTGTCCCCCTCTCCTGGGCAGTGTGGCTGCGCGAGGCGGGCATGCTGCTAGTGACCGCCGTTCTCAGCGTCTACATCATCAATCTCGGTTACGGCTTTGAAGGCTCCGGCCGCACGTTGCGCGATTACCGCTTTCAAAGCCGCATGCTCGCGGGCGCGCCAAAAAGCGATAGGGCACTGGTCGCCGGCAACCGTTTTGGTGACTCTTTTCTCGGTTCGCTGCCCCTGCCCCTACCGGCCAACTACGTACAAGGGATCGACGCGCAAAAGGTCGATTTCGAGCGCGGCATGCGCTCCTATCTGCACGGCGAGTGGCGCGACCGCGGCTGGTGGTACTTCTATCTCTACGGCCTGGCGATCAAGGTGCCGCTGGGCACGTGGCTCTTGGTCTTTTTGGCGGGCGGCATATCGCTTGCCCGCTGCCGCCGCATGGCCGTTGTCGGGTGCGCTGCGCGCACCGACCTCTCGCAAGCAAAGTCGCCATCGATTGAATCGGTGCTCGCAGAGCACCCTACATCCACATCTGCTGGCGGCCAACATTGCTCCTGGCGCGACGAGATGTTGGTGCTCCTGCCTGCGGCCGCACTGCTCGCGCTCGTCAGCTCACAGACCGGCTTCAGCATCCACTTCCGCTACGTGCTGCCGATGTTTCCGTTTCTATTTATCTGGGCGAGCAAATCGGCGCTTCTCTTCCACGCGCTCGTACGGCCTACGGCCTGCCGCCCGCTGCCTGCTGGTCCGCTGCCCACTGCCGGCCGCCGGCTGCCGGCCATGCTCGTCGTCGCGGCCCTCGCGTGGTCGATCGCCAGCAGCCTCTACTACTATCCGCACAGCCTGTCGTACTTCAACGAGCTGGTGGGCGGCCCCGCGCACGGCCACGAACACCTCTTGGATAGCAGCATCGCCTGGGGTCAGGACCTTCTGTATCTGAAGGAGTGGTACGACGCACACCCGGAAGCGCGGCCGTTTTATCTGGCCCATTTCGGCTTTGTGAACCCCGAAATCGCCGGCATCGCGTTCGCGCTGCCGCCGCTGCGATCGAGTGAGGCGGGCGATGCAAAAGAGGACGCAACAGAAGACCAAGGTCTGCAGCCCGGCTGGTACGCGATCGATGTCAACTATCTTCGCGGGTCGGCGCTGCGTCCCTTGTCGCCCAGCGGCCGGTTCGCCGACGTGCCGGCGCGCCATTTCGATCTGTCACGCTTTCAACGATTCGCAGCGGTGGCAGATGTGTCGTATGCGACGCGCATCTTCCATTTGACGGACGAAGACGTGCAGCGCGGGTGTGTTGAAAGCGCGGCTGCGCCGCGCCAATGGCGACCGCGCCCGCGCGCGGGGCAGTGACATATGTATGTCACCGCATGAGGCGTCAAGAGGAATGTTCGCAGTGCGCGCGCAGCGCGCGCTTTTCCTCGGCGCGACTGCTTGACAGCCGCCATCCGCTCGGTAGACTGCGGCGCCGCACCGGCCTTCCCGGACCGTGAAAGTCGCGGCGGCTACAAGGGAGTGGGCATGGGTAGGAACTCTCGACAGCGACGCGCGGCTCCTGGGGGGTGCGACACCCGCCCGGCCGGCTTCTTCCGCACGCGCGGCCTGCAGGCAACGTGCGCCGGTCTGTTGCTCCTTGCCGGGTGCAGCGACCCATACCGGACGCCCGACCATGTCGTTTCGTCCGCTGCGCTTGTCGTCGCGGAGCAAAATCTGCTCCTTGGCGAAGTGTGGGCGTCGACGGCTGTCGAGCACGCGCTGCACATAAGAAACACGTCCGAACGCGATGTGCGCATCGCGCGCTTCGACGCCACCTGCAATTGCACGTCCGTCGCTCCTGAATCGGTAACGATCCCGGCCGGCGAAGCGACGGACGTGCTGGTGACGGTCGACCTGCTCAAAGGTCCCAGCCCGGCCACCGACCACCGCCTTTCCGTCCGATTGATGCCACGGATCGCCGGGGACGAATCGACGAGAATCTCGTGGATGCTGCGCGGGTACGTGAAGCAGCTTTTGAAGTGCGAGCCTCCGTGCGCGCGGTTTGACGAGCTGACGCGCGGCCATCCGTTCGACGCGAAAGTGATCGCCGTTCACAGTGCCTGCCCGCTCGCGTCGCTTGTGGCGCGGTGCGACGAGTCGGTCGCCGCCGTCGCGACCGAGCGCGTCTCCGACCAGGAGCACCGGGTATCGGTGGTTCCGCGGAGCGAGCTCCCGCCCGGCCCCTTCGAGGGCACGATCGTGCTCTTGGCCACGCCGCCGGATTCGCCGCCGCTCGAGACCGCGCACATCGTGTTCTTTGGCCGCGTCGAGGAGGAAGTGGAAGCCGACCCGCACGAGCTGCACCTGGGCGCCGGGCGCGTGGGCGAAACGCTTGGCGGCACGGTGACGCTAAGATCGCGGGTGAACGAGCCGTTCCAAGTCGAGTCGGTTCGCGACCACGCGGCCTTGACGGCGGATTGGGACAGGCGGTCCGGGCACGACATCGAAGTGCGTATTGCGCATATCGTTCGCGCCACCGGGCCCCAAAGCGAAACGCTCACGATGGTCGTTCGGAGCGCGGGCGATGCGCCGCTCACAATCCTCCTTCCCGTGGCATGGCACGGCCTTGCCGAAGGGTCCGAGGGAAAGGAGTAGATATGACCGGCAGCGTGGTCTCATCGCGCACGTTCTGCGCAGTTGCAGCGCTGCTTGCCGTCGCCATCGTGGGGTGTCCAGCGCCGGCGTGGGCCGACGACGTCACGCTGGAGAACGTGCTCGCGGCATGGCGAAAGCGGGAGTCCGAGGTGCACTCGTATCGGTTCACTTGCACGGTGTGGCGAACGTACGCCAAAGGGCAAATCGGCGTCATGACGGGGCTTCCTTCGCCTGACGTGCCGCCGCACGACGTGACGTTGCGATCGACGATCACGTATGCCCGCAAGGCGGACAAGCTTTACTACGAGCTCGACGGCGAGTCTTGGGATGAAGGGGCGAACGCCCTGGGCGCGAACGCCTACGCGTGTGGATTCAACGAGCAAGGATCCAGGACGCTCTTTGGCAAGGGTCCCACCAAGTTTCCCTATGGCGAGGAGTGGCACGATGAAGAGCCTGTCACCACGCTCACGGTGAGCATCGACACGATGGCGATCTCGCTCGTCTACCGCCCCTTCGACCTGCTGCGCCGGCTGCTTGTGGAGGTGGACGAGGGAAGCGTCCGCGTGCAGCCTCCGGCTGACGGCGATAGAATCGCCACGCTCGTGTTCCCGCGGGGTGCCGAGTGGACGGCGCGTATCAAAGTCGACGCGGCCGCCGCATGTGCAC
Source organism: Planctomycetia bacterium (assembly GCA_016191115.1). Classification (GTDB taxonomy): domain Bacteria; phylum Planctomycetota; class Planctomycetia; order Pirellulales; family JACPPG01; genus JACPPG01. The sequence goes on along the minus strand of JACPPG010000050.1, from coordinate 119,971 downwards.
CTACGGCGTTCAGCCTAGAGCGGTTGGGGCGGCTCCAGTCGGAGCACGTCATCACCTACTCGAAAGACGGCGATCCGCCTCTCGCGCCGACGGGATGGAGCTGGAAGAATCTGGATGACAATCGACGGTTTACCGAAGGGGGGCGCGTCGAGGTCCAACAGTCGAGCGTCAACGGCGATATTCCCGACGGTTTGTTTTCGATAACATTTCCCGTCGGCTCGTGGATTAACGAACACGTTGGCAAAGAAGTCCGCACCTACCTGCTCACCGACGCCGGCAAACGCTACTTGTCGCGGGAGGAAATGGACATCACTCGGTACGATGATTTGATGGCTGGCAAGACGATCGCAGACGCGCCTGTGGACGGCGTTTCACGGGGGGGGCGGACGTGGCTGATTGTTCTGAACGTTGCGTGCGTGGTCGTCCTGATAGCCTTGGTGTGGAGGAAGCGAACGCGGTCGTAAGGAGCGGCCTTCACCCATGTGAAAGTTTTGATCATCCTGCGGATCGGCGGCAACATCAATGGGAGAATCGTGACATGGTGATCTTGCAAAGGCTTGTGATCGTAGTGTGGGCAACGACCCTGGCGCTGCTCGCAGAAGACTGGGCATCAAGCGGCTTCGCGGCATGCCCCACCGGCTGCGTCTCTGGAACGGACATATGCACCAGTCAAAACTCGTACATACACTACGCGTTTGTCGCCACCGCCGACCTGAACGATCCGAACGCCAGCGTGAACGATCGTTCAAGCGCTCCGGCGCCCAATAACAGGACCACGTTCATCATGTGCAATGCCTGTCCATGCGGAGATCCCGCTTGCAAGTACTCGTGCCCCGGAACGGGCCAGGGTTGCGCGCAAGGCGCTTTCGCCGTAACGGTGGTCAACAGCATGTGCACGCCGAAGCCTCCGTAGTGAGTCGATTGGCGCCCTGCGGCGGGAATCGAAGGCACGCATCTAGAGACGAACAGCCCCATGGAAACCACGAAGACGATCTGGGCCATGGCCGGCGCCATAAGCCCCGGTGCGGGGCGCACACTGCGCGCCGCGCTGGGCGGGGTGCTTCTCGTGGCGGCCGGGCTGAAGGCGTACGACCTGGTGTCCGCCCCGGCCGCGGCGAGTCCAGTCGGCTCGCGCCTGCTCGCCGCGGCGCTTGTCGAGGGCGAGGCCCTGCTCGGCCTGTGGCTCCTGTCCGGCTTCGCGCGAAGGGGAGCGTGGCGCGCGGCGCTTGTCGCGTTTGCGCTGTTCGCGTGCGTTTCGCTCTATCGCGGCCTGTCCGGCGCGGAGTCGTGCGGATGCTTCGGCGGCGTGCGGGTTAGCCCTTGGTGGACGTTTGTGGGCGATCTGGCGGCGGTGTTTGCCCTGTGGTGGTGGTGGCCGCGGCGCGATCTGGCCGATGCTCTTGTGCCAGCGGCAGAAGCGCCGGAGGTGGTGCGGGAGCGCCACGCGTGGCGAATGGTGCCCGCGGCCCTGGCCGCCGTCTCGCTGAACCTGACGGTCGTGTGGGCGATCGCCATGCTGGCTCCTGCCCGACTGACCGATGCGGGGGACATTCCTGCCGATGCGAAGTCGGTCGTGCTGGAGCCGAACGGATGGGTTGGGAAGCGGTTGCCCCTGCTAACGCACACGGATATCGGCAGCCAACTGAGCGTCGGGCAGTGGACCGTGCTGCTGTATCATCACGACTGTCCGAAGTGCCAGGAAGTATTGGCGAACTACGAGTCCGACGAGGGGCTTGCCGACCTTGGCCGCGCGCGGCAGGTGGCGCTTGTGGAGGTGCCGCCGTTCGATGATACGCTAATAGCCGACAGCGGCGCGCCGCTGGGTTTCGCGCGCGGCCTGCTGTCGGCGGACAAAGAATGGTTCGTCGCCACGCCCGTCGTGATCGACGTCGACGACGGGACCGTGGTCCGCGTGTCGAGTGAGTTGTGAGCGGGGCCGCGGCCGGGCGAGGCGCGGCGGCGCCGGATCGGACGACTAGGATTATGGCGACGGATGACACAGACGACGTTCGCCCGTTTCCGTGGCTGGAACTGCTGCTGGTGACGACCGCCGCGGCGCTTGTGTTTCAATTATTTCCCCGCGTCTGGTGGGGCCTGCTTTCGACGATCGACGTCCGGACTTGGACGTGGCGGACGTACGCCGTGATTTGTGGGCTGGCGATTGTGGCGCTCGCCGGCGCGAAGGCGTGGCAAAATCGATAGGGGTGGTATAGCGATGCACGGGAAGCTACTTCAACAAAACATGCGCGGCCGCGGCCCCCTCACCCCCAGCCCCTCTCCCGCAAGGGGAGAGGGGCTGGCAGCAGACAGCACAGACGCCATGCGGCAAACGGCCGGCTGCCCGCCTTTCGAACGGCCCGCTGCCTACCGCCGCCTGCCTGCTTCCGCCCGCACCGGCTTTACGCTCATCGAGGTCTTGATCGTGATCGCCATCATCGGGCTGTTGATATCGCTTTCGATCCCCGCGATTCAGGCCGCGCGCGAACGGGCCCGCTCGACCCAGTGCCAGAACAACCTCCGACAGTTCGGCCTCGCCTTGGCCAACTGCGAATCGCAACGCGGCGCGTTCCCTTCCGGCATGACGGTGCGGGTCACCGGGCCGTTGGGGGGCGACAGCCAGTGGCAGTTCCACGGCTACATGAGCGAGCTCTTGCCGTTTCTCGACGCCGCCGCGGTGGCCGCCAACTACCACACCGAGGGCATGTTCTGCGATCCGGCGAACGCCGCCGCCATCGGCGCCGACCTGGGTGTCACGGTGTGCCCCTCCGCGCCGCCGCGCGACCCGCAGCCGAACGCCTACCAGCCGTCGCTGGCGTTTCCGAAGTCGTACCGCCAGCACAAGATCATCGCCCCTATCCTCGGCAAGCTGGATGCCAAGTACTCGGCGAAATACACAGGCGCCGTCACCGACTACACGGTGATCACCGGCGTCGAGGACGGCACCGCCCGCACTTTCGGGTACGACGTGCCGCGAGACGATCCGGCGGGATTGCGCGGGATGTTCCCCTCGCCGTTCGCCGTCGAATCGAAGGCGCTGGTGAACAAGGTCACGCCCGCGATCCTGGGGCCTGTGACGGTGGAGTTCAGCGTGCGCCTGCGGGCGAGCGACATCACCGACGGCCTGTCGAACACGATTGCCATGACCGAGGTCGCCGGCCGGCCGGAGCATTGGGAAAACGGCGTCCGCACCATGCGCAACGAGCCGCTTGAAAGCGCCTGGGCCGACCCGCAAACCGTCGCCGACATTAGCGGCCGTGACACGCCGGCGGGCAAGTGCCTGATGCAATGCGACAACGCCGGCGAGATATACAGCTTCCACCCGGCCGAGATCAATTTTGCCTTCGCCGACGGGCACGTCACCGGCCTGTCGCGGCAAACCGATCCCAACGTGCTCCTGGCGCTCGTGACGCCCGACCGCGGGGAGGGAAACTAGGCGGGAGATAGAAATGATGAATGATGAATACAAGAGACTCGCTTCCGCGGTCCCTTCATTCATCATTCATCATTCCGCATTCATCATTCCGCATTCATCATTTGAATCTGCCGCCCACTGACCACCGACCATTGCTCACTCGCTCCCCATGTCACCCGCCCTCATCCTCACGTTGTCGCTCTTGCAGCCGGGCGCGTTGCACGCCGAGTTCGTCGCGCTCTTCACGCCGCTTGAGTACCGCTACACCGGGGGCGGTTATCGGGACCACCTGTTCCGCTATCGGCTTTTTGTGCCCGACGGGGCGGATGCCGCCCGGCCGCTGCCGCTGCTGGTATGGCTGCACGGCTACGGCGAGTCGGGCGACGACAATCTACACCACCTCACGTGGCTCGACACGCTCGTTTTTCCGCGGCCTTGGCAGCGGTCGCGGTTTCCCTTCTTTGTCTTGGCCGTGCAGTGCCCGAAGGACAATCCCGAGTGGGTCTACTGGCCGGGTTCCTCGGGCGGCAGCGCCGGCGGCGCGCCGCGCGCCGACGACATGGTGAACGTCGTCGCGGCCATTCTCGAGGAGACGCTACGGACGCGCGTCATCGATGCCCAGCGCGTGTCGCTGGCCGGCCTCTCCAGCGGAGGCAACGGCTGCTGGGAGCTGGCCCTGCGACGCCCGGAAATGTTCTCGGCCGTCGCGCCCTTGGCGTCGCCCGGGGGCGACGTGTCGCGTATCGACCGGCTCGTTTCCGTGCCGGTGTGGGCCTTCCACTCGACGCGTGACGAGTGGATGCCGCCGCGGTTTGTCCGCCGCACGGTCAGGGCGCTAGCGCAAGCCGGCGGCCGCGTGCATCTCACGGAATTCGACTCCGTGAGCCACGACTGCTGGACGCCGGCCTTCGAGCAGTACGACCTGCGCAACTGGCTACTAGCGCAGCGGCGGGGCGCAGCGCCCTTGTGGTACGGCCCGGGGCACATCGCGCTCGCCGGGCACGCCGCCAACGTGCTAAGGCACTGGACGTGGTGGCAACTGCTACTGGAAACCGCCGTCGTCGCGGCGCTGGCCTTGGCCGTCTGGCGCGGCATCCACATTCTCCGCCACAAGCGTGTATGATCGAGGCGCCGCGCATTGCACTGTAGGCGCAATCGCGCGTCTGCGATGTCGGTCTCTAAAAGTTCGTTCAGCCAACAAAAATCCGGCTTTGCAGCCGCATTGCTGGAACCGACCGCCCTCCAAAGCTATAGTTCTTCCATCGGCGGTCCGAGGCAGTGGCGAACTTTGTGTGAGGGGGCACGCGCCCGCACGTCATGTCAATCGTGGAATCGATTCGCGCCCGATTGGAGAGAGATCGCAAAGAACTCCTCGACCTGACCTGCCGGAATCGGCTCTTGAGCACGCCACGTGGCAAGTCTAGGTCGAGCCGAATTGAGATCGTTGACGAGCGGTCGGAGGAAGTATTTCGGGTACTAGTGCGCGATGGGAAGGTAATGACCTTCCTTGCGGACAAAGTGACCTCCGATGACGACGAGTCCCAGAGCGTCTCCCCGTTGCTTGCCCAGCCCGACGAGGATGCCTCGTTGAGTGATGCACGGGCAGAGCGTCACGTCGATGCCCGGCTGCAAACGGCCCTCTCGTCCGAGAATCTCCAGAAGCGCCTGCTGCGCATGTTCTTCGACGCCCGGACTTTTGAGGAGGAGCAAGGCGTCAGCATTCTGTACTTGGCCCTCGGTTTCTTGAAGTGGACCGAAAGTCCGTCGTCGGACCAAGAGCGATTTGCGCCGTTGCTTCTAATCCCCGTCGCCCTTAATCGCCAAAGTGCCGGCGCAAAGTTCAAGTTGAGCTTTCGTGAGGACGAAGTCACCACCAACTTGTCGTTGCAGGCAAAGCTCGACCTGGAGTTCGGTATTAAGTTCCCTGATGTTCCGGATGTCGAGGATCTATCTCCCTCCGCATACTTTGATGAAGTCGGTCGCGCCGTAGCGGGGCAGAAGCGCTGGGAGGTCCGTCGCGACGACATCGTGTTATGGTTCTTCTCGTTCGCGAAGTTTTTGATGTATCGCGACCTCGACGGGGACACCTGGCCAGCGGACCGCCGGGTGGATGGGCACCCGATCATTGTCGGCCTCTTGGATAAAGGATTCAGCGCCGAACCTCCATTGTGCGGCGAGGATGACAAAATCGATGGCCTGATCCAGCCCCTGGACATGGTCCATGTAATGGACGCGGACAGTTCACAAGCGCTCGCCCTTGAAGAAGCCCGGCGCGGCAGACATTTGGTTGTCCAAGGGCCGCCCGGCACGGGCAAATCGCAAACGATCGCGAACATGATTGCAGCGGCCGTCAAGGAAGGCAAAAGGGTGTTGTTTGTTGCGGAAAAGATGGCGGCACTCGAGGTCGTCAAGCGACGCCTTGCGAAAGTTGGTTTGGGCGACGTGTGCTTGGAATTGCACAGCCAGAAGGCAAGCAAGCGCGCCGTGCTCGACAGTCTGGCGGAAACGTTGCGGCTTGGCCGTCCGAAGACAGGGAACGCGGCCCAGGTTTCTGAGGAACTGAAGGCCGCGCGCGACAAGCTGAACGCTCACGCCGACCGCCTACACACGCCGCTGGAACCATCAGGTGTCAGTCCATTTCGCGTCATGGGCAGTCTGGTGCGACTGCGCGCGCGAGGTGTGCCGCCGGCGGATTTTGAATTGACGGGCGCCGCGCGGTGGACGCTCTCGCAACGAGGAGAGTACGTCGAGTTGCTGCAAGACACGATTCAGCACATGAAGGAGATCGGCCCTCCCACGCATCACCCATGGCGCGGCGTCATGCTCGACATGGCGCTACCCCCTGACATCGACCGGCTCGCGTCCCGGTTGCCCAGGGTGATTGCGCGGCTCGAACGCCTCATTGTAGCGACAAGAGCTCTTGCCATCGCGCTGGATGTCAACGCCGGCGATGATGCGAGTGCGATGGACTCAGCAACGGTTGGACGACTCGGGCAACGCCTGGCCGCGGCGCCAAAGATGGATCGCCGCTCCATGGCGAGCGATGTTTGGCGGTCGCGGCGCGACGAGGTCGCAGAGTTGGTCACCGCGGGGGGCATGCTATCGGAATGTCGCGCAAAGCTAAAGACGGTCGTCGCGGATGTCGCCTGGTCCGCCGACGTGTCGCAAGCGCGCCGCCACATCGCCGCTCACGGTCGTTCCTGGCTTCGGTGGTTCAATAGGCAATATCGGGATGCGCAGACGCTGTTGCGCGGCGTCCTAAGAATCGATCCTCCGAAGTCGTTGAAAGAAAGGCTCGACATCCTCGATCTATTGATGGAAGGTCAGCGGACACTATGGCACCTAACTGTCAAACAAGGCAACGACGAGTTGGGCAGGGAAGCGTTTGGCCGATTTTGGCGTAGCGACGAGACGGATTGGGCAGCGCTCGCTGCCATCGACGAATGGGAACGAGATTGTCGGGATGCAAATATCCCGGCGTCATTCCGGCAAGTGATGGCAAAGCTTGAGGATCGAGCGGGTGTTCACACACTGGTCCAACAAGTTGGCGCCGAGCTTAAGCCAACACTAGACGAGGCACATTCCCTATTTCAGGACTTGCGTCTCGACCCCAAGATGGCGTTTGAGATTGCTGACCTTCGCAAGGTTCCGCTGGAAATCCTCAAACAACGGCTAGAGGCATGGCGCGACGCGCGCGAATCGCTGACGCGCTGGATCGCCTTTCGGACACGATGGTCGCGGCTGGAGGCTGCTGGAATGGCCGCGATAGCACGCGAACTCTACCAGGGCCAGATTGACACGGCCGGTGCCATCGATCGATTCGACATCGCCTACTATGAGGCGCTTCTGCGGCAAGTTGTTCGCCAAGTGCCTGAGTTGGCGCAATTCGACGGGCAATCCCACGAGCGACTATTGGCCGCGTTTCAGCAAATCGATTTGCGGAGAATCGATACGGCGCGTGAACAAGTTGCACGAGCACACTACGATGGCTTGCCACAAGGTGAGCTCGGTGTCGGTGAATTAGGCAAGCTGCGACGCGAAATTGAAAAGAAGCGGAAAAATCTTCCCCTTCGCCGCCTACTCAAGGAGGCCGGTCATGCGGTCCAGGCCATCAAGCCCGTCTTTATGATGAGTCCGATCTCCATCGCGCAGTTCCTCGAACCGGGGGCCCTCGATTTCGATGTCCTCCTGATCGACGAAGCGAGCCAGGTGCAGCCAGTCGACGCACTGGGCGCCATGGCTCGGGCACGGCAGATGATCGTTGTTGGTGACGACAAGCAGCTTCCGCCGACGCGTTTTTTTAGCAAAGTGCTTGGTGATGACGATACGACCGAGGATGCAGAGTTCTCCGCGGCCGATTTGGAAAGCATACTGGGGCTATGCATGGCACAAGGCGTTGCCCGGCGGATGCTAAGATGGCACTATCGTAGCCACTCCCCTTCCCTAATTGCCGTATCGAACCATGAGTTTTACGGCGATCGCCTGTATGTTCCGCCTAGCGCGTTACGCGATGGCGAAGAAGCGGGGCTATCCTTTCGGCATGTCGCTCGCGGTGTGTTCGACCGCGGAAAGTCCGCGACCAATGCCATCGAGGCGCGAGCGGTCGCGGAAGCAGTCATCGAGCATGCGCGAAAATCTCCCGATAAATCGCTAGGGGTTGGTGCATTTTCGGTTGCGCAGCGAGACGCTATCGTCGACGAGCTCGAAGTTTTGCGTCGACAAGAATCCGGCATAGAGGAATTCTTTGCCACGGGCAAGCAAGACCCATTCTTCGTCAAGAACTTGGAGAATATTCAAGGCGATGAGAGAGACGTGATATTCATTTCTGTTGGCTACGCGCGGGACGCATCGGGGCATATGGCGATGACATTCGGTCCACTAGCAGTTGACGGAGGCGAGCGGCGGCTCAATGTGCTGATTACGCGAGCACGCGATCGGTGCGTCGTATTCTCGTCGATAACGGCCGACGACATCGACTTGGAACGCGCCCGCTCGCGCGGCGCGGCCGCGCTGAAGACATTTTTGTCGTTTGCCCAGCGCCGCATCCTCGACATCGCGGTGCCGACGCAGGGCGGCGACTATGAAAGCGAATTCGAGGCCCAAGTCGGCGCGGCGCTCGCTCGGTACGGATACCGGATTGAGCCGCAGGTGGGTATCGCGGGGTTCCGCGTCGATTTAGCCGTAGTTGATCCCGAGCGACCGGGACGCTATCTGCTCGGCATCGAATGCGACGGTGCGATGTACCATTCGTCGCGATCGGCGCGCGACCGCGACCGCTTGCGGGAAGCCGTTCTCCGGGATCGCGGCTGGATCATTCATCGCGTTTGGAGCACCGATTGGTTCCACCGTCCCGAGGAGCAATTGCGCAAGGCCATCGCCGCCATCAAGGCTGCCAAGGATGAGTGGGCCTGCCGGGATTCGCGTGTTGCGGCCCCTCCGCCGACTCGCGCGCCTGACGGCGAAATTCCCCGCGACTCGGACACGCAAGTTGGAAAACCGCGATCGTCCGTCGTGGCGATCCCGTATCTTCAGGCTGTCGTTGCATTGCCACCCTCTGGGCCAGTGACGGACCTGCCGACGGATCAGCTCGTCCAATTGGTAGCCGAGATTATCCGAGACGAAGGTCCCATCCATGCTGATGAAATTGCCCGCCGCGCTGTCGACCTCTGTGGAGGCAAACGTACCAGCCAGCGGTCTTGCGAGGCGGTGGAACGCGCCCTCGCTCTTGTCGTGCGCAAAGCAATCGTGACACGTGAGGGGGCGTTCTATTGGCCGGCCGGCCAATCGGGGTTTCCGGTGCGCAATCGTGCTGACGTTGCCTCGCCGACGTTGCGCAAGCCAGAGATGCTGCCGCCAAGAGAAATTCAAGCCGCCTTGTTGGCGATCATACGCAGCCAACACGGGGCCACTGCAGACGATGCGATCGTTGAGGCGTCCCGGCTGTTGGGCTACGGGGCAACGAGCCAACAACTCAAGGCGGTCCTCGGCGAACAGGTAACAGCGCTCGTGAGTGCCCAAAGGCTCTTTGAGCGCAATTGCATGCTCTATGCCGACTAAGAGTCCGCTTCATCGGTAATGTCCCGTTCTGCCCCCTCCACTCGTGGCGTGATTTTTGATCTGGATGGGACGCTCGTCGATTCGGGTTTGGATTTTGAGGCCATGCGGCGCGAGATGGGGATTCCGCCGGGGCAGCCCATTCTGGAGGCGATCGAGCGATTCGACGAGCCGCGGGCCACGCGGTGCCGGGAGATTCTCGCCCGGCACGAATGGGCCGGCGCCAATAGCGCGCGGCTGATGCCCGGCGTGCGCGAGTTTCTCGCCCGGCTTGCGGAACTGGGCATCCGGCAGGCCGTGCTGACGCGGAACTGCCGCGAGGTCGCGCACAGCACGCTCGCGCGGCTGGAGTTGGCGTTCGATCCGGTGATGACGCGCGAGGATGCCCCGGCCAAGCCCGATCCCACGGCAATCTGGCGAATCTGCGAGGCATGGCGGCTTGAGCCGGGTGAGGTCGCGGTCGTCGGCGACTTTCACTTCGATATCGAGGCGGGCCGTCGCGCCGGCGTCCGCACCGTGCTCTACACCGCCAACCGTGACCCCTCCGCGGCCCGTGGCGCCGAGCTGGCAGGCTACTGCCTGCGCAGCTTCCGCGAGGCCGACGGGCTGGTCTGTTGGCTGACTGGATCGGTCTAGGGCGGTACAGGCAAAGCTGTTACAATCCGCGGCCCATTTCGGACGGCAGTCTTCCAGGTCGCTCTTCGACGCTACCGCTGGCTTGTCCAGCGGTAGGCGCCGCAACTTCGCTTTCCACTGCTGGGCGAGCAGTGGCACCAGTCAATAAATCGTTAACATCGGGAAGGATAACGATGTTCTCGCTACGAACGCACGGGACCACGTTGGCCACGTTTGTTGCATTCGCATTGCTCGCGGCCGACGCCGCCGGGCAGGCGACGAAGGCGCCACGGACGGCGAATCCGCCGCGCCCGCAGCCATCCGCCGGCGAAGCCGTCGCCGCCGAGCAGCAGCCGACACCCGGGGCACGAGCGGCAGCTCCGCGCCGCCCGACCGAAACGGCCACACTGCCCAATACCGCGGCACCGCAACCCGTCACGAAGGGCGCACCGGCGGCAGCCAAGGCGGCGCCGGGCGCAAAGAAGGTGGTGCCCGTCCAGTTTCAGCAGACATTACCGCAGCTTTCGCCCGAGCAACAGGCCGAGCTGGATCACATCCTGGACGCCTGGGAGCGCGAGAGCGACAAGGTGAAGACGCTCAGCGCGGGCTTCAACCTCTTCGAATACGATTCGACGTTTGGTCCGGCGCCCGGCGGAGCGCAAAACGGGCCGCCGAAGGCGACGCGCCAAGTGGCAGGCGCCATCCATTTTGCCGCGCCCGACAAGGGCTCGTACCAGATCGGCGAGGGGCATGACGAACACTGGGTGTGCGACGGCCAGGCGATCTACGAGTTCGACGCCAAGAACAAGAAGCTGATCGAGCATCGCCTGCCGAAGGAGCTGCAAGGGAAGGCCATCACCAACGGCCCGCTGCCATTCGTGTTCGGGGCGAAGGCCGGGGACATGAAGCAGCGGCATTTCATGCGCGTCATCACGCCGGTGGACGCCAACGACGAGATCTGGATCGAGGCCTGGCCGCGGACGCAACAGGACGCGGCCAATTTCGACCACGTGCAGGTCATCCTCGACACGAAGACCATGCTCCCCAAAGCTGTCAAGCTGTTCCTGCCCAATCCAAAGAACTACAAGGTATATGTGTTCTCCGACACAAAGATGAACGGCCCGTGGGCCATCATCAAAAGCTTCTTCAGCCGACCCGCGACGCCGTGGGGTTGGGAACGGGTCGTCGAGCAAGCGCCCGATATGCCGCCAACGGCCGGGCCGGGCCCAGCGACCGTCCGCGATCCGCGCGGGCAGCCTGCGCAGCGACCGCCGACTGCGGCGGCTGACGCGCGGAGTCAGCCGGCGTCACGCCCGGCAAAGAGCCGCTGACGATCCCGTTCTGGGAAGGCACTGCGGCGGCATGCCAGCACTGGCACCCCGCGCCATCGGTCGCCTACTCGTAAGCCACGTCGTTAGGGCGCCGAAAAGTTGGTTCGCCGGCGCGCCCACCCGATCGTCTTATCCGGCAAACCTTTACTTTTCGTTCATGGTTGCATGACCGGTGCCGGCCACGGCGCGCGAATTGACTGACGCGCATCTGGCCCTATAATCTAGCGTTGCCAAAGGCTAAAGCGCGTAACTACTTACGCTGCTTTGGCGTAACACCTGCGGCGCTCTCAATCATGGGACGTTGGCCGATCGAACGGAGTGTCCGGGCGTGCCGCCCCAGCCGATGGCGGGGCCTGGAACTAGCGATCCTGGCCAGCCCGGTCCTGATCTCGGTCCTGGCCGTTCCGTGGGCGGCCATGGCCTCGGGGCAGGATGCCGGCGGCAAAGCCCCCGGCGCCGCCGAAAAGCGCGTCGGCCGGCTGGTGCGGATCACCACTCCCATTAGCGACAAGGTCGACAACCGCATCCGGCGGATCGTTGACTCGGTGATCACCGACGCCAAGCGGCGCGGCGAGTGGCCTGTGTTCATCTTCGAGATCGAGCCTGGCCGGGCCAACTTCGGGCAGGCGAGCGAGCTGGCCCGCTTTCTTTCCAGCCCGGCGCTCAACGGCGCCACGACCGTGGCCTGGATCCCCAAGCCGATCTCGGGCCACTCGGTACTGATCGCCATGGCTTGCGACGAGATCATCATGAGCCCCGAGGCCGAGATCGGCAAAGCGGGCGAGTTCGAGGCGGTGATCGAGCCCAGCTTCCGCAGTGCCTACGTCGAGATCGCGAATCGGCGGATGAGCATCCCGGCCGACGTCGCGTTGGCGATGCTGGACCCCGCGTCCGAGCTGGTGATGATCGAGACCGACGTCAGCCGCGAGTACGTGCTGGCTTCGCGCTTGGACGAGCTGCGCAAGCAGAAGCCGTTCGAGAAGCCGAAAGTGATCAAGCCGGCGGGCCGGCCGGGCGTCTTTTCCGGCACGGCGGCGTGGGAACTGGGCTTCGTCAAGAGCCTGGCCGAAAACCGCGCGGAAGTGGCGAAGGCGCTGGGCCTGTCGCGCGACGCCATCGAGGAAGACCCGTCCTTGGACGGCGAATGGCGGCCCGTGCGCATTGACATCAAGGGACCGATCACCGGCAAGGTTACCGATCGCGTGCAGAATGACATCCGCCGCCAGATCTCCGAGCAGGGGGCGAACTTCTTCTGCCTGTGGATCGACAGCCCTGGCGGGTCGCCGACCGACGCCATCAACCTGGCCAATTTTCTTGCCGGGCTCGATCCGGGGCAGCAGCGCACCGTGGCCTATATTCCGGCGCAGGCGCGGTCCGACGCCGCTTTCATCGCCCTGGCCTGCGATCACATCGTGATGCATCCGGCGGCGGTGCTCGGGGGCGTGGGCGAGTCGGCAATGAACGAAGCCGAGATCGGCCTGGCGGCCGGCTCCCTGCGCGAGATCGCCGCCCGGAAGAACCGTTCGCCCGCCCTGGCCGCGGCGATGGTCGATCCCAACCTGGCGGTGTTCCGTTACGTGCGCGTGAAGGACGGGCTGCCGGAATTCTTTACGCCCGACGACGTCGCCCGCGGGCGAGATGCCGACGGATGGAAGCAGGAGGCCGAGGTCACGCGGCGCGGCCAGCCCTTGGGGCTGACCGGCGAAGAGGCCGAGGACTACGGCGTCGCCCGCAATCTGGTGCGGGATTTCAGTGAATTTAAGTCGCTTTACGGGCTGGAAAACGATCCCGTTTTGGTCGAACCGAACTGGGCCCACGTGCTGATCGACGCCCTTAATTCGCAGGGGGTCAGTTGGCTGCTATTGTTGATCGGCGGGGCGGCGCTTTACGCCGAGCTGCAAAGCCCCGGCATCGGCCTGGGGGGCTTGATTGCCGCGATCTGCTTCCTGCTGTACTTCTGGATCGCCTATCTGGGGGGCACGGCCGGCTGGTTGGAAGTGCTCTTGTTCCTTGCCGGCGTGATCTGCCTGTTGCTCGAGGTATTTGTCTTACCCGGCCTGGGCGTATTTGGGCTGACGGGTGGTTTGCTCGTGATCGCGTCGTTGGTGCTGGCCAGCCAGACGTTCGTGCTGCCGCGTAACGAGTACCAGATGCGGGAGTTGCGCAACTCCTTGCTGCTTTTGACTTCAGCCGGCGTGGGTGTGGCGGGGCTCGCCGTGCTGATCAACCGCTATCTGCCCCATGCGCCGATGTTCAACCGGCTGATGCTGCAGCCGCCCACGGCCGAGGAAGTCTCGGTCATCAGCCAGCGGGAAGCTGTGGCGCAGCTCGACCATCTGCTAGGATGCCGTGGCACGACCGCGACGCCCCTTTTGCCCAGCGGCAAGGCCCTGTTCGGCGATCACATGGTCGATGTGATCGCCGACGGCGAGGTGATCGAGCGGAATCAGCCGGTTCGGGTGGTCGAGGTGCGCGGCAACCGCGTGCTGGTCCGTCAGGTATCATAGATAGGCCCTTCGCGCGATGGGCGCGCGGCCTGGCGGTCGCTCGGGTCGCACACGCCGTTCGATCTTCAGAACTCGTGCGATCGAGCGCGAGTGGGGTTGCGCTAGCGCCTTTTTGCACGTACGTGGATGGAACGAGTTTCGCCATGGATCTACTTGTTTGGGCCGCCATTCTGCTTGTGATCGGCCTGGCGCTGGCCGTGCTGGAAGTGTTCGTCCCGTCGGGCGGCTTGCTCGGGTTTCTGTCGCTCGTGGCGATGCTTTCGGCGGTGGCCGTGGCGTTTCGCCATGGCCCCTGGTCGGGCATCGGCTTTCTGGGGCTGGCGGTTTTCGCCGTTCCCGCCGGCTTGATTTTCGCGCTGCAATGGTGGCCCAAGACGCCCATGGGCCGCCGCATTCTGCTCCCCGTCCCCTCGAGCGAGGAAGTCCTCCCCGACAGCGACAAACGGCGCGAGCTGAAGAGCCTGGTGGGCCGGGTCGGGAAGGCGAAGTCGCTGATGCTGCCCAGCGGCGCCATTGATATCGATGATCAAACGGTGGACGCGGTGAGCGAAGGGATGGCGATCGAGGCCGGCCAATGGGTGAAAGTGATCGAAGTGCGCGGCACGCGCGTCGTCGTGCGGCGGACCGACGAGCGCCCTGCCACAACGGCCGGCGACGACACTTTGAATCGTTCTTTGGATTCTTTGGGGCTCGATTCCTTCGACGATCCCCTTGCTTGACAGCGACTTGCGCCTAGGCTACAGGGACCATGCCGCCGTAGCGCAAAGGCGCCGCTACAATTAACCGTAGCGCCCCCGTGGCGCCAAACAAGCGGCAAGCGGCTGGATCGATTCGTGCCGCGCCCCCCTCGCGCGTTGGAGAACAAGCCATGGTTCTGCTCGGCCAGGAACTCGGCAATATCGTTTGGATCGTCGCGCTCTTCGCCTTGTTGGTGGGCGGTCTGGTCTTCTTCGCCATCTTCGCCCGCTACTTTCGACTCTACATCCAAAGCGTCACGACCGGCGCCAGCATCGGCATCTTCGATCTGTTGGGCATGACCTTCCGCAAGGTGAATCCGACGGTCATCGTCCGCAGCAAGATCATGGCCGTGCAGGCCGGCCTGGGCGAATCGACGGGCATCACCAGCAAAGCGCTCGAGGCGCACTACCTGGCCGGCGGCAACGTGCCCTTGGTGATCCGCGCCATCATCGCCGCCAACAAGGCCAAAACGATCGACCTGGATTTCAAGCTCGCCACGGCCATCGACCTGGCCGGCCGCAACGTGCTCGAGGCGGTGCAGACGAGCGTTTATCCCAAGGTCATCGATTGCCCTCCGCGCGGCCAGGCCCGCCAGACGCTCGACGCCGTGGCAAAGAACGGCATCCAGTTGAAGGTCAAGGCGCGAGTCACCGTGCGGGCCAACCTGGACCAATTGATCGGCGGCGCCACGGAGGAAACGATCATCGCGCGCGTGGGCGAAGGGATCGTCAGTGCTATCGGCTCCTCCGAGACGCACTTTCAAGTGCTCGCGAACCCGGATCGCATTTCCAAGGCCGTGCTGGCGCGGCGGCTCGACTCTCAGACCGCTTTCGAGATCGTGTCGATCGACATTGCCGATATTGACGTCGGCGACAACATCGGCGCTCGTCTGCAGGCCGACCAGGCCGAGGCCGACACGCGCGTCGCCCGCGCCGCCGCCGAGGGGCGCCGCGCGATGGCCGTCGCCCAGGAGCAGGAAATGATCGCGCAGATCGAGGAGAGCCGATCCAAGCTCGTCGAGGCGGATGCCGAAGTGCCCAAGGCCATCGCCGAATCGATCCACGACGGCAAACTCGGCATCCTCGACTACTACAAGCTACGCAACGTTCAAGCCGACACGGAAATGCGGATGGCCATCGCCGGCGGCGGGCACGTCCGCAATGGCCAGAAAGCACAGCCATGACGTTCTTTGTGCCGCTCCTGGCGAACGCCGACGATTGGGTGAAAGTCCTCGTCCCCATCGTGATGTTCTCGGTCTACATCCTCAATCGTCTTTTGGGAGGAGAGACCGGCGCCAAGAAGCCACAAAAGCCGCCGAAGGTGGATCGCCCCATTCCCCCGGTCGCGCCCGAAAGGCAACGGGTGGACGACGAAGTCGGCGAGTTTCTGCGTCGCGCCGCGCAGCAGCGGGGCGCTAAGGAGAACCGTCCCGCGGCGACTCAGGCCCCACCCCCACCGAAGCCGGTTCGCCCGCGCCTGGCGGAGCCGGTCGGGTTCGGCCGCGCGGACCTCAAGACCGCCGAGGTGGCAGGCGCCGACGCACAGCGTAGAACGCGCGGGCTATCGAACGTCGAGCCCACCATCGCCGAACGCAAGCTGGACGTGGCCCGGCCCTCCGAGGTCGACCAGGCCGACGAAATGATGCAGTCGCACCTGCAAAAGGTGTTTGACCACAAGGTGGGTCAACTAGGCCCAGGGACCCCCTCGACGCCTGCGGCACGAACCGTCGCGTCGGCAGCGCCCGCCGAGATTGCCTCCTTGCCAGCCGGCGAGTTCGTTGCGCTGCTGCGCGATCCGCAGAGCATTCGCGAGGCGATCATCGTCAGCGAGATCCTCCGCCGCCCGCAAGAACGATGGTAGAGCGGCGCTGCGGCGCCTCCGCCGGGCCGTGCTTTCCAGCGATGGCCCTGGCTTCATGACACGTGCCGTCCGCCACGGTATACTCCGGCCATCGTAGCGGCCGCGTGATCGGACGCGGCCGCGCCGAACAGCATTCTCGGTCTCTCGGAGAATATCCAGCGATGGCAGTTCCCACGGTTGCTCCTGGAAAGACGCGGCTCGGCTGGATCGGCACCGGCGTGATGGGCACAAGCATGTGCGGGCATCTGTTGGCGAAGGGGTTCGAGGTCACGGTCTACAACCGCACGCGGGCCCGAACCGAGCCGCTGTTGGCCAAAGGCGCGCGGTGGGCCGACTCGCCCAAGGCCGTCGCGCAGGCGGCTGACGTGATCTTCTCGATCGTCGGCTTTCCCGCGGATGTCCGGCAGGTGCTGCTGGGCGCCGAGGGGGCCTTGGCCGGCAGCAAGGCGGGAAACATCCTGGTGGACATGACCACGAGCGAGCCGTCGCTGGCGCGCGAAGTCGCCGCGGCCGCCAAGGAGCGAGGCGTGCAGGCGGTCGACGCGCCGGTCTCTGGCGGTGACGTCGGCGCCCGCGAAGCCCGCTTGTCGATCATGATCGGCGGCGAGACCGAGGTCGTCGAGGCGCTCCGCCCCTGCTGGGAGACGCTGGGCAAGACGATCGTTCATCAGGGGCCGCCGGGGGCGGGGCAACACGCCAAGATGGTCAACCAGATTCTCATCGCCACGAACATGATCGGCGTTTGCGAAGCCTTGTTGTACGGCTATCGGGCGGGGCTCGACTTGCCGACCGTGATGCAATCGGTCGCCTCGGGCGCGGCCGGCAGTTGGTCGCTGTCGAACCTGGGACCGAGGATCATCGACAACAATTTCGCGCCCGGCTTCTTCGTCGAGCATTTCATCAAGGACATGGGCATCGCCTTGGCGGAGTCGAAGCGCATGAACCTGGCCATGCCGGGCCTGGCCCTGGCGCACCAGTTGTACGTGGCGCTGGCGGCCCAGGGGCACGCCCGCGACGGGACTCATGCCCTGGCGTTGGCCCTGGCGTCGCTTTCCGGGATCGACTGGAAGAACCGCTAGCCGCCGAAGACCTCCGGGATAACCCGGAGGAGGCTCGCCGAGGGCGCCATGGCCACGGAGTTACGCCGAGGTGGCCATGCATGGCGCCTCATGGCACCCCGCGACACCTTTTAAGCCACACGCGACACACTCAGAGGCCGCAACGCGCACCTCTAGTCCCCCGCCTTGGGCACTCTGGTCTGTTCCGCGAGCAGTCGGTCGACTTCGATCTTCAGGCGGGCGCGGGCCACTTGCTGCTCGTGGTGCAAGCGGCGGAAGTGCCGCCCCGAGGCCACCGTGTCGACGACGGCCAGAAGGCCGATCCACAGCGTCATTAGGGCCACGCCGAGCCAGATGGCCACGAACATGACCGGCGACTCGGAGGGAACGATCAACTGCCCGACCAGGATCGGCGGCGCCAAGAGTGCCAGGAGCGTGCTGGACTTCATGCGCCGCCGGAACTGGTTTAGTCGATAGGCGCGGTCGGCCGCGTCGAGCACCCGGGCCTGGGCCGCGCGCCAGGCGCGCCGGTGCGCCGCCAGCATCGCCAATGCCAGCCCCAACACGCCAGCCGGGAACAGGGCAATCGTCACGCGTCGTTCCTTTCGCAATCTTCCACAGGTCCACTTCGTGAGCGGCCTACACGTCGTGTGCCACGGCTTGACCGACCAGGGCAAGCCGTGCGGCCCCGCCTACGGACCTGCCATCATTTCGACGTCCGTCGTCGCTTCGCACCGCTTCTGCGAAGCAGTGGCACACGCAGCGGCACACACGTTCAACCTGGCAGCCAAATGTCGTGCCTACCGCACGCCGCGGCGCAGCCATTCCTCGATCACCCAGCCCACCTTGGCCAGGCTCAACGCCGAGCACTTGTCGGCCGTGTCCCCTTGAGTGTGCCAGTGCGGGTAGTCGAAATCAATCACGTCGCACGTCGGAATCTTGGCTTTTTGGCACAGGGCAAGATGATCGTCGTTGACGGTGTGGCCGCGCCGCGCAATAAACTCGCGCACGCCCAGCTTCTTGGCCGTCGACCAGATCGCATTGACCACCGCGCGCGACGGGGGCCAGTCCACGCTATTGCCTTCCTCGAACAGTTGCAGGTCCTTGTCGCCGATCATGTCCAGCACCACCCCCTGGCGATAGGCATGGCCGGGCGGGTTGGCGACGTATTCCTCGGCGAAATGATTGGAGCCGCGGAAGTACGGGTCCCCTTCGCGAAAAACAAATTCTTCGCCGTCGAAAAACACGAAGTCCACGCCGTAGCGCCCTTTCATGTCCTTGACGGCCTCGCCAAGTTGCATGAGCAGGGCCACGCCGCTCGCGCCGTCGTTGGCGCCGACGAATCGGCCGCGCGGATCGACCGGATCCTGGTCCGGATAAGGCCGCGTGTCGTAATGCACGCCGACCAGAAACCGTTCCTTCGTCTCCGGCTGAAAGGCGACGACCATGTTGGCCATCTCGACGGCCGAACCGTCGCGCGGATGCCGGACGCGAAAGGTCTGCTCGCTAACCGTGGCCCCCAGCTTCTCGAAATAACTGCGCAATAGCTCGCGCTGCCGGACCATGGCCGGCGAGCCGCTGGGACGAGGCCCCAGATCGCAAATCTGTTTCAGGTTCTCATACGCCCTCTGGCCGTCGAAGGGGATGTCCGCCAGTCGTTGCCGCCCGCCCGGTGGCGCGGCGGCCGAGCGACGCTGCGGCAGGTCCACCAGCACGATGTAGCCGACGATGACGAGGCCAATCGCGGCCACGACCGCCAAAAACCACGTCTGCCGCGAGTGCTTCTGCGCCGCGGGGGGCACGGAACGGGCGGGGGGCTGCCGGGTCATGACCATCGGACGCCTGCGCTTCCAAGCGACGAGAATCGGGAGCTCTCCGAATCTCAAATCTGAGATAATCTGAGATCTGAGATTATCTGAGCTCCCAAGCTGCCGGGCTTGCTTCTATTCTAGCCGAGACGGCCAAAGGCCGCCGCGCGAAATCGCCTTGGTCGCTCGGCGGGATGCCCCTATAATCCCGCCCCCTGCACGCTTGCCGGGGGGCGGGCATCCTGCCCGCCTTCGATCTTGCCCGCATTTCTCACAAGACGGGAAACACAAAGACACAAAGATCACGAAGAAAACGAGGATGGTGGCCTTCGTCGTCAAGCGTATGGCACGACGCTGCACTTGCCGGTGGGTATCAAGGCCGCTTCTTTGTGTTCTTTGTGCCCTGGTGATGAGATCCCTAGCGCGACGCGCTCGAAAGGAATCGCCCATGTTTCGGATTCAGGACGTCCTCGATCTGCACGCGAGCACGGTCGCCCTCTGGCATCGCGAGGAGACTCGCAATCCGTACCACGGCTTCCTGCAGGTCGTGTGCGAGCAGCACAAGTTCAACTTCCTGCTGTGGCACGAGGAGGACATCGCCCGCAGCCCTCAGGCCAGCGACAGCCAGATGGCGCAAGTCAAGCGGGCAATCGACCGCTACAACCAACAGCGCAACGATTGCATCGAGCGGCTGGACCTGTTCTTGATCGATTCGCTGTCGCGCGATGGCCTGGCACCGGCCGCCGACGCGCGGCTGAACACCGAGACGCCCGGCAGCGCGATCGACCGGCTGTCGATCCTGGCCCTGCGGATCTATCACTTGCAGGAGCAAATCGACCGCGCCGACGCGACCGGCGAGCATCGCCACAAGGCCGCCGACCGGCTGGCGATCTGCCAGACGCAGCGCACCGATCTCGCCGGGGCGCTCGCGGAGCTGGTGGCCGACGTCGCCGCCGGACGCAAACGCCTCAAGGTCTACCGCCAGCTCAAGATGTACAACGATCCCACGATGAATCCCTATTTGTACGCCGCCGGCAAGGGGACGTTGCACGTGTCGCTGCCTGGCGCCACGGCAATCTAACTGACAACTTCCTTTCCCCGCCGCGGGAGAGGTCGGGCGAAGGGACGGTCTACGCCGCCTTCGCCGGGCGGCCCAACAACAGGTCGCACGCCCGCGTCACGTCGTCGACGGTGATCGCCCGCATCGACTCGGGACCCGCATGGCGTCGCACGCGGCTCCCGCCCGTGAGGCACATCTTCTGCACCGTCATGTGGCCGGCGCCGTAGGGGCCGTTGCGATCGGCCGGTACCGGGCCGAAGAGGCCCACGCACGGCGTGCCGACGGCCGCGGCCAGGTGCAACGGCCCCGTGTCGCTACTTACGAAGAGGCGCGCGCGTCGCACGATGGCGGCAAGCTCGGTAAGAGACGTGGCGGGGGCAAACCGCGCGTGTCCTCCGCCCGCCGCCACGATGGCTTCTGCCGCAGCCTGTTCTTGAGGCCCAGCCCAGACGACCAGGGATGGCAATCCACATGCCTGACCTAGATATCGCGCCACCGCCGCGAACCGGTCGGGCAGCCATAGCTTCGACGGCCAGCCGGCCCCGGTGTTGATCACGGCGAAGCCGGTCGTCAGGCCGGCCGCGACAGCGATTTCTTCGGCGCGACGCTCGTCAAGCGCGTTCCGCGGCAAATCGAAATGGACGCGCGGCGAAGTGATTCCCAACGGGCGAAGCACTTCCAGATACCGCTCCACGACGTGCGTGGCGTGTGCCTCGACCAGATCGTTGTTCAGCCACGGGCTCACTTCGCGGCCGTCGACGCCGCCCAAGCCCAGCCGTCGCGGGGCACCCGACAGCCGCGCCGCGATCGCGCTTTTTGTTAATCCCTGCACGTCGACTGTTACGTTGAATCGCAATGCGCGAAGCCGGCGGCGCAAGTCCCACACGGCCCGCGGCGACTTCAACCAGCCGCGCGGCGCGACGATCAATTCGTCAAGCGCCGGGTGGCCGCGCAACAACTCGCTGGTTCGTCCCTCGACGACCCAACCGAGCATGGCGCCCGGCAAGTGGTCGCGGAGCGCGCACAGCACCGGCACCGCGTGCATGCAATCACCGATGGCGCTAAGGCGGACGATAAGGATGCGTGGATGACCGTCGCGCATGAGAATCCGTTCCGAAAAGAGCGAAATATGCGGTCCCAAAAAGCGAGCCGTGGGGGTCATCCCCCAGGGCCATTCTGTTTTTCAAAATGGCGAGGCGGGAAAATGGGACTGGCTCCGAGCATAAACAGCGCAAGCCCCTTCAGACCAACGTTGCGTCTCGGTGCCTGTCCCACTTTCCCGCCGGTGCGCCGCCGGCAAGCTTGAATCTGTGAATGACCCTGGGTTCATCCCCCACTTCCCCGCGGTCGTCTGACACTGGGACGCCGCGGCTGGGGTAAAAGACCCGCGGGATGATAGCGGGGCAGCGGCCACCGGCAAATACGGCTTTGCCGGTGGCGGCCCCGGCTTGTATATTGCAGCCACCTTTGGGGGGCGGGCATCCTGCCCGCCTTCGGATCGGCCGCGGCGGTACGCCTGCCTTGGCGTCCCGCCAACAGGCCGATGCTGGCAGGGGAGTCGCGTCTCCGAGAGAGGCGGCCACGTGGGCGGCGGGCAGGATGCCCGGCGTCTGAAGCGGCCAACGAGTGCCACACACTCACAGGGGAAGACCGCGTGAAACGCCATTTGCTTGCGGCGCTCGTTTCTTGTTTTGTTCTCGCGTCGGCCGCGTGGGCATTGCCGCCGCCCCGCGAGGGAGAAGTCCGCTTCGATCCGACCGACAAGGAACCGTCGTTGGGCGAGCTGTTCCGGATGGCGCCGCACGCGTTTCCCTTCCGGCAGGAGTTTCAGAAGACGGTTTCCACGGCGATCGAGATTTCGCTCGTCACTTTTCCTTCGCCGGTCGAGACGCCCCACCCAAACAACAACACGGTGCATTGCGAGTACTTTCGCCCGTTGACGCCCGGCAAGCACACGGCCGTGGTGGCGCTGCACATCCTGGGAGGCGATTTCGACCTGTCGCGGCTGTTCTGCCGGCAGCTCGCCCAAAACGGAGTGGCCGCGCTGTTTGTGAAGATGCCGTACTACGGGCCGCGTCAACAGCCCGGCTCGCCCGCGAGGATGATCTCCGAGGACCCCGAAGGGACGGTAGCCGGAATGCGTCAGGCGGTGCTCGATATCCGCCGCGGCGCCGCCTGGCTGGCCGCCCAGGATGAGGTCGACGCCGACGACCTGGGCATCTTCGGGATCAGCCTGGGCGGGATCACCGGCGCGCTTGCTTCGACGGCCGAGCCGCGGTTCCAGAAGATCTGCCTGCTCTTGGCCGGCGGCGACATGGCGCAGATTGCCTGGCAATCGCCCGAGCTATCGAAGGTCCGCGAGAAGTGGCTGGCGCGCGGTGGCGACCAGCGGAAGTTCTACGACACGGTGAAGCAGATCGACCCGGTGACTTACGGCGCGAACGTGCGCGGTCGGAAGATCCTGATGCTCAACGCCAGCCACGACGAGGTAATCCCCAAGGAGTGCACCGAATCGCTGTGGCGCTCCTTCGGCGAGCCGGAGATCGTATGGATGGACGCCGGCCACTATTCGGCGGTGCGATTCATCTTCGACGGCCTGGCCCGGGCGACGAAGTTCTTCCAGGCGAAGGATTGAGCAGGGTGGGGGGTCGACGGGCGGGCGCGTGTGCGGCAGCCAGGCTCACGGGTGCCAACTCATGGGCTTTTTCTTCAATCCTCGCTGGGAAACGCCAGCTTCAGCGATTGAATCGCCAGAAATAGCACGAGCACGCCGAGGATGAAGTGCGGTGCGTAAGCGAAAAGGGCGTTGCCGGTGATTTTCGCCAGCACCGCGGCAACCAAGAATACGACCAGCACGGCCCACAACAGTCCGCAGCCGAGCGACGTCATCGTCCCCTTGAACGTGCCGTGTTCGGAGTGCTCCTCATTGTGGAGCTCGATCGTGCGTCCCTTGGCGAGGCTGCGGGCGATCGATTCGGCCAGTTCCACGTCGCGGCATGCGTCAGGCCAGGTCGGCGCCGCTTGGCGGCCGGCCATCGCCGCCTGAAGCTGCGCGATCGCCGCGGCCGGCGGGCTCCACGCGGGGATCGATTCGTTCCGCGTCTCGCCGCCGCGTACGATCTCCAGCCGCGACGGCTCGCCCGCGGCGGGCAAATAGAGCGATGCCTTGCCCGAGCCGCCAACCAGCATCAACCGGGCACCGGGCACGTGCTCAACGGGCCCTACCGACCAGCGGACGAGAATGCCGCTTGCGCCCGTGAGTTGCACGCCCAGGTTGGCGTACGCGGCCGTTTCGTCGCCCGCCGGCGCCAGGGCCGACACGCTCGTCAAGTCGCCGGCGAGAGCCCGCAACAGCGCCGCGTCGCGGGCAAACTGTGCCTCGACCAGCGCCCTGGTGCGCGTGGCCATGGCCCGGTCGAGGACGATCTGCCCCGTCGCGCCGACGTCAGATGCCGCGCCTGCGCGAACAATCGCGTCGAGGCGGGCCAGGCCGTCGTGCCACCGATATGGCACGCACGGCAGCATGACGCCGCCAGTTTCGCGGCGGATCATGTCGAGCTCGTAGTAGATCAGCATCGAGTCGTGCACGGGATGCACGATCAAAAGCGGCACGGCGGCCTGCACGAGCTTGCGAAGCTGCTCGGCGCGATCGTCGTCGTTGGCGCCACGGGCCACGATCACGGCGTCGGCCACCGTGCCGCCGACCAGCGTCTCCCAATGCGGCGCAAGTTGAACGCTGGGCGCAAAAGAGCGGACCGTCGCGGCCGCCGCCCCCAGCTCACAGGCCCACGCCAATTCGTGCTCCGAACTCTCCGCCACGGAACGGGCGATGACAAGCGCGTCGTCGTCGGCACCAAGCAGGGCGAGCTTCATGGGAGCGTCGGTCGCAGGGGCGGTAGCAAGTACGGGGGAGCAACCACGGAACGTTTAGCCGCCGCGGCCACGCGGCGCAGCACCTCAGCGCATCGGTCCGTTGGAACGGAATCGTGCAGCCCGTCGAGACCATTCTAGTGCATGTTGGTCACGTCGCACGGTGGCAGGGCCGCGCGCACGCCGGCAAATCGCCCGGGGGGGAGAGGGGAGATCGTTGTGATCACCCCGTGAGGGGAGAGGGTCTTCACCCCTAACCCCCAATCCCTAACCCCTACTTCCAATCAGCTTCTTCACCGCCGGCCAAGGACGCGTGTTGGCCACGTCTTCTTTCGTCAATCCGCCGCGGCGGGCTTGCAGCACGCCGTAGCGCAGCACGTCCAGCCCGCCCACGCTGTGCGCGTCGCTGGAAATCACGATCGGGATGCCAAAACCCTTCGCCGCCGCGCACGCCACGTCGTCCAGGTCGAGCCGGGCCGGGTTGGCATTCAGCTCCAGTAGCTTGCCGTGCTGCCGGGCTGCCTTGAACACCGCATCCAGGTCGACTTCGTACGCCTTGCGGCGATTGATGAGCCGGCCCGTCGGGTGGGCGATGGCCGAGACGTGCGGATTGGCCAGCGCGTCGACGATCCGCCGGGTGATCTGTTCGCGCGGCTGGCTTTGCCCATAGTGTACGCTGGCCACGACCCAATCGGCCTCGGAGAGCACGTCGTCGTCCAGGTCGAGCCCCCCTTTTTCCAGGATGTCGACCTCGACCCCCTTGAGCACGGTAAAGCCCTTGAGCCGCGCATTGAGCCGGTCGATCTCGGACCACTGCTTGCGGAGCCGGGTGGCGTCCAGGCCGTTGGCCATCGAGACGCGCTTCGAATGATCGGTGATGGCGATATACGAAAGTCCCCGCTCGCGCGCCGCGGCGACCATCTCCTCGAGCGTCGCCTTGCCGTCGGTTTCGGTCGTGTGCATGTGCAGGTCGCCGCGCAGGTCCGCGCGTTCGACCA
Organism: Planctomycetia bacterium; assembly: GCA_016191115.1. Lineage (GTDB taxonomy): Bacteria > Planctomycetota > Planctomycetia > Pirellulales > JACPPG01 > JACPPG01. The sequence goes on along the minus strand of JACPPG010000050.1, from coordinate 94,660 downwards.
GGTCCGGCAGGTGACCGGCGTCGGCCCATTCGAACTCGCGGCGCGCCTCGCGCAGCTCGGGCGGGAAGCACGGCAGGCCGAGCGTTTTGTACACCTCTTCCTCGGTCGCGCCGGCAATCCGCTCTTCGCCGCGGAAGACGCCGTACTCGTTGATCTTCAGGCCCTTCGTTTTGGCCCGGCCGCGCAGCACGACATTGTGCGCCTTCGATCCGGTGAAATACTGCAAGGCCGCGCCGAACGACTCGGCTGGCACGACGCGGACGTCGACTTGCAATCCGCCCGTGAGGCGAACTGACATCTTCGTGTCGCCGCGGGCAATGACTTCCGCCACGTCCTGGTATTTCGCCAGGCGGTCCATGATCTGGTCCGGCTTGCTCGATACGACCAGGATGTCCAGGTCGCCGATCGTCTCGCGTCCGCGGCGGTAGCTGCCGGCCGCATCGATCTTTTCCAGGCCCTTCGCGCCGCGGAGATGCTCGACAATCGCCTGCGCGACCTCGTCGGCCGTGGCCCAGTACATCCGCTCTTCAATGGTGCTGGCGATAGAAAGGCCATCGAAAATCTTCTGCTCGGTTTTTTCGCCAAAGCCCTTCAGATCGCGCACCTGGTGCGCCTCGCAAGCCGCGCGCAGCTCTTCGAGCGAACCAACCTTCAGGTCGTTGTACAGCACCGCGGCCTTCTTCGGCCCCAGCCCCGGCACGCGCAACAGCACGAGCACCGAGGGCGGTGTCTTGGCGCACAGCTCCTTGAGCATCGGCAGATCGCCGGTATTGACCAGCGTGACGATCTTTTCGGCCAGGTCCTTGCCGATGCCGGGAATCTCGGTCAGATCGCGCTCTTCATCCTTCACCAGCTTGTCGACCGGCTCCGGCAGGTCGCGAATCGCGCGGGCCCCGTTGCGATAGGCGCGCAGCCGGAACGGATTGGCCCCCTGGAACTCCAGGAGGTCGGCCACCTGCTCGAAGACGTCGGCGATCTGGGCGTTTTTCATGGTGGAAGCGATTAGCGATTAGCCACCCAGAGGGTACCCGGCCGGAGCTGCCGCCCGCTGCAACGCCGTGTGGCCGCGGCGGCTAAACATCTCTTCACCGCCTACCGCCTACTCTCCTCAAATATGCAGCTCCACCACGTCCTTGTCCGATAGCACGTGGTCCCCCTTGGCCACGGTTCCGTCGTGCACGTTGGCCCCCCACACGCGGGCGAACTTCAGGTTCTCGGCGAAATCCTTGTGTACGAGCGCCGCCACGTCCATGAGCGTGCCGCCGCGGCGGATCGTGAACGGCCGACCATAATCGGGCGTCTTGGCGTGCGGCAGCTTGGTGTAAACGCGAATCACATCGAGCGCACCATATATGGCCGAGCGCAACGCGTCGAGTCCCGTGCGCTGCGCGGCCGAGATCACGTATTCCGGGAAGTCCCACGATTTCGTCTCGTGCAATAGCTCCAGGCGGATCGACGCGTCGGCCACGTCGATCTTGTTCGCGGCCAGCAGCGTCTGCGTGTACGACAAGCCCAGATCATCGTCGTCGAGCGCGTGCGTCCGGGCAAGTCTCGTCTTAGTCGAGTCGAGCTTGTCGAGCACCTGCTGGCAGTCGTCGGTCCCGTCGTCGCTGGCAAGGTCCAGGACCAACAGCGCCAGATCGGCGCCGCGGATCAGCCCTTGCATGTACGGCTCGAAGATGTCGTGCGTCACAGGCGGCGTGTCGATCAATTGCACCTGCACGTCCTCGAAGGTCATCATGCCGGGCAGGGGAACGCGCGTCGTAAACGGATAGGTGGCGATCTCCGGCGTGGCGCGGGTAAGGCTGGCGAGCAACTGGCTCTTCCCCGCGTTCGGCGCGCCCAATAGCACGGCCGTGCCGGCCCCCTGCCGCGGGATGCGGACGCCATGCCCGCGGCTGGGCGTTTTCTTGGCAGCCTCCTGCTCCTTCTTGGCGCGGCTGATCTTCTGCTTGATCTCCGACTGAAGCTTTTCGGAGCCCTTGTGCTTGGGCATCTCGCGCAGCATGACCTCGAGGCATTTCAACTCCTCGTCGAGCGTCGTCGCCCGGCGATACGCCTCTTCGGCCTTGTGGTACTGCGGAGTGACGTTGGTGGGCATGAACTGCAATCGCCGTGAAGAGCCCTTGGGCGCGGCCTCGCCTCAATTCTATAGAGGCAGGGCTGCGGGCTCGAACGCCGCTCTCGCCCCCAAAAAGATGCAAGCCTGCGCCACGCCCGGGATCATGGGCGTGGCGCAGGCCGCGGATCGAGCAGAATTCGCCCTTAGCGGGCACTCCCAAAAATGGCGAGGCGGGAAAATGGGACTGGCTCCGAGCATAAACAGCGCAAGTCCTTTCAGACCAACGTTGCGTCTCGGTGCCTGTCCCACTTTCCCGCCGGTGCGCCGCCGGCAAGCTTGAATCTGTGAACGGCCCTGCGGGCACTCCGCAGGCCTATTCGACCAGCCGAGGGACTTGGGCGTAGCGCAGCTTGTCGTGCTTTTCCGGGTCGTACTTCTCGATCACCCCCGCCGAAACCAGCTCGGTCCGCATCTTCACGGGCTGGCTGTACCCATTGCCGCTCACGCAGCTTGGGTCGAAAGGGTGGAACGAGAAGATGCCGTCCGAGCCGCGGATCCGCCCGTACCAGTCGCGCCCCGCCTGGAAGCGGCTGACCGGCTGGTTCACCGACTCGTGGCACCGCATGCAGGAGATGCGATCGACGTCGACAAAGCCGGCCTGGTAGCCGGCGGGCACGATGTGAAATTGGGCGTCGGTCGTGGGGGCGGCGGTCACGGCGCCGTTGCTCCCCTCGATCCAGTATTCGCCCAAGGCCGAGCGGAACACGGTCTGCGATAGCAACTCCTTGATCAACCGGTCATCCTCTAGCGCCGGCAGCTCGTGCACGCCCATCGTCTGCTTGAACGTCTTGCGAGGATGATTGTCCACAAGCTGCGTCTCCGGCAGCGGCCCCGGATCGGACAAGGAGTCGATCGCGTTTTTCAGCGCTGGCCGCTCCTCCCAGTCCGGGCGGAGTTCCTGGATCCGTTTCACCAGGTCCTCGGCGCGGGGGAAAGGGCGAAAGACGTCGACGGCCCAGTTTCCTTCCTCGCGGAAACGCACCCGCAGCTCGAAACAATAGTCGACTCCGTCCTGCCGCATCATCAGGACTTCGCCCACCACGGCGCCAGCGGGAAAGCGCCACCCGTAGCCAGGGTTCGAATCCCCCGAAAGCCGGGTGCGGAACCAGACGATCGGCGTTAGCTTGCCGTTCTCATCCTGAGGCAAATGGATGAACCGGAAGACCCACATGTTGCGGGCCTTGTGCGTGCCGGCGGGTCCCGCCCAGGGGAATTCCCGGTTGCCGTTGCCGAACGGCTCGCTCGAATTGGCGGAGATGTTGTAGCTGGCCCGATGCACGCCCGGCATCAGCCCGTCCCAGAACTGGTAGGCCTTGGGCATCTCACGATCCGTGTAGACGATCAGCCGTGGATCGTCGAGGACCTTTTGCACGCGCTCGTCGTCGACCTTGGGCAGGCAGCCGCGGAGCCACTTCTCGTTGCGCTCCGGCATCAGTCGCAGCCGGGCCTCGTCCTTTACGTCTTTTACGTCAGCCTCTTGCCCGTCTTGTCCTCCAGTCATCGCTGCCGGCAATCGGCCACCAGCAACCAACTGAGCGATCGCCACGATCATGGGCAAAACATAACGTGCCATCCTGTTTCCTCCCTGTGTATTCCCATGTGACAAAACAGCCCACTCCGGCAGATGCCGGCCGCAGCCTGTGCCGCTTGCACGGCAAATGCTGGCACCGATGATCGAGGCCCGGCAAAGTCAGTTCAACCCTCAATCTTTGGGGTATTTTTTTATAACTCCCATGTCATCTTTGTTATGTAAAGCTCCCATTGTTACGATTGCGGGAGGCGCGTATTCGCACCGGCACACGCTTATGTGATGCGTTTCGCCAGTTCAGCAAATGACTTACGGCTGACACCGGCCGCGCCAGGCGCTCGCCAGCCGTGCGCGAGATGGCATCATCAACGACGACACATGGGTGAGAGCGGCCTGCGGTTTTCGCGGAAGATTCTTCGCAAATTCCCGGTGGTGGAGGCCTTTGGCGCGTCCGGAGATGAGGCAGCTCCCGCGGCAGCTCGGGTTGCTACGCGCCGGGAGACGACGATGCGCGATACCGACCCCGCGCGGAGGAGAACTGCAAAGTCCGGGGTCTGGCTCATTTTTCGGCACATGCGGTTCTCAATTCTTCCGAAGGACCTTCGGCCGAATGTGCCTGACCCCTCTCCCAGGACTTTGCAGTTCTCCTGACCCCGCGCGTGCAAGCATGGATCGCATCGCAGCGGAGCGATAGACTCGAAAGATCGTTGCGCCCTTCATGCGCACCAGACAAGGGGGAAAGTCATGCCGCGCTTGCATCCGAGATTTCAGGCGTTTCTAACCGCGTCGGTCCTCGTCGGCGCGCCGCTCATCGCGGCACGTTCCGCGTCGGCGGCAGACCCCGTGCCCGATCCGGAGCCGGTCCTGAAGCTGGCCGGCAACTTCGGCAGGTTCCAGCAAGCGGTCTTGGGAGCGCTGAAGAAGGGCGACTACGACTTGGTCGAGGCCGTGGCCGCCAAGATCGCGAAGGACCACACGCTATTCCCCTTTAGCACCGACAACAAATCGGCCGGCTTCTACGGCGTGCTGGGCGCGCCGAGCAAGAACCCGCGAGGCGAGGAAGTCCTGCACGAAGATGATTTGGAGAAATGGCTCGACACTCGTCCGCAATCGCTCGCCGGCCACCTGGCGACTGCGGCCTATCACGTCAATCGCGCCTGGGCGGCGCGCGGATCGGGATTCGCCGACACGGTAACGCCGGAAGGGTGGAGAATCTTCAATGAACGGATCCAGGCCGCCTCCGAGCTGCTCGATGAGGCCCGCCAGCTCCCAGGGCATGACCCCGATATCTACCGGCAGCTCTTGATCGTGGCCCGCTGCCAATCATGGGACCGCGACAGGGTCAACAAGGTCGTCGCCGAGTTGACGGCCACCGACCCGTGGTACTACTCGGCCCACGGGGCACTCGCCGAGCTGTTGCTGCCGCGCTGGCAAGGAGAGCCGGGTGAAATGGAGCAGTACTTCGACAAGCTAGCGGCCAAGATGAACGATGACGACGCCGACGAGATGCTCGCCCGCGTCGCGCAGCACCTGCGAGGCTACTTCGGCAACAGGCTTTTTGTCGAGACGAAGCTGGACGCGAAGCGTGTGGCTCGCGGGCTCGACCGAGTGGTGCGCGACAATCCCGACGCCGTGTTCATGATCAACACGATTTGCCGGATGGCGATGACCACTCGCGACGGTGAATTGCTCGGTAAGACCCTCGGACATATGGCAAGGCTCAAGCATCCGTGGTCGGCGGCCGTTTGGGGCACACGCGAGAACTACGATCGCACATGGCTTTCTTCCGCGCAGTATATCCCGCAGCAGTTCGCCGCCGAAAATCACCTCGATTGTATCCACCGCGATCCCATCGTGGCGCACGCCGGCGGCGTGATCGGCTTGGACTTCTACAACAACACGGACCTCATCGTCGTGTCACTCGGCCGGGCCGTGGATGGTCCGGACAACGTCACGCTGTGGGACGTGCCCACCGGCCACGCGCTGCTGACGCCGGTGGCATTCGAGGGAAAGGCTAACGCCATGTCGCTTGGCCAGTCGCTTCTCATCGTTGCCGGCGAGAACGGCCAAGGCCAGGCAAGGACGATGCTGATCAACAGCTTCACCGCTCCTTTGGTCGTCGATCGCCCGCAACTGAAGACGCTTTCGGCGGCGGGCATGTCGCCCGGTGGAAACCACTATGCATTCGCCGATGACGAAGGGCGCGTGGCCATTCAAGCGTTTCGCGCAAGCGAAGAGCGCATCGTGAACGGGGAAAGGTACCAAGGCAGCAATGCCACGGCGTTCGCCTTCGGGGGCAAACAGTGCGCCATGGGCTTTTCCGACGGAAGCTGCGAGATCGCCGACCCGGATACCGCCAAGACGATCGTTCCTCGGTTCGCCGTCGGCGAAGCGCCGATCGTGGCCGTCCGTTATTTCGGCGGCTTGAAGGTTTTGTGCGTTGCGGACCGAAGCGGCAAGATTCACTTCCGCGACGTGGAGCTTGGCACGACCACCCATGCGCTTAGCGGCCCCGGCGAGCTCACGTCGATTGCTATCTCGGGCGATCAACGGCTGCTGGCGAGCGCGCACGGCGAGGGGGACGCGGTCGTCTTATGGGACCTGGCCGATAAGAAGGAGCTGCGACGGTTCACCGGCCATACGGACGACGTCACGTGCGTCGCATTCGCGCGGCACGGCAAGATGCTGGCCAGCGGCTCGAAGGACGGCACGATCAGGTTCTGGGATGTGTCGGACGCCGTGAAGTGAGTTATCACGATCGGGGCTTGTCGGGTTGGGCCGCCCCGCCGCATTCACCGAACCCTACAATACGTGTTCTTGCTCTCTTCGAGAAACAGTTTCTTGATGCCGCCATTCTTGAGGAACTCGGCCAGGTGCGCGGTCGTGTCCGTGAACACGGCGCTTTGCACTTCGCCGCGCTCGCGCTTCACTTTGCCCGTCAGGGCGCCGCTCTCGATCGCCGCGGCGGCCGCCTTGAGGTTCGGGTACCAGACGTGGATCTCGTCGCCGACGACCTCGTACTTGATGAAGAGGTATCCGCTCCCTTCGTCACTCTTCTCCGCGGGCGGCGCATCGAACGGCACGTAGCCGTTGATGAAGCTGTCCTCGCCGATCTTCGAGACGAAGAACCGCATGACAAGCGGCGCCTCCACGCGCCACCGCTCACCCTCCTTGTGATGGCTGATGCACACCAGTTGCATCAAGCCCGGCTCCGGTTTCTCCCTCCCTGGCACGAGCGGCTTCTCCGCTTCCGCTCCGATGTGCACCACTTGGGCAAACTCTGACGGCTGGTCCTCCTTGTGCATCCACACGCCGTACAACCGCGGGTCCTGTTGTGCTTCGTCGACGCGCGACAGCGGTTGTTCGGACGTGGGAATGCAAGAAGTCAACAGCAGCCCCAGCAAGGCAAGCCCCAGCGTGCAATAAGACGGGCGTCGCATGGGAGAGTCCTCCATTTGCGAACTTAGAATCGCGGGGGGCGCAAAGAAGTCGCCGCCTGCTCGTCCCTGTCTAGTATACCATTTTTGCGCGGGGTCCTGCTGCCGCGCTGGCGCGAAGAATTGGGTGCCATGGCCACGGAGGACCTCCCGACGTGGCCATGCCGGGCGCGCACGGGCGTCTGGACCGTCGCCAATCGGGACAGCCGGGATAAATCCGGCGGCTCGCTGTCGTCGAGCGCACCCTCTCCAACTTCCGCCCGTCACACCGCCGCGGCCTCTTCTTTCGACGCGTCCCAGAGCATGGTCTTGTTCTGGCGATAGGCGTCCTCGCCCAGGCGGATGGCGACCATGAGGGCGCAGCCGAGGTCTTCGTTGCAGGCGAGCTCGGCCTGGCCGCGCACGGCGTCGATAAAATTGCCGACGTGGTCGCGGCGCGGCGGTGCCGCGACGGTGGCATCCATCTGGCCGGCGTTCTTGGCGCTGAACTCATCCTTCCACGTTGGCTGGCCGCGCAGCTTGAGGCCGCCGCCGAACTCGATCGTGCCGTACTGGCCGCGGATAATGCGCGGGATGCCCACGTCGTTGGTCATCACGCTAGCCAAGAGCACGGTGTGCTCGCTGGGGTACTCGATCAGCATGAAGTGACTGTCGGGAATATCGCGGCCGTCCTTCTCGATGTACTGTCCGCCGCCAGAAACGACCTTGCGCGGGTATTCCCCTTGTGGTCCCGCAATTGCCAGCACCAAGGGCGCGAGCGCGTGGTAGAGCAAGTCCGTGGCGACGCCGCCGTTGTAGGCCCAATACTTGCGAAAGCGGAAGAAGTGGTCGGCGTTGAAGGGGATCTTGGGCGCCAGCCCCCACTCGTGCCCGAGCCACATGTCCCAATCGATGTGGTTCTCGCCCGTCGCGTCGGGTCCGGCGGCTGTGTCGATCGTCCAATTGAACTGCCCTTCTCGACTGTTGCGGCAGTAGCCGTTCTGCGACCAGACCACTTTGCCGATCCGCCCTTCGGCGATCGCCTGGCGGGCGGCCCAGGCTTCGGGCTCGGAAGTGTACTGCGTGCCGACCTGCAGCTTTCGCTTGAGCCGTTTGGCCGCGTCGCGCACGGCGATCGCCTGCGCGATCGTCAGCGTCATCGGCTTTTGCAGGTACACGTCCTTGCCGGCCTCCATGGCGTCGATGGCTTGCTTGGCGTGCCAGTGATCGGGCGTGGCGATTACCACCGCGTCGATATCCTTGCGGTCGAGCAGCTTGCGATAGTCGGTATAAGCGTCGCCGCCCGAGCGCTTTTGATTGTTGTCCAGCCGCTTCTGGTACACGTCGCACACCGCGGCGCAGCGGACGTTGTCGCGGTCGGCACGGCTGACCAGGTCGCTGACGTGGCCTGAGCCCATGCCGCCGGTGCCAATGACGCCGAATTGAATGCGATCGTTGGCGCCCGGCACGCGCCCGGCCGCCGGCACGGCGGCGAGGCCCGTTGTGATCGCGGTCCCGGCGGCGGCGCCGATGGCGACAAAGTCACGGCGCGAGACGCGCGTCTTCTGTTCAAGCGGAGAGTCCATCATGATGCACCGGCGAAAAAATGATGAATGACGAATGCGGAATGCGGAATGATGAATGACGAATGCAAGACGATTGCGCTCGGTCCCATCGTCGATCGAGCCCATTCGTCATTCCGCATGGATCATTGCCTTCTCAGTCCAGCTCCTCCAGCCATAGGCGAATTTCGTTTTCGTATTCGCTGGCCAGGTCCCCTTTGACCAGTTGACGATGGAAGCTGGCGGCGCCTTCCTTCACCAGGTCGGCGGCCTCGGCGCTGGGGAACCGCAGCGTGGGGTCAGGCGCCACCAGGCTGCGGACGATGTTCATCAATAGCTCGTTGCACACCACTTCGCGCGGCAATCGGTCGTGCAACCGCTGGATCACCATCCGTTTCGCTTCCAGCAAATCGCGCAGCGTCGTCTGGCCGACAAACGGCGGCGTGCCCGATAGCATTTCGATCAGCACGTAGCCCAGGCTGCACAGATCCGAGCGGGGTGAGGACTCGCCCCCTTCCAGCACTTCGGGCGCGGCGTACGTCGGAGTGCAACTGCGACGGGCTGGCGCGTCTTCCATGTCGAAAGCGGAACCGATGTCGATGATCTTGGCGTTGCCCGTCCGCTTGAGCATGATGTTCGACGGCTTGACGTCGCCGTGGACGATGCCCTGCCGGTGCAGCGCCGCGAGCGCCCCCAGGCACTCGCGCAAGACGGCGATGGCAATGCCCGGCTTTAGCCGCGGCTGCAAGGGGCCGCCGGTGACGATGACGTTATTGAGATAGTCCCAACGGCGGTTGCTGACGCGCAGACGCGTCCGCTCCAGCATCTGGTGCGTCAGCAGCCGATCGAGATCGTAGCCGTCGACCCATTCCATCTCCATCAGCCGGATGCGGTTGCGCTCGACGAAATTGTGAACGTCGAGCAGGTTGTCCTGCTGGATCTGCGCCACGCGGGCGGCGATCGCCGCGATCCGGCCCATCGCCTCGTCGTACGTGCGATCGTCCTCGTAGTGCAGCGGCGAGAATATCTTCACGGCCACGGGCAGCGTAAAGCTGTCGGTGCCGCGCCGTTCGCTCAAGTAGACGACGCCCTGTCCGCCCGACCCCAACAGGCGCAAGAGCCGCAAGTGCTCGGTCCAGCTCATGCGCTGCTCGTCGACTAGGTTCTGGTATTTTTCGAGCAGGGCGTCGGGACAGCGGGCCGTCGTATGGCCGCTCAGCGTCAACGTGGCCGATGGCTGCAGGAACGTCGTTGAGGACATGGGGGCGCTCATGCGTGGGATCAATCGAAGGCGGGGGGCGTGCCCCGCTATCTTAGCGCCCGGACGTGGCCCAGGTCCAGTCAAATCGCATTCCGACCAGGGCCATTCTGTTTTTCAAAATGGCGAGGCGGGAAAATGGGACTGGCTCCGAGCACAAACAGCGCAAGCCCTTTCATACCAACGCTGCCTCTCGGTGCCTGTCCCACTTTCCCGCCGGTGCGCCGCCGGCAAGCTTGAATCTGTGAACGGCCCTGGCATTCCGACCAGCGTTCCACGGCGGCAGCAGCGATGAACCGCGTGACAGGGTGCGCTCGTGTATCTTATTCAGCGCCAGGGCGGCGCGATCGGCGCCAGCAAGCACCGGCAGCGGAGTTGGTCTCCACGGCCGTTCTGTTTTTCAAAATGGCGAGGCGGGAAAATGGGACTGGCTCCGAGCATAAACAGCGCAAGCCCTTTCAGACCAACGTTTCGTCTCGGTGCCTGTCCCACTTTCCCGCCGGCGCGCCGCCGGCAAGCTTGAATCTGTGAACGGCCCTGAGTTGGTCTCCCGGAGCCTAGTTGCTTCTCCGGCGAGCGGATACAATTCTCCTGGCTGGGCAGCTCAAATGCAGCGTGCCCGGGGCGCATCTCTTTTTGAGGCTGCCCAGCGGCCCGTTTATCCGTCGAACGCATGTCCTGCGTTTTGGCGCGCCCGAAATCACCACACGCCCGTCCCAAGGAGGTCGATCATGGCCACGACTGCACAGCCCACCATCAGGCCGAAGATTCAGCAGACTGAATGCTTCATCGGCGGCAAATGGGTGGCCGCTAAGAGCGGCAAGACGTTCGAGACAATCAACCCGGCCACCGAGGAAGTGATCGCCAAGGTGGCGGAAGGAGACGCGGCCGACGTCGACCTGGCCGTCGCGGCGGCCCGCAACGCGTTGGAAAAGGGTCCCTGGGGCAAGATGGACGCCCGCGACCGCGGCCGCTTGATGAACAAGCTGGCCGATCTGATCGAGGAAGAGCTCGACGACCTGGCGGCGCTCGAGACCTTGGACAACGGCAAGCCCATTCGCGATTCCCGCGCCGGCGACCTGCCGCTCGTGATCGACTGCCTCCGCTACTACGCCGGCTTCGCCGACAAGATTCACGGGCAGACGATTCCGGTGCGCGGCAACTACTTCACCTACACGCGGCGCGAGCCGGTGGGCGTCGTCGGCCAGATCATCCCTTGGAACTTCCCCATGCTGATGGTGGCCTGGAAGTGGGGGCCGGCGTTGGCGGCCGGGTGCACGATCGTCATGAAGCCGGCCGAGCAGACGCCGCTCACCTGCTTGCGGATGGCGCGGCTGGCGCAGAAGGCCGGCATCCCCGACGGCGTGATCAACGTCGTTCCGGGCTACGGCCCCACGGCCGGCGCGGCGATCGTCAAGCACCGCGACGTGGACAAGGTCGCGTTCACCGGCGAATACAAGACGGCCCAAATCATCATGGCCGATGCGTCACAGACCTTGAAACGGCTGACCTTCGAGCTGGGGGGCAAGAGCCCCAACATCGTCTTCGCCGACGCGGACCTCGACGCCGCGGCGGCCGGCGCACACTTCGGACTGTACTTCAATCAGGGGCAGTGCTGCTGCGCGGGCAGCCGGCTGTTCGTGCAGGAGAAGGTGTACGACAAGCTGGTCGACAAAATCGCCGGCATGAACAAGACCCGCAAGCTGGGCGATCCGCTCGATCCGGCGACCGAGCAAGGACCGCAGGTCGACAAGGCCCAGTTCGACAAGATCATGCACTACATCGAGGTAGGCAAGAAGGAAGGCGCCCAGTGCGTGACCGGCGGAAATCGTTTCGGCCAGCGGGGCTTCTACGTCGAGCCGACGCTGTTTGCCGGCGTCAACGACGAAATGTCGATCGCCAAGGACGAAATTTTTGGACCGGTGCTGAGCGTGCTCAAGTTCAAGGACGTCGACGAGATCATCGAGCGCGGCAACAACACGTTCTACGGCCTGGCGGCGGCCGTGTGGACGCGCGACATCGCCAAGGCCCACCACCTGGCCGCCAAGCTGAAGGCCGGCACCGTGTGGATCAATTGCTACGACGTCTTCGACGCCGCGGCGCCCTTTGGCGGCTTCAAGATGTCCGGCATGGGCCGCGAGCTGGGCGAAAAGGGCCTGGACGCCTACACCGAGACGAAGACGGTGACCGTGAGTTTGGCGTAAGTCGCCGCGCCGCGTGGCCGCGGCGGCTTAACGCCGCTTGTGCGTCACGTGGACGGCCACTTGCAGTTTGCCTTTGCGGCGGACGTCGAATTCGTCCGCGCCGGTGCCGCGCTTTTCGTTCGTGGCCACCGGGCCGGACAACTCAACCAGGGCGGCGCGGCACGTCTCGATCTCGATCAGGAACTTGCCCTGGATCGGTGGCCGGCCGGCGCCGCTCGCACCGGCCGCTGCCGGCGGCGTGTGAAACAGCGCACAAAGCTGCCCGTCCACGCGCTGCGTGCCCATCAGCACGACGTCGAGCGGCAGCCGGGCAAGATCTTCGTCCCAGCCAGACAACAGGGTCTGGGTGAATTCCAAAGGCAACCGCACGCTCTGGCCGATCGCCACGGTCTTGCGGTCGAAGAACGCGCCCAATGGATTGGGCTTTCCCAACCCATCCATCGTCCGCGCCACGATCTTCAGCTCGTCCTCCGGCGGCGTGTTGCCTTGCTCGTCGGTGACGATCAACTCTTCGCGCCGGCGCACGGCGACGTACGTCTTGCTGGCCACGGGGCGCTCTTGCCCGTGAACGCCGCCACCGCGGTCGGTCGTGGTCTGCTCGGAGGTTTCAAACTTGACGCGCGCCTTGGCCGACTCGCCCGCTCCGGCCGGCAGGCGTGCCACTACGACGTGCTCCTTGCGTTCAACCGTCTGATCGGTCGCGTTGATCAACTCGCCGCGCTGCGAGAGGATCGTCTTCAAATCGAGCGCGAAGCGGATCGTGTCCGTCGCCTGGTCACCCACGTCGAGCGGCCGGTATGTGAAGCGATATTGCTCTGGGGCCGCGGCGCTGGCGGTTGGCGAAGCCACGAGCGCCGCGCCCAGAAACCAAATGATCGAGAATCGTGCCATCTCTGTGACTCCGTGCGGGTCTCATCCGACCAGGTGGCAACGCAAGAAGCCTCCGATCGAGCGCATCGGCGGCGGCAGATGTTGCCCCTTTTGCCCAAGACGGTCAAGGTCAACCGCGCGGCGGGAGGGCGAGGCTCCCACCGAGCCGGAATCAAAGACCGCCGTCCTTTTGCCGGCTCGGTGGGAGCCTCGCCCTCCCGAGCCGCTAACACCCTTCGCGTCAACCGTTGACGCTGCCTTCTCGCGCCGCTACCGTTCGGGGGCTAGCCAAGCCGATCTCATTTGGCGCACCCGCCACCGTGAAACGTCAAATCCTCTCTTCTCATCTCGACACGAGCTCGCCGGTCTACCAGGCGAACCGCACGGCGATGCTTGCGCAGCTCGAAGAGCTCGACAAGCTGCTGGCAGCCGCTCGCGCCGGCGGCGGGCCGAAATATACCGATCGCCACCATAAACGCGGCAAGCTATTGGCCCGCGAGCGGATCGAGCTATTGCTCGACCCTGACAGCGCGTTCCTGGAGCTTTCCAGCGTCGCGGCGGCTGGCACTGAGTACCACGTCGGCGGATCGGGCGTCGGCGGCATCGGGGTGGTGTCGGGCGTTGAGTGCGTGATCACCGGCAACGACCCGACCGTCCGCGGCGGCGCCGTCAACCCCTACTCGCTCGCCAAGTCGCTACGGGCGCTTGCGATCGCCCGCCAGAACCGGTTGCCCGTGCTGTTCCTCGTCGAAAGCGGCGGGGCCGATCTGCCGCGGCAGGCCGAGATCTTTCTGCCCGGCGGCGCCGTGTTTCGCGACTTGACGCAGCTCTCGGCCGTGGGCATCCCGACGATCGCCCTGGTGTTCGGCAATTCCACGGCCGGCGGCGCCTACAACCCGGCCATGTGCGATTACTCGGTTTTCGTCAAAGGGCGGGCGAAGGTGTTTCTGGGCGGGCCGCCGTTGGTGAAGATGGCCACCGGCGAGGAGAGCACGGACGAGGAGCTGGGCGGCGCCGAGATGCACGCCCGCACTTCCGGCCTGGCCGACTATCTGGCGGTCGACGAGTTGGACGCGCTACGGCTCGGCCGGCAGATCGTCGCCAATTTGAATTGGAAAAAGCTCGGGCCGCCGCCGGCGCGCCGCGTCGAGGAGCCGCTGTACGCGGCCGAAGGCTTGCTGGGCCTTGCGCCGGCCGATCTCAAGGTCCCGACCGACATCTATGAAGTGCTGGCCCGCGTTGTCGATGGCTCGCAATTCGACGAGTTCAAGCCGGCCTACGGCACCAGCCTTGTGACCGGGTGGGCCTCGATCCACGGCTACCCGGTGGGCATTTTGGCGAACGCGCGGGGCGTCCTCTTTTCGGAAGAGTCGCAGAAGGCCACGCAGTTCATCCAGCTTGCCAACCGCAACGACGTGCCCTTGGTGTTCATTCAGAACGTGACGGGCTACATGGTCGGCCGCGAGTACGAGCAGCGCGGGATCATCAAGCATGGCGCGATGATGATCAACGCCGTCTCGAATAGCACCGTGCCGCACGTCACGCTACAGATTGGCGCGTCGTACGGGGCCGGCAACTACGGCATGTGCGGCCGCGCGTACAATCCGCGCTTCGTGTTCATCTGGCCCAACAGCAAGACGGCCGTGATGGGCCCGCAACAGCTTGCCGGCGTGCTGTCGATCGTGCAGCGGGCCGCCGCGGCCGAGGCCGGCCGACCCTACGACGAAGAAACCGACAAAGCGCAACGGGCCTTCGTCGAAAACCAGATCGAAAGCGAGTCGCTGGCGGCATACACAAGCGCCCGCATCTACGACGACGGCATCATCGACCCGCGCGACACGCGGACGGTGCTCGCGATCGCGCTGTCGGCGTGCCATTCGGCAGAAGTGCGGGGAACGAACCAATTTGGTGTCTTTCGGATGTGAGATGAAACTCCTCATCGCAAATCGCGGCGAGATTGCCCGGCGGGTCATGCGGACCTGTCGCGAGATGGGGATCGCGACCGTGGCCGTGTTTTCCAAGCCGGACCGCGATGCGCTTTTTGTCCGCGAGGCCGACGAGGCGGTGCCGCTCGACGGCGCGGCCGCCGCCGAAACCTATCTGCGCATCGACGCCGTGCTCGAGGCCGCCCGCCGCACCGGCGCCACGGCCATCCACCCCGGCTACGGTTTCCTGTCCGAGAACGCCCAATTCGCTCGCTGCGTCGCTTCGGCCGGCATCACGTTCATCGGCCCCACGGCCGAGTCGATTGCCGCGATGGGATCGAAGCTGGAAGCTAAGCGGCGGATGCGGGCCGCGGGCGTGGCCGTGCTCGACAGCGTCGAGGTGCGCGGGCAACCCCCGGCGGAGCTAGCGCGTGAAGCAGAGCGGCTCGGGTGGCCCGTTCTCGTGAAGGCATCGGCCGGTGGCGGAGGGCGCGGAATGCGCATCGTCCGCGAGCCTGCGGCGCTCGCGGCCGCGGTCGAGGCAGCGCAGCGCGAAGCCCACGCCGCCTTTGGCGACGCCAGCGTGTTCCTGGAGCCCTACGTCGAGGCGCCGCGCCACATTGAGATCCAAATCTTCGGCGACACGCACGGCAATATCGTGCATCTCTTCGAGCGCGAATGCTCGATCCAAAGGCGGCACCAGAAGGTGATCGAGGAAGCCCCCTCGGTCGCCCTCGACGACGAGCTGCGGGCGGCGATCGCCAGCGCCGCGGTGCGGGCCGGCGAAACGATCGGCTACGTCGGCGCCGGCACCGTCGAGTTTTTGCTCGCTCCCAATCGAAAGTTCTACTTCCTCGAGGTCAACACGCGTTTGCAGGTGGAGCATCCCGTCACCGAGTGCATCACCGGATTGGACCTGGTGCGGCTGCAGATCCTGGTCGCGCAGGGGAAGGCCCTGCCGCAAGAGGTATGGCAAGTGCGGCCCACCGGGCACGCCATCGAAGCCCGCTTGTACGCCGAGGATCCGACGCGCGATTTCGCGCCCTCGATCGGCACGCTGCACCGCTTCGACGTTCCATCGGGTCCGGGCGTGCGGGTCGACACCGGCGTGGCCGACGGTTCCGAAATCACGCCGCACTACGACGCCATGGTGGCCAAGGTGATCGTGCACGCCGCCACGCGCGAGGAGGCCGCCCGGCGCTTGGCGGCGACCCTCGCGCGGGCACGCATCCACGGCCCGCGGACCAATCGCGAGCTGTTGGTGCGCGTGCTAGGGCATCCGGAGTTTCTGGCAGGCCAGACGGACACGCACTTTTTCGAGCGTCACGCGCCGGCCGATCTGGGCGCGCCCTCGGTGGATGGGGCGGGCGAGCGGCTGCACGCCGCCGCCGCGGCCCTGGCCGCCCAGGCCGAGCGGCGCGCCGCGGCCGTCGTCCAGCGATGTATCCCCGCCGGCTGGCGCAACAATCCCTCGCAGCTCGAGCAAGTCCGGTTCGCCGCCGCGCATGGCGAGATCGCGGTCGGCTACCGCCGCGATCGCGCGTGCCTTAAGTTGGCGGTCGACGGTGAGGAACTGGCGACCGTCCGCGTGGGCGCCTGCACGCCGACGCGCGTGGAACTGGAAACCGACGGCGTGCTGCGCGCCTACGACGTGCACCGCGTCGGTGAGACGTGTTACGTCGACAGTCCGCTAGGGGCGTCGGCGCTGCGCGAACTGGCGCGGTTTCCAACGCCGGAGGAGGAAGTCGAGGCCGGCTCGCTCGTGGCCCCCTTGCCGGGCGTTGTGGATGATGTCAAGGTGGCAGTCGGGGACCTGGTCGCGGCCGGCGACGTGCTCGTGGTGATCGAGTCGATGAAGATGTTCTATCCCGTAACCGCGCCGGCGGCCGGCCGCGTGACGGAAATTCGCGTGCAAAAGGCCACGCACGTCGAGGCCCGCACGGTGCTGGCCGTGATCGAGGAGCCCCAATGACGAATGTCGAGAATCAAATGCCTAGAGAAGCTCGAAGCACGAAATCCGAATGCCGAACTTTCGGACATTCGACCTTTGTCCTTCGAGCTTCCTTAGACATTCAGATTTCGTCATTCCCCCGCGCGATGCCTCCGCGTCTCTGTGGTGATAGTCATGGCCGCTGAATCCAAACCGCTGCGGATCGCCAACTGCTCTGGCTTCTACGGCGACCGCCTGGCCGCGGCCCGCGAGATGATCGAGGGTGGCCCGATCGACTACCTGACGGGCGACTACCTGGCCGAGCTGACGATGCTCATCCTCTTCAAGTCGCGGCAGAAGGACGCCACGAAGGGCTATGCCACCACGTTCCTGCGGCAGATGGAGGAGACGCTTGGCCTGGCCATCGACCGCGGCGTGAAGATCGTCACCGACGCCGGGGGCCTGAACCCCGCCGGCCTGGCCGCGGAGTTGCGCGCCTTGGCCGATCGACTGGGGATCAAAGCCCGCGTCGTGCACATTGAAGGCGACGATCTGCTGCCGCGGCTGCCGGAACTAAAGGCCGCGGGGCACGAGCTGCGGCACCTGGATACCGGCCGTGCCCTCAATGAGCTGAAGGCGCCGCCCTTGTCGGCCAACGCCTACTTGGGCGCCTGGGGCATCGTCGAGGCATTGCGCCGCGGCGCCGACGTCGTCGTCTGTCCGCGCGTGACTGACGCCTCGGTAGTCGTCGGCCCGGCGGCGTTTCACTTCGGCTGGTCCGCGACTGACTGGGATCGCCTGGCGGGCGCGGTCGTGGCGGGGCACGTGCTGGAATGCGGAGCGCAATGCACCGGCGGCAACTACGCCTTCTTCCGCGAGGTGCCCGGCCTCGAGCATCCCGGCTTCCCGCTGGCCGAAATGCACGCCGACGGGTCGAGCGTGATCACGAAGCACCCGGGCACCGGCGGCCTCGTGTCGGTCGGCACCGTGACGGCGCAGCTTCTGTACGAGATCGACAGCCAGCGCTACGCCAATCCCGACGTAGTGGCCCGTTTTGACACGATTCGCCTGAACCAGGAAGGACCTGACCGCGTGCGGATATCGGGCGTGCGCGGCGAACCGGCGCCCGGCCAGGTCAAGGTGTGCATCAACTACCTGGGCGGGTTTCGCAACGCCATGACGTTCGTGCTCACCGGGCTGGACATCGACGCCAAGGCTGACCTCGCCCGCCGCACGCTCATTGCCGAGCTGGGCGGCGCCGAAAAGTTCGAGGCCCTCGATTGCGAGCTCGTCCGTAGCGACAAGCCGGACGCAGCCATCAACGCCGAGGCGAGCGCCTTCCTGCGCGTCACCGCCAAGGGGCAGGACCCGTCGAAGGTCGGCCGCGCCTTTTCCAATGCCGTGGTCGAAATGGTGCTGGCGAACTATCCGGGCTTCTATTGCACGACGCCACCGCAAGAGGCGACGCCGTACGGCGTCTACTGGCCGGCGCTCGTGCCCGCCGATGTGATCATGCAGGAAGTGGTGCTGGACGACGGGACGCGCGTTCCGATACCGGCATCGGACTCAAGCGAAAAGAAGCCTGCGGACAACGCCGCCGCCAGCGCCAAACCTGCGTCGGCGGCGCCTTCGGGCCCGACGCGGCGGCTGCCGCTGGGCACCATCTTCGGCGCCCGCTCGGGCGACAAGGGGGGCAACGCCAACGTCGGCATATGGGCCCGCAGCGACCCGGGCTACGCCTGGCTGGCGTCGTTCCTCACCGTCGAACGCTTCAAAGAACTCGTGCCCGAGGCCGACCGATTGACCGTGCGGCGTTTCGAGTTCCCGAATTTGCGGGCGATCAACTTCGTGGTCGTCGGCCTGTTGGGCGAGGGCGTGTCGTCCTCGATCCGCTCCGACCCGCAGGCCAAAAGCCTGGGCGAGTACCTCCGCTCGCGGCTGGTCGATCTGCCCGAGTCGCTGCTGGTCGACGCGCCGTACTAGGCGAGAGTTGGCACGGCGGACAGCAAGTGCGCCACCAGCGGTGTGCCACGGCTTGACCGGCACGGGCAAGCCGTGCTTTGGAGCGCTGTCAGGCGTCGACATACTACGAATCGCAGCCTTGCACTGCTTCTAACGAAGCAGTGGCACACGGTGCGAGAAGCAAGTGGCCGTGCGGCTTCGGGCTGCTAGATCAGCTCGCGGAGCGGCTCGGCGCCGGCGTCCACCAGGTATTGCGGCCGGCCGTTCAGGTCGGCGACTGTCGTTTGCGCCGCGTCGATCGACAGCGTGCGGTACAGAGTGGCGAATAGCTCGCCGAACTTGACCGGGCGCTCGACCGGTTCGCCCCCCAGGCGGTCCGTGGCGCCGATCACCTGCCCGGTCCGCAGCCCGCCGCCAGCCAAGAGGCCGAACGCCACGCGCGGCCAGTGATCGCGCCCCACGTTGGCGTTGATCGTCGGCGTGCGGCCGAACTCGCCCCACACGGCCACGGTCACGTCCCGCTCCAGTCCACGATCGCGCAGGTCATCCAAGAGCGCCGAGAAGCCCCGGTCCAGCACTTCCATGTCCTCGCGGCAACGATCGAAGCAAGAACCGTACGGGTGGCCGTGCCAATCCCACTTGCTGTAGTTGAGAGTGACGACGCGGGCGCCCGCTTCGACCAATCGCCGCGCGGCCAGGAAGCTCTGCGGCACGCGGGGCGCGCCGTTGCCGTCGATAAACACCGTGGGATCGCCGGTGCCGTACCGCTCGACGGTCCGCGGGTCCTCGCGCGACAGGTCCAGGGCCTCGGCCAGTCGCGAGGACGTGAGCACGCCCATCGCCTGCTCGGTGAAGGCATCGAGGCCCCGCATGGCCCCTTTGCCGTCCGCGTCGCGGCGGAAGCGATCGACGGCCGCCAGCAGGCGCCGGCGATCGTGCAGCCGGTCGTAGGTGATGCCCGTTAGGACCAGGTCGCCGCGGCCTTCCCCCAGCGGCCGGAACGGCGTGTGCGCGACGCCGAGGAACCCAGGGCCCGGTTCGTTGTAGGGCGGGTGCGTACACGGGTAGCACAGGCTGACGTAGGGCGGCACACCCGGCTGGGCCGGTCCTTGCAGCCGGGCCACCGCGGAGCCCAGCGTCGGCCAGCCCCCTGCCACCGCCGCGCGGCGCGGATCGTGACCCGTGTAGCACTGGAACGCGTCGTGGTCCGCCTGGCAGTCGCAGATCGAGCGGACGATCGCCATCCGGTCCATCCGCTGCGCCAGCCTGGGCATGTGCTCGCAAATCTCGATGCCCGGCACGTTCGTGGCGATGGGGCGGAAGGGGCCGGCCACCTCGCGCGGCGCCCGCGGCTTCAGATCGAACATATCCAGGTGCGGCGGCCCGCCCACCAGGTAGATGAGGATGATGGACTTCGTCGAATGGCGGACGCCGGCGGCCGCTTCCGCGCGCAGGAGATCCGGCAAGGTCAGCCCAGTCGCCCCGAGCGCGCCGATCTTCAGAAAG
Organism: Planctomycetia bacterium; assembly: GCA_016191115.1. Taxonomy (GTDB): domain Bacteria; phylum Planctomycetota; class Planctomycetia; order Pirellulales; family JACPPG01; genus JACPPG01. The sequence goes on along the minus strand of JACPPG010000050.1, from coordinate 74,377 downwards.
TTGCGCCGCGACACACGATCGCAAAACGGCTGCCGATCCGCCGGTCCTAGAACGGTCAGCATCGCGCGTCCTCGCGGTTTCCATTCTGAAGCTAGCGAGCCGAGGGGTTCGTCCCTTCAGTCCACCAACAAAATAAGCGGCCACTTGCCCATTTGTCTACATGCGTCGTCCTCAAGGCCAGGGCCGTTCACAGATTCAAGCTTGCCGGCGGCGCACCGGCGGGAAAGTGGGACGGGCACCGAGACGAAACGTTGGTCTGAAAGGGCTTGCGCTGTTTATGCTCGGAGCCAGTCTCATTTTCCCGCCTCGCCATTTTGAAAAACAGAATGGCCCTGGTCCTCAAGGCGGCGGTCCTCCGTCGCGAAAAGGGCCGGCCCCGGAAGCTCCTGTTGACGCCTTCGCCGGAACCGGTCAGGCTGGGGAAAGTGCTTGCGCGCTAGTGGGGTTGAGGTGCGCCTGGGAGGAGATCCGCATGCACGCGACCGCGCTTGTGATCACGATGCTGGTGGCCCAGATTCCGCAGGCCCAGACGAAGGGACCTGGTGCCGGCACGGGCCATCGACCGGCAGCGCCGGGCATCACGCCCCCTGCCGCCCCTTCCGGCGTTGGCGCCGCCACGCCGGGCGAGGACCCCGCGCGCGGCCGCGCGGCCGCACGCGCGGCCGAACCACCGAGCCAGCCCGCCGGGCCGCTCGTGCCGGTGGAACCGCGCCCCGCAAAGCGCAAGGCCGCCGATCTATTGAGGACGGCCCTGGTTGCTCCCGAAGGTGGCCAGATCACCGGCCGGTCCGTGACGCTCGTCGAAGCATTGCGGGCATCGCTCGACCGCGCAACCCAACTGCGCACGACCGAGAGCTACTGGAAGCTGGCGGCGGCGCTGGCCGACTACAACTTCAACTGGGACGAGGCGCAGCAGCTCGAACGCTTGAAGCCGGCCAGCGCGCCGGACCAGCAGCCTTCGACGGCGGAACACGTCCTGGCCACGCGCATGGCCGCGGCTCAAGCGCGCCAGCACGATGCCGAGTTGGCGCTTGTCGCCGCGCAGTACGAACTGGCCGCCGCCATGCGTCTACCCACCACGCAGCCGCTCCCCTTGCCGGCCGACGTACCGCACGTGGGACCTTACAAGACGGTTCTCGACCAGGTGTTTGCCGGCCGAGTCGCGCCGGCGCGCGCCGTGCTGATCGACCGCACGCTGCCGGTGCGCCGCGGCGCGATCGAGGCCCGCGCCGCCGCGGTCGCGGCCGCCAGCGATGCGGTCGAGGCGATCGAGGAATCGTACTACGGCGGGCAGGCCGACCTGCCGCTCGTGCTGTCACTTGTCGACGAGTTGGCACAGCAACGCCGCGCCTTGGTGAGCGACGTGCGAACGTACAACAACGAGATCGCCGAGTACGCGCTTTCCGTCCCGGTGACTGCGCCGACCACCGAGGCGCTCGTCGCCATGCTCATCAAGCCGTCGACGGTTCCAACAGGCGTCGTCGCCGGCGGAGGCACGGGCGCCGCTCCGGGAGGCGCCGCCCAAGGCGCGGGAAGCGGGGTCGAGCGGGCGGGCTTCAATCAGCCGGTGCGCACTCCCCCCGCGGCGCAAACGCCGCCGCGCGCCGGCGCGCCGGCGCACGTGCCGCCGCCGTCGACCAACTTTCCCAAGGGCGCTCCGGCGGCGTCGGGCGAGGGCGCGCCGGCTCAACCCGAGGCCGGCACGGCGTCCCCCGCAGCGCAAGGGTCCGCGGCGCCGCGGCACGAAGCGCAAAAGCCGTCGACCGCGGATCAGGACACCGCCGGCGGCACCGCGGGATCGAGCTCGACCTCGGCCGCTATTCAAGGCTTGTACCAAGGCCTCTATGACGTGACGCCGGCCGAGCAAGCGCGCCATCTGACGGACGTGCTCTTTTGGAGCTACGACGGTGGCAAGCGCCATGTCGAGCCGACCGCGCTAGCGGATTATGTGTCGGCAATCCCCGCTGCGCGGCGGCGCGAAGCCATCGTGGCGTATTGGCAGGCACACCAGAGCGCGGCGCGGCACGCGGTTATGGCCCAGCAGCTCGAGCAGATCGACACGTTGGCCGCAATGCTTTCCGACACGGCCGCGCCGGCAGCCGACGCATTGATCGTGCGAGCCGCGCGAATGGCCGCCGAAGCGGACGCGCAAGCGTCGCAAGCCGATTCGCTCGTGGCGCAATGGACGCTGACCGTGGCTGCCGGACGGCCGGCTGGGGGCCGATGGCTTGCGCCAACGACTCCGCCACACGTTGGCGGGTACCGGCTGGCGCTCAACGAACTGCCGCGGGAGCTGTCCGGATCGGCGGCGATTCAGCGGCTGGCCTCCGAAATCCCCAAGGCGCAGCGGGCGGCAACCGAGCACGCCGCCGCGGTCGTGAGTGCCGACAAGAATCGTGCGACTCACGCCATTCAATCGTCTGCCAACCCTGCCGACGCGCACGCGGCGCTCGTGGCCGTTCACGAACAGACGGCCGAGACCCTCTCCTTCCTTGGCCGGCTGGCCGACTACAATATCGACATCGCCGAATACGCCACGCTGGTGCTGCCGCCCACGACCGGCGCCGCACAGTTGGCCGGGGCGCTCGTGACGGTGCCGGGCGCGGCGGCTCCGTGAGCGGGTGCTGAGCGCCGCGGAGGACTACGAGGCGATAAAGTCCTCGGCTCGCTAGGTTGTCACTTTGTCATGTCGATCACTCTCGACCGATCACCAGACGCTCAAAATGGCCCACAATCGGCCGTCGCCGTGCGGCCGCTCAAGATCGGGGATGTGATTGTCGATCCGCCGGTGCTGCAAGCGCCGATGGCCGGCTTCACGAACTACGCTTATCGGCAAATCGTTCGCGAGTTCGGCGGCGCGGGCCTGCAGGCCACGGAGATGATCAGTGCCCGGGGATTTCTGGCCAAGGACGAGCGCGACGGCGAGTTCCCGGACCGGTTGTGGGGCGTCAAGGACGAGCCGCGGCCGCTGGCCGTTCAGATCTGGGACAACGATCCTGAGACGCTGGCCGCCGTCGGCGCGCGGCTGGCGCACGAATTCAAGGTCAGCGTCGTCGACATCAATTTTGGATGCCCCGTCAAGCAGGTCACGGTCGCGGCCCAAAGCGGATCGTATCTGCTCAAGTGTCCCGGGCGGGTGGGAGCGATCGTGGCACGCGTGGTTGCCGCTTGCGCCCCGACGCCCGTCACCGCCAAGATCCGCTTGGGCTGCACGCGGCAGAACGTGAACGCGATCGAGGTCGCCCGCGTGATCGAGGATGCGGGTGCGGCGGCGCTGACGGTACACGGCCGGACGGCGCAGGATTTCTTCGGCGGCTCGGCCGATTGGGAGCGGATCAGCCAGATCAAGCCGCACTTGAAGCGGATTCCGCTGATCGGCAATGGCGACCTCGATTCGGCCGCCAAGGTGGTCGAGGCGTTCCGCCGTTACGAGGTCGACGGAGTGATGATCGCGCGGGCGGCGCTGGGGAAGCCGTGGCTGTTCCAACAGGCACGCGCCGCATTGCGCGGCGAAGAGATTCCGCCCGGCCCTACGCCCGAAGAAGAGCGCGCGCTTCTGCTCCATCACTACCGGCTGGTGACGGAGCGCTTCGGCGAGGATCGTGGCACGATCCTGATGCGCAAGTACGCCTGTTGCTACGCGCAAGGCCGGCCCGGCGCCCGCGAATTCCGCACGCGGGTGGCGCACGTGGCCTCGCCGGCGGAATTCTTCGAGGTGGTGGAGCGGTTTTTTCCGCGCGCACTCGCTGCCCTGCACCAAGCGGCAAATCTCAGTTGACGCCGATTTCACCAACCGGCAAACCGTCGTTTCGCGAAGCGATCGTTCCCAGCAACTCCTTTTCAATGCTCGTGGACACGCCACGCACGCTGCCGTCGACCAGCGCGAACATGCATACGCCGGAATGCAGGCCGCCGAAGTTCATATTGACCGGTTCATCGACTGACCGAGCCAGCGGGAATCCCGGGCCGGCGAAACGCCCCGTCGTCCCGAGATGGTCCGGGTTATAGATCGCGTTGTCGTCGATCTCCTTGCCGTCCAGCAGGCGGTAGCCGAAGGCGCTCGGCGGCACGTGCTTCTCACCGACCAGGAGCGTCGTGCTCGTGCCGTCGGTCACGGCTTGAAAGTTCACGTAAAATCGCTCGGCGTTGAAGCGGTAGTACGGATCGGCGCCGCCGCAGCCGGCGCCAAACTCGCTGTGCGAGAGGAACATTCCGTTGGCCGATCGATCCGCGTAGTCGGCGCGTTTGCCTCCCGCGATTCCATCGCCGATGCAGCCCGCGTAGTCGCCCAGGGCGCCCCGCAGATCGACAGCCGCCAAACGGTCGTCCTGACCCGGCTCGCTCAGTTGAGGCGCGTCCCGCCGTGACGGGCAGTAGTAGATCGCCACCTGCGCGGTGCGGGTCTCGGCCGATTGGGCAAAGAACGAACTGGCCGGATCCCACAATCGGGCAAGCGACTGCTGCTCGACAAATGGCCACACGTCGGCCAGCCACGTGCTGTGCAAGCATCTCGTCCGGCTGCGTGGCATTCCCTGCATGGTGTCGTGGAAGGTGTGCACGCCCAACGCCAATTGCTTCAGGTTGTTGGTGCATTGAGCGCGGCGCGCCGCCTCGCGCGCTGCTTGAACAGCGGGGAGCAAAAGCGCAATCAATACCCCGATGATGAACATCACCACCAATAGTTCGACGAGCGTCAGCCCTGCTCGCTGCGCGCGGTCGTGTTTGTGTCCAATACTCCATGCTGTGTGAGACGGTTGCATTGCTGGGGTCTCCTGTGAAACGAGAGTGGCAGAACAGCGCGTCGACGTGGCGCGTGGGCCACCTCGACGAATCGCATCGACAAACGGTGGGGAGGCCAAGCTTTTGCTTGGCCGTCGATTCAGGCAGGCAACGGTTCGGAGGGAGCCTCTTCCCGTTCCGAAGCGCCAGCTCGAAGTCGCAGCTTATGTCCGCAGCACCAACACCGGGCAATGGGCCAGGCGGACCACTTTTTCGGCCACCGAGCCGATCAACAGCCGCCGCAAGCCCGTGCGGCCGTGCGACGGCAGGACGATCAGCTCGGCCTTGTTGTCCTGGGCGAAATGCGCGATCTCGCTGCCAGGATCACCAAACAAGACGGCCATCTTCAAGCCTTGGTACTTCTTCTCCTTGAGCCGTTCGCGGAGGGCATCGAGGGCGTGCTTTTCACGGACCGAGTTGTCGACCGTGGTCCAGATCACGCCGGGCTCGGCCGGGTCGAGCACCGGCAGCACGTAGAGCAGGTGAATGTCCGACGCCGCAGCCACCATGTCCAAGGCGGTGTCCAGAGCGGCGAACGACTCGTCAGAAAAATCGACCGGCGCCACGAGCGACTTTTTGGGGAGCCAGGGCATGGGTAGCGGCTTATGGGTTGGGGAATAGGGGTTAGGAGGGAGCGGCACGGGGGCAAGCACTTTTACCGCCTGAAGTGCCAAAAAGTCAAGGATTTAAGGCAATCCGAAAGCGGCGACGTGCAATTTTTGACATATTCTATTGTCAAAATTGTCGCAATGAATAAGATGGATATGTGAGGCCCCGGAGAGACCAGCCGAAGGCCACGAGAACCCATGCACACCAGCTCAACCACTTCCGACGGCCAGTTGCTGGAATTGCTCCGCCGCGACGGCGCAATGAGTGTCTCGCAAATGGCGGCGGCCACGGCCGTTACGGCCACCGCCGTGCGGCAGCGGCTAAGCCGCTTAATGGGCGAAGGGCTGATCGAACGCGACGTGGCCCGCGCTGGGCGTGGGCGGCCAAGCCATCGCTATTCGCTTACCGACAAGGCGCGACGTCAGGCCGGCAACAATTTCTCGGACTTGGCCGTCGTCTTGTGGGACGAGATTCGTGCGGTCAAGGACCAGGAGGTGCGCCGCGGCTTGTTGGAGCGGATCGCCACCGCGATGGCGGCGATGTACCGCGAATCCGTGGGGGGCACGACGCTTTCAGCCCGGCTGGAATCGCTGCGGCGGCTGTTCGGCGAGCGGCGCGTGCCGATCGACGTGAGCGGCAGCGACAAGCTGCCGGTGCTGACCGTGGCCGAATGCCCTTACCCGGAGTTGGCCGAGAAGGACCGCGGCATCTGCGCGGTCGAGAAGATGTTGTTCGCCAAACTGCTCGACCAGCCGGTGCGCCTTTCGCAGTGCCGGTTGGACGGGCACAACTGCTGCCAGTTTGAGACAAACTAGCGGCGCGGTTATAGTGGCGGGTTTTAACCCTGCCGCAAGCCGCCCGCGGCTCGCCGGTCACACGACGGAAAACAGACGCTATGACACAACCACCGACGCAACCGTGGATCGAAGGTCGGATGGAGGAGAACTTCATCATTACCACGGTCGAGCAGGCCACGAACTGGGCCCGCCAGTCGAGCATCTGGCCGATGACGTTCGGCCTGGCTTGCTGCGCGATTGAGATGATGGCTACCGGAGCCAGCCGGTTCGACATGGACCGCTTCGGCGCGGGCGCATTCCGCGCCACGCCGCGGCAGGCCGACCTGATGATCGTGGCCGGCACGGTGACCTACAAGATGGCCAGCCGCGTGCGCCGGCTCTACAGCTTGATGCCCGATCCGAAGTTTGTGATCGCCATGGGGGCTTGCACGGTCGGAGGCGGCCCGTACTTCAAGTATGGCTATCACGTGGTGAAGGGGGTCGATCTCGTGGTGCCGGTGGATGTGTACGTGCCCGGCTGCCCGCCGCGCCCGGAAGCACTGCTCGAAGGCCTGATGCGGATCCAGGACAAGATCAAGGGACATCGCCTGGCAAAGAAGACAACGGGCCAAGGCGCGATGCACTGGCTGTCGACGGCCGGAAAGCTGGGTGAAAAGGTCGACGACGAGTTGCCGCTGCCGCACCACTCGGGCTACGTGGCCGTGGAAGAGAAGGAGCCGTTGTTCGACCACCAGAAAATAACGGGCTAATTTCGAGGGAACGACGGCAGAAGACCATGCACAACACCCATCCACAACGTGAAACGTTGCGCGTCAGCGACCTGCACGTCTCGGTCGGCGAGCGGCAGATCCTTTGCGGCGTCGACCTCGTGATCAAGCGCGGCGAGACCCACGCCCTGATGGGACCCAACGGTTCGGGCAAGAGCACGCTGGGTTATGCGATCATGGGGCACCCGGGCTACCAGGTGACGCAAGGCAAGATCGAGCTGGTTCAAGCCGACGGCCACGTCGTCGACGTCCTGGAGTTGGAGCCCAATGAGCGAGCCCGCGCCGGCCTGTTCCTGGCGTTTCAGCGGCCGATGTCGATCCCCGGCGTGAAGATGGCCGACTTTCTGCGCCACGCGGCGACGAACGTTCGCCGTCCGGAGCGCAAAGAGGGCGAAGAACTATTGCCGATGCGCGATTTCCGCAAGGAACTCAAAGCGAAAATGGAGCAACTGCGGATGGACCCGGAGTTCGCCCGCCGCTACGTCAACGATGGGTTCTCGGGGGGCGAGATGAAGCGGGCCGAAATCCTGCAGATGGCCATGCTGCGGCCCAAGTTCGCCGTCCTCGATGAGACCGATAGCGGTCTGGACGTCGACGCCGTGCGGCTGGCCAGCCAGAGCATCGCGGAAATCGGCGGGGCCGACATGGGCATCCTGATCATCACGCACCACGACAAACTGTTGGAACACAACCGGCCCGACTTCACGCACGTGATGCTGGGCGGACGGATCGTCGAGACCGGCGGCGCCGAGCTGGCCGAGGAGCTGCACAAGAAGGGGTACGATCGCATCCGCGCGGACTACCCCGACGCGGCAGCCGAAGAGGCGGCCATGCAACATCAGGCGACGGAAGCCAAGAATCCGGCCGCCGCCGCATCGTAGCGAACAACCGAGCGAAGACGAATGTTTAGCCTCCTCCGCTAGGAGGAGCGTACCTGGGGCAAACAAAGGACGCAGTAGGCGATCCATCATGGCAACCGATCTCAAGCAAGACACGGACGGCGTCGCGCTGGGCGAAATCAACAAGTACGATTTTCGCAACGCCGAGAAATACATCTTCAAGAGCCGCAAAGGGCTCGATGCCCAGATTATCCACCAGATCTCGGACATGAAGAACGAGCCGCAGTGGATGCGCGACTTCCGTCTGAAGAGCCTGGATATCTTCAACTCGAAGCCGATGCCGCGGTGGGGCGGCCGGATCGATCTCAACTTCCAGGACATCTTCTACTACATCAAGCCCTCGGACCATCAGGGCCGCAGTTGGGACGACGTGCCCGACGAGATCAAGACCACGTTCGACAAGCTGGGCATTCCCGAGGCCGAGAAGAAGTTCCTGGCCGGCGTGAAGGCGCAGTACGAGAGCGAAGTGGTCTACGGCTCCTTGCGCGAGGATCTTAGCAAGCAGGGCGTCATTTTCACCGACACCGACTCGGCCGTGCGCGAGTACCCGGACCTCGTGCGGCAATACTTCAGCACGATCATCCCGCCGACCGACAACAAGTTCGCCGCGCTCAACTCGGCGGTGTGGTCGGGCGGGTCGTTCATCTACGTTCCCAAGGGCGTAAGGATCGAGTTCCCGCTGCAGGCCTACTTCCGCATCAATGCCGAGAACATGGGCCAGTTCGAGCGGACGCTGATCATCGTCGACGAGGGCGCGCAGGTTCACTACGTGGAGGGCTGCACCGCCCCGATGTACTCGACCGAGAGTTTGCACTCAGCCGTGGTCGAAATCATCGTCAAGAAGCACGCCCGCTGCCGCTACACGACGATCCAGAACTGGGCCAATAACATCTACAACCTGGTCACCAAGCGCGCCGTCGCTTACGAAGACGCCCTGATGGAATGGATCGACGGCAACCTGGGAAGCCGGCTGACGATGAAGTACCCGGCCGTGTACATGCTCGAGCCGGGGGCCCGCGGCGAGATCCTGTCGATCGCCTTCGCCTCGGCCGGCCAGCACCAGGACGCCGGCGCCAAGGTCGTACACAGCGCTCCCAACACGTCGAGCCGCATCATTTCCAAGTCGATCTCCAAAAACGGCGGCCGCGCCAGCTATCGCGGGCTGGTGAAGATCGACCCGGGGGCCCGCAAGGCGAAGTCGAGCGTCGTGTGCGACGCGTTGATCTTGGATTCCCGCAGCCGCAGCGACACGTATCCGTACCTGGAGATCGACGAGCAGGACGTGACGGTCGGTCACGAGGCCAGCGTCTCGAAGATCGGCGAGGAGCAGTTGTTCTACTTGACCAGCCGTGGGCTGTCGGAGGCCGAGGCCAGCACGATGATCGTCAGTGGCTTCATCGAGCCCTTGGTCAGGGAGCTACCAATGGAGTACGCGGTGGAAATGAACCGCCTGATCGAGCTGCAGATGGAGGGGACGGTCGGGTAGCCGCCCGCGAGCAATGATGAATGCGGAATGATGAATGATGAATGAAAGTGTCCAGTCGTTCATCATTCATCATTCCGCATTCATCATTTCGTGAATCCCGTAGGGTGCTCTGCGAGCACCATTTCCGAAACCGATCCACCGCTCATGTCATCCACCGCTACCCAATCCGGCTTCACGCAAGAGGCGTTCGACGCCTTTCTAAACGCGCGCGATGAGCCAGGGTGGCTGGTCGACGAGCGGCGCAAGGCCTGGGACACGTTCCAGCGGCTCGACATGCCGTCGCGCAGCGATGAAGAGTGGATGCGGACCGACCTGCGGCTCTTTCACCTCGACCGCTTCGGCCTTCCGCGCGAAGCTGACGGCGACGCGGAGGTTCCGGAGCCGGTGTTGACGCGCGGCGTCGACCTGGCCGGTAGCGACGTCTCGCTCAACAGCCGCTCGCTCGCCACGCGCGCGGCCGGCAAGTTGGCCGAGCAAGGCGTGCTCTTCGGCAGCCTCGATCGGCTGCTCATCGAGCATCCCGAAACTCTGCGGCCGTACCTCGCCCGGCGGATCGTCGACCCGGCGCTCGATAAATTCGCGGCACTTCACGCCGCCTGTTGGTCGGGCGGAACGGCGCTCTTCGTTCCCCGCGGCGTCACGATCGATCGGCCGCTGCACGTGTTCAACGGACTGACGCCCGGCGGCGTCGATTTCGGCCGAACGCTCGTGATTCTCGAAGAAGGCGCCGCGGCCACGCTCCTGGCCGAAACGGCCGGCGGCGGCGACGCGCCAGGCTTGCACTGCGGGGCGATCGAAATCTTCGTCGGTCCTGGCGCAAGCCTTCGCTACGTGAACCTGCAGAACTGGGGTTCTGGCGTGTGGCACTTCGCCCACCAGAAGGCGCTGGTCGATCGCGACGCCCGCTTGCAGTGGACGATCGGGGCACTCGGCAGCCGGTTGGCGCACGTGCGGCAGCACGTGGCCCTCATCGGTCCGGGCGCCGAAGCGCAGGTCAACGGCGTCATGTTCACCGAAGGCAAGCAGCAGTTGACTTACAACACTATGCAGCACCACCAGGCTGAGCACTGCCGCAGCGATCTTTTGTACAAAGGGGCGCTGCAGGACCGCTCGCGCCTTGTGTGGCGCGGCATGATCAAGGTCGATCCGGGCGCCCAGAAAACCGACGGCTACCAGCGCAACGACAACCTCATGCTCTCCGAGCACGCGCGGGCCGACTCGATCCCGGGGCTGGAAATCCAGGCCGACGACGTCCGCTGCACGCACGGGGCGACGGCGGGCCGGGTCGACGACGAGCAGATTTTCTACGCCCGCTGCCGCGGACTGTCGCGCAAGGAAGCGATCCGCATGATCGTGGCCGGTTTTTTCCAGCAGGTCTTCGACCGGATCACGATCGAGAGCGTCCGCGAAGCGCTGGGCGAAGCGATCGGCCGCCGCATCCGGGAATATGAGTGACGCTGGGGCTCCCTCGTCCGCTGCCGCGCCGCGTGGCCGCGGCGGCTAAACATCTTTGTTGGCTGCCCTCCGCCTACTGCCTACTATTCCGCCATGTCCGACTTCGTTCGCGTCGCCAAAGTCTCCGACATACCCGACCCCGGGAAACAGATCTTCGAGGTCGATGATCGGCTGGTCGTGGTGTTCCACGTCGGCGGCCGGTTCTGGGCGCTGGACGACGTGTGCACGCACGACGGGGGGCCGCTGGGCGAGGGCACGCTCGACGGCTACCAGATCGCCTGCCCCCGGCACGGCGCCAAGTTCGACATCCGCGACGGCCGCGCGTTGACCATGCCGGCCACGCGCGCTACGGTGGCGCATGAGGTGAAGGTTGAAGGCGACGCCGTGATGGTTAAAGTAAACGACTAGGCGATAGGTGTTTAGCCGCCGCGGCTACGCGGCGTCACGACGTCGCGGCAAACGTCCAAGAGCGAGGGTCCTCCGATGGAGACCACGACTGTGGGCAAGGTGCTGGTGGCCGCCAAGATCGAGAACGTGCAAGACCTGACGCGCGTTAAGCTGGGGCTGCTCGCGGCCGATCAGGTTCGATCTGTGGAGGTCACGGACGCACTTGTCGATACGGGCGCGACAATGCTCTCGCTTCCCAAGCGGCTGATTGCACAACTCGGCCTGGATCGCGTGCGGTCGCGCAAGTTTCGCACGACGTCAGGGCCGGCGGAATTTGGTATCTACGACGTCGTTCGGCTGACGATTCAAGGCCGCGAATGCACCGTGGAAGTCTCCGAAGTGCCGGCCGACAGTCCGGTGCTCGTCGGCCAGATTCCGCTCGAGGCGCTGGACTTCGTGGTCGATCCCGCGGGGCAAAAACTGATTGGCAACCCGGAACACGGCGGCGAGCACATGGCCGATCTGTTTTGACGCGTGCTTAGGCGACCGGCGTTCGCAGCGGGCAAATGAAGGACGAGTTTATCATGTCACTCAACGAAGACAGCGTCCGCGAGGCGCTCAAGCAGGTTGTCGACCCGGAGCTGTTCGTCAACATCGTCGACTTGGGTCTCGTTTACCTGGTGACGATCGCCGATGCCGAGGAAGGCAAGTCGAAGGTGTCGATCGAGATGACGATGACCAGCCCCGCCTGCCCGGCCGGGCCGCAGTTGATCCAGCAATCCAAGGACGTTCTCGGCCGGCTGGAGGGCGTCACCGACGTGGAAGTAAAGCTGGTGATGGTCCCGCCCTGGACCCCCGATCGCATGACCGAAGAAGCGCGGGACCAGTTGGGGATCTTTTGAGAGCGAGGCGACGGGCGAAGCAGGCGGATAACCACGGAGACACGGAGGCACGGAGAAGAACGGTTCGCGTGCCTCGGCGCTGGCGTGCAAATATTCGTCTTCGAGTTCACGACGGGTGGCGGGCTCTTTGAGGCGCCCGGCGACTCGGCCGCTGATTTCACCGCGCTCGCTGTCGAGGGCGCAGCCATGGTCGCGGCCGTGGCGAGCGACTTCGCCACGCTCCCGGGCACACAGGTCTCGATCTTGCGAGACGCCTGCCACACGCTGCCGCTCATGCAGGGAGTGCGGTCGATTAAGGTCGCTAGCCAGGCATACCTCGCCGCATTCGACCGCGAGGCGGCCGCCGCGGACTGGACGATTGTGATCGCGCCGGAGTGCGATGGGCTGCTCGCCGCGCACGTCGAGCGCGTCCTGGCTCATGGCGGGCGCGTGCTCGGTCCAGGACCGGCCATCGTCAGGCTTTGCAGCGACAAACAGGCGACGGCCGAGCATCTGGCGGCCGCGGGCGTGCCGGTGCCCAAGGGCGGCGTATGGTCGCACGACGAAAAGCCGCCACGGAGCCTCTTGTATCCGCTGGTCGCGAAGCCGCGCGACGGTGCTGGTTCGGTGGGGGTGCGGCTGCTTCGGACGCCGTCGGATCACGATGGGTCGCCGAACGGCTTGCGATCGGCTCGCGTCGAGGAATTCCGTCCCGGTTTAGCCGCTAGTGTGGCGCTACTTTGTGGACCAGGCCGGATTGTCACGCTGCCGCCGTGTCGCCAAAAGCTCAGCGACGATGGCCGATTCAAATACCTGGGCGGCGAACTGCCGCTCGCACCCCATCTAGCCCGCCGTGCGACGCGCTGGGCCGCGCAAGCGGTCGCCACGCTCGGCGCCCCGCGGGGCTACATCGGGGTGGACCTGGTGCTGGGGGCCGAGCCGTCCGGCCACGACGACGTGGTGATCGAAATCAATCCACGGCTGACGACCTCGTTCGTTGGACTGCGCGCCGCCGCGCGCGGCAACTTGGCCGCGGCGATGCTCGACGTGGCCACCGGCCGCGAGCCCGCGTTGTCCTTCACGCTGGATCGCATAGAATTCACGCCCGACGGCCGGGTTTGGACGGAAGCGCGGACGTAGGTTCCGCTTCAGCGGAGCGGCATGCGGGTAGTGACGCGCCCTCGCGGCGCCGTGCTAAGCCCGAAGCTCGCATCCGCGCGCTCTCGGCCGGACGAGGGCTGGAAAGGCCATTTTGCGCATGACTCTGTCCGCCGCACACGGCCCACCGCCGGCGATCCTTGCCCTCGACGTCGGCGGCGCGAACCTGAAGGCGGCCGACGGCCTCGGCTTCGTCGCGTCGCATGAGTTCCCGCTGTGGAGAGAACCGGCGCGTCTGACTCATGCAATCGCTCGGCTGATCGAAGCCGCCCCGCGCGCCGACCATATTGCGGCCACAATGACAGGCGAGTTGGCCGACTGCTTCGTGACGAAGCGCGAGGGCGTCGCGGCGATCGTCGCCGCGCTCGCCGAGGCTGCGGCCGGGCGCGGCCTAAGCATCTATCTGACGGATGGCACGTTTGCCTCCCCGCAAGCAGCAATCGAGCGTCCGCTGGCGGCCGCCGCCGCGAACTGGCACGCGCTCGCGCGTTTCGCCGCCCGGTTCGTCACGTCAGGCGCTGGACTTCTCGTCGATATCGGCAGCACGACCACGGACATCATCCCGATCGTCGATGGGGGTCCCGCGGCATCCGGCGCGACTGATCCCGAGCGGCTCGCCGCCGGGGAACTCGTGTATACGGGCGTGGTTCGCAGCCCGGTCTGCGCCGTGGCGACGACACTACCATGGCGAGGCCGGCAATGCCCGACCGCGCACGAGCTTTTTGCCATGACCCTCGACGCCTACGTCACGTTGGGCGATCTGCCCGAGGACGCGACCTTGACCGGCACCGCCGACGGACGTCCGGCGACGCGGGAGTGCGCCCGCGATCGACTTGCGCGGAGCATCTGCGCCGACCGCGAGATGTTCAGCGACGCCGACGCGCTGGCCGCGGCCACGGCGATCCGCACTTCGCAAGCGGCGAAAATCGCCATTGCCCTGCGTAATGTCGTGGGGCGCATGAAGCCCGCGCCCGCGACCATAGTCCTGTCGGGTCAGGGAGAGTTCCTGGCGAGGCACGTCATGGATCGGATGCGGCTGGCGGCCAATGTAGTCTCGCTGTCGGCCGAACTCGGTCCCGGGGTGTCGCGGTGTGCCACGGCGCACGCCTTGGCAGTCGTGTGCCGGGAAACGACTACGACGTAACACACGCGCGTTGCGCTCACGGTCGGCGACGGGTGGGCCCACAAGCGAACCCACGGCCCACCATCTGGTCTGGTTCTATGTCCACGTGGCGTCTAGCATCAGGAGCCGATGCGCAGCCCGCTGCATAGTTAAGAACAATTACAAACACTCTGACATGACAGAAAATCGTCGACCAGGTGGCCGACGCGACGCGGGTCACCCGGCATGACCATCGAATCCCCGACCGGCGAAGCCCGCCGAGCGCCTCCGCAGCACGACCCTTACGCCGCGCTCCGCGCGCGCGACTACCGCCTGTTCCTGGCCGGCAACTTCTTGTCCGTCGTCGGCTACAAGATGCAGGTCGTGGCCGTCGGCTACGAAATCTATCAGCGCACCGGCTGGCCCTTGGCGCTCGGGCTGGTGGGCCTGGTGCAGATTGTGCCGGTGCTTGCGCTCGCGCTACTCGCCGGGCACGTGGCCGATCGCTTCGACCGCCGCAACATCATTCTGGCGACGATGGCGGTCACGGCGTTAGCCGCCGCAGGGCTGGCGGTCGTGTCGCTGGGCTCGGCCCCGCTTTGGACTCTGTACGCCCTCATCCTGGTCGTGGCCGTCGCCCGCGGGTTCAGCCAACCGGCGCGGGCGTCGTTATTGCCGCAGTTGGTCGATCGCGCGGCGTTTCCCAACGCGGTCACTTGGAGCACGGGCGCCTTTCAACTGGCCTTCGTGCTGGGGCCCGCCCTGGCGGGCTTGCTGATCGCGGCCTTCGCCCACGGTCCGGCGATCGTCTACGCGTGTCATGCGGCGGCGGCCCTGGCGTTCTTCGCCCTTTTGGCGATGGTCCGCCGCCGACCGGTGACGCAATCCACCGAAGGGCTGACGCTGGAATCGCTCGTGGCGGGGGCACGTTTCGTCGGGCGGCAGAAAGTCATGCTGGCCGCCATCACGCTCGACCTGTTCGCCGTGCTGCTGGGTGGCGCCACCGCGCTCTTGCCGGTGTATGCCAAGGACATCCTCGCCGTGGGTCCGCGGGGGCTGGGATGGATGGAGGCCGCGCCGGCGGCGGGCGCGGTCGTCATGGCGCTTGTGATCGCCCACCGTCCACCCATGAAAAAGGCCGGTCGCGCCATGCTGTGGAGCGTCGCCGGTTTTGGCGTCGCCACGATCATCTTTGGATTGTCCCGGTCGTTTCCGCTCTCGCTTCTGATGCTGTTGCTGACCGGCGCCTTGGACAACATCAGCGTCGTCATACGGCACACCCTGGTGCAGGTGCTCACGCCGGACGAGATGCGGGGCCGCGTCTCGGCCATCAACGGCATGTTCATCGGCGCATCGAACGAGCTGGGCGCATTCGAATCGGGGCTCGTCGCTTCGCTCTTTACGTCGATGGCCCACGACGTTCTGGCCTATCCCAGCGAGGCGGCGGTGACCTTCGGCACCACCTTCTCGGTTGTTTCCGGCGGGCTGGGCACGCTCGCCGTGGTTGGCCTCTTATGGCTGTTGGCGCCCGACTTGCTCGGCTACGGCCGTTTGGCAGGGCACGAGCCGCCCGTTACCGATCAATAGTCGTACCACAGCCCGAAGCCGATCCGCTGCTCGAACTGGTTGAAGAACTCGAAGTGCGTGCTCTTGCCGTTGACGTACTCCATGCCGAGGCGGAACGTGTGCAAGGCCAGGCCGCCGCGCCATTGCCAGCCGGCCTGCACCACGACAAAGCCGCCGTAGTTCAGTTCCTGGCGCATGTTGCCATAGAGCGCGGCAAACGGGGCGCCGCCGGGCTTGGCGGGGCTGTAGTCCGCCCCCCATTGCAGTTCCACCGGCTGCGAACCGCCGCCCACGCCCACGGCATAGTCGAACTCGCCGAACAGCCGCAGGTTGTCGGTCCAGAAGTAGCCGATGCCGAGCATCACCGAGTCGCGGACATAGTTGATCCGTTGGAAACCGGGATTCAACTGCATGAACTCGTCGCCCAGATGCGAGCTGAGATGGTAGTAGCCGGTTTTGAACTGCCACCGCCCGCGCCCGTAGGTGATCGGCAGGCCGAAGCGATAGTCCGTGGAAATCAGCGGCGTGCTCAGCGCCAATGGGTCGAGCCGTGGCTCGGCCGCGCCTTCGAGATCGATCTGGAAACCTTCGGGCCGATAGGCGTTTGGCGTGCCATAGCGCAATACCCCGACGCGGCCGCCTAGCGTCACGTCCCACAGCGTGGTGGCGTTATCCGTTGGCGGTGCTCCGCTGCCTGATCTGTGCGACCACACCGAGGCGAAGCGCGGCTCCTTCACGCCGGCCAGGTACGAGCGGTAGATCAGTCCGTCCGGAAGGAATTGCCAGGACCAGGGCAGGTTGCTGCTGGGCCCGAACGCCATCGCGATCAGCCCCTGCTTCGGAGGAAGGACGGGCAGCGGAAAGCCGTCGGCCGGCACCAGCCCGGCGGGCACGTCGGGCGGCGGTTGGCCCGGGACCATCCCCGGCGGAACCTGCTCGATCGGCGTCGAGACGTGGTCCACCTCGGGCAGCCGCCAAACGGTCTGCGCCTGAGCGACGCCCGCGCCAATTAGCGCGATCGCGCCCAAGAGCGCCGAGGCGCATTGGAAAAACGCACGGAGGGGGGACATCGGGCGGCGGGGAGTCAGGCCAGCGGGAAGATGGCCCGACTTTTACGAGGGGGGGTGGGTCGGAGGGAACAAGCGTCAACAAACGAATCATCGGCACGCCCGGCACAGCGGCCGCACGCGGAACGCCATGATTCTTTGGCAATGTCCACGCCCGGGGGAGAAGCTGGCGAAAAGATACCGGCGACCTAGCGTCAGCAGCGCCGCGCATTCCGTAAAACCGCGACATCTTGTCGCCACGCGGGGGGACGGCCGGCGCCGACGCCGCACCCGCGGAACAGCCTCCCGCACCTTGCCCGACCCGCAGACTTTCGCTATGCGTTGGAGGCCCTTTCGCCGCGCCCCTGGCCGGAGCCCCGCGGCCAAAACCAGGGGGTTCGCGGCGGGGTAAAAAGTGGTATAGATGGGTTGCGGCAAGGTACGGTTTCCCGTAATCTTAGAGCGACGCTTTTCTTGAGTTTGGCACGGAGAAGTGAGTGTTTTGACGATCCTCGCCAACGATTATCGCGGGCCATTCGCGTCGGAGAAGCGTGTCAGAGAGCTAAGCTTGTGTTGTAAGTGCATCTGGGCAGGTGGTTTCGGCCAAGAGCACTTTTGTGGCGTCGGGGTGTGAGTAACTTCTCCGTCGCGTGTTTTTCGTGGTCTTGTGTTTAAGGAGTGGCGAGTATGGCGTCGGGTACGATCAAAAAGTTAGTGCATGACAAGGGCTTCGGTTTCATTCAGAGCTCGGATGGTGCGGATGTCTTCTTCCACCATTCCAGCGTCGCCGACCGTCAGTTCGACAATCTGACCGAAGGGCAGGCTGTCGAATACACCGTCGACCAAGGGGGTGGCCCCAAGGGCAAGGGCCCGCGGGCCGCGTCGGTTACGCCGGCCTAGCGCCCGCGTCGATCGGAAGTGCCCTTTAGAATTCAGTCAGCGGCCCGCCTTTTGCGGGCCGCTGATTTTTTTCCGCCGCCCCTCGAATCATGTCGATCCGCGTCTCGAACATTCGTCTGGGGATCGACGAAAGCGAGCACGCGGTCCGCCAGCGTGCGGCCCGGGCGCTAGGGGTCCTCGACAGCGACATCCGGCGATGGCGGATCCTCCGCAAGAGCCTGGACGCGCGCAACAAGGCCGATCTGCACTTCATCTACGCGGCCGAAGTCGTGCTCTCGAAGGACGAGCCGCTCGTCGTGTCGCGCCTCTCGGGCGGCCGCGAGGGTATCGCCGCCGAACTGTACCACGAAGCGCCCTTCGAGTTGCCGCCGCCGGGCAGCGAACCCCTTGCCCAGCGGCCGGTCGTCGTTGGCTCCGGTCCGGCCGGCATGGCGGCCGCCTATTTTCTCGCCGAGGCCGGGTATCGGCCCCTGGTCCTGGAGCGCGGTCAGTCGGTGCGGACCCGCGTTCGCGACGTGCAGGCCTTCGACGCCGGCGGCCCGCTCGATCCCGAGAGCAACTATCTCTTCGGCGAAGGGGGCGCCGGCACCTTCAGCGACGGCAAGCTCACCTGCCGCTCCGCAGGCCCCGACGTGCAGCGGATTCTGCGGCTTTTCGCCGACTGCAAGGGGAAGCCCTCGATCCTGTACGACTACCGTCCTCACCTGGGCAGCAACCGGCTGCCGGCCGTGGTGAAGGCCCTGCGCCAGCGCACTGAGCAGGCCGGCGGCGAATTCCGCTTTGCCTGCCGCGTCGAGGACCTCGACACCAGCCAAGGGCGCCTCCGCGGTGTGATAACCTCCTCCGGATACATCCCTTGCTCGCTGCTCGTGCTGGCCATCGGGCACAGTGCCCGCGATACGTACGAAATGCTCTTGAGCCGCGGCGTGCCGATGGTCCAAAAGCCGTTTCAGTTCGGCGTGCGGATCGAGCAGCCGCAGGAACAAGTCAATCGCGCTCAGTACGGGCCGGCGAAGTTGGAAGAGAAGCTCGGCGCCGCCGACTACAGCCTGATCGCGCGGGGCCAGCCCAACGTGTTCAGCTTCTGCATGTGCGCGGGCGGGCAAGTGATCGCCAGCGCCTGCGAGCCGGGCTATTTCAGCACCAACGGCATGAGCCTGTCGCGCCGCGCGTCACCTTATGCCAATAGCGGCATGATGGTCACGCTTGAGCCGACCGACTTCGGCTCGTCGCACGTGCTGGCGGGCGTCGCCCTGCAACGGCAATACGAAGGGCGCGCCTTCGAAATCGGCCGCGGAGAGTACGCCTCCCCGATCCAGTGGGCCGGCGATTTTTTGGCGCATCGGGCGAGCCACGGCGCCATTCCGTCGAGCTACGCGCGGGCGGTCGTGCCGGCCGAAGTCGCGTCGCTCGTCCCGCCGGTGATCGCGCAAGCGCTGCACGACGGGCTGCCGCGACTGGATCGCCGCTGGCGTGGGCGGTTTCTGGCCAGTGCGACGCTGGTCGGTCCCGAGGCCCGCGGCAGCTCGCCCGTTCGCTTTCCGCGGAGTGCTGATACGCTCGAAAGCGCCGGCCTGTCGGGACTCTATCCCATCGGCGAAGGCGCCGGCTACGCCGGCGGCATCGTCAGCGCGGCCCTGGACGGCCTGCGCGCGGCCAAAGCGATCATCGCCCGGTATGCGCCACTTGAACGGCGGTGAAGCCGCGGCGATTATTGGTAGTTGTGGCAAGAAACGTCGCCGCGGATTCAATGTCCGCGACAAATGGCGGGACTCATGGCCCCTAGCTCGACTGCCGAACAACTCGCGCAATTCTTCCGCAGAAACGGTCACGTGCGGCGGCAGAACGCCAAGCGGCTCAAGCGAGAGGGCCAACGGTACAAAAAGGGGGACGAAATTCGCCTGACGGCATCATCTTTGAAGGAGTTGTCGGTCATCCGCCGGCTGCTCATCGAGGCAGGCTTCAAGCCCGGAAGGCCTTTCCGCAAAGCTCGCCAGTTTCGGCAGCCCGTCTATGGAAAGCAGGCCGTCGAGGAATTCCTCAGGCTCGTGGGCGAAGACGGATGATGGAGGGATGCTTCCCTGCCAGACTTTCAAAGCCGCTGCGCAACGCTAACCTTCTTCTCGATGAATTTGACGACCCATGCGCTTCTTTGTCGGCACCAGCGGCTATAGCTACAAGGAGTGGAAGGGAAGCTTCTACCCCGAAAAACTGCCGCAGAACCAGATGCTGAGCTACTACGGCCAGCGGTTCTCGACCGTCGAGATCAACAACACGTTCTACCGGATGCCCAAGGCGAGCGTCCTGGAGTCGTGGGCGGGACAGGTGCCCGAAGGATTCCGGTTCGTGCTCAAGGCGTCGCAGCGGATCACGCACCACAGGCGGCTGAAGGACGCGGTCGACGAGACCGACTACTTGCTTCGCACCGCAAGAGTTTTAGAGCGGCGGCTGGGGCCATTATTGTTCCAATTGCCGCCTGACTTCAAGAAGGACCTGCCGCGGCTGGAAGCCTTTTTGGGCCTGATCGACGTGGAGACGCAGGCCGCCTTCGAGTTCCGGCACGAAAGCTGGTTCGACGACGAAGTGTTCGACTGCCTTCGCAAGAACTCGTGCGCGCTGTGCATCGGCGACGTGGACGACACCCCGAGTTCTGACCTGGTCAAAACAGCCGGCTTCGGCTACGTGCGTTTGCGGCGCGAAGCCTACAACGATCAGGACCTCGGCGAATGGATCAAGAGGCTGCGCTCCGAGGGCTGGGACGAAGCATACGTCTTTTTCAAGCACGAGGATGCGGGCGCCGGCCCGAAGCTGGCGGCACGATTTCTGGAATTGGCTGGCGTTTAGAGCGAGCATTAGCGGAGGCAACGAAATCTCTCGCGGGCCACGTCGCTTGCCGCCAGTTGCCCACCGAGGTACGTTGCAGAGATGGACTCCAGCAAACGGCCGTTACCGGCAAGCTTCGAGGTGATCGACGATGATATGGCGCGCGTTATCCGCGCCAAATCGGGGGCTGAGCGGCTGCGCATCGCGAGCGGGATGTTCGCCAGCGCCCGGCGCATGTTCTTGAGTCACCTCCGCGCGGAGCACGCGGACTGGGACGAGCGACGCATTCACCAGGAGGCGGCCCGGAGGCTGTCGCATGGAGCCGCTTGATCTTGCACGCGATTCTTGGCTCGACCGGCTGCCGCTACTTTGAGCCTTGAACCTCGTTGCGCAGCCGGCGGATCGCCAGTAACTGAAGGAGCGACTCGCGGTCCTTGGCGCGGCCGACGTGCTCCTTGACGCGGATCAAGTCATCGAGGCCAATCGTCTGTACGGTCAAGCCGCCGAGTTTGTAGGTCTCGGCACAAGGCAAAAGCTCCTTGTACGTTCCCAGCGGTTCAACCCAGCCCAGCAGGTCAAGCGGCCCCACGGCCGTGTTGAGCGTGTAGTTGTTCCCGAAGGCCAAGGCGCGGGCATCCAGCACCAAGGGCAGGTCTGGCGGCGCGCCGCGCAGCGATGGGTCGATTTCCTTGAGTGCGTCGGCGAGCCGATCCAGATTCTGCTCAGTCCGCGCGTAGCATAAATCGGTGTCATACGTGACGCGGGGGCTCCCCATCAGAAGCTCGGCCTGGCCGCCGACGACAAGGAATTCAACCTTGTGGCGCGCGAGAATCGCCGCGATCTTCTCCAGATCGCTCACCTCCGGCGTTTTCCTCTCGCTGTCGTCGGCCATATTCCAGCAGCCGTAGCGCGCTGCGCCGGGCACGGTCGCCGCGCAGCAGGCGCTCGTGGGGTGTCAGCTTGAGGTTCTCCCGGATCAACGACAAATCGACGCCGTTTTCGTCCTGGTCGCCGTACCACGGCGGCTGCCGCGATTTTTCCAGATTGTCGTCGACGGGGGGCATCTTGCTCGATTATAGGCGAGAATCGGGTCCCGTGCCCACGCGTCAATCAAGGTCGATCATCAGGTCCGGGAACTTCTTGAAATCGCTGTCGAAAGTCGCAACCGGCAGGCCAAGCGCGGCCGCGGCCGACGCTATCACGCAGTCGACGAAGTGCATTTTGCTCCGCGAGTAGCGATTTAGCCCGTCGAGATGGGCCGCGACGTCCGGCAGCTCAATGCCTGGGCTACTCAAAAAATGGACCATCGTCCGCGCGATATCAGCGCGTGCGTGGTTGTAGAACGACTCCAGGACGAAAACACACTCGGCAACCACCGCCGGCAGCACGACCAACGTCAGGGCACCGCGATCGCAGGCTTCGAAGAGCCGGCCGGCGACGCTTGCCGCTGGTTATCCTGGACCAGGTGCCGAATAATCAGATTGGTATCCACCAGCCGCCGCTTGCTCATTTCGCGCCCCCACGACGGCGAGCCGCCGCGGCCGCCCGCCGTATCTGCGCGAAGGAGAGCGATTTGCCCTTGTCGCTGGCGAGCGCGCCCTTGAGCCCCTTGACGCCAAGGTGAACGCGGATCGTGGCACGGTCCCCTTCGACCTCGTATCGAAGCTTGTCACCCGGTTTGATCCGGAGTGCGGCACGAACTTCGCCGGGAATCGTTGTTTGACCCTTCTTCGTCACCGTGGAATGCAGCACCGTTGCCTCCTTTCTATCGGACGACCGCCTTACCCTAGGAATTATCCCTTGCACCGAGCGGGTAAGCAAGGCCGCGAGGAACGGAGGAACGCACGGAAACCCGAAGGGGCCCCCAGGAGAACCGCAAAGTCCTGAGCCCGGCTCGACCGCCTCGTAAGACCGGGCACTGAGGGCGCGGAGCACGCGGGCGATATCGCCCGTGTATTCCGCGAGTCGCTCCGCGAGCGCGGCGCGGTCATCGCTGTCGCCGCTGTCCAGATACTCGCGGGCGATCCGCGCCGCCTCGGTCGCATCCATCGCCCGGACGGCCCACGGGCACGCTACGGCGATCGCAATCGCTATGACGGGCGTAAGCGCGCGGAGAGTCCGCGTCGAGAGTCTCTTGCGCCTCTGTCCGTTCTTGCCCGCCCGCGTGCCCATGCACGCCTAGTATCGACGATGCGGCGTGGAAGTGCAACGCACGGCGCGACGTTCGTGTAGGGTGCCATGCGCGGGCCATGAATAGAACATGCCCATCCGTCTTCAGCAGGGCCGAAGGAGGATGGGCATGGCGCCGATCAGGCAATCGCAACGGCGTGCCTCACGGGCCGCCTCGTCACCAGACGTAGTAACCGGGGTACCCGGAGTAGTAGCTGTAGCCGTAGTACGGCGTCGCGTACGGCGTGTAGTAGCCCGGATAATACGCATTGTAGTACGTGCTGTAGCCGGGATACGCGTAGCCGCCATAGTAGGCGGGGTAGGCGGCGCCGTAGTAGGTCGGGTAGCCGTAGTAGCCGGCGTAGTAGGGAGCGTAGTATCCGCCCCAATAACGCCGCGCCTGCGCGGGCGTACTCACCGCGAACGCCAGGACGCCGAACACGAGCAGCACAAGGAACAAGCGCTTCATGGCAACCTCCTTTTTCAACGCGGACGAGTATTCAGGGTGTGCATCACGTAGAGCATTCTCGCCGTTCACCGGGCAAAGGCAACCATAGCTCAATCCGCGCGGAAGTGCGCCGCGCCGGCAGGCGCAAGACATGAAGGATCCGAAATTAGTCGGAAATCAGGACTGCCGCCCCGGGGAAGGACGTTGCGAAAGAGCAACGCCGCCGTGCGTTCCGGACGCCGCGAGGCGAAAAGAGCACGCCGCACGCCGCGCGCCGCGCCCGAGGCGCCCATGCCGTTCCAGCGAGCCTCCGGGTTTACCCCGGAGGGTCTTCGAACGTCAGCCGCTGCGAACCGCGCGAAAAGCCGCTCGCTGCCTACCAGTTGTACTGGAAGCTGCGCGGATATTGGTTGATGCCCGTGCCGTAGTACGGGTAGTACGAGCTTTCCGAAAGCGGCGGGAACCCGCAAGTATTGAAGCGGTACGGCGGGCTGTTGACCGTGTAGGCTGGGTAGCCTGCCTGGCCAAAGAAGAATCCCCACCCGCGCAGACCGCCCCAGTACGGCCGGTAGCAATCGATGACCGGAGGCGGCCCCGGCGGGTGTACGGCGTGACACGCTGGGCCGCCGACCGCACCGGTTGCTAGCAATAGCGCCGCCGCGACGAGCGCATAGCGCGTGGATCGTCTCACGGAATCGCCCTCCCTGTTGGTCCCGTGAGATTCTTATCGGAGACGCGTGCCTCCGTAATACACCTCAAAATGCACAAACGGCGTCCAAACCGCCCATTTTGACGTTGGGCCGATTTTCTACGGTGAAACGCAGTGTGCCCTCGCGCGCAAATTAGCCCCCGGTGAATCACCGGGGGCCAAATGGTCACAACGCCGCTGTGCCGCACTATCGCCAGCTACGCATGCGCGTGGCCATGACCGTGGCCCAACACCTTCACGTTGTCGGTGTGCACGAGCGTGTCGATGGCGCGTGGGTCGAAGATGACGGCGTGCAGCTTCGCCAGCGTGCTGGCGCTGCCGGCGCCCGAATTGTCGGTGACGTTGAGGGTCACGTTGTCGGTGCCGGGACCGCCATGCGAAAACGCCTTCAGCCTGCCGGTGCTCCCCGCGTCGGCGGTGATCTCCGTGACGAGCGTGTCGTTGTCGCGACCGCCGTCCGAGGCCACGCTGAGTCGACCGAGGATCTGGCCGGTGAACGAAGTGTTGATCGAGTCCTCGCCCTTGGCGCCGAAGAGAGCCGTCCGTAGCGACGAGTCGGCATCGATGTTCCCTGTCGCTGTAAGCGACAAGTTGTCGTTGCCGTCGCGGCCGTTGAAGTAGACCCCGACGTGCGCGCCGGCCGACACGTTGCCGATCGAGGCCGCGATGGTGTCGTCGCCCGAGGTCCCTTGGACGCCGACATAAAGGTTGGCGCCGTTGACGCCCTGCGACAGATCGAGGTTCGCCGTGTCGCCGGCGCCGCTCCCCAGCTTGATATTGATTGCTTCGCTGTTGGTGAGCGGGGCGGCCAGCGTGTAGTTTACCACGTCCTGCCCGTCCCCCATGTCGACCTTGATGAGCTTGACGTTGTCGGCCGAGCCCAGCGCCCCGCCACCCGAGTCCGTGACGGCGACCTGGCCATTGCCTTGATCCGTGATGTTGACCGTGTCGGCGGCCGCATCGCCGACGATCTTTAGCTCGTTTCCTCCGTTGATGGCCACGGTCGTAACCGTGACGCTCAGGCAAAGTCTTGGTTCCAGCGCCTCGACGCGCGGCCGATATCCGCGCAAGAGCCCACGACTGGTGTAATTCCGGGATTGCATCACAACGACTCCCTTACCGAACCCCCCTCATGGCCCG
Organism: Planctomycetia bacterium; assembly: GCA_016191115.1. GTDB lineage: Bacteria > Planctomycetota > Planctomycetia > Pirellulales > JACPPG01 > JACPPG01. The sequence continues at coordinate 49,256 of JACPPG010000050.1, read as the reverse complement.
CCGACCGGCCCGGGCACTACGCGCATTCTAGAAGGGAACTGCAAATCGCGGAAGCTGTGCGACAAGGCACAGTCAATCTTGGGGGCATGCGCCGCGATTCGACACGCGCGTGCATGCTTCGCGCTCGCGCAAGCGCGATCGAATCTTACGAACACGTCAGGATGTATGCGCCGATGGCCTGCCGCGAAGGAAGGGGAGCGCGGGGACGCGCGCACGGAACGCTCGTGCCCCCGCGACTCCAGAATTGCTTTCTCCGTCGGGCTTAGGAGCAGCCCCCGAAGCCGCCGCGCGGCCAGCCGCGCCCGTGCCCGAGACCAAAGCCCGTGACTTCTGTCACGTTGTCGGTATGGGTAAGGATGTCGGACTCGTCAGGATCGAAGATCACGGCGTGCAGCCGATCGAGCCCGCTGTCGCCGTTGTCGTCGGCCGAGTTGTCGTTGACGTTCAGCGTGACGGTATCCACGCCGGCGCCGCCCGCGGCCGAGGCGGACAACCTGCCGGTGCTGCCCGAAGCGACCGTCAAATCGCTCGCGATGGTGTCGGCGCCTTGCCCTCCGTTGACGGCATAGCGGAAGTCGCCGAGCAATTCTCCGTCAAAGGTGGTGGTGATGTTGTCATCTCCCCTTCCGCCTAGGAGTTGGACGCGCAGCGACGCGTCTTCCTGGATGTCGGCGGCCGCGCTGGTGACCGAGATATTGTCGTCGCCGGCGCGTCCGTCGATCGTGAGCCCGACGCGCGCGTCGGACAGCGGTCCGAGCGTGGCGGCGATCGTGTCGGCCGCGGCGCTCCCCTCGACGTACATCCGCAGGTTCGCCCCGGTGACGCCCTGCGACAGGTCGATGTTCGCACTGTCTCCCTCGCCTGTGCCGAGGTAGATGGTCACCGATTCGCTGTTGGTCAGCGGACCCGTCAGCGCGTAGTTGACGACGTCTTCGCCACCTTTGGTATTTACCTTGACGCGCGTGACGTTGTCGGCCGAGCCGAGTAGCGTGCCGCTCGCGTCGGTGACCTCGATGTGACCGTTGCCGGCATCGGCGATGTTGACGGTGTCGGCGGCGCTATCGCCCGTGATCCTCAGCTCGTTGCCGTTGGCCACCGCCACGCTCGTGACCGTGACGCTCAGGCACAAGCGATCTTCCAGAGCCTCCAATTGCGGTTGAAAGTAACGCACGCCTCGTCTCTTGTTCGTAATCCTCGATCGCATGAAACTCTTCCTCCATCGAACTGTCCCTGGCTTTCCACTTCTGCCCGGCCCTCTGACCTATCCTCGTCCGCATGCCGCTCGGGCATGGGGTTTCGCTCTGTTCGTGGCTCGCGTCCCTTCGGCTGTGGCTCGCTTGAATCGCGGAAGCGTTCTCTCGGTCCGCCATCGTCACCGGGTGGCGCGGGTCCGCGTCGGGGCGGGCCGTCGCCGTGAGCTCTCGGTCCGCCCGGACCATGCCCCGGCGGCCCTCCGGGCCGGTGATCTCCGGGCCCAAAGTCGCCGAAGCCGCGTGGGCCGTGACCGTGTGGTTCGCCGGGTGGGCGCGGTCGCATGGCGCGTCCGAGGTAGGTGTCACCGATGAGCTCCGCCCAGGACTGCCGCTGCTGGCTCGTCAAAAGGCTCTCGATCTGGCGACGAATCAATGCGTTTGGACCTTCGTTCCCCTGATCGCGCGGTTCGTGCGGCGGCTGTGGGGGCGGTTCGCGCCGCGCCGGCTCGTCAAATGAAGCCTCACGTGGCCGCGGCTCGCCTGGCGGACGCTCGCCCGGCGGAGGTCCCCGCGGGGGGCCGTCCTCCGGCGGACAATCGAATCCGGGGCCCGCCCCGTGCGACGCATCCACCAACGCCCGGATGCTCGCCCGCTGCTCGTCCGAGAGCGCCAGGGCCTGCTCCACGTCCGTGTCGGTCCACGCTGACAGCCCGCGAACCTGCAGCTCGATCTGCTTCAGGCGTGCCTGCTGCTGGGGCGTGAGCCACCCGCGGATGGCGGCCGCTTGCTCTTCGGCCTCTTGTTGAAAATGGTCGTGCTTTTCGCTGGCCGACAGCTCGTGGAACTTGCGATCGGGCGAGCCGCGGTCCCACCTTTGCTTTTGCGCCGCTTCGATCTCGTCGATCTGCTCTTGCGACAGTCCCAGGTCGCGCTGCGCGTCGCGCTCTTCCAGCAGCATGGCCATCTTCATCGTCTGGCCGAAGCCGCGCAGATCGGCCAGATCGCTGAGAATGCGCTGCACCTGCGTCCGCGAGGCGATCAAGTCGGCCTGTAGCGCCGCGTCGTCGGTGCGATCCTCGATGAAGTCCTGGTAGTAGTCCAAGGTCGCTTCCAGGATGCGGCGGCGGACGTTTTGCATGAACGGTGCGTCGGTCAGCTCGTCCTCGCCGATCTCGGCCAACAGGTCCACCGCCCGACGCGCCTGGCGGAACCGCGCCTCGGCCTGTTGCCGCTGCTGGTCGGCCTCCTGGGCCTTGATGCGCTCGCTGGCGTAGGCTGCCTTGGTCTTGGCATGCTCGCGGGCGATCAGGACGGTGCTGGCCAGTAGTCCCAACGCCGCCAGCAACAACAAGAGCACGCCGGACGCCACCACCGGCCGGTGCCGCCGCGACCATTTCACGACCCGCTCGATCGGCGTGGGCCGCCGCGCGCGGATCGGTTGCTGGTCGAGGAACCGCTGCAGGTCGTCGGCCAGCGCCTGGGCCGTGTCGTACCGGTCGGCGGCCGCTTTGGCCATGGCCTTCAGCACGATCGTTTCCAGGTCCGCCGGGATCGTCTTGTCGATCGCCCGCGGCGCGCGGGGTTCCTCGGCCGCGATGTGCCGCGCGAGCACGCGGCGATCGCTGTCGTCGAACGCCGGCCTCCCGGTGAGCAACTCGTACAACGTGACTCCCAGCGAGTAGATGTCGGTGCGATGGTCCAGCACGACGCGCTCGCCGGAGGCCTGCTCCGGGCTCATGTAGCGAATCGTGCCGGCCATGTTTCCCGTGGCCGTCAAGCCGGCTTCGGCATGAAACTGCGCGAGTCCGAAATCCGCGATCCAGATTTTGCTCTGCGCATCCACAAGCACGTTGGCCGGCTTCACGTCGCGATGGATGACGCCCATCTGATGGGCGTGCTCGAGGGCCTCCGCGGCCTGAATGCCCCATCGCGCGACCGTGGTATGGAACGCCGAGCGGCTGGTCTTGCGCTCGTGCGAGATCTGCGCCAGCGTGCCGCTGTGGCGCCCCGAGGCGGTGCTCTGCGCGGCCAGGGCCTCTGCCGCGGCGGCGGGTTCAGCGCTTGGCGCGTGCGCGTTCGCCGGCCACGGATCGGTATCCTCGGCCCCATCCGCGCCGCGCGAGCCGAGCGGTTCTTGCCCGTCGCCGCGCAGCTCTTGAATGACGTTGGCCAGCGACCGCCCTTCAATGAGCTGCATGGCGTAGAAGTGCACGCCGCGATCGCAGCCCACCGCGTACACGGGAACGATGTTCGTGTGGTGAAGCTGGGCGGCGGCCTGGGCCTCGTTCTTGAATCGTCGCAGCCGCGCCCCGTCGAGCGCGGCGGCAAACGGCAGGACCTTGACCGCCACGCGGCGGCCCAGCGATAGTTGCTCCGCCTCGTACACCACGCCCATGCCGCCGCGGCCGATCTCGCGCAAGATACGAAAATCACCCAATGATCGCGGCACGTCGGCCGCGCTGCCGCTTGCCGAGTGCCCGCCGGACAGCGACCGCAAGCCGGGCGCCGCCGCGAATACCACCGCCAATCCGTCCAGGCAAGCCGCGACCGCGTCGGCCACTTCGGGATAGCGATCGAGCAACTCCTGCCGGCTCGGGTGCTGGCCGGCCTCGAGCGCCGCGACATATTCTGCGACGGCGCGAACGACTCGCGGGTCGTCCGCTGCCCGATCGACGCGGCCGGCTGGCGCCGCGTTGTCGCCCGGTCCCACGTCGTGTTCGGGTTGACAATTGGGCGTCACGCGTGTGCTCCCATTTCCTGCCGCAGCCGCGCCAGGCCGCGGACCCACAGCTTCTGCACGCTGTCCTCGCTGCGGCCCATGCGCTGCGCCACGCCGGCAAAGGGGATCGCCTCGATGTGCCGCAGTACGATCACTTCCCGGTAGTCGGCCGGCAACCGCGCGAGCGCATCGGCCAACAGCACGGCGTGCTCGCGGCGCGCCGCGTGCTGGCTGGGGGACTCCCCAGGACAGATGAGTTGCCGGTCGAGGACCGCGGAAGAGTGATCCACATCGGCGGCCAACGTCCGCTCGAGCCGCACGTCGCGACCCTTGGTACCCAGGTAGCGGCGGAGGAGATTCGACAGGTGCGCAGCCAGGATTTGCCGCAGCCAGGCGACCAGCTCCGCTTCGGTGTGACCCCGAAAACTTCCAAAATGACGATGCGCCTCGAGAAACGTCTCCTGCACTGCGTCGGCCGGATCGACCTTGCCGCGCAACTGCCGCCCGATCTGCACGCTGGCCAACAGGGTGAGGTAGTTGGCGTACAGCTCCAGAAGCTGCCCCAAAGCGCCTGTGCCGCGCGCCTTGGCCAATTGAATGAGCTGCTGGGGGTCGCAGGCGGTCTCGCTAAGCATGGCCAAGATGGTCCTCTCTTAGGGTGTCGCGTCCGGCCCCCGCGCGGCCACGCACCGCTCTGTCTCTTTCTGATCGCGTCGGTCGGACGCACGACGGTTAAGATTCCATCGTACACCGAGCGCTACCGGCCGGCGCGCTTGACCTTGCGCGTCCGTGCCGGGTGCGTTTCGTTCCAATTACAGCTTTGCTCGGCCTGGTTCGGGTGAAGGGGGGGGTGAAGGGATGCCAGCCCAGCGCCGTGCCTGCTCCCTGGGCAGATAGGGGAATAGCGGGACGCACGCCGGGCCGGCGGTCGCCGTGCTGGCAGTCAGTCGATGGTGTCGAGTCGAACCACGGTCGAGGGGCTTTCGCGCCCAGACTCTTGGGACGGAATCTGTTCGCGTTCGCCATCCGGCCGTTGGCTACAATCTCGTCGTGCGGGCAGCCGACAGAGTGTAGCCGGGCCGGAATTGCCCTTGACCGTGCAGCCCGTCGCGGCGTTTCCGCCGTCTCGAATCAACCCTCGCAGCTCGCTGCCAGAAAGCGGCCTCCTGTACCAATGGTCACGGAGGCCGGGGGCGAACCGCCGCGCAAAATCCGCGGGGTGCGCCAAGGGCTGGAACTAGAGGCGCAAAAGCCAAGTAAGACCCGCGTCTATTCGGCCTTGGCGGCCGCCTTCCGCGGATGGGCCAGCAGCCACTCGTAGAGTTCCGGATTGGCGTACGTGGCGGTCCAGGAGTCGTGCCCCGCCTCCGGATAGACGGTTAGCTTGACCTGGTCGTTGGTCTTCTTGGCCGCTTCGACCATTTCCTCGGACCGCGCGAGCGGAACGACCGGGTCCTTGCCGCCGTGGAAGGCCCAGATCGGCAGTTGCGACAAGCGCCGCGCCGACAAAGCTTCGCCGCCACCACAGATCGGCACGATGGCGGCGAAGCGGTCCGGCGTATAGGCCGCCAGTGCCCACGTGCCAAAACCGCCCATGCTCAAACCGGTCAAGTAGACGCGGTCCCGATCGACCTTATACTTGGCTTCGATCTCGTCCAGTAGCGCGGTCAATTCCCGAAGCTGCAAGTGCCAGAACTGGTCCTTGGCGCACTGCGGGCTGACGACGATGAACGGAAACGACTTGCCCTGGTCGATGAGCTTCGGCGGCCCGTGCTTTTTCACCAGCTCGACATCGTCGCCGCGCTCGCCGGCTCCGTGCAAAAACAGAAGTAGCGGCCACGACTCTTTTTTGTCGTAGTCCTCAGGAAGATAGACGAGGTAGTTGAGCGACACTTTCAATTGGGTTTCCAGCCGTGCCGAGGATTGCTTTGGCGCGTCGCCGCCGGTAGCCGTTCGATCAATGCTGCAAACCAGGACGATCAAAACGACAAGAATCGTGTTGCGCATCGAAGGTGCCTTTTGCTTCGTGACCCGAAATGTCAGGCGTTGCGTTGATCGTATCAGCCGGATGAGCGCATGTCGATCTAGCATGTCGTGCCATAGAGACACGGTCCGACTCGCTCAACACAAGCCCGAAGCGCAAGTAGCGCCAGCGAGGGATTTAGAGTGGCGCGTGGCGTACCCTCGCTGGCGTTTCGGGCTAGTATGCCGGAGAGCGGGGAACAACGACTGCGAAAGATGGATGCCATGAGACTGGCCGGGAAAGTCGCGATCGTCGTGGGGGCTGGCCAAACGCCCGGCGACACGATCGGCAACGGACGGGCCACCGCCATCCTCTTCGCCCGCGAAGGCGCGCGGGTCCTATTGGTGGACCGCGACGCGGCTTCGGCCCACGATACCAAAGCGATGATCGACCGCGAGGGTGGGGAGTCAACCGTCTGCCAGGCCGACGTCACCAGCGAGCCGGCGTGCCAGGCCGTCGCCGAAGCGTGCCTTGCCGCGTACGGCCGGATCGACGTTTTGCACAACAACGTCGGCATCGGCGCCGGCGACGACGAGCTGTCGCGGGTCACCGTCGAAGCATGGGATGAAATTCTGCGCGTCAACCTGAAGAGCGCGTTTTTGACCTGCAAACACGTCCTCCCGGTGATGCGGCGGCAGGGAAGCGGTTCGATCACGAACGTCTCTTCACTGGCGGCCGTGGCGGCGGCAACCGAGCTCACGGCCTACAAGGTTTCCAAGGCGGGCATCAACGCTATGACGCTGGCGGTCGCCATGGCCAACGCGCGGTACGGAATCCGCGTCAATGCGATCATGCCCGGCCTGATCGAGACGCCGATGGCGATCGAGGGCTTGGCTCGGCGGCTGGGGATCCCGAAAGAGGACCTGATCCGCGATCGCAACGCGCGTGTGCCGCTGGGCGGGAAGATGGGGACCGCCTGGGACGTGGCGCACGCGGCGCTGTTCCTGGCCTCGGACGAGGCGAAATTCATCACCGGCGTCCTCCTGCCGGTCGACGGTGGGCAGTCCGCGCGAATAGGATGACGCTCCGTGCCGCGCGGTTTTCCGTTAAAGAGGGCGCACGGAACCAAATGGGTTGTGCCACTGCTTCGCAGAAGCAGTGCGAAGCGCGCCGCGACGTCAACGTCAGGGCGGGCTGCCCGGTGAGGGAGCATGGCTTGCGCTGTCGCGACAAGCCGTGGCACACATGCGAAATGGGGCTCAAAGGAACGGCCCAACGAGGTGATTCCGATGACCGATGCCCGCGAAACCGGCGACAATCGAAACCGGTCCAATCGGCGCGCGGCGTCGCCGCGGCCCGCCACGCCACGTATTCCGCCAGTGGAGAAGGAATCGTGGACGCCGGACCAGCGGGCTTTGCTCGAGCCATTCGCGCAGGCCGGCCGGCTGTACAACGTCTTCAAAACGATGGCCCATCACCCTGACCTGGCCCGCGACTGGCTCACGTTCGGCTCGCACATCCTGCGGCGCAACGCGATGCCGCCGCGGGACCGCGAAATCGTGATCCTCCGTATCGGCTGGCTGTGCCGCGCCGAATATGAGTGGGCCCAGCACGTGCGAATCGGCAAGAGCGTCGGCCTCTCGGACGACGACCTGCGGCGGATCGGCCAAGGGCCGAGCGCCGCGGGCCTGGCCGAGTTGGATCGCCTGCTGCTTGCGGCCACCGACGAATTGCACGCCGACGCGTGCATTGGCGACGCAACCTGGCACGCATTGGCCAAACACTACGACACGAAGCAACTGATGGACCTTGTCTTCACCGTTGGCCAATACAACCTGGTGTCGATGGCGCTCAACAGCTTCGGCGTGCCGCTCGACGAAGGGCTGGACGGTTTTCCAAACCAATGATGAACCCGCGAATGATGAATGATGAATGAAAAGGCCCCAGCGCGGGCTCAAACATTCATCATTCATCATTCCGCATTCATCATTAGTCCTCGCGGCCACGCTCGCGATCCTGGTCCTCACGCGGTGGCGGCCCGATACGCTCTTCGGGTCCACGCCGCGGCCTGTCGAAGTCGCGCCGCTCCCGAGGCGGCGGTGGCGCGCCGTCGGGCGGACCGAACCCGCGTCCCTCGTCCGCACCGGGCGGTGGACCGAGAGGGCGGTCACCCTCTCGGTGCCAGCGGCGCCGCGGTGGCGGCCCGTCGTCGCGATCGAAGTCGCGCGCCGCGCGGTTCCGTGGCGGCGGCGGACCATCCAAGCGGTCGCGATCGCGCTCTGGGCGATGCCACGGTGGCGGCGGAGGCGGACCGGGCGGACCATCGAAGTCGCGCCCTTCGGGCCCGCGCGGCGGCGGGCCGTCGAACCGGCGCGGCGGCGGAGGCGGACCATCCGGACCATCGAAGTCGCGCCCTGGCCGATCACGGGGCCGTGGTGGAGGCGGCGAGCCATCAGCACGATCGAAGTCGCGCTCCCGACGGTCTCGCGAGGGCGGGGGACCAAGGCGATCACCGGCCTCGCGGCGCGGGCCGTCGAATCTCTCATCGGCCGGGCCACGGGCTGGTCGATCCGCCTCAGGGCGATCGCGCTCGCCGCGCCACGGCGGCCGACCGCGCGGCCGGTCAAGCTCGCGCTCGTCCGCCTCGCGCGGCGGTGGTCCGTGCGGCCGCTCGAAATCCCGATCCCTTGACCGTCGCGGTGGACGTCCTGGCGGAGGCCTGTCGTCCGGTGGACGATCATCGGGCTCGTCGGCGGCCGGCGCCCGTTCGTCATCGACGTCGCGGGCGGCAGCCGGCACGAAGGCCAGCCATCCCGCGGCCAGCAGAACCCCAGGCACCAGTCCCCAAGCAATCCCACGTCTCCTAAGCAAACTGGCCGCGCGCGTCATGGCGATTCTCCCTTCCCCCGCAATCAATGTCGGTGATTCCCCCATCGTGTTAGTCACGACTGGTCGGCGGAACCGCCGCGCAGGCTGATGCCGCAATTGGCAACAAAAGAAAGACATTGGGAACCGCCAAGGACGCCAAGAATACGGGGAGTGGCGGGGAGGCGAAGGAACTCAAGAAGGGTCACGGAAGGTAGCTAGCGGGCCAGGGATTTACCTTACTTCGTGCACGATGGCCGCGTTGTGACCGCTGCCGGCCAGGCCCGTTCCGGTCACGAGCACGATCTTGTCCCCCGTGGCCAGCGTGCCTTCGCGGCGGCCCCACTCGACCACGTACCCAACGAGCGCCGCCATGTCGCCGGTCGGAGCGCCGGCCAGGGGCGTGACGCCCCAGTACAGCGTCATCTGCCGCAGCGTCGCGTCGCCGTCGCTGACGCCCACGGTCGGGATGAAGCTCCGCTGTTTGGCCAGGGCCAAGGCGGTGGCGCCGGTGTGACTGGCCACGACGATCAGCCGCGCATCGAGCTTTTGCGCCATGTGCCCGGCACCCAACACGACCGCCTGCGTCACCTCGCGCAAGCCTTCGGGCAATACCTCGGGGGCGCTGGACAACGGCCGGCGGCGGTACAGGGGCTCGGTCGCCAGGGCGATGCGGTTCATCATCTCGACCGCGGCGCGGGGGAACTCGCCGATCGCCGTCTCGCCCGACAGCATGCAGGCGTCGCAACCATCGAGGATGGCGTTGGCGACGTCGGTCACTTCGGCCCGCGTAGGGTGCGACGAGCGTTGCATGCTATCGAGCATTTGCGTGGCGATGATGACCGGCTTTTGCCAATGGTTGCACGTGGCCACGATCTCCTTCTGCACGACCGGCATCCGCGCCACGTCGATCTCAACGCCCAGGTCGCCGCGGGCAACCATCAGGCCGTCGGCCGCGGCCACGATCGCTTCGAGCTCGTCGAGCGCCTCCTGCTTCTCGATCTTGGCGATCACCCGCGCCGGCGAACCGTGCGACCGCAGGAGCGATTTGAGCTGGCGCACGTCGTCGGGCGAGCGAACGAAGCTCAGGCCGACAAAGTCGGCGCCCTGTGCCGCGGCCCAGGCGGCATATTGCCGGTCGGCGTCGCTCATCGCCGGCAGGCTGATCCGTGCGCCCGGCAGGTTGACGCCCTGCCGGCTGCGGATCGAACCCTGTTGCGTGACGCGGACGGTGGCGGCATCGGGCGACAGTTTTTCGACAAGCATGGATACCGTTCCGTCGGCAAGCATGATCGAGCGGCCTTCTTCCAACTCGTCGAGCAATCGGTCGTAGGTCGTGACCAACTCGTCAGGCCGGCTGGCGGACGCGCCCCGCACGAAGCGGAACGTCGCGCCCAGGCGGCAATCGACCTGCCCGCCCGCCAGTTCGCCCAAGCGAATTTTCGGCCCAGCCAGGTCCACGAGCGCGCCGATGGGCATCTTGACGCGCTGGCTTGTGCGGCGGATGGCGGCGATTGTCGCTTCGTGGTCCGACTGGTTGCCGTGCGCCGTGTTGAGGCGAAAGATGTCGACGCCAGCTTCGTACAGCCCGGCCAGTTGCGCATCCTCGCGGCACGCCGGTCCAACGGTGGCGATGATCTTGGTGCGGGCGCGATTCTGATTCGCGGACTGTGCCATGCGATGCCAGGCGTGGTTGACCAACGGCGCGCCGCAAGGGGAGAATGTGGCCGGCGTGCCGCAAACGTACCGCGCGGCTGGCCGATTGACGAGACCCGGCGGCTGGCCTTTCAGGTTCACCATTTGGGAACTTGGTCCGAACAGTCGTTTGTGTGCCACTGGCTCCGCCAATGTGGCCCTCGCACTGGCAGAGCCAGTGGCACACGGATCACGCACTGGCGGAGTCACACACCAGGATCACGCACGAGGTCTGGACTTCGTACCGGTCGGATCGCCGATGGAACCAAACAAAAACGGCTCGCTGCCTTCCACGCGAAAGCGGTCGCGCGCGCCGGCCGTGGCCCTGGGCGTTCTGTTGGGCGTGGCCCTCACCGTCGGAGTGATATTTGCGATTTCCATCGCCCGGCGTGGCGAGACCTTGCCGCGGGTGACGCGCGAGGACCTGGAGGCGGCGGCCCGCCGCTGGACGGAGAACGGCCCGGCCAGCTACGACATGGACATCATGGTCGGCGGCGGGCGCCCCGGACCGGTGCACATCGAAGTCCGCGTCGGCCGTGTGACGCGGATGACGCGCGACGGCGTGGTCCCCGCGCAGTCGCGCACCTGGGAATACTGGACCGTGCCCGGCCAGCTCGAAACGATCCGGCAGGACTTCGACTCGGCCGAGACCCCGGGCGGATTCGGCGTGCTGGCCGTGACCGAGACGGTCTTTCGCGGCGAGTTCGACCCGCGCTACGGCTACCCGCGCCGCTACCAGAGGAATGTGTTGGGCACCAATCTGGACGTCGAATGGACGGCGACAAGTTTCAAGGCCATCGAGTGATGTCCGGGTACGTTCGTTCCGCGGCGGGCCGCGACCTAGCAAGACGAGTCGATTCATGGATTCCTGGAACGGCAAGATCGTGGTGGTCACGGGCGGTTCAAGCGGCCTGGGCCGGGCGATTGCCACGGCGTTTGCCGCGCGGAAGGCGCGCGTGGTGATCGCCGCTCGGGACCGGCAGAAGCTCGATCAAACGGCCCGCGACCTGGCGCAGAAAGGCTTCGACGTCACGGGGATCGAAGCCGACGTGACGCGGCAGGAATCGGTCGACGCTCTCGTGGCCGGCGCCATCGAGCGGTTCGGCCGATTGGACGTGCTGGTGAACAACGCAGGCCGTTCGGCCCGCGGCGCCGTTCTGGACACGACGCCCGAGGATTTCGAGGAGCTCTTGAAACTGAACCTGATCGGCGTCGTCCGCTGTACCCGCGCCGCCGCGCCGCATTTGCTCGCGCGGCGGGGGCACCTGGTGAATATCGGGTCCTTGGCCGGCAAGTCAGCCACCCGCTACATGGGGGCCTACCCGGCCAGCAAGTTTGCCCTCTCGGCGTACACCGCGCAGTTGCGGCTGGAGCTTGAGCCGCGGGGGCTGCACGTGCTTTTGGTCTGTCCGGGACCGATCGCCCGCGACGAGCCGCGCCGCGAGCCGCTGGCCCGCTCCGGCGACTCAAGTGATCTGCCCGACGCTGCCAACAAGCCGGGGGCGGGCGTGAAGCTCAACCTGCTGCGCCCCGAATACCTGGCCGAGCGAATCGTGCGGGCCTGCGAGCGGCGGCAGCCGGAGATCGTGGTTCCAGGCCGGGCCCGGCTGCTGGTGGCCCTGGCCGCGCTATGGCCCCGGCTGGGCGACTGGGTGCTGCGGCGGGTAACTGGTTAGTTAGGACAGTGGCAGTTTGCCGTGGCCTGGTTTCGCGCTCGTCTGTCCCGGCCGGAAACCAATCCCCCCTTGCGATCCGCGGCCCGGCTAGCGCCAAGCTTAATTTTCTGAAATTTATTGACAATGCCGCTGGGCACGGGTAGATTGTGCCGCCAAGTGGGCGTGCAAGCCGGCAGGCGATTGTGAGGGAGTACGCTAATGACCTGGAGAGGTCGAGTTCCTGGGCCGGCGACAGCACCTTCATGTTCGCGCGCATGCTCGCGCACGTCTTTAGCGGTTCTCTCTTCACCTCCCTCGGCCTGCGACGGTCCATGGCCGCGCGACGGCCGCGACTCACAGCCAGGCCCATTCGGCGTTGCTGATTCTTCTCGACGGCGAAATCCGCGGGGCGTCTCTTCCGTTCGCCACGAGTGGTTCCCGCCTTTCGCCAGCGCAGACCGATTGCCGCCCATCGCTTCGGGAGTCCCATTGCGCCGTAGCCGTACGTCTCATGTCGCACCTCGCGCGCCGGTCCGCGCGCGAATCAATCATCACAAGTTCGGGGCCCACAGGGCTTTTCACTTCATCAGGGGAGAAACCATGCGACACCAGATCACGGGCACGCGTTCCGTGACTCCAAGAGCACGGCACATCGTTCCGCTGCTCACCGCGATGATGTTGCTGGCCGGCGGCGTTTTGCTCGCGCCGAGCAATGCCTACGGTGGCACGCAGCAGCAGGACGGGCCGCGCATCTTCGGCGACGACATCAACACCTCCACGGCTAATCCGTATCCCGCAATCGCGGTCAGTACGATTCAAACGATGCCGCCGGGGCAGTGCCCTTGGATCAACACCGGTTTGGCGACGTTTCTGGCCGCCAATCCCGCGAACGGGTCCGGCCCCTCGGGCGAGGCCTGGACTTTCACGTGGGCCGGCGCGGCCCAGGAGGCCCAAGTCGAGGCGGGGATCACCACGATTGACTACTATCCGTGGGTCATCAGTGAGCCGACGGCGTACACCGCCAATGGGGCGACCTATGCGGGGGATGGACTCATGGGTGAGCGCGGCGGCGCCGTCTTGAATCTCAAGTACATCCCGCAGCCGGGCGCGCCGGCCATGAACAATCTCCGCTGGATTCAGGGACTGAACGGCACGATCCGCGGAACGGCGCTCGCGACGGGCTTGGACAACTTCACCGACGCTACCTTCACCACCCGCGACAACTCTTCCCCCTTTTACGACGGAGGGCTTACGCCGGGCACCGCGGGCACTCTCGCGCTGACCAACCCTGCCCAACCCGGCCGCGGCCAAGGAGGGTGGTTCTTGGACGTGCCCAAGATCAATGAGAACGAATACGAGGGGAGTCCCGTAGCGTCCGTCCAGTTTCAGGTGATTCTGGCCGACGACACCCGGACGCTAGGCGGAAACGGCGTGTGGCAGAATGCAGTCACGCTTTATGGCGGCGTATGGTGGGGGTTTGAGTACACCGCCAGCGACATGGGCGTGCCCGAACCGGCGACATATGTGCTGCTGATCCTTGGCGGAATCGGCCTTCTCTTCGTGCGACGCAAGACAGGGAAGAAGCAGGCCGCCTAGTTCCTTCGCGCGCCTTGACTCAGCCGCCCCACGGCCGAAAGAGACGTGGGCGTTTCCTGCTCTATTGAGCGCTGAGGTGGCTCTCTGCGCGCGGCTATTTCTACGCCGCTGTCTCCTCAGCCCCAAGAAAGCCCTCTGAGCGGCGAATAGACTGGGCCGGGGGCCCCACGGGCGGGAGCGGTCGCGCTGCGCCCGGGCGACCCTGTGCGAGACCCTGCATCCAATCAGGCGAGGCGATTCATGCGATGCGCATCCTTACCCACCGGACGTGAGTTGTTGGTCTTGTCTGTCCTTCTAGGGCTGGCCGCCAGCCGCGGCGGTCTGGCGGTCGCCTCGGCCGAGGATGCCGCGGGCGAAGTTCCGCAGCCGCGGACCGCGACGCTACCGCCGGAAGAGTATCTGGCCCTGGTCCAGGACGCCGAGAAGCAATTCCGCGCGTTCAACTACGAGCAGGCTCTGCCTCTTTACCGGCGCCTGGTCGAGGTCAACCCCTACCACCAGCCAAGCTGGAACCGCCTGGCGCGTTGCGAAGAACGCACGGAACACTACGACCGGGCCATCGCCGCCTACGAGAAGCTGATCGAACTGGGGTTCGACGCGGCGGGCGGCCACAACGAATACCAGATCGCCCGGATGTACGCCCAGTCGCACGACGGCGAGCGGACCATGGATTGGCTCGAGCGAGCACTGGCCGCGCGGCACGAGCACTCGAACGTGATGCGGACCGACCCGCGGTTCGAGTTCTTGCGCGACGACCCGCGATTCATCCGCCTGGCGGCGCTGCCGGTCGACGCCGACAAGGTCGATCGCGGTGAGAAGTGGCGGCGCGATCTCGATCACTTGCTGCGCGAAGCCGCGCGGATGCACGTCCAATGGCGCGAAGGGGACCGGGCCGCGCGGTTCACCGAAGCGGTCCAAACAATTCGCGCGAAAGTCGCCGATCTCACCGACGGTGACATCCTGGCCGAAATACAAAAGGCGCTGGTGCTCTTGGGCGACGGCCACACCCGGCCCCATTTTGGCGGTCGAAAGACCCTGCCGCTGCGGCTGTACTTCTTCAGCGACGGACTGTTCGTGATCGACGCCGCCGAGCCCTACCGCGACCTGATCGGCTGCCGCGTCGAGCGCTTGGGCGGCGCCGACATCGAGCGCCTCAAGCAATTGCTGGCGACCGTCGAAAGCCGCGACAATCCGATGGGCATCATCTGGCTTGGCCCGTTCGAGCTGGTCAAGCCGTGGCTGCTCAAGTCGTTGGGACTGATGCCCGCCGAGGGGCCGCTATCACTAGACGTCGTGGATCGCGCCGGCAAGACGCGCACCGTGGCGATCGAACCGGCCGACGGTCCGCGGTACAATGGCGACCTGCCTCCCTCACGGCTTGCCGACGCACCACCCCCGCCGCGCTACATGTCGAAGATGGAGACGGCGTACTGGTTCGAGCCGCTGCCGGATGCCGAAGCCCTGTACTTCCAGTTCAATTCGGTGGGCGGCCAGAAGGGGGACACGCTCGATCGGTTCGCCGATCGACTGCAGGCGCAGTTCGAGAGCCAGCGCCCGAAAGCGGTGATCGTCGATCTGCGGCACAATGGCGGCGGCGACACTTATTTGTATCTCAATTTGTTGAAAACCTTGATTCACTATGAGCGCGACAACCCGCAAGCGCGTTATTACGCCCTGGTTGGCCGCGGCACGTTTTCGGCCGCGCAGAACTTCACCAACGACCTCGACCGATTGACCGAGGCGGTGTTCGTCGGCGAGCCGACTGGCTCGCGCCCCAAGGCCGCCGGCGAGAGCACCGGCGTGGTGCTCCCCTACAGCGGCGCCGCTCTGAGCATCTCGACCCGCTACCACCAGCACGCCTACCCGACCGATAGCCGGATCTGGGTGGCGCCGGATTTCCGGGTCGAATTGAGCTCGGAGGACTATTTCGCCAATCGCGACCCGGCCCTCGACGCGGTGCTGGCGTTTGTGCGGGCCCAGACGACTGCGGCGAAGAGTGCGGCATCGGGGCCGTGACGGAAGCACACGACCTGCAGTAAAACCAGGTCAATGCCGACTGCGGTGTGCCACTGCTTCGAGGGAAGCAGTGCAATGCGAGAGGACGTCGGAGTCGTGAAGCCGATGCCCGAATCAGCACGGCTTGCCCTCTCGGGACAAGCCGTGGCACACACGTTTTCGTTTCAGAAGCCTACTCGACAAGCGTGCACACGTGCCCCTGCCGCTCGGCCTTCGGCAGCACTTTGGGCTGGTAGATTTCGGTGTAGGCCTTGGCCTTGCGATGCGCGTCGAGCGCCTCTTGCGACGCCCACCGCTCGCACAGCAGAAACCGCGTCTCATCGGCCTGCGAGTGGTACACCTCGAACCGCAGACAGCCAGGCTCGGCCCGCGAAAGTTTCCCTTGCTCGCGCAATAGCTCGCGAATCTCCGGCACGTCCTTGGCGTCCTTGACGGTCAACCAGATATTGGCGTAGATCATCGAGCAACTCCGGAGGGCTTGAATCGGGATGGCTGCGTCATCATAGGCGACCCACGATGAATGCGGAATGATGAATGGGCTGAGGAGGGGAATGTCGCGCGATTCACTGCCCCGTAAACCTCCGCACGACGCTCGCGATCCTCCATTCATCATTCCGCATTCATCGTTCATCATTTGACCGCTCCTCTCACCGCCGACCCCTTTCCCGCAAGGGGCGAGGGAAGTAGGAGAGTGTGCCCCCGGATTGCCAGCGGGGGAACTGCCGGTAGGATGATGTTTCCGCGGATCGATGCGCCGCGACTTGGAATCCCAGCTCACCCACTCCCGACGACGAGAAGGGCACACTTATGGCCGCATTCCCCGAGGTTCAGAAGATCCGCTACGAGGGCTCGCGCGCGAAAAGCCCCCTCGCCTTCCAGCAGTACAACGCCGACGAGCTGGTTGAAGGGAAGGCGATGAAGGACCACTTCCGCTTCAGCGTCGCCTACTGGCACACGTTCCGCGGGGCCGGCAGCGACCCGTTTGGCCCGGGCACCATGCTGCGGCCGTGGGAAGGGCCGGTCGACTCGGTCGAGAACGCCACGAACCGCGCCCGCGTCGCCTTCGAGTTCATGGAGAAGCTGGGCGTCCCCTTCTACTGTTTCCACGACCGCGACGTCGCGCCCGAGGGGGCCATGCTGGCCGAGACCAACAAGAACCTCGACGCGGTCGTCAAGGTGCTCAAGGAAGAGCAACAGCGCACCGGCATCAAGCTCCTGTGGGGAACGGCGAACCTGTTCAGCAACCCGCGCTACATGCACGGCGCCGCCACGAGCCCCAACGCCGACGCCTTCGCCTTCGCCGCCGCGCAGGTCAAAAAGATGCTGGAGGTCACCAAGGAGCTGGGCGGGGCCGGCTACACGTTCTGGGGCGGCCGCGAGGGATACCAGAACCTGTGGAACACCGACATGAAGCGCGAGTTCGATCACCTCGCCCGCTTCATGCACATGGCCGTCGACTACGCCCGCGAGATTGGCTTCACGGGCCAGTTCTATTTCGAGCCCAAGCCCAAGGAGCCGACCAAGCACCAGTACGACTTCGACGTGGCGGCGTGCGTCAACTTCCTCCGCGCGTACGGCCTGGACAAGAACGTGAAGATGAACATCGAGGCCAATCACGCCACGCTGGCCGGCCACTCGATGCAGCACGAGTTGGAATACGCCGCCATGCAGGGGTTCCTGGGCTCGGTCGACGCCAACTACGGCGACCTGATGCTGGGCTGGGACACCGACCAATTCCCGACCGACATCTACTTGACGACGCAAATCATGCTCGTGCTCTTGAAGTACGGAGGCTTCACCACCGGCGGCCTTAACTTCGATGCCAAGGTCCGCCGCGAGAGCTTCGAGCCGGTCGATCTATTCCACGCCCACGTCGGCGGCATGGATGCGTTCGCGCGCGGACTGAAGATCGCCGCCGCCATCCGCGCCGACGGCCGCCTGGCCGAGTTCCTGAAGAATCGCTACGCAAGCTGGGACTCGGGCGTGGGCGCGGAGATCGAAGGCGGCAAGCACGGCTTCAAATCGCTCGAAGCCTATATGCTCAAGAAGGGGGACGCCGCCGCGAACCAAAGCGGCCGCCAGGAAATGCTGGAGAACCTGATCAACAGTCTCGTGCAGTAGGCGCCGAATGACGAAGCTCGCCTGTCGCACGTCCAGTCCGCAAAGTGCCGGTGCGGCCCATGCCTAGAACCTTTCGCGGAGAACCCGAGGGCACGCAGGCGCAACTGGCGATCGTCGTGTCGCGGTACAACGAATCCGTAACGTCGCGGCTTTTGGCCGGGGCGCTCGAGACGCTCGCCGCGCAGGGCGTGCGCGACGAGCAGATCGCGGTCGCCTGGGTGCCGGGCGCGTGGGAGATTCCGGTCGTCGCAGCGCGGCTGGCCGCCAGCGGCCAGTTCGCGGCGGTGCTTTGCCTGGGCGCGGTCATCCGCGGAGAAACCACGCACGACCAGCACATCAATCGCGCCGTAAGCTTGCAACTAGCCGAGCTATCGGTGCGCAGTGGCCTTCCGGTATTGTTCGGCTTGTTGACCTGCGATACCCTCGAACAGGCGATCCATCGCTCCGGGGGCAACGTAGGCAATAAAGGCAGCGAGTGCGCGCTGGCGGCATTGGAAATGCTCCATCTGCTCGGCCAGTTGCCCTCCTAGTGTCGCGTCTGGCGTAAGAAGGTGGGTGCCATGGCCACGGAGGTACTCCGACGTGGCCGTGCCCGCCGCCGCGTGGCCACGGCCAGCGTGGGCATGGCACTCGCGACACGTTTTAAGCCAGACACGACACCAGGCGCCCCCAGGGTCGCGTGGCCCGAAGCGAAGCCGTCCTCTCGATCCTGACTCCATCCTGTATTTTGGGTTCTCACAGTGGCCCGACGCAGCCGAGCGCGCGAAGTTGCATTGCAAGTCCTGTTTCAGGACGATCTGAACCCCAGTGCCGGGCCAGCGCGGGGTGATGAGTTCCTGCGCGCACGTCTGCAAGGCGAAGAGCTCGCCGAGTTCGCCCGCTCGCTCGTGGCCGGCGTCCGTCGCAATCAGGGCGAGCTCGACGCCCTGTTGTCGCGCACCGCCGACAACTGGAGCCTGGAGCGAATGGCCGCCACCGATCGCAACGTGCTCCGGCTGGGGGCCTACGAGATTCTGTATACTACGACGCCCGGCCGCGTGGCGATCAACGAGGCGGTCGAGCTGGCCAAGCGGTTCGGCACCGCGCACAGCGCCCAGTTCGTCAACGGCATCCTCGACCGGTTCCTGGAAGGACACCGCGAAAAGTAACGCCGCGCGGGGGGAGTGACGGATGTCGAAATCCGAATGTCGAAAGGAATCCGAAGCACGAAACGCGAATTGTTTCGAGCTTCGACGTTCGTGCTTCTTTTGACATTCCGATTTCGACATTCGTTATTCCCAAAGGGTCCTTCCCCGACATCCCCCACCGTCCCTCCCCAACCCGAACTCACTCAGGCACCACCCACGATGGGTCTCTTCGACAAGATCAAGCAGGGGCTGGCCAAGACCAAGAACCTGCTCAATACGGACATCCGCGACCTCTTTAAGAGCGAAGGCCGCTTGATCGACGATGCCTTCCTCGAGGAGCTCTTCGAGATCCTCATCAAGACCGACATGGGCGTCACGGCGGCGCAGCAAGAGATCGAGCACGTCCGCGTCGAGTTCCGTGGCCGCATCGTCGAGATGAAGGACGTGGTCGCCAATTTGACGAAAAAGCTCAGAGAACTCGTCGCGCAACCGGAGGCGCCGATCCGCTTCGCCCCAAGCGGGCCCACGGTGATCATGGTCGCCGGCGTGAACGGGGCCGGCAAAACGACTACAATCGCCAAGTTGACCAAGATGTTCCAGTCGCAGGGCAAGAAGGTCGTCCTCGGCGCGGCCGACACCTTTCGCGCGGCGGCCGTCGAGCAGCTCACGATCTGGGCCGGCCGCCTGGGGGCGGAAATCGTCACCGGAGAAGCGAAGAGCGATCCGGCCGCCGTAGCGCACCGCGCTGTCAGCCAGGCTATCGAAACCGGCGCCGGCGTGTGCATCGTTGACACGGCCGGCCGACTGCAGACGCAGCAGAACCTGATGAAAGAGCTGACCAAGATCCACTCCGTCATCGGCAAGCGCGTCCCCGGCGCCCCGCATGAGGTGCTCCTGGTGCTCGACGCAACGACGGGCCAGAACGGCATCAGCCAGGCCCGTAGCTTCACCGAGGCGGTGCAGTGCACGGGCATCGTTCTGGCGAAGATCGACGGCACGGCCAAGGGGGGCGTGATCGTTGCCATCCGCCAGCAAGTCGGTCTGCCGGTGAAGTACCTGGGCGTCGGCGAAAAGGCCGAGGACCTGACGCCCTTCGATCCAGACCAGTTCGTCGAAGCGATGTTCGAGGATTTGATCAAGCCGAAAGAGGGGAAGGGCGCGTGATGGAACTCCCTGGATTGGCGGCCGTGCCTGCCTCGATGCGTGATGCCGTGCGGCACTATGCAAGGCGGCTGCTCGACCACACCGAGGACCGCGTGCAGAGCCTGACTCTGTACGGTCCGATCGCCGGCCCCCGCTTCGATCCGCGCCGGCAGACGGCCCAAAGCGTGGTCGTCATGCCCACGGTCGAGCTGGCCGCGCTGCGCCGGCTGGCCGAAGAGGGGCATTTGTTTGGCCGGGCCCGGATCGCCGCGCCCTTGGTGCTGACGCCTGATTTCCTCAGGGCCTCGCTCGACTCCTATCCGCTGGAACTGATCGAGATTCAAGTCGAGCACCTGGTCGTCTTCGGCGACGATGCGTTCGCTTCACTTGTCTTCGACCCGAAGCACGTGCGGCTGCAATGCGAGCGCGAGCTTAAGACCCTGGCGCTCGCCATGCGGCAAACCGCGGTGACCGACGGCGCCAACGACGAATCAATCCGCCGTGCCACCGGCCCGTCGCTCGCGGGCTTGCTGCGCACGCTGCGGGGCCTGTTGTGGCTCAAGGACCGGCGCCAGCCGCTACCGCCGGAGGCGATGCTCGCGGAAGTCGAGGGCGTCGTGGGCCAAAAGCTGCAAGGCGCGTGGCGCGTGCTCGAAGCGCCCCGCGCGATCGACTGGTCCACGTTTCAGCAACTCTACGGCGACGTCGAGGCCCTGGGACGTTATGCCGATTCCTGGTAATCCTCGCTTGGCCGCGCGAGCCGCTTTGGCCGGGCTGATGCTCCTGCTAGCGCCGCGTTGGGCCCATGCCGAACTGACCGTGCCGGACCCGGGTACCCGCGTCGTCGACACGGCGGCCGTGTTCGACCAGACCACGCGGGAGAAGCTGGAACAGCACTTGGCGGAGCTCGCGCGGCAGACGACCGCACAAGTGAAGGTGCTCACCGTCGGCACGACCAGCGGCGAGGATATTTTTCCGTTCGCGCAGCGCCACTTCGACCTGTGGAAGCTCGGCCAGAAGGACAAGGACAACGGCGCGCTCGTGGTGCTGGCCGTCGACGACCGCAAGGCGCGGATTCACACCGGCTATGGGCTGGAGGGAACCTTGCCCGACGGCTGGAACGGCACGCTTTTGCGAAAGATTCGCGATGAATACTTCCGCTCCGGTCGATACTCGGACGGCCTTTACGCACTCGTCGTAGCGGTGGCGAACAAGATCGCCGACGACTCAGGCGGCGTCAAGCTGGAAGGCGTGCCACCGGTTCGGCACCAACCGAAGCAGCACCAGCCCACGCAGCTTCCGCTCGGTCTGTGCTGTTCCCTGTTACCCTTCGCCATCATTGTGTTTTTGGCGTTCATCAGTCGGCGGCAGCGGAATCGCGGCGTGTGGCGCGGCGTGGGCGAGGCCGTGTACTGGGGAAGCGTGCTCGGCAACGTGCTCAGCGAATCGGGCCGCTCAACGTGGAGCGGCGGTTCAGGCGGGGGCTTTGGGGGTGGCGGAGGAGGAGGAGGGGGCTCGTTCGGCGGAGGAGGATCAAGCGGCGGCGGCGGCGCCAGCACAAGCTGGTAGGCATCGCGGACGACTTTCCGAGCGGTGCGGGCTACAATTGCCACGAACCGCGGCCGCGTGACCGCGCTCGCAAATGTCGAATGTCGAAATCCGAATGTCAAAATGAATCCAAATAAGGAACGTTCAAAGGGCGAAGCGATTCGCGTTCTGTCTTTCGCTTTAGACATTCGTGCTTCGACCTTCGTCATTTCCCCTCGGAGGTGCCTATGAAAATGCTTCCACTCGTCGGCCTGGTCGTGGTGGTGATCGCGCTTGTGGTGGGCGGATGCGTCTACCAGGGGTACAACCAGGCCATCACCCTCGACGAGAGCGTCAAGCAGAAGTGGGCCCAGGTCGAAAACCAATTGCAGCGCCGCTACGACTTGATCCCCAACCTGGTCGAGACCGTCAAGGGCGTGGCCGGCCAGGAGCAGAAGGTCTTCCTGGGCATCGCCGAAGCACGGAAGGCTTATTTTCAAAGCCAGGAGACGGGAACGGTCGCCGAGCGGGCGACCGCCGCCACCGGCGTCGAGCGGGCCCTGTCGCGGCTCTTGTTCCTGCAGGAGCAATACCCGGAACTCAAGTCCAACGAATCGTTTCTCAAGCTGCAGGACGAGCTTGCCGGCACCGAGAATCGCTTGAGTGTCGAGCGGCAGCGCTACAACGACTCGGTGCAAACGCTGAACACGTTCGCGCGGCGTTTCCCGTCGAGCGTCTACGCCCGCTTCGCAGGCGTTACTCCAGCCGAGTATTTCCAGCCTCCCAAAGCGGCAGAAGAGCCGCCGAAGGTCGATTTCTCGGCCCCCGCGAAGACATGACCGAGGGCGGCGATCGTCAGGCGCGGGCCTTCAGCAAGTCGCGGATCTCCGCCAGCAGCTTCTCGTGCGCTGGCGGTTCGGCGGGCTTGGGTGGCTCTTTGCGGTACAGCGAGTTCACGGCTTTCACCACCAAGAAAACGCAAAAGGCAATGATCAGGAAATCGAATACCGTTTGGAGGAAGTTGCCGTAGTTGATCGTCACCGACGTGTCGCCGCCCCCCAGCGCGAGCGACAGATCGGTGAATTTCACGCCCCCCACGAGATAGCCGATCGGAGGCATCAGGACGTCGCCCACGAGCGACGAGACGATCTTGCCGAAGGCCGCGCCGATGATGACGCCCACCGCCAGGTCGATCACGCTGCCGCGCTTGATAAAGGCCACGAATTCGTTGACGAATCCCATACGATATGTCTCCCATGTTGGAGTTGGCCGCGAAGCGCGTGCGCGTTTCACACTCGGGGCGCCCGCGCTTGCAGTGCCGGGCGGCTTGGACCAGAATCGCTACGGCGCGCCTTGCCCGGTTCCTCGAGGCATAAGATACCATGCGAGTCGCGAGTGACTGCCGGATCCTGATGCTGCTCACGTTGACGGCGGCCATGTTCGCGCCGATCGCGGCGGGCCGCGCCGCCGCGGACGTCACGATCCCCGACCCCGGCACGCGCGTCGTCGACACGGCGGCCGTCTTCGATTCGGCCGCACGGCAGAAGCTGGAACGGCGCCTGGCCGACCTGGAGCAAAAGACGACCGCGCAGCTCAAGGTGCTGACTATCCGCACGACGCACGGCGAGGACATCCGTCAATTCGCGCAGCGCCACTTCAACCAGTGGCGGCTGGGCCAGAAGGACAGGAACAACGGCGTGCTGATCGTGTTGGCCGTCGACGACCGCAAGGCGCGAATCCACACCGGCCTAGGGCTGGAAAAGACGCTCTCCGACAGTTGGTGCTCGTCGCTCTTGAACAAAGTTCGCGACCAATACTTTCGCGGCCGGCGTTACGCCCAGGGACTGGACGCCCTGGCGGCGGCCGTGGCCGGCAAGATTGAAGGGCCCGAGGCCCAGGCCCACCCAGACAAAGCTGTTACCGCGGTCGAGCGTGAACTGCCCGAACGGCAGACGCCGCCGGTGCAACACGGCGCGCCGGCCCGCCAAGTCCCGCCGGTTCAGCATCAGCCGCACGTCGGCCAGCACCCGCCCGTCGCGCACCAGATGCCCGGTTTCGCGCCGCCGCTGGGTCAGCCGTTGCGACGCCCCGGCGCCTCGCTCGCGCCGCTCGGCTTTTGCTGCTTGCTATTGCCGGTCGGGCTATTCGCGGTGTGGATGATGGCGCTGGGCCGGCGAAGCGGCTATCGGCGCACCTGGCGCGGCGGCTCGGGCGGAATGCTCTGGTGGATGGCGCTCAACAACGCCTTGGGCGACCAGGGGCGATCAACGTGGGCGGGCCGGTCGAACCAACTGACGGATGACTTCAGTCAAGGCTTCGGAGGCAGCGGCTTTGGCGGCGCGATGGGCGGCGGCGGATTCGACGCCGGTGGAATGAGCGGAGGAACAAGCTCGTTCGGCGGGGGCCCAAGCTCCGACGCCGGCGGCTCCTTCGGCGCTGGCGGCGCTAGCGGCGGAACCGGCGCCAGCACAAGCTGGTGAGGCGCGCCAATGATGAATGCGGAATGATGAATGTGACCGAGACGATCCTGCAAGCGGCGGTCGCTCACATTTCATTCCGCATTCATCATTTCCTTTCAGTACCCCACCGCCGCGCCGTCCTTGCGGGCCTCGGTGCCGCCGCGGAGCGTGCCATGCTCGCTGTCGATCATGATCGCCTGGTAGCCGCCGAAGTCGCCCCGCGAGCGCATCACGTTGTGGCCGCGGCGGCGTAGCTCTTCAATCGTCTCGTTGGTGATGCCGGATTCCACGGTCACCTTCCCGCCGTCGCTGGCCACCGGTTCGCCGGTCGGCTCGGGACTGCCGTTGTGCCGGGCGCGGCCGAAATCGCCGGCCTCCTGCACGTTCATGCCGAAGTCGATCATGTTCACCAGCACCTGCACGTGCCCTTGCGGCTGCATGTCCCCTCCCATGACGCCGAACGACAGCCACGGCCGACCGTCCTTGGTCGCAAAGGCCGGGATGATCGTGTGGAAGGGGCGCTTGTGCGGCTCGAACCGGTTCAGGTGATGCTCGTCGAGCGCAAATAGCTGCCCGCGATTCTGCATGACAAAGCCCACGTCGCCAGGCACGACCTGCGAGCCGAACGAGTGGAAGTTGCTCTGGATGAGCGAGCAACAGTTGCGGTCCTTATCGACCACCGTCAGGTAGATCGTGTCGCCAAGGGCCAGCTTGGGATCGCCCGCCGGCGCGTCCATGGCGGCCCGTTTCGAGTCGATCAGCTTGCGGCGCCGCTCGGCGTAGGGCTTGGAGATCAATTCCGCGGTGGGCAGCCGGTTGAAGGCCGGGTCGGCGTAGAACTTTGCCCGGTCGGCGTAGGCCAGCTTCTTGGCCTCGATGAACAAGTGGATGAAGTCCGCGCTCCCCGGACCCATGCTCTTCAGATCGTAGCCCTCGAGCAGATTCAGTATCTCCAGCACCGCGATACCCTGCCCGTTGGGCGGCAGCTCCCACACGTCGTAGCCGCGGTAGTTGGTCGACACGGGCTCGACCCAATCGGACGTGTGGTCCTCGAAATCCTTCGTGGAGAAGTATCCGCCGTTGGCCTCGCTGAAAGCGACGATCGCCCGCGCGATATCGCCGCGATAGAACGCGTCGCGCCCCTGGTTAGTGATTTTGCGATAGCTGGCGGCGAGGTTCGGATTGCGGAACATCTCCCCTTCGCGCGGCGCGCGGCCGCCGGGGAGATACGTCTTGGCCGAGTCGGGCCAATCCTTCAGCGACGACTGCGAGGACGCCCAGCCGCCGGCGATGATCTCGGTCACCGGGAAGCCGTGCTCGGCATATTCAATCGCCGGCGCCAGTAGCTCCTTAAAACTCTTGGTGCCGAAGCGGACGCGCAAGTCGTCCCACCCGGCCACGCAACCTGGCACGCTCCACGGCAGCAGGCCCTCGGTGGGGATCTCTTTGATTCCCTTTTGGGCGAAGATCTCCCGCGACAGCTTGTAGGGGCTGCGTCCGCTGCCGTTGAGGCCGTAGAGCTTCTTGGTCTTGGCGTCCCAGTAGATGAGGAAGATGTCGCCGCCGATGCCGCAGCTCATCGGCTCCACCAGGCCCATCATGGCGCTCGTGGCGATGGCGGCGTCGGCCGCATTGCCTCCCTGCTTGAGGACGTCGACGCCCACTTGCGCGGCCAGCGGCTGGCTGGTGGCCACGATGCCGTTCTCGGCGACGACGGCCGAGCGGCTCTGGTGCGGATTGCGCGCCGGCCGATCGTAGCCGACTTTGCGCAGCGGCTGCGTGCCTCCTTCGGCCGCGAGGCAGGAGTTCGCCGTGAAGCTCATGATCAATACCGCCGGTACGAACAGGATGTGCGAGAAACGGGACATCGAACTCGGTCCCCCTACTGCTATCAGGTTTTGGGGCGAATTGTCGTCGGACAAAGGTTGCTCCACTCTATCGCCTGCGCGCCGGTGTTTCCACGTTACGAAATCAAGGATGGGAGGCGCCGAAAGGGAGGGCGAGGCTCCCGCCGAGCCGCGAGCAGGAGTGGTGCTTTACGACTCGGCAGGAGCCTCGCCGCCTCGCCCTCCCCGCACGCCTCCCTCAAACTCTGCCAGCAGACGCGGTACTTACCAATCTTTTACAAACGGCCGACCGGCGCATGACACTCGATCCGCGTATCCGCCCTAGAATTCGTCGAACACCTAATAGGGATGCGGTTTAAGCCGCAAGCCTGGCACGCCGCGAGCCCCACAACGGAACCCGAAGGAGACGGTCAGTGACACCCATCGAAACAGTCGAAAAGGCTCGCCAATCCGCGAAATCAGCCACTCTGAAACGGCACGGCTCCGAAAAGGCGTCCCGAAGGGCCGCCAAACTACAGGCTAGAAAGTCCCGAAAGCGAGTCCCGCTCGTCCAAGCTCAGACAACTCGTTGGGCACGCGGGCTCGATTGGCCGGTGGTCCTGTGGATCGCCTTCTTGCACGTCGGCGCGCTTTCGGCGCTCTTCTTCTTCACGTGGAAGGGCCTGCTTTTGACCTTGATCCTGGGGTGGTTCACCGGCGCGGTCGGCATCACGCTGGGCTATCACCGCTGCCTGACGCACGGCAGCTTCTCGAGCTACCAGTGGGTCCGCCGGACCCTGGCCTTCATCGGTGGGCTGGCCGGCGAGGGCCCGGCCACGATGTGGGTGGCCGTTCACCGCAAACACCACGAGTTCAGCGATCACGAGGGCGACCCGCACTCCCCGCGGGAAGGGTTCTGGTGGAGCCACATGGTGTGGCTGGCGCCCAACCGCGGCCGCGAGAACCAGAAACAGTTGATCGAGCGGTACGCGCCCGATCTCTTGAAGGATCCGGTGATGCCGTTCCTGGACAAGACGTTCCTCCTCTGGCACTGGGTGCTGGGCGTCGCTCTGTTTGCCGCCGGCTACTTCTGGTGGGACCTGTACACAGCCTGGTCGTTTGTCGCCTACGGCATGTTCCTGCGGCTGATTTACGTCCTGCACATTACCTGGTTTGTCAACTCGGCTACGCACAAATGGGGCTACCGCAACTACGAAACGACGGACGACAGCCGCAACCTGTGGTGGGTCGGCCTGTTGGCCTACGGCGAAGGCTGGCACAACAACCACCACGCCTACCAGCGCATGGCCCGGCACGGGCACCGTTGGTGGGAGATCGACATGACGTACTGGATGATCCTGGGTTTGGAAAAGGTGGGGCTGGCCTGGAACGTCGTCCACGAGCGGCCGTCCCATCAACGGACCGCCGCGACCTAAGGCGCCAACTGGCAATCGGCGCGTCATCCCGCTTTGCGAAGCCCAGGGGTCGCATCCCCTGGGCTTCCTGTTTTTGGCACGTGCGGCCGGTAGAAAACCGCCCGTGAGCGGTGCCGACGGCTACCCACCCATTTGCGGTTGCAAAACGGCGCGGCGTTGCTACATTGGCGGTTTAAAGTTTTGTAGCAAACACCTTACAGTGGGAGTCGCCCTAGGCGAGCCTTTGGGAAACAAAGGGTTCGGCGGTGTGTTGGAAGTGGCCGGTTGCCGGCCAGCGTGGAGAAACTGCGGCGAGCAGATGGCCATCACAAAAGAGCGGAAGCAAGCACTGATCGGGGATTTCCGGCGCGGCGAGCGCGATACCGGCTCGCCCGAGGTCCAAATCGCCCTGCTGACAACGCGCATTGGCGAGTTGACCGAGCATTTGCGGACGCATACGAAGGACTACGCCAGTCGGCGCGGTCTGTTGATGATGGTCAGTCGCCGGCGTCGGCTGCTGGATTACTTGAAGAAAGTGACCCCGCAGCGCTACTTGGACATCATTCGGCGTCTCGACATCCGCAAGTAGTAGCATTCTCACCTCGCTTGCCTGGCACGGGCCTTCCCAGGCCCTTGACGCAGTAGCGCACGCCAGCCCGCTTGATGCCCCGTTTCCCGCGAGGCGCTTTCGCGTTCCTTGCCAGGCAGCCGCTCGTTGTGCCGCCTGAGCTCTGGAATCGCGATCCTGGGACGCCGGAAGAAAAGGACGGAAGAACCTTGAAAGTACGTGTCGAAAAGCAGATTGGTGACAGTGTCCTGTCGATCGAAACTGGTTTCCTCGCCAAGCAGGCCGCCGGCAGTTGCCTCGTCCAGTACGGCGACACGGTCGTGCTTACCGCCGCCGCGACAGGACCGCCGCGGCCGGGCATCGACTTTTTCCCCCTCACCTGCGACTACCGCGAGCGGACCGCCGCCGCCGGCAAGTTCCCCGGTGGTTTTCTCAAGCGCGAGGGGCGGCCCACGATGAAGGAGACGCTCACCTCGCGTCTGGTGGACCGGCCGATCCGTCCGCTCTTCCCCGAGTGGTTCCACGACGAAGTGCAGATTCAGTCATTCGTGCTTGCTAGCGACCGCCAGAACGACGCCGACGTGCTGGCCATGAACGGCGCGAGCGCCTGCCTGGGGCTGTCGCCCCTGCCGTTCGAGGGACCGGTGGCCGCCGTCCGCCTTGGGCGGATCGATGGCGGATGGGTGCCATTCCCGACGCAGGATCAGCTTGAAGAGAGCGATCTGGACCTCATCGTGTCCGGCAGCAAAGACGCCGTGCTGATGATCGAGGGCTTCGCACGCGAATTGCCCGAGGACGTCATGGCCGAGGCGATCGCCGAGGCACATCGGCTGATCAAGGACCTCTGCGCGCTACAGAACGAACTGTTTGCCAAGGCGAACGTCGAGAAGAAGCAGTACGAGATTCCGCCGTCCGACGGACTGTTGGATCGCCTGCGGGAGACCTACTACGCGGCCTTCAAGACCGCCAAACAGACCGTGGGCAAGCACGCCCGGGCCGACGCCGTCGCCGCGCTCAAGGCGCGGGTGGTGGCCGAGCTGGTTCCCGACCCGGCCGCGGCCGGTGCGATTCCCGTGGCGAGTGTCGAACGCGCCTGGCACCAATTGGAAGAGCGGGTCGTGCGGGACTTGATCCTCAGCGGCGCCCGGCCCGACGGCCGCGGCGCCAAGGACCTCCGCCCGATCGTGTGCGAAGTCGACGTGCTGCCGCGGGTGCACGGTTCGGCCATCTTCCAGCGCGGCGAGACCCAGGCATTGATCACCGTCACGCTGGGCACCACGCGCGACGAGCAGCGCGTGGACGGGCTGATCGAGGAATACACCAAAAAGTTCATGCTCGACTATAACTTCCCGCCCTTTTCCGTGGGCGAGGTGCGCCCCATTCGCGGGCCGGGCCGCCGCGAGATCGGTCACGGCGCGCTGGCCGAGCGGAGCGTCAAGCCGGTTCTGCCCGACTCCGAGGAGTTCCCCTACACGATCCGCGTCATCTCCGACATCCTCGAGTCGAACGGCTCCAGCTCGATGGCCAGCGTGTGCGGGGCCACATTGGGGCTGATGTCGGCCGGCGTCAAGATCACCAATCCCGTGGCCGGCATCTCCGTGGGCCTCGTCAAGGAATCCGACACGAAGTGGACCCTGCTCACCGACATCATCGGTGACGAGGACCACTTCGGCGACATGGACTTCAAGATCGCCGGCACCCAGAACGGCATCACCGGCATCCAGTTGGACCTGAAGATCAACGGCATCGGCGCGGAGATTATCCGCGCCACGATGGCCCAGTCGCGCGAGGCGCGGATCAACATCCTCCGCTCGATGCTGACGGCGATCTCGATGCCGCGCGAGGAAATCTCGCTGTGGGCGCCGCGCCTCCTGCGGACCCACATTCCACCCGAGAAGATCGGCCTGTTGATCGGCCCGGGCGGAAAGACGATCCGCGGCATCCAGGAGGCGACCGGCGCGGTCATCGAAGTCGAGGACGACGGCACCGTTACCGTGGCCAGCAACGACGCCGAGGCGGCGCTCGCCGCCTTGAGACGCGTCGAAGCGCTGACCGAGAGCGTGACGGTGGGCAAGATCTACGACGGTCGCGTGACGAGCGTCAAGGACTTCGGCGCCTTCGTCGAGATCCTCCCCGGCAAGGACGGTCTGGTGCACATCAGCGAGTTGTCGGACGAATACGTCACGAGCGTTGCCGACGTGTGCAAGGTGGGCGATCAGATGACCGTCAAAGTGATCGCCATCGACGACCAGGACCGGGTCAAACTCAGCCGGAAAGTCGCCATGCGCGAGCTGGCCGGCCGCGGCAACGGCGACAAACAATAGCTGCCGCTCGAGGGCCTCCAGCCATGGCCGGGCGCCATGCTACGCTCGAGCGTGGGCATGCCTGTCGCCAGCATGCGCCGTGGCCGCGCGAGCATGGCCGGCTGGCACGGACGCGCCGGGCTCTTTACGCGGTCGCCCCCATGAATCCTCCCCGCAAACCGTCTGCCGAGGAAGTCAACCGCAAGCTGGTCGACGACTACACGGAGATTGCTCGGCTCGCCGGGGGACTGGCGCATGAGATCAAGAATCCCCTGTCGACGATCGGTCTAAACATGGAGCTATTGGCCGAGGACTTCGGCCAGGACGACTCGCCCCGCGCGCGGCGGGCGCTGGCGAAAATCGCGGTCGTCGAGCGCGAGTGCCAGCGGCTGCAAAACCTGCTCGACGACTTCTTGAACTTCGCCAAGGTCCGCAAGCCCCGGCTGGAATCCTCCGACCTCAACGAGGAAGTCCGCCGCGTCCTCGACTTCCTTCGCCCCAAGGCGCAAGAAGGGCGGATCGAGGTCGTTTCGTACTTGCAGTCCGATCTGCCGGGCGTGCTGCTGGACCGGGAGACGTTTCAAAGCGCGCTACTGAACCTGGTCATCAACGCCCAGCAGGCCATGCCCGACGGGGGCCAACTCGTCGTCAGCACGGAGACGACGCCGCGGGGCGTCGCGCTGCATTTAATCGACACCGGGTGTGGCATGGACGAGCGGACCCGCGCGCGCATCTTCGAGGCGTTCTATTCGACGAAGACCGGCGGTTCGGGACTCGGTCTCCCGATCGCGCGCAAGATCGTCGAGGCCCACGGCGGCCAGATTCGCGTCGAGAGCGAGCCAGGGCGCGGCACGCACTTCACGATCGAGCTGCCCGTGCCGCCGCGGCTGGCGGCCCGCCCAACCGCGGCCGAGGATTAGCAAGTCACCCCACTCTTGACGCCAGGGCCATTCTGTTTTTCAAAATGGCGAGGCGGGAAAATGGGACTGGCTCCGAGCATAAACAGCGCAAGTCCTTTCAGACCAACGTTGCGTCTCGGTGCCTATCCCACTTTCCCGCCGGTGCGCCGCCGGCAAGCTTGAATCTGTGAACGGCCCTGCTCTTGACGCATCGCGCCTTGCCGCGTGCCATGCCCACGCTCGCCGTGGGCATGCGGCCTGAAATGGTCGTTCGCGCCGAAAGCATGGCCACGTCGGAATACCTCCGTGGCCATGGCGCCGGGCCGGTCGCGTCCAAAACGGCTGTCGCGGCCGGCCCGCCGCCAGCGGACTGCAAACCCTCTTCCGGACTGTCAAGGGGCGCCAAAAAAACGTCACAAACCCCTGCCGACTAAGCACTTTTTCTGTTCACTTGTTTTCACTTCCAGCCGCCCGATAGGATGGAATTTGAGAGGCGGGAACAGGCCTTTTGCCATTCGTGCCAAAGGCGGTTTCCATGAAGGATCGGCGTCGTCGCGACGCAACCGCGTCGCGCGCGAGCCACGGAGACGGCGAAATGCGCGGTTTACCCATTTTGCTGGCTCCTCCTCGGCGGTGGTTCTCACCATGTTCGGCGTCGCCAAGTCCTATACGCGCGGCCCCATCCCCCACGAACGCTCCACGGCCCCCTTGTCCCGCCCGTCCGGGCACAAGGTTCAGTACAACAAGAGAGCCCGTGGGCAGCGCAACCAGCGGTTGCCGTTCGCTCCGCCCGAGAACTGGTACGAGCCGGCGGAATCGGGTCGGCCTTATCGCTTCGTCGTGCAGGAACCGGGCCGCGGCTACCGTCACGTGGTGACGCAGGCCGAGGTCCGGGCGCGGCTCGACCAGCTTCCCGCCGAGTTCGTCAGGCCGCTGGAAGTGGTCCAATTCAGCCGCATCACGCGCAAGAAGCAGAGCTTCCCCTGCTACGGCATGCAATGGGGCGCGGCGCTGTATCTCTATCCGATTGAGGAGGACCTGGTCGAGTTCTACAACCAGCCTCCGAAGCCGGCCCAACGTAACGAGGCCCGCATGTACGGCGGCCGCTGGGTACACGAGCCGGGCGGGGTGTGGAAGCTGATGTGGACTGAGGAGTCGATCAAGGACTTCTACCTCAACAACATCCTCATTCACGAGCTGGGACACCTGCTGGACGATCGCAATTCGCGGCCGGTCGACCGCGAGCGGTTCGCCGAATGGTTCGCCGTCCGGCACGGCTATCGCCCCACCCGCTCCGAGCGCATGCGCGGCAAAAAGACGGTCATCCGCCGCCACCACGGGCAGCATTGAGGGGAAGCGGCATCCTGCCCTCCTTTCACACCCGGCCACGCCCGCAGCACGGACTGCAATTCGCCACAGCCGTGATATCGCTGAGGGCTTTAGACACACACTAGCCCGACGCGCCAGCGAGGGATTGGAGACGATGCGCGGCGGACCCTCGCTGGCGCGTCGGGCTAATGTAGTGCGGCTCCGCCAACCTTTCTCGCCATCGGCGGAGTCAGGGCCATTCTGTTTTTCAAAATGGCGAGGCGGGAAAATGGGACTGGCTCCGAGCATAAACAGCGCAAGCCCTTTCATACCAACGTTGCGTCTCGGTGCCTGTCCCACTTTCCCGCCGGTGCGCCGCCGGCAAGCTTGAATCTGTGAACGGCCCTGTCGGCGCAGTCGAGCCGTTGGACGCCGGGCGCCAGCGGCTTCTATAATGGCGGGTTGAAGGGACAGCAGCCGTGTGGCCAGTCACAGACGCGGAATCGACGCCGCGGTCTAATGGAACCGAGAATGCGAGGCACACGTTTTCGCATGCGCTCCATGCTGACAACGCTAGCCGCGTTGGCGATCGCGCTTGCCGTTGGCGCTCGCGCCGATGAGGCCGCGACGGCCCCGCAAGAGCAACTTCGCGCGGTCGACGAATCGCTCGCCCAGGTTGGCGACTTGCTGCGGGCAAAGAAGCTCACAGAGGCCGCTGATGCCCTGACCGCTGCCAAGGCCGCGCTCGAGAAGCTTTCGGCGGCCACGCTCGACGCCGCCTCGCGCGCCGGGGTCGAGCGGCTTACGGAGCGCTTCGCCGCCGCCGAGCGACTGGTGGCCAAGGCGCAGCAGCCGGCGTCGAAACCCGCTCCTGCCAAGAAGCCCCCAGCTTCGCCCGCGAAGTCTTCGACGAAGCCCGTCAAGACGGCGACCGCCAAGAAGCCGGCCGCGAAACCTGTCGGCCCGAGCTTCACTTCCGACGTCGCGCCGATCCTGATCGCCCGTTGTGGCGGCTGCCACATCCGCGGCGCGCGCGGCGGGTTGAGCATGGCCACGTTCAACGATTTGGCACGCGGCGCGGACAGCGGCCCGGTCATCCAGCCCGGCGCAAGCCAGGCGAGCCGGCTGGTCGAGATGCTCGTCACCGGGAAGATGCCGCGCGGCGGCGCGCGGATGACGCAAGAAGAAGTCGTGGCAATCGCCACGTGGATCGACGCCGGTGCGCGGTTCGACGGCGCCGACCGTTCGGCACGCATCGGCCAGGCGGCGAAACCCGCCGCGCCGGCGCCCGAAGGGCTCGTGAAAGCCACCGGCGACGAACGCGTGCAGTTCAACCGCGATCTGGCCACGGCGCTGGTGGAAAACTGCGTGAAGTGCCACGGCGGCGATCAGCCCGATGGGCAGTTGCGCTTCGAGACGTTCGCTGGCCTGCTCCGCGGCGGCGCGAGCGGCAAGATCGTCGAGCCCGGCAAGCCCGCGGAAAGTTTGATCATTAAGAAACTTCGCGGCACGGAGGGGGACCGCATGCCGCTGGAGAAGCCTCCCCTGGCGGACGAATTGATCGGGCGGTTCGAGACTTGGATCAAGGACGGGGCCAAATTCGACGGAGCGGACTCCTCTCAGCCGCTGACGGTCGTGGTCGAGGAGCTTTTGGCCGCGAAACTGTCGCACGACGAGTTGGCGGCCAGGCGGCTGACGCAGGCCGCGAAGACCTGGGCGCTCGCGCTGCCCGACGAGCAGCCCGGCCAATCGCAGACGGCCAACTTCATCCTCATCGGCAATGTGTCCGCGCCCCGGCTGGCCGAGCTGGGCGAGCTGGCCGAGTCGGAACAGGCGAAGATCGCCAAATGGCTCAAGCTCGATCCCAAGGCGCCGCTGGTGAAGGGGAGCCTGGTGCTGTACCTCTTCAAGCGGTCGTTCGACTATGCCGAGTTCGCCCGCATGGTCGAAGAGCGCGAGGTGCCCAAGGGCGCCGCCGGTCACTGGCGCGCCAAAGGGCTGGAATCGTACGCTTGCCTGGCGGTCTCATCCGAGGGTGAAGCCGGGCTGCCGGCGCTCGTGGCCGAACAGGTAGCCGGCGCGTACGTGCAAAGCCTGGGCAATGTGCCGGCGTGGTTCGCGGCCGGCGCGGCCCGCTCGATCGCCGTTCGCGTCGAGCCGAAGAGCCCGCTCGTCAAGCAGTGGGCGGATGAGGCGCAGCGCACTTCGCCGCCAGGCGACTACAGTTTCCTGACTGCCACGAATCTCGACGCCGAGACGCGCTCGCGCGCTTACAACTTCGTGCGGTTCCTGATGGCCAGCCAACCGCGATTTCAGGCGCTCCTATCGGCGCTGCGGGCCGGCACCGAGTTTGCCGTGGCGCTCGAAAAGAACTACGGCGCCGACGCCAAGGGACTGGTCGAGCTGTGGTTGAGCCGCAAACAGGCCGGGCGCGGTTGACGGTCGGCCACCCGTGTCCCCCCGGGCGGCATCGGGGGCGTGTCACCGCCGACTTTTAGCCTGCCGCCGTCCATGTCACCACTCGCCAGATTCTCACTCGCCATCGGGGGCACAGCGCTTTGGTTCGGCCTCGCCGTTCTTGGCTGGGGCGGACTGCAGAACTTTGCCGCGCACCAGGCGTTGATCGCGCTGGCCGTGGTGACCTGTCTATTGGGCGTCGCGGCGTTTTTCGCCGGCGGAAATATCAGCCCGGGAGTCCGCGAGGATCGCGGCAATCGCTGGGTCATCGCCGCATTCTCGGTCATCGGACTTTTGGCCGGTTATCTCCCCGCCTACACGGACCGTCGCGATTTCTGGACCATCGACGGCGACCTTACACGGTGGATCGGCGTCGCGCTCTTCGCGGCCGGCGGCGCCCTACGACTTTGGCCAGTGTACGTGCTGGGCAATCGATTCAGCGGGCTCGTGGCGATCCAGCCGGGGCACAAGCTGGTCACGACCGGCGTCTACCGATTCATCCGCCACCCGAGCTACCTGGGCCTGCTCGTCAATTCGCTGGGCTGGGCCTTGGCCTTTCGTTCCGGCGTGGGCCTGATCCTGACGGCGCTCATAGTGCCCGTGCTCGTGGCGCGCATCCGTTCCGAGGAGCGATTGCTGCTGATTCAATTCGGCCAAGAGTACGACGCCTACCGCGCCCGCACGTCAGGCTGATCCCCGGGATCTACTGACGATTCAGGCCGCGTCTGGCGCTGGCGCCTCTTCTGGGCGTAGTAGATGCACGCAACCGCCACGGCGGCCCCGCCTGCTTCAGCGGCGAAGTGCAGGTAGTTCGTGGCGCCGCGGTGACTTTGGCTCAACACATGGGTGAAGAGCGCCAAGATCGCCCCACCAACAGCCAACACAAGAGCGGTCGCGAGACGGTTGCGCGGCGCCACCCATGCGCCGGCCAGGATCGCCGCCGTCTCGACCAAAAGGCGCAGCACGACTTGCAACGACAACGTGACATTCGACTCCGCCGCGGCGCCCCAGCCCTGGACGGCGAGTCGATACAGGACGCCACTGGCGTATTGCGCGGCCAATCCGCCAACCGCAACCGCCGGCAGGACGCACATCCACCGCACCAGCTCGACGGTCTTTTCGCGATTTGTCAGCTCAGAGAATGTGCTCATGCCGCGAGGTGCTCGGCGCGCACGGTGGCACCTTTGTTCGGAGAACCCGAGGTGCGGCTATTTGGTCGCCTTGGCCGGCTTGCGCTTGAGCACGCCGTGCGGGCGTTGATCGGGCTTGCCGCCCGTATAGCCGACGAACGACGACTCGAGCGTATTGGCGTCCTTGATCCGCATCACGCCCTCGTGAACGTGGGCGTCGACCTGGGGATCGAAGTTCGTGCCGCCATGAAAGACGAATTTGATCTCGCCCGGCCTGTCGCTCTTCTCGAACCTCATGACCGGCGCGTTCTGCAGTGCACAGTAATGAGTCAGAAGCAGCTTGTCGCCATCCATGTGGTACATCGAGATCATCTCCATGGGCTCGCCCGCAAAGATCGTCTCCATGACAGCGCTCCCGGCCGCCGTTTCCCTGAAAGCGACCGACTGCGATTTGCCGCCGTGGTCGTGCTCGTCGCCCGAGCGTTCCCACTCGCCGGTCAACGACTTCAAGAACTCGAACGCGGAAGCGGCGTCGTAGACGACCGACTGCGGACTCACGGTCGCGGCGTTGGCCGCCTTGGATTTATCAGCTCCGGCCGCGTTGTCGGCCGCAACGGACACCGTCGCTAGCAGAAACAGTGCCAGTGTCGCAGCGAAAAGGTTGGCTTTGCTCATGATTTTCTCCTTTTAGCGAGGGATGGAACGAAGGGGCTGGCGATTCATGTGTTAAGACCGCGTTCCGTAAAGGTACGCACGTCAGCCCAAATTGGACGTGTTTCTCGCACCACAATTCCGCCGACAACTCATCCGCCACGCAATCAATCCCGCCATGCCGAGGACCCCAAGAACCATGGTCGACGGTTCGGGAGCGGGGACAAAGTCGACCACAAGGCCGGCGCCCGCCAGGCTGCCGAAGGACATTCCGATCGAAGGCGTGGGGTGCAAGGCCAAGACATCGCCGGCGTTGACGCTCGTGGGCATCAGCCCGTTGACCATGACGACCGGGTTGGTCTCATCCTGGCCCAGCCCGGCCGTGCCCGATTCCATCGTACCCATTTGCATCCCCCCAAGACAGTAACGCCGCTTCGAGAACTCTTGCCCTTCCCATTTCCCGCCGCTGCTAAGATGACGCTCGCAAGGGGGGCGGCACGGACCCCGTTTTCGAGATCAACGCGACACAAGGTGGAATCCACAATGGACGAACTGACGGAATACCTGACGGTTAGCGACGAGGATGGATTCTGGGACCAGATTCAATCCGAGGCTCGGCACGAGGCGGATCGCGAGCCCGTATTGGTCAGCTTCCTGTTCGCCTCGGTTTTGTGGCACAAGAAGCTGGAAGACGGCCTCAGTGTGATCCTGGCCAAAAAGCTGCATACGTCCGAACTGCCCGCGATCCTGCTTCGCGACCTCATAAGCGACGCCCTGGCCGACGACGTCTCGATCCGCGCGTCGATCCGGGCCGATCTTCTGGCAGCGCGAACGCGAGACCCTGCCGCGCGGGGATACGCGCAACCGTTCCTGTATTACAAGGGTTTTCACGCGCTGCAAGCGTACCGAGTCGCGCACTGGCTGTGGCACAAGGAGCGGTATGGGTTGGCCGCGCACCTGCAGAATCGCATCTCGGAGGCGTTCGGAGTTGACGTCCATCCGGCGGCTCGAATCGGCTCTGGCGTATTGATCGACCATGGCACGAGTGTCGTCATAGGCGAGACCGCGGTCGTGGAAGACAACGTATCGCTTCTGCACGAAGTCACGCTGGGCGGAACGGGAAAAGAGTCGGGGGATCGGCACCCGAAGGTGCGGCGCGGCGTGCTCATCGGCGCGGGCGCCAAGATTCTGGGCAATATCGAGATCGGGATCGGAGCCAAAGTAGCCGCCTGTAGCGTCGTGCTGAGAGACGTGCCGCCTCATACCACGGTGGCCGGAATCCCGGCGCGTGTCGTCGGGCGATGCACCGTGGCCGAGCCGGCGCTCGAGATGGACTCCACCTTCCCGTTCGTCGTCGAGGGAGGCGCGGGTATTTAGCCGACCGACGAACTTCGCGAAGAGCATCACGCCAGAGGCTAGCGCTTCTTGCGTCGTGCTTTCGCTTTTTCCAGGTTTCCTTTCACCCTGAACTTGACAATCTTGCTGATCAGACGGAAAGGGACGGGCTTATCGAGCGGCAATCTTATGGTGCCTTTCCCCCCTTCGTAAGCCGACAACTCCTCCTTGAACTGCTCGACGCCCCGCGGCGCAGGGTAAAGGCCGATATGCTGCTTGTACGCCGCGAAATGAATCACGGTGCCGTGCAGGGTGAACGTCGGTATTTGATAGGAGATCGTTTCTTCCGCGCCGGGTGCGGCCTTTCGAATCGTCGTCCTGATCTTTTTCAGAATCGCTCGGACGTCGCTTGGGAAGCCCGCGATGTACTCGTCGATATTCTTGGGTCTGGTTCGCGTGGTATTCACCATCGGGTCGCTCGCCCACGGGTTCATTTTGCGGCCGGCGATTCGTCGAGGAGTTCCGGTGGCAGTCCAGTATCGATCATACCCGACCCCTATTGCCCCCCGCGACTGCCCGGGCCGAGCAGCCAGGGTCATTCTGTTTTTCAAAATGGCGCGGCGGGAAAATGGGACTGGCTCCGAGCATAAACAGCGCAAGCCCTTTCAGACCAACGTTGCGTCTCGGTGCCTGTCCCACTTTCCCGCCGGTGCGCCGCCGTCCAGCTTAAATCTGTGAACGGCCCTGGCCGAGCAGCACCGCTGTTGAGCTATAGTTCCCATGCGTCGGTTTGCCTGATTCGCGCACGCAGCGGGGGGTACTTGTGCTAACGATATCGTGGCAACTGCTGCCCGCCGCGGTGGGAATTGGCATTCTGTCACTGGCCGCGGTATCGCAGGCTGTTGCGCGCCGCGTCCCCAACGTCCTGACGCTTCCCGCCATCGCGGCCGCGTGGCTGTTCGCGATCCATGCCGATCGGGCGGGCCACGCAGCGTGGCCGGGGCCCGCGTTCCAGGCCAGCTTTTTGGGCACGGTCCTGGCGCTATTGATCATGTTGCCGATCTATCGCACCGGAAGGCTCGGAGCAGGGTGCGTCAAAGCGCAAATGGCGTTTGCCGCATGGGCGTCGAGCGCCATGCCGCTCGTCCCGGCGCTGGCGCTCGTGGCCTCGGCAACCATCGGTGGCTTGGCCGTCACGTTCGCGTATTTGCGTCTGGCGGTCGTCGATATGTCGGACGACAGACGATACGGCTACGAGTTCCCCGCCCAGGTCACGATGACGGTGGTGGCAGCCATCGGGGTCGTTGCCTGCTGGATGATTTCGCATCCGGCGTAGAACGGCGCCGTCTCAAGCCGGGCTCGATGCCCGCTCCGGTCGGAGCGGAGCGAGGGCGCGGCAGCACCCGAAGACCTCCGGGATAAACCCGGAGGCTCGCCCGTTTCCCGGGGCCAATCGCCGATTTCAGCACCAGAAATCGGTTGCGCGGGGTGGTACAATCATGGCCGGCCCCCAGGCGGCTTTGGCCGGCGGAACGCCCATGGCGCACGCGGCCGCCGCTCGCTCGGCGCGGCCGTTGGCCGTCCTTCACCACCACACTCCAACCAAAGAACTCCCCATGCTCCGATTTCGACTCCTCTCGCTGCTCATCGTCGCCTCCTTGTTCGCTGCAAGCGCGCATGCCGAACTCAAAGTCGGCGTCGGCAAGGCGATCATCACGCCCGATCCCTTGCTTCCCATCTCCGGCGGCGTCGGGCCGGGCAGCCCCTCCACGAGCAAGCAGGGCGATCTGACCGCCCGCGCCATGGTCTTCCAGCAAGGTGACACGAAAGTCGCCGTGGTGCAGCTCGACCTACTCGGTTTCCCGTCGGTGCTTTCCGCGCGCGTTCACAAGCAGGTCGCGCGTATTCCCGCCGACAACATCCTCATCGCCTCGACGCACACGCACAGCGCCCCCGACTGCTACGGTTTCCCCGGCCTCGACGGCAAAGCGTCGGGCGATCTCAAGTACATGGACTTCGTCTGCAATCAGGCCGCCGTCGCCGTCAATCAGGCGCTGGACAATCTAGAGCCCGCGCAGCTCAAGATCGCCACCGGCGAAGCGAAGGGAAAGATCGCCTACAACTACTACGCGCCGGAACTCTACGACCCCCGCATGAGCGTCATCCAGGCGATCACCCCGGCCGGCAAGACGATTTGCACCCTGGTCAACTACGCCATCCATCCCGAGGTTCTGGGCAACCGGCTCGGCATCCTTAGTCCCGACCTGGTGGGCCCGCTGTGCGACAAGCTAGAGGCCGACGTCGGCGGCATGGCGATGTTCATCAATGGCGCGCAAGGAGGCATGGTCACCGCCGACAACCGCTTCCTTGACAAGCCTTCCGATCCGGCGAACGCCCGCTGGCACGACTCCCGCACGTGGGAAGAATGCCTGCGGATCGGCCACCTCATGGCCTCGGAAGCCCAGCGCATCGTCAAGGACGCCCAACCGCAGACCGACCCTGCCGTGGCCTGTTATGCCCGCGAGGTCAAGTTCCCGGTCGAGTCGCGCCTGATGTGGGCCATCATCCTGGGCTCGCCGCTGAAGTATCCGCACAACGAGGACAAGTCGATCTCCGCGCGCATGAACCTGGTCAATATCGGCAACGCCCAGATCCTCACCATCCCCGGCGAGGCCCTGCCCAACATCGGCTACTACTTGAAGCGGCAGATGAAGGGGGAAAACAATCTGCTCTTCGGCCTCACCAACGACGCCTTCGGCTACATCCTCACCAAGGTCGACTTCAACAGCTTCAAGCGGTACGAATACGTCTCCCGCACGTCGTTGGGCGAAATGACGGGCGAAATCCTCATCGACAACGCCTGCAGATTGATCGAAGTTCAAAATGGCGAGGCGGGAAAATGGGACTGGCTCCGAGCATAAACAGCGCAAGTCCCTTCAGACCAACGTTGCGTCTCGGTGCCTGTCCCACTTTCCCGCCGGTGCGCCGCCGGCAAGCTTGAATCTGTGAACGGCCCTGGACCGGAAACGTCCTGACTGGCAGCATAACGACATCGCGGCTAAACTCGCCGGGCGACGCGATTGATGCCTCTCTGACGCGTGCCGGAATTGGGACGCTTACGGTCTGGCGGCACTTTTCGTGACGGTCCCTCCAATCTGGCCAAACCGCATGAACGAAGTCACGCAAATCCTGTCGGCCATTGAACAGGGCGATTCCCGCGCCGCCGAGCAGCTTTTGCCGCTCGTCTATGCCGAACTGCGAAAGCTGGCCGCGCAGCGCCTGGCTCAGGAGAAGCCCGGGCAGACGCTCCAGGCAACGGCGCTGGTGCATGACGCCTATGTTCGACTCGTCGACGTGCAACAAGTCCAGTGCTGGGATAGCCGTGGTCACTTTTTCGCCGCGGCCGCCGAAGCCATGCGGCGGATTCTCGTCGAACGGGCACGCCAAAAGAGTACACTCAAGCGCGGCGGATGTGCCCGCCGGATTGATCTCGAGCAACTGTCACTCGCGGTCGACGACCCTTCTTGCGAATTGCTCGCGCTCGATGACGCGCTCACTGAGCTGGAGCGCAACGACCCGCAAGCGGCCCGCTTGGTGAAGCTGCGGTTCTTCACTGGCCTGACCCATCAGCAGGCCGCCGACGCGCTGGGCATCACCCGGCGGTCCGCCGACCGGTTGTGGACCCTGGCGCGGGCGTGGCTGTACCAACGAATGGGCGACGCCTAGGGTGGGCAAGAATCATTTCCCGCCCTCGCGTGCAATTTGGACCTGGTT
The DNA here is from genome assembly GCA_016191115.1 of Planctomycetia bacterium. Lineage (GTDB taxonomy): Bacteria > Planctomycetota > Planctomycetia > Pirellulales > JACPPG01 > JACPPG01. The sequence goes on along the minus strand of JACPPG010000050.1, from coordinate 7,511 downwards.
CTCGCATTGAGATGTAGAGGGCTGGCGTCCTCAAGGAGACGGTATGGCTGCGTGGAATCCCGAAGCGAACGAAATCTTCCTCAAGGCGATGGAAATCCCGTCGCCAGAAGATCGGCGGGCCTATCTCGACGACGCCTGCCGCGGCGACGACACGCTGCGCGGCCAGGTGGAAGCATTGATCGCTGCGGGCGAACAAGCCGGGAGCTTTCTTGAATCCCCACCCCCCGGTGTGACCAGGGTGGCCGATTCCTCGGAGCTGAGCGAACGGCCAGGTTCCGTGATCGGCCCTTACAAGCTCTTGGAGCAGATCGGCGAAGGGGGTATGGGCGTCGTGTTCATGGCCGAGCAGCAAATTCCGGTGCGCCGCAAGGTGGCGCTGAAGCTGATCAAGCCGGGCATGGACACGCGGCAGGTCATCGCCCGCTTCGAGGCGGAGCGGCAGGCGCTGGCCGTGATGGACCATCCGAACATCGCTCGCGTTCTGGACGCGGGGGCCACGCCGTCGGGCCACCCGTTCTTCGTCATGGAGCTGGTGCGCGGCGTGCCGATCACGACCTATTGCGACGAGAGCAATCTGCCGGTTCGCGAGCGTCTGGAGCTGTTCGCCTCGGTCTGCCAGGCGATCCAGCACGCCCACACCAAGGGCATCATTCACCGCGACATCAAGCCGACCAACGTTCTGGTCACGCGGCAAGACGGCAGAGCGACGGTGAAGGTGATCGACTTCGGCGTTGCCAAGGCGATGGGCCAGCAGTTGACCGAGAAGACGCTGTTCACCAACTTCGCGCAGATGATCGGCACGCCCTTGTACATGAGCCCCGAGCAGGCGGAGCGGAGCGGCGTGGACATCGACACGCGGAGCGACGTCTATTCCTTGGGCGTGCTGCTTTACGAGCTGCTCACGGGATCGACTCCGGTGGACGCAGCTCAATTGCAGCACGCGGCGTTCGACGAAATTCGCAGAATCATTCGAGAAGAGGACCCGCCAACGCCCAGCGCACGGATCAGCGGCAGCCAGACGCTGCCGGCGATCGCCGCGCATCGGCACACCGAACCGGCCCGCCTCAGCAAGCTGGTGCGCGGTGAGTTGGATTGGATCGCGATGAAGGCCCTGGAGAAGGACCGCAACCGGCGGTACGAGACGGCCAATGCGTTTGCGGCGGACGTGTTGCACTATCTCAACGACGAGCACGTGCTTGCCTGCCCACCCTCGGCGGCGTACCGTTTCCGAAAGTTCGCCCGTCGCAATCGCGTGGCCATTACGACGGCAACGCTGGTCGCTGCCGCGCTTGTGCTCGGTACGATCGTAAGCACGTGGCAGGCGATCCGCGCCGAAACGGCGCGGACGGCCGAGGCCGAGCAGCGGCAGATTGCCGAGGAGGCTCGTTCGGCCGAAGTCCTCCAGCGGAAAGTGGCGGAAGCAGAACGCAGCGAGGCGGAGAAACATCGGGCCGCCGCCGAGGCGAATTATCAAAAGGCCAAGGCGGCGGTCGACAAGTATTTCACCTTGGTCAGCGAGAGCAAACTGTTTGAGGTACCGGGCCTGCAGCCGCTGCGCAAAGACCTGCTCGAATCGGCGCTTGAGTTCTACGAAGGGGCCGCAGTGGAACGGAGCAGCGACCCTGCCGTGCTGGCCGACATGGCAGTGACGCACCTCCGAATGAGCTCGATCTACCTCGCGCTAGATCGCGCGGACGATTTCATCGCCGCCATTCGCCGCGCCCTGGACGTCATTGATCGACTGCGGCGCGACCATGCCGGGGCCAGCGACCACGAGCGCAAGCTGGCTGGGTTCTGGAAAGGGATGCGCTGGACGCGGGTCGGTATGGCCGTGCCCCGCGATGGCCTGGCGGCCTTCCAGACTATGTTTCGCTTCGAGGCGACTTGGCAACAACTCGCGAACAAGTATCCTTCGGACGTCGCCTTCCAGAGTGACCTTTCGTACGTGCAGGCCACGATCGGCTCCGGGTTCACCTCAACCGGGCGCATCAAAGAGGGCACGGCGTATTTCCGCAAATCCCTCGTGACCAGCGAGAAGGCCTTCGGGAAGTATCCTGACGTGCCTCAATATCGGTCCGGCCTGGCGGAATTGCTGCAGCTTCTTGCCAACAACCTGATCAAGGCGGGTGACGACCCGGACGAAGCATTGAAGATGACGCGCCGGGCCGTGCAACTGGGCGAGGGCCTGGTGGCGGAATTCCCCAACATCCCGACCTACCGTTCGGATCTCGTCGTGAGCCTCACTTCCTTAGGCGAGCAAATCGCGAAAGACCAGCCGCAGGCGGCCGAGCAATCGCTGAGCCGTGCCCTGGAACTGGCCGAATCGCTGGTCCGTGAGTTCCCCGACTATCAAACTTATGTTCACGTTTGGGCCCGCGCCGTCACAAGCTCGGCGTCATGCAACCGTTCGTTCGACGACGCTTCCCAAGCCGAAGCCGTCATACAAAAAGTCACGGATGCGTTTGAGGCGCAAATGAAGATCCGCCCCAACGATCGTTGGGTGCGCGAACAACTTTTAATTTACTGTCATACCTCCGCCGAGCAGTTGTCGCGCCAAGGGAACCTCACCGCTTTGGCCGAGCGGCTGCACCGCCGCGCCGCGGAAACTGGCGAATCGCTGGTCCTTGAATTCTTCGACCAGCCTGACTTTCGAAACAGGTGGGTGGCGGAGATACCGGGACACAGCTATCGATACCTCGGTTGGATCGCACGCGACACCGGCCGCCCCGACGAGGCGCTCCAAGACTTCGACAAAGCGGCCGCCTTGTTCCAAAAGCTTGTCGACGCCAAAGTTCCACAGAAAGACGGCTACTACCGCGACTTTCTGGCCGACACGCTGCTGCAGAAGGTGGGCATTCTGGCCGGCGCCGGACGGGCCGATGAGGCGGAAAAAACTAGTCGCCAAGTCGTTGAGATATATGAATCGCTGGCGCGCGATTTCCCGAACAACGCGGACTACCTCCAAAAGTCGGCCCGCAGCGTGCATGACCTGGCCATACGTCTCGCCGCCCGCGGCGATCACACGCAGGCGGAAGCGACGATTCGCCAGGCCATCGACGAATTTGACAAGTTGGCCGCGGCTCATCCCGCGGTGCCGGACTACCAGAGGCTTCGCGCTGCCTGCCAACGTCAATTAGCTCAAATACAGGCGTCGTCCCATCGCAAAGACGAGGCCGAGAGGAGCTATCTGGAAGCCATCGCCTCGTACCAAACGGTCATCACCGATTTCCCAAAGTACGGCGACCTATGGCGGGTTTACGACGGCTTGGCTCAAGCGCTGGCCGCCATTAATCGATTCGACCAGGCCGAAGAGGCCTGCCGAAAAATGGTCGAGCTGGCTCCGAACGATGCAGGAGCGCTCAACAACCTGGCCTGGCAATCCGCCACGACTCCCGACCCCCGCGCCCGCAAAGCGAGCTTGGCAGTGGAACTGGCGACGAAGGGAATCCAGCTCGATCCCAAGAGCACCTTGTTGCCAAACACGCTGGGAGTCGCTCATTACCGCGCGGGAAACTGGCAGGAGGCGATCGAGTGGCTGACTAAATCGATGGGGGCGCGCAATGGCGGCGACAGCTTCGACTGGTTCTTCCTGGCCATGGCCCACTGGCAACTGGGCAACAAGGATGAAGCTCGCAAGTGGCATGCGAAGGCTGTCGAGTGGATGAACGCCAATCGGCCGAAGCATCACGAACTGCTCCGGTTCCGAGCGGAGGCGGAGGAACTCATGAAGGAAGTGGACAAAGACAATGGTCCCGCGTCGGAGGCGAAGGCCCAGGGCCAGCAGTCCCACTGACTGCCGTCATCTGCCCCCGATCTGGGCGTTGAATAAAAGCCCGCGTCCGCCGACCGGTTGTGGACCTTGGCGCCGGCGTGGCTGTATCAACGAATGGGCGACGCCCAGAGTGGGCAAGAATCTTTCCCGCCCTCGCGTGCAAATTGGACCTGGTTCTCGCATTGAGATGTAGAGGGCCGGGTCCTCAAGCTGATTGACCAGAGGCGTGGCCCAAATCGCGAAAAACTTGCCATCCCTGTGCGTTTTGGCAGTCCATCGAGATTTAACCAAATAGTGCCATTCCTCCACTACGGTAAACCAATCGACTGAAGACAGCGCGGCGGAAGGCTAGTGGGCGGAATCCCTGGCCGCCGCCGATTGGTTCTCACAGCGGCTACCCGAAGCGGTCGCAGTACCGGTCTCGGACGAGCGAATGCTCAACGTAACTGCGGACCCCTCCGCAAGAAAATAAGGAAGATTCCCATGACCAGTCGTTGGACGACCCTTGTTGCCGCCTCGTTGGCGACGCTGCTCCTGCATAGCGCGCCGACCTCGCCTGTTCGCGCCGACATTTTTAAGTGGGAGTACATCAATCCTGCCAACCCTAGCCTGGGGAAGCAACCCAGCTCGATGCTCGCGCCCGACGGCGCGGGCGTGATGGCCGAGCCCGGCGCGAACCTGTCGAACCGCAACCTGACGATGGCCTACCTGATCGGCGCGGATCTCTCTGCTTATCCCATTTACGACGTGTACGGTTATGAAATTGGCTACGTTGGCGCTAACTTGAGTGGCGCGAACCTAAGCCAAGCCGACCTCGCCAATGCGTCCCTTTTCCGCGCCACTTTGGCCGGAGCCAACCTGAGCCAGGCCAACCTCAGGGGCGCATCGTTCTGGGGCGCATATCTAACCGGTGCGAACCTGAGCGGCGCCGAAGTGCAAGGCGCGAACTTCCGCGCATACGGAGTTGACGGCGCGACCGGGATCACGGCCGCACAACTCTCATCCACGGCCAGCTACCAGGCTCACGATTTGACCGGAATCACTTTGGCAGACCTCAACCTCGCCGGCGTCGACCTCGCCGGCCAGAACCTCACCAACGCGACCTTCTATTACGCCACGCTGACCAATGCCAACCTCAGCCAGGCGATTCTCGCCAATGCGCGCTTCGATGAAGCCACTTTGACCGGCGCGAATCTGTCTGGGGCCGACGTGCGAATGGCAAGCCTGGTGAACACGGGGATCACGGCGGGCCAGATCTACTCCACGGCCAGCTACCTGGCCCACGATCTGACCGGAATCGGCTTGGGCGGCAACAATCTTGCCGGGGTGAACTTGGTCGGCCAGAACCTGACGGATGCGAGGATTGCTGGCGCCTTCAGCAACGCCAATTTCAGCCAGGCGAACCTCACGCGTGCCAACATCAGCTACTCCAATCTGACGAGTGCAAACTTCAGCCAGGCCAACCTCACGAACGCCGACGTCTCTCACTCCACGCTGACGGGCGCGAGCCTGACGGGGGCCGAAGTACGCGGGACGAATTTCCATGCCGCGACAATCACGCCGGCACAACTCGCCTCCACCGCCAGCTACCAGGCGCACGATTTGACAGGAATTGTCCTGTCAGGGACCAACCTCGCCGGCGCAAATCTCGCTAGTCAAAATCTCACGAATGCGAACCTCTTTCTGACGACGCTGAGCAACGCCAACCTCAGTCAGGCCAACCTCACGAATGCAGTCCTTACGGGTGCCACACTCACCGGCGCAAACCTGAGTGGGGCCCAAGTGCGAGGAACCGATTTCTCTGCCTATTACGATGGCTATGACTTTTATAGAACAATTTCCTTAGGCCAGCTCTATTCGACCGCCAGTTACCAGGCCCACGATCTGACGGGAATCAAGGTGAAGGATAGCAACTTTGCCGGCGCGAACCTCGTCGGCCAGAATCTCTCCGATGCCAACTTCCAAGACACCGTGCTGACCGGCGCGAACCTGGCCGGGGCTGACGTGCGGGGGGCGGATTTCAGGGCATTCTATAGTAACGGAGGAATCTCGATCGCGCAGCTCTACTCGACCGCCAGTTACCAGGCCCACAACTTCAGTGGCATCGGATTAAGCGCTGACTTGTCCGGGGCGAACCTCGCCGGCCAGAATCTCTCGAACGCGAAGTTCCATCTCGCAACGCTGACCGGGGCGAATCTGAGCCAAGCCGACCTCACCAACGTGGCGTTCGAATCGGCTGATCTGACCGGGGCGAACTTGAGTCACGCCAACTTCACGAAGGCGAATTTCGTTGGTGACTATTTCAGCGCCAACCTCACGAATGCGGACCTCAGCCAGGCCAACCTCACCAACGCGAATCTCTCCAGCGCCAACCTCACCGGCGCTAACCTCGCTGGGACCGAAGTGCGCGGGGCGAATTTCAGCCACAAAATCAATGACTATTACGGTGCCAGCAGCAGAATTAGCTTAGGTCAGCTCTACTCCACAGCCAGCTACCAGGCTCACGATCTTAGTGGACTCGTACTGAGCGGCAACAATCTTGCCGGCGTGGACTTCGCCGGTCAGAACCTCACAAATGCCAATTTCGACGGAGATGGAAACTGGGATTACGAGAGCGCGGACCTCAGCGGCGCCAATCTCAGCGGCGCCGACGCGCGAGGTGCGAACTTCTATTACGCTACGCTGACCGGTGCAAATACCAGCAATCTAATTCAGTCGAACGGGCACATTGCGGGCGTCGACCTGACGTCCGGCGCGTCGCTAGTAGTCCGCGACTACAACGGCAATCCGGCCGCGGCTCCCCCAACGGGACCGCTGCCGATCGTCGTCGAACAACACTTGGCGATGGACGCCACCGGTGCGCTGCGGCTGGTGTTCAACGCTGATCATTGGGATTCGACGATCTCCTTTGCGCCGGGCATTCCCGTGGCGCTCGGCGGCACGTTGGATTTGTCCTTCGCCGATGGAGTAAGTGTCGCCAGCCAGATCGGGCGGACGTTTGATGTGTTCAATTGGAGCGGTGTCGATCCAACTGGTTTTTTCAGCATCTCCAGTCCTTACGCCTGGAACCTGTCGAACCTTTACAGCAGCGGCAAAGTGACTCTCGCCGCCAACGCGGACACGAACGGCGACGGCCTCGTCGACATTAGCGACGTCCAGTTGATCGCGCTCAACTGGCTGCGCCAGGGCCCGCTCGGCCGCCCCGGCGACGCCAACTATAGCGGCCTCGTCGACATCAGCGACATCCAGACCGTGGCCGCCAACTGGATGATGAATTGGCCGCCAGGCGGCCAGGGAGCACGCGCGCAACGCGTACCGGAGCCGTCGACGTTCGCGCTGGCCGGGTTGGGAATTCTCGGCCTCATTGTATTTCGGAAGCATCGTCAATCGATCGGCGAAGACGTCCTCCAGCCTCCTGTCTCCCTACGGCGAATCGCAACCGCCGGTGTGAAACGGATGGCAGCGGCAGATGCGTCCGATGCCCCGCAGGCTGCCGCTGATGACGCCGTACTTGCGCACCGCGGCGAGACTCATCACGACGCATCAGACTATGTCGCAGTGGGCAGCATGGGCTGCCACCTAGCGCAGCACAGTGGAGGAGCTCACAGCGCGGCCTGCGGCCGCAACCAAAGGGGAGGAAAGAGGCGTTGCGCTACGGTAGTTTGGTGGTTTGTGAAGGCCATCCGTTCTACTGGAGACGCAACGCCATGAACCAGTTTATCAAGAAACATCAGTCCGA
>JACPPG010000049.1 GCA_016191115.1 Planctomycetia bacterium | reverse complement strand
TCGGCGGTCAGCCGCGGTCCCAAATCCGGCAACGTAGCGACAGACATGCGTTCGGCATCCATGCCACTGATCAATGCCCATCGTCATAAAACACCAGCCCAATTTCACCAAGATCAACTTCACACGGCTAAAGAGTTACAGGAGAAGTTATTTTTCGGTCGATCCTAAAGGCATCAGGCGGCTGGCGGATGCTCGTCCGTCTCTCGAGGGACGCGTGATCGATCGCGCACGTTGCCGCCACGGATTCATTGCCGCTCATATGAATCATTGTGCATGCGTCCGTTCTCTCGCGCGCCAGCGTGCCGCCTGTCACCAATCGTGCGGACGAGCCATGTGATCTCAGCCTCCAAACCGATAGCGACGGACTTCGCCAACCGTGCTACAAACTCTCCACCGAGCGAAGCCGTTCGGGGTCGTGCCGCCAGACCACGTACGAATAGACCGGCAAGACGACAACCATCAGGGCCACCATTGCCAAGACGACACACAGCATCCACGCGCTTTGCACGAAAGCGAAGATCCCGAGCGCGATACCCGTGGCGATGAACATCCGGCCTGCCAGACGATGGGTCTTGTTCCACGAGGCGCGGCTCGACAGCGTCCAAGGCGTCCGCACGCCAACGAACCAGTTCGGCCGGAACTTGCCCATGAAGTTCCCGATGATGCACAAGAGAATCCCGACGGCGAGCGGCACGACCAACCCGACGTCCACCTTATATCCAAACGCCACCAACAGGATAATGGCATGGACCACGGCGATCAGGGCGATCGTCGCCACTCGAAGGATCGCGTACGGCCGCGCGAACGCGGCATAGGCACTACGGAGTGGGTCGATCCGCGGCAAAACCAGAAACATGAGATACAGCCCGAGCGCGGTCAAAGGGGCCACCAGGAGCCCCTCGAATTTGCGGCCGTAGCGGTCGGGCTGGCCCGCCAGGTTCCAGTGCACGGGCATCCGATTTGGCGCAACAGGCCACAGGATCGCCGTCGCGGCGAACATCGTGGCGATCAATATGAGCTGCGCGACTTCGCTGCGCCAATTCGCGCGCATGGCTTGGTCCCCTTTCGATGACTGGCCGCGTTGAAGAGATCGAGGACGGCCGCCACGGTTTCCTCGACGACCGAGACGTTGAGGCTGTAGACGATACTCGTGCCGCGCTTTTCCGCCACGATAAGCCCAGCGTGCTTGAGCACGTTGAAATGCCCGGACAGCGTCGAGCGGGCGAGTGGGAATCGGTCGCTAATTTGCCCGGCCGTCATGTCGCTCTTGCGCAACAGCCGCAGGATGGCGCGGCGGGTCGGGTCGCTGAGTGCCTGGAATACCTCGTTCATCTAGCAGCCTTGGCGAGTATCGGTATTTCGCGAAACACCGAAATTATAGTGGGCGCTAGCGCTCGTGGCAAGCGGGCTGCTTTCTCGCCGCAAGGGGCGGGACGCGCCCAAGCGACGAACACGCCCGGCGCGAGGTCGCATCACTGCGCGCGGAAAGTATGGTGCGTCAGCTCAACTTCGCTCACGTTGTCGGGTGTGCGGTCGAGCTCGGGCGCCGGCCGCTCGCGCAAATAGCGGTCAAAGAACGCACGGGTGTAAATGCGAACGATTGCCATCGTTCTTTGACGATCGTTCATCGTTTCGGCATTCTGGCCGCTCTCGAGCAACGGCAAGTCGCTGAAGCTTTCATGGATGATGCCAGGGGTGCTGAACGTGACTTCGTAGCTGCCTCCCTTCACGCTCTCGCAAAACTCCTGGCGCGGCTGGCGAAGTACCTCCTCCAAGTCTTCGCCCGGAGTCTGTCGTAGCGCCATCTCCCTCTCTATCCCGGCGCGGGGAACTCTCCTCGCGTACTGGATCATCATGGGTTGATCCATCGTGCTGCCGTCGAAATTCTTCTCGACGGTCATCGCTCGTCCGAAACCATCGGAAACGATCCCCGCCTTCAGGCGCCCGTCGAGTTGGCATGCCCTTGCCGCTACGCGTCCGCCAAACGAATGGCCGAAGACGCCGATGCGAGCTGTGTCAAGCCGACCTTGGAATCGACTGGGTATCTCGCCTGACGCAAGCTGCTCCAACTGGTTCAGGACGAACACCAGGTCCGCTCCGCAAAGGTCCACGAACCGGCGCTCGAATGCAAGCGTCTCCTCGGCCGTGTGGCGTTGACTCCACTCGGATTCCGGAAAACGTGTGACTTGCCCGTCGGGGAACAGGACCGCGAAGGCCGTCGCAGGGTGGTCAACCCCCACCACGACGTAACCGTGGCTCGCCAGGTCCTCGCCCAACGTGCTGTAGCCAAGGGCGTTGTACCGTAGCCCATGAGTGAGAAGAATCACGGGATACCTGGTCGAGTCGGAGCTGACGTCGGCATCCGCGACGACGTGCGTGCGCGCCGATGAAAGCGCCTCGTAGAAGTCACCGAGTTCGGCCTTCAGGTTCTTCTTTCCGAGGGCAGCCTCAATGGTCGAGAACCCTGGGATGTAAGGTGCCGGCGCGTCTGTCGTCTGGTGTTTCGCCGGATACCAGACGTGCACCATGAGTTCGCGCTTTGTCCCCGGATTCGCCCCGAGTGTCTCTGGCGACACGTCGACCCAATGATAGGAAGTTCTGCCAACCGGCAGAGAGCCCGTCGGCGGCAACAACTCGGTGGGAGCTTCGGCCGTGCGTGGCCACAAATGGTCGGCGAATACCCATGCGAGGCAAACCGCCACCAATGCCAAACCGAAATAAAGGGGGCGAGAACGCCGTGTCACGGTCTTCACCACCTACTCCCGAATCGTTGTAATGCGTTTTGGAAATCGACTTTTTTGCTGGGGGGAATTCGACGCCCGTGGCTTGATCTTGCCGCTTCTCAGCCAATACGCGTTCCCAAGCCACGATCTGCACTTGTCTCTGCAGGCACTCAAGCCGTATCGCTACGAGCGATCGAGCGCTTCCTGAGCCGGCTCCGCGGTCACGGCCGAGGGTGCGCCGACGATAGCGCGTTGTGAGATTCGTTGGCAAATCCGCTCGAGCCATTCAGTCGACGGAATCGAGAACGGGCGGAATTTTTCCAAACGCCCTTCGTCTTCGCAGTGAAGATACGCGCGGTGGCGGCCTAACTGGCTGGCCGCCGGCGTGTCCACCAGCATGCTCGAATCGGCCGCGCTCATCTGCAACAGCACGCGCGTCTCGAATTCCTTCAGGGCCTGCCGGTCGAGCATGCGGTTGAAGCTGGTGAGCGTGTCGCACCACGCCAGGACGTGTACGCCCACGCTCGGCCCGTCGCGCAATATCTCGGCGAACTGGCGGTCGGGCCGCGGGCGCTCGGGCTCGGCGCCGCGCGAAAAGCTGAAGTCGTCCTCCTGCCGCCGCAGCTCGCGAAGCCGCGGCAGGTCGAACACCAACAGGAAAACCGGCGCCGCATCGCCGCTCGATGCCTGGCGGCGCGACACCTCGGCCGCCAGCTCGGCCATCACGGCCGCCGTCTCGCCGGCCGGCGCCAAGCGGATCTTGCCCGGCAACAGGCTGGCCAACTGCCGGAACGTGCCGCCGTGGTCGCGATCGGTCGAGCCGCCGTTTAGGATCACGCACTGCGGCAGGTCGCTCGCGCTGTCGTCGCCCGGCGGTAGTGACTGTGCCGCCAGGCTCAGCACGGCCGCCGTGAGCATGCCGGCGACCGCCGTGTCGTTCTGACCGAGCCACAACAGATTCGCACCGCCACGGCGCGGGAACGTCGCGGACGTCGCCTCCTCGATCGCCAGCGGCTCCCCCAGCCAGACGCGCGGCGCGGTCACCGCCGATGGTTGAACTTGCGAGTCAAATAACTCGGCCAACGTCGCGTTCTTCTCGATATCGGCCGGCTGCGCGCCCTCGAAGACAATCTGCGATGGCCGCCGCACTAGTGGTCGCTCGACCGCCAACTGCGCCACTTCGCGCAAATAGACCTCGCGACGGTCGTCCGGCAGCCACACCACTTGAAACGGATGGTTCCCTTCGACCAGGCCGTTGGCGTCGTTGTAGATGGCGTCGCCAGGCCGCGACAGGAGCCGCGCCGCCGAGTTATCCTCGCTCAAGATCAAATGCGCGTCGGCCTCGCTGCACTGCAGGGCAATCCGCACGGCCATTTGCCCCAGCGTGCTGCGGGCGAGAGTGTAGGCCCCACCGAGCGTTTGCGAGCCCAGGTGCACGTGAATCCCAAAGGCACGACCCTGCCGCACCAGGCGATCCAGCAACAGCGACGCCTCTTGGGCCAGCTTGTCATCATGGACGAAGAACTCCTGGAACTCGTCGACGATGAACAGGATCCGCGGCAGCTTCCCGTGGTGTTCGCGATAGCCGGCGATGTCCTGCACGCCGACTTCGCGGAATCGATCGCCGCGGATGCGCATTTCGGTGTCCAGGCGCTGCATCACGCTCAAGCCGAACTCCCGCTCGCTCTCGATCGCCACGACCCGCGCGTGCGGCAACTGGTGCGTGACGTATGTCTTGAACTCCACCCCCTTCTTGAAGTCGACCAGGTACAGCTCCAGGTCATCCGGGCTGTAGCGGAGCGCGGCATTGGTCACCAGAGCGTGCAGGAGCGTCGATTTCCCCGAGCCCGTCTTGCCCGCGATCAGCACGTGCTGCGAAGTTCCGTGACCGAGCCGCAGGTGCTGCAGACGTGTGGCCCCCGCGCGACCCAGCGGCACGTCGATGCCGTGCCGGCTGTCGCTCGTCCAATAGCGGTCGGGCTCCGGCGCGATGGCGTCGAAGGGCACCTCGACGCGCTTTGCCCTCACGGCGGCGGCGCCGATCCGATGCAAGAGCGGCTTGCACTGCTCCAAGGGCGGCGCCTCGACCGATAGCGGAATGTCCTTGAAGTCCGCGTCCTGCCAGGCGAGCTGATCGTTCGTGGCAGTGAAAACGGTCGCGTGCTGCTGCAGGTCCGCCAGGCGAATCCCCGGCAGAGCGGGCAGCCGCGAATCGACCGTGAGCAAGAGATGCACGCCGCAGCGCGGCCCGCTGGCCGCGATGCTAAGCAGGCGCCGCGCGGCAGCCTCGGTGAAGGAGGCCGGAAAGTTGGCCACAACCAGCACGCGGAAGGGCTCGGCGACCTCGCCGGCCGCTTCGTTATACGCTTCGATCGTCGGGAACTCGTCGCGCAGATACTTCTGGATGACCGTTTCCATGTGCTCGGTCAAATCGGCCAGCCGCTGTTCGATCTGCGCGGGCTCGGTCCAGATACGGTTACCGACGAGGGCCTCATCGTGATCGGCCAGGTGCATGAAAGCGGCGAAGTTCTGGCCTAGCCCGACCGGATCGACAATGGTGAATCGCACCTTGCCCGGCGGCACGCTCGAGAGCATGCGGAGCATGACCGTCTGCAATAGCTCGATGGCCGTCCGCCGGCCGGCATCCTGCGCCTTGACGTACAGCGATGTGCCCTCGGGAAACGCCAGCGAGGCCGGGAGCGCGAACTGTAGCTGCGCGGGATCGGCCGCGAGCTTGCGCGCCGCATCCGGTCCTAAGCGCTGCCGCAGATCAAGGGACAGTTGGCCAAAGCGGATGGCCTCCGGCATCGTCTCGGCCGGCTTCCACTTGTCGCTCAAAAGAACGTCCCAGTCGGGGCACGAGGCAGCCGACTTGTCGGCGATTATCGCCAGTTCGGCTTGGGCCGCCGCGAAGCCGCGCTCCCAACGGTTCAAGTAGCCCGTGCGGTTGGCATCGTATCGGGCCTGATTAGCTTCGAGGGTCTGCTTGTGGACGCCTTGGACCGCCGACAGCGACTGTTCATGGTTTTGGCGGATATCGGCGATCTGTTGCACGTGGCGGTCGACCGCCCTTTGCCCATCCTCATCGAATTGACGTTGCCGGGCGACGAGCCGCGCGTCGGCTTCGGTGGTCAGTTTCGGCAGGTCAATCTCGCGGCGCCCGCGGCACTTGGCCAGTGTGGGTTCCTGCGCCTCGGCGGCGGCGCGGTATTCCTCGTTGCGCTTGCTCTTGATCTCTCTGCGCTTCTGCTCGTAGGCGGCCAGCGACTGTCGCATCGCGGTCCGGCAGCACGCTTCCGCCCGCCGGGCGGACTCCACGAGCGTTCGATAATCTTCGCCCGCGCGCCGCCGTGCGCGGGTCCGCAGCCACAAGCTCGCCGCGGTGCCGGCGGAGAGTATTACCACGGCGCTGGGCACGAGCCACGCCACCGGGCGCCAGCCGGCCAGCCATCCGAAGGCCGGTACGACGACCATCGCGACCGCGATGAAGATCCAAATCAGGTTGCCGCCGTGCGTCAGCTTCGGAAGCCGCAGGGCCCGCAGGAGGCCAAGCCGCGATTCGGCGTCCTTTAGAGCGGTCGCGAGACTCTCGGACACGTTCCCTTCGGCCACGGTCGTGTGCTCTTCGATCGCGGCCAGATCGACGAGCTTTGCCATACCCCATCCGGCCATCAGATCGGCGGCGGCCTGCTCAATCGACCGTGCCGCGGTCCGCCGCACGCGAAGCTGCTTCTGCGCCTCGCGGATTTGCTGCTTGAGCCGCTTGCGGCTGGCGTCGTAGACCGTGCGGGCGAGCCAGCGGGCTTCGTTCAACTCCTGCTGAGCGCGGCGTTCGGCGGTCTCGATCTTGAGGATCATCCGCTCGACGGCCGCGTGGCATTCCTGTTCGATCGCCTGGGAGTCGGCCCCGTGCCGCGCGGCGAGCGTTTGGCGCGTCGCGGCCAGCTCGCGATCGGCCGCAGCCAGACTGCCGCGGAACCGGGCCTCGATCTGGGCCGTCGTCTCGGCAAAATCCGTCTTGACCTTATTCTGTGCCACGTGGAACGCGCGGGCGGTCGACTCTTCCGCCTCGGCGCGCTCGGTCGCCACGCGCACCAGCTCGTGCAGCAGGCGTCTTTCCCGCTCGACAAGATGCGGTTGGCTCATGGCGATGATTTCCGTGCCGATCGTGGCCGCCGCTGACGAAGTCTAACCCGCATTAGTAACCAGAATGGAACCACAAAGGCACAAAGGCCACGAAGAAAGCAGGAAGCCGATATTGCTCTCGTACGCACTTGGCGCCGGAGCGTTCTTGACAAGCAATCGAACTACAACCGTTCATCTCTTTGTGTTCTTTGTGCCTTTGTGGTGAGATTTGCACTACCGGTCGTTGCCGCATTCCTGCTGGGCGCGCATGAGAACCTCGGACAAGCGATCGAGGGCCTGCGCCGTCGCGGCAAGCTGTGGCTCCAGCGGCGCCAGATACGTCGCCTCGAAATCGCGGCTCACGGCGTCGGACCACTCGGTTTGCGCCTCTTGCCAGTGCAGTCGCAGCTTTTTGGCCGCGTAGCTAAGCTTGGCCTTGCCATCGTACAGATTCACGGCGCCACCTCCTGCTTCCGCGCGTCGGCCGGCGCGGGCACGGACGCTGCCGGAGGTTTGGCCGAACCTGGCTTCCCGCTCTCCACCGCCTCGCCGGGGCTCTGCGCGATGGCCGTGGCGGAAATCGCGGATTCAGCCGCGCCAACCCGTTCAGGCACAGCCAGGTTGACGTAAGCCCAAAGCTGCTCGCTCGACCGGTCGAGTTGCGCCAGCCCGCGGGCCAGATCGACGGCGAGCATGTTGTCGAGTGGTTCGGCCTTCATGCGGTATTCAAACACGGCGCGTTCGACGATGGGTATCCAGCGGCGCACCGCGGCGAGCTTCTCCCGGGCCTCCTCCAGACGATGCTTGGCCCTTTCGAGCACCTTTTTCTCCTGGTAGCACGACGGCGTGCGGTTCGGATCGATGGTGGCGGCCAGGCAGCGGTGCAGGTCGGTCTTGGCCTCGGCGAGCTTGTCCTCGCGGACGCGGATCTCATGCTGCCAATGCGCGAGCTGGTCGTGCTTCAGCCAATCCTGGAAGCGATCGAGCTCCACGCGGATGCTTGACAGCGCCTGCCCCGCTTCGTCTCCGAACACACACAGGGCGGCACGAAACCGCGTCAGGGCGTCGATCGATTTGACGTGAGCGGACCCGTTCATACCGGCGCTTTATCGTTGACGCAGATACTCTTCAACCCGATCCGCCTTTCGCAACAAGAAGGGGACGTGCTGTTCGACGGCCTCGACGAACTTCCCGATCGCTCCAATCGTCCGCTCGAACTCGTCGACGAACTTCTGCTGCTCCTTGTCGCGCCACGTCTGCCCCAGCGACTTGAGCTGCCCATTGAGCATGAGCATCTGCCCCTGTAGCTCGCTACTGAACCGCTTCAGATTGTGGGCAAAGCGGCGGAGCTCCTCCGGGTCGACAATGGCTTGCGACATGGCGCCAACACCCCGGCGACGATAGAGACCTGTTCCGTGCCCCGAAAGACCTGTAACTTGAGTCTAGACCTGACCCGTGCGAATGTAAATCAGAGCGTTGGCCACCCCAGAGAACTGCAAAGTCCGGGGTCTCGCTCATTTTTCGGCACACGGCTTTCCATTCTTTCGAAGGACGGTTTGGCCGCGCGCGACGTGTTGAGCGGTCGCGGGTTGGTTGCGTACGCCTCGCGCTGAAACGCGCGCCTTCGCGGGACGCTCTCGTCCGGCAAGGGCGCTTGGTTGCCTTGGCGGCCCGGCCGGCCCCTACGTTTTTGCCCGGCAGGAAATAGCGACAGAGGCCCTCTTGACACGGCACATACTGTATTAGTATTGTTAGTACAGTTGGAGTCGCGCCGTGGAATTCACCATCACCCCCACCACCGGGATCCCGATCTACCAGCAGGTGACCGACCAGATCTGCGCGGCCGTTGCCCGCGGTCACCTGAAGCCCGACGAGCGACTTCCTTCCGTCCGCGAGCTGTCCCAAGTCCTCGTCATCAACCCCAACACCGTCGCCCGCGCCTATACGGAGCTGGAACGCGAAGGCGTGCTTTACAGCCGGCCCGGCATGGGCGTGTTCGTCGCCGCGCTGCGCGCCCCGATGCCCAAGAAGGCTCGTCGCGAGCGGATCCTGTCGGCGCTCGACCGCCTGCTGGTCGAGGCCGTGCGGCTGGGGTTTGGCACCGACGAGTTGATCGAGCTCATTGAAGAACGCGTCAAGCAATTCCAGTGGAATCAGCCGGCAGCGCCGGTTTCCTAGACGTTTCCCCTTGCACGAGACCCACGGGCCCCCAGCGAGAGATTTCAGGCGATGAGCGACGCGATCGTCATCGAGCGGTTGATCAAGCATTACGGCGAGCGCCGCGTCGTCGACATCGTCAACCTCCGCGTGCCGACCGGCTGCGTGTACGGTTTTCTGGGTCGCAATGGCGCAGGCAAGTCGACCGCGATCAAGATGCTGATGGGCATGGTCCAGCCCGACGTCGCCCGAGCCACGGTATTGGGCGAGGACATTCGTGATCTTTCGCCCGCGACGCGTGGGCGGATCGCCTACCTGGCCGAGGGGCATCCGCTCTACCGCTGGATGAGCGTGGCCGAGGCAATCCGCTTCACGCGCGCCTTTTATCCCACTTGGCGCGATGCGTTGATCGACGGCATCCTCGATCACTTCCGCATCGCGCGCAGGGCGAAAATCGGCAAACTCTCCAACGGCCAGCGAGCGCAGGTGTCGCTGGCATTGGCGCTCGCGCCCGATCCCGAATTGCTGATCCTCGACGACCCGACGCTTGGATTCGACACGGTTGTGCGGCGCGAATTCCTCGAATCGCTCATTCACCTGATCCAGCGGGCCGGCCGGACGATCCTCTTCAGCTCGCACATGCTGGGCGACGTCGAGCGCGTGGCCGACCGCATCGGCATCCTGGCCGACGGCGTCATGAGGGTCGATTGCCCGACCGATCACTTCACCTCGGCCCTGCGGCGCGTCGTTCTGGAGTTCCACGGCGCGGCGCCGGAGTTTCCCGGGTGCCGCGGGCTGGTGAGTCAGCGAAAGCTGGGGGGCAAGCTGGAACTGGTCGTGGTCGACTACGGCGAAGAGCACGCCGCCGTGGCAGAGCAACTTGGCGCGGTAAGCGTCGAAGTGCTGGAAATGGACCTGGAAAACGCCTTCATCGCCTACACGCGCGATGCCGCGCCACCGCTGCCAGACCTTATGGGAGAAACGGTCCGATGATCCGTGCCATCATCCGCAAAGAGCTGCGCGAGCTGCTGCCATTCATAGCGCTGGCCCTTTTGGCGCAAGCGCTGCTGGTGCTGGCGGCGCTCTATCCGCGCTCGCCTTTCGAGGAGACGCACGTCATTCCATTCGTGCGCCAGAGCATGATGCAGTACACCTTCGGCGTCGCCGCCTGCCTCGCCGTCGCGCTTGGGCTGTGGCAAACGATGTGGGAATCCAGCCGTGGGACCTTCCTCTTTCTGCTGCATCGGCCGATCGCCCGCGAGCGCGTCATCGGGACCAAGCTGGTCGTCGGGGCGGGGGCGACGCTGCTGGTGGTGGCGCTGCCCGTGCTGATCTACGCGGTGTGGGCCGCTGCGCCCGGCACGCACGCCAGCCCCTTCGCATGGGCGATGACCACTTGGGCGTGGTGCTGGAGCGGGGCGATGTCGGTGGTGTATTTCGGCGCATTTCTCAGTGGGCTGCGGCCGGCGCGGCTGTTTGGCAGCCGCTTTGCGCCCCTTGCGGCCGCCGCCATACTGTTCCCGCTGATCGTTAGCACGGGGAGGGTTTTGCCCGTCGTTCTGGCGCTAGTCGCGGACGGTTGCTTCATCCTCGCGATTCTCCACGTCGGTGCCACGCGCGACTATTCGTAAAATCGCAAGCGAGATCTCCATGAACCGCCTACTGCGCCGCGCCCAAACGCCTCCGGTCGTGCTGACAACGATTCTCGCACTCGGCCTGCTCGTGGGTTGGCTCTTCATGTATGCGGCCGTCATGATGGTGGGATCGATCTTCATGTCCGGTCCGGCCCCCAACGAACAACTCGTGATTCGCCGCAACGGCCAGGTGTACGTGACGCGAAACGGCGGCCGGAACGACTTCTCGTTCCGGACACTCGATGGCCAGCCGATCAGTCCGGAAGAGCTCTTTGTCGCTGCCGACCAAGCGGCCGTTCCTGAGATGGACGCTGCCGAGAAGATCTTCCTGGGTGACGGCAAGCGAGGACCGACGGAAAGCGACGTGCTCTCTTGGCTAGAGCGCATCGCCGGCTTTCGCGATCGAACGCCGCCGCCGACATTCTGGTACGAAGTGCACGATGCCGATCCGATTGGCTTCGTCTACTACGAGGGTTTTGATAGCCAAACCAAATCGCGCGTCGGCTACGTCGGCCGAAAAGGCTTTCGACCCGACATGCCGCCCGTGGAGGATCAGATTGCAGACGTGCCGGGCGGCGGGTATCCACGCACCTATGCCGCCACGTACGCGAGGGAGCCCGACGCCAACATGCTGGGCGCGTCGCTTGTATTCATCAATTCAGGCGGAAAGCTGCTCGCCTTTGACGCCGCCCGGCGCAGTATCGAAGAGATCGCTCTGCCCGGCAGCGTGATCTCGATGGCGGAATATCAGACGACCGCGAGTGTAAGCCCCGCTTCCGGCGAAGCGGGCGGATCGGCGTCGACCCAAGTCCGGGTTGTGAATACGGCCATTCGCATGGCTGACGCCGTGGCCATTCTCGACGGCCGCGGAAACAACATCCGCATGGTGCCGATTCCCGTGGAGTTGCGCGAGAAGGCATTCAATCTTTATTTGTGCACAGCGTCGGTTGCGGTCTTCGAGACCGGCGCGTATCCCGCTTGGCACGAGCTGTACTGGGGAAACGACAACGGCGAGCTAACGCGGCGCGCCGATGTGCGACTGCTCGGACAGCCGACAACAGCGAGCCCTCGGCGAAACGCGTGGAACGGCATTGCCATGATGCCCGTGCCGGCCCTCGCTGCACTGGGCACGGTGTTGCTTAAACCACTTAGCGACGTGAAGTTCGGGATTTCACCGGATTTTCGCTCAGCCTTGGAGCGCTCGCTGTCCGATGCGTGGCCGCCGCTTGTGGCCATCACGATCCTTGTCGGGCTTCTGGCCGCGCTCGTGTACCGCCGACATCGGCGGGTCAGCGATCGCGGCGCGTTCGTGTGGACGGTATTCGTCTTTCTGTCAGGACTGCCCGGCGTCTTGGCCTATTGGGTGCACCGGAGCTGGCCGGCGACGGAAAAATGTCCTGCCTGTTCCGCCGCCGCGCCCCGCGACCGCGAATCGTGTCTCGCGTGCGGGGCTGAGTTTCCTCTCCCCGCACCCGCGGGATATGAGATCTATGCCTGAAAAGACAGGTTGCCTAACCCCGTCTTCAACAGCGCGATCTGGCCGGCGTGGTACAAATCGTGGTGCACGATGCTGTGCAGCATCTCTTCGACGGGCCGGGATGTCCCGATGACGGGCGCGGCCAGTTGAGCGGCATCTAGTTGACTCGCGGCGGCTTCGAGCGCCCGGTGGCTCGCCGCGAGCCGGTCGCGCGCTTCGCGCCAGGCTCCTTCGCTCGTGTCGGCGACCGGGGGCCAGTCTTCGTTGGGATCGAGCTCGCGGGCCGGCGCGGTCAGGCTCCGCCGCACTTCATCCTTCCAAGCGAGCATGTGCAGCGCCAATTCCCAGATGCTGTGCGAGCCGGCCGCCGGACGGGCGGCGGCCTGCGCGGCTGTGACGTCCGAAAGAAGCTCGGCCACGGCCGGCCCGTGCCAGGCCTTTCCGTGATAGGCCTTGTGCATGAGATCCACCAGTAACTGGCACTCTGTCATCGGAGGACTCCCCTTTCTTCGTATACAATCGGTGCTGGGCCCATGAAGGAGGCGATTTTGCCGGCGGCCGGTGCCATGTTGCTCAGCAAAACGCCCAGTGTAGGTCAGGTCGCCGTTGGCAAGAAGGCCGCCGGCGAGGTCCGATCGCCGCGCGCGACATTCGGAAGGCCGCGCCACGCCGCGCTGCGCGCCCCGTTGGGCTACGTGGTGGTCGCGGCTTGCCTGGCGCTTGTGGCGACGACCTGGCTCGTGCGTGGCTTCACGGTCGATAGCGGGTCGATGGCCCCGGCGCTCTTGGGCCCACACGCCTGGATCAAATGCCGCGATTGCGGTTCAAATTTCGCGGCCGGCGTCGAAGGGCCCGCGTCCGCCGGTCGGCCGGCCATTTGCCCGCTATGCGGTGGCGCGGACCAGTCGCTGCCCAATGAGTCGGAGGCGGCCGGCGGAGACAACGTGGTCGTGTCGCGAAGCGCCTACCAGTTTCGTGCCCCGCGGCGATGGGACGTCGTCGCCTTCCGCGCCCCCAACGACGCCAGCGAAGTCTATGTGAAGCGCGTCGTCGGATTGCCGGGCGAGCGGATCGCGATCGTCGACGGCGACGTCTACGCCGATGGCGAGATCGTCCGCAAGTCGCTCGCCGAGCAACGGGCCCTGGCGATCACCGTTCACGACAGCAACTACGGACCGGCGGCATCCAGCGACCTGCCCGATCGCTGGCAAGCAGAGCGCGATACTTCGTGGCAGAAGTCCGCGAGTGGCTTCGCGGTCGCCACAACGTCCGCCGAAGGGAGCCGTACGCTTGGCGCAGCAGTCGAACCTCCCATTCATCATTCATCATTCATCATTCATCATGCGAGCCTCGACTGGTTGACCTATCGCCATTGGCGACGCGGTCCCGACGGCGCCGCTGAGTCGCCGGTCCTCGATACATACGGCTATAACCAGACGTACCCGATTCCCGAACTGCACGTCGTGCGCGATCTGCTCCTGTCGTTTCGGCTTTCGGTCGAAGGCGACGGGAGGCTGTATCTTCGCGCATCCGACGGCAGCAACGATTTCGTCTGCGTCATCGCCGCCGCGGACGGCCAGGTCGAGCTTTGGCACGACGGCCGGATGGTGCAGCAAGCGGCGGCAGGCGAGCCAATTGGCGGTTTGAGGCGAGTTGAGCTTTCGCTCATCGATCGAGCGGTCCTCTTGGCGGTCGACGGCCGGACACTGATCGACTATCCGTTCACCGCCGCTGCGCCCGCTCCGCCCGGCACCGCGCGTCCTTTTGCCATTGCCAGCGAGGGTCTGGCCGTGCGGATCGATGACCTGCGAATCGACCGCGACGTGTATTACGGTGCAAGCAGCGTCGCCCGCGTGGCGTCGGAGACAGAAGACCCGCTCGCACTGGGCGGCGACGAGTTTTTCGTGCTGGCGGACAATAGCCCGCTCGGCATGGACAGCCGCACGCCGGCTTTCGGTCCGGCGGTTCCCGCTAAGTTGTTCGTGGGGAAGCCTTTGCTGGGGTACGGAAAGCGCCGCCTGGTGGCGCCATGGGGCGCCGGGATTCAAGTTCCTGCGCTTCGCCAAATCCGCTATATTCGTTGACGTGCGGCGAATAGTGGAATGACGGGCGTCGTTCGCTGGCGCGCCGTTTCGTTGAATCAGTCTCACCCCTCGACGGTTCGCCGCTTCCCGGCGACCTGCACAGGGTCCCCCCATGTCGAAGCAGAAGCTTCAGAAACCGCAGAAGCGCTCCCCCGCCGCCAGCGTCAAGGAGCCGCCCGCGCCCCCCCGCAAAGACGGCATTCGCGAGACCGTGGAATCGGTGGTCATCGCGTTCGTGCTGGCCTTCCTGTTCCGGGCTTTCGAGGCCGAGGCCTTCGTCATCCCCACCGGCTCGATGGCGCCCACGCTCATGGGAGTTCACAAGGACCTGGTGTGCGAGCAATGTAGTCTCCCCTACCGCGTCAGCGCCAGCGAAGAGCAAGACGAGGAGATCGAGGCCCGGCACGACGTGATCGCTTCGATCTGCCCCAACTGTCGGTACGAAATGAACCTTTTTTCGCGCGGACCCGACGGCCGGGAGCACGCGAAGTACCCGACCTACAAAGGGGACCGGATCCTCGTGGCCAAGTTCCCCTACGACTTCTCCGACCCAAAGCGATGGGACGTGGCGGTCTTCAAGTATCCCCAGACCGCCAATGAAAACTACATCAAGCGCGTGATCGGGCTGCCGAACGATACGATCGTCATCCACGGCGGCAACATCTACACGCTAGACGGCGACGGCCCGGCGCGCACCATCCAGCGCAAGCCGCCCGACAAGGTGCGGGCGATCGTGCAGAAGGTCTACGACAACGACTACGTCGTGCCCAAGCTGGTCGAGGCAGGGCTGACGGCCCGCTGGCAGCCACTTGCTGACGGCGGCAACGGCGGCTGGCAGGCGCTCGACGGACTCAAGTCATACCGGACGGACGGTTCCGGAATCCAGGAATCATGGCTCGGCTATCGGCACTGCGTGCCGACGCAGGCCGAATGGCAGAACTACGAGGCGAGCGGTCGCTTTGTCCCCGCCGGCGCCGCGATCCGCCCGCAGCTTGTCAGCGATTTCTACGCCTACAACGGCGGCACGCTTCGCGGACGGCCGGGTCCCGCTGACAGCGAGTACCCCGGAGTGCACTGGGTGGGCGATCTGATCGTCGAGTGCGAGTTGACCGTCGAACCCACCGACGACGATCAAGCCGAGGCCGTCCTGCGGCTGGTGAAAGGGGGCCGGATGTTCGACTGCCGCATCCAGCTTGCCACCGGCCAGACCACGCTTTCCATGGACGGCGCCGAACTGGCCGGTCCGGGCGAGACATCGATCCGCAAGGGAACGACACATACGATCTCGCTGGCGAACGTCGATTGCCAACTTCTGCTGTGGGTCGACGGCAGTCTCGTGGAATTCCCGCAGCCGGCGACCTATGAGCCGGTGGCCAACGAAGTTCCCACGGTCGAAGACCTCACGCCCGTGCGGATCGGGGCGAAAGGGGCGGGGCTCGAGGTGACGCACTTACGCGTGCTGCGCGACGTGTATTACATCGCCGACGACTACAAGCACCAGGTGCAGGGGGTGTTGTCCGACTACGAGACGGCCGTTTTCGGCCACGGAGACCGCGATCGGGTCCAGTTCCTGTCCAACCCGGCCGCCTGGCCCAGGGCGATGGCGCAGATGCGCACGATCAGCTTCCCGCTCCGCTCCGACGAGTTCTTGATGCTCGGCGACAACAGTCCCAAGAGCAAGGACAGCCGGTTGTGGATCGGTCGCGATGCCGAGGGGCGTCCGGAATACTTCGTCAAACGCGATCTGCTGGTCGGCAAGGCGGTGTTCGTCTACTGGCCGCATTCGTGGAACCGCATACCAGGGACCAGGATCCCGTTTCCCTTCTTCCCCAATTTCGCGCGGATGAAATTCGTGCGTTAGCGGCCACAGCCGACCCTGCCGATGGATCGCGAGGCCGGCAGGGCCCCACAACCGCCTACTCGGTCAAGGAGGACCGAAACCATGCCCATGTTGGCAGTCCAGGGACTGGTGAAGATCTACGGGCGGCGGCGCGTGGTAGACGGCGTCGACTTCGAGGTCGCTAGCGGCGAGATCGTCGGTCTACTGGGCCCCAACGGCGCCGGCAAGACGACCAGCTTTCGCATGGCCTGCGGCATGATCGAGCCGAACGCCGGCAAGGTGTGGCTCAACGACCTGGACGTGACGCATTGGCCCATGTATCGCCGCGCGCGCGACGGTGGCATGGGCTATCTGGCCCAGGAATCGAGCGTCTTCCGCAAGCTCACCGTCGAGCAGAACTTGCTGGGCATGATGGAAATGCTCGGCATCGATCGCCGCACCCGCCGCCATCGCTGCGACGAGCTGCTCGACCAATTCGACATCGCGAGGTTGAGGAAGAGTTGGGCGTTGTCCCTGTCGGGCGGCGAGCGGCGCCGATTGGAGATCGCCCGCTGCCTGGTTTCCAATCCCAAGCTAATCCTGCTCGACGAACCGTTCACCGGCATCGACCCGGTAACGATCGCCAGCATTCAGGAGATCATTCGCCGGCTGCGCGAGGACGGCATCTCGATCCTGATCACCGATCACCAGGTCCGCGAGACGCTGCAGATCACCGACCGCAGCTACGTCATCCGCGCCGGCAAGGTTCTGTGCCACGGCCGGCCGGCCGAGGTGATCCAGAACCCCGAGGCACGGAAATACTACTTCGGCGAAGGGATCGAGCTGGGGCCCGCCACGCTCGCCGCCCCGCACAGCATGGTCGAGTCGTTGCGGCTGCGCTTGCGCCGTGAAGCAGGCCGGCAAGCGGGGTGAAAAGGGGGCCGCGCCACAGCGACGCGGCAGACTCAGGCCCTTGGGACGTTAGCCGGCCCGGCCACGGGCAGGGGCTATCCTTTGAACTGCGTCACTGCTTGTCTTCTTCCGAGAGTCCCAGCCGCGCCAGCCACTTGCCGCGCGGCTGCTTCTTCGTCTTGCCGCCGGGCTCGGATGACGACGGCCCGACCGGTTGCTGCGCCAGTTGCTCGTCGAATGCCCGCTGCTTCTCGTCCAGCTCGGCACGAGCGCGGGCGACTTGTGCGCGTTGCACGGACAGCTCGATTTCGGCCTGCCGCAGCTTGTTTTCCCATTCCGTTTCGAGTTGCTTCAGGCGTTCCCGTTCCCGGTGCACGACCTCGTCCTTGTCGAACACGTCCTCAATCCTGGCGGCGGCCACCGATGCCGCGGAGGGGCCTCCACCGTGTTCGTCGATCCTCCGTTTGAGCTCGTCGATCTCGCTCTCTTTCTCGCGCACGATGGCGTCGGTCGTGCGGACGACGTCTTGCATTTGCAGCCGCTCGACCTTGTGTTCCTCGTCTCCGTCGTCTTCCTCGAGCGAGGCCAGCAAGCGCTGCTTTTGCGTTTCCCAATCCATCGACAAGCCCGGCACGCCCGCCGCCCGGGCGTTCGCGGCCGAGCGTCTCTCCAAGTCCGCGTTCTGTTTGCGCAGCTCGCGGATGTCATTGACGGCCATCTCGTAGCGCTGCTTGAGATCGACGAGCTCGCGCTGGCGCGCGGCGTCCTCCTCGCCCGCGGCGCTTTTGCTCGCCTCGGCGGCCGCATGCTCGGCCTTCTCCAACCGGCGGGCGAGCTCGTCGCGCTGCGCCGTGAGATCGCGGACGCGCGCGTCCGTGTCGGTCGCGCCCGCGGCCACGGTCGTTTGCTGGGCCAGTTCGCGGCGCGCGTCGTCCAATTCCTGCTCGAGCGCCGCGATCCGCGATTGCGTCGCGCGGAGCTTCTCGGAAAGCTCCGCCTCGCGCGCGTCGGACTCCTGCTGCTCGTGGCCCGATTGATCGAGCCGACTCTTGACCCTCGCCAATTCGCCGCGCGCCGCTTCGCCGGCCGCCAGCTCGGCCGAGAGCTCGTCACCGCGGTGCCGCAGCCGCTCGCTCAGTTGCTCGCATTCCGCCCGGGCATCGGCCAGCAGGGTCTCCAGGCCGGACTGCTCGCCCTGGGCCAGGGTCTCGATTTGTGCCAACCGCTGGTTGGCTTCCTGCCGCTGCGATTCGCGCTCCCGCGCAAGCTGCTCGGCAATCCGCTTCCGCTGGGCCCTGGTGCGGGCCTGTTCCTCGGCCAGCTCCGTGTGCTCGTGCTCCAAGAGCGTCAGCTTCTCCTCGACCCGCCGGCGTAATCGGGCCAGCTCCTCCTTGTCTGCCTGATGCTCTTCTTGCAGCGCCGCGAGAGTGCGCTGCTCCTGTCGAAGCCTGGCCGACGCGGCGTCGGTTTCCTGGGCGCGGGCCTCGACCTCCGCCTGCCGCGCGGCGAGCTGCCCCGCGGCTTCGGCTTGTTGGCGGGAGGAAGCCTCGCGCTGGGCTTCCAGTTCACCGCGGCGCTTGTCGAGGTCCGCTTCGCGCGCCGCCAGCTCGCCCGCGCGCCGCTCGATCTCGCTCGAGCGCAGTTCGACGTCGGTCCGTCCGGCAACGAAGGTCTCCCGCTCGCTGGCCAGGGCGTGCGTGACCTGGTCGAGCTGGGCCACGATCTGCTGCTCTAGCTCGCTCAGGCGCTGGCGCTGCGCGGCGGCAAGCGTGTGCACTCGCTCGCGCCCCTCACGTGCTGGCAAAATCGCCGGGGCGTCGCCGGAAGCGGGCTGCGTTTGCTGCTCATCCATCGCTGGTTCCGTTCATGCGCAAGAGGGGGAGTCTCCGGCGCGCGCAGCACGGCGCGAAACCAGGACAGCAGCCTCATGGCGCCGCCCCGTGGTCGCGAATCGTTCCTTTATTCGTATAGGCCGCCGCTTACGTTGCGTCAAAGATACGTTCCTCTCCGGTCCGGTCGTACGGCTTATGCCGGCGGCGACATGCCGCGTTGTTGCGCCAATCGCGATGGCCTATGATGGCACCAAAACGAGCATCCCAACGCGCCGCTCACCCTCGAGAACCCGATCATGCACGACCCGCGCATCTCGCGGCTGGCCGAAATCCTCATCGACCACAGTTGCCAGCTTGCAAGCGGTGAGAAGATTCTCATCGAGGCCATCGACATTCCCCACCCGCAATTGGTTTGCCGGCTGGTCGAGCTGGCCGCCGAGCGCGGCGCCACGCCGCTGGTGACGCTCAAGAACAACGAGGTCTTGCGCTCGCTCTACCGAACCGGCACGAAGGAAACGATTAGCGCCGCGGGCCGCTTCGAGGCCGCGCGGATGAAGGAGATGGACGCCTACGTCGGCATCCGCGGCGCCGCCAACAGCAACCAGTTCGCCGACGTGCCGCTTGAGCGCATGGACCTCTACCAGCAGTTCTGGTGGCAGCCGGTCCACAGCGAAATCCGCGTCCCCAAGACCAAGTGGGTCGTCCTCCGCTACCCGACCGACTCGATGGCCCAGGCCGCGAATATGAGTACCGCGGCCTTCGATGACTTCTACTTCCGGGTTTGCACCGCCGACTACGCCCGGATGGCCCGCGACCAGGAGCCGCTGGTGGCGCGGATGAAGGCCGCCGACCGCGTGCGGATCGTCTCGCCGGGCACCGATCTGCGGTTCTCGATCCGCGGGATCGACGTCCGGCCCTGCTATGGGCAACGGAACATCCCCGACGGCGAGGTGTTCACCGCGCCGATCCGCGACAGCGTGGAGGGAACCATCCGCTACAACGCGCCGTCGCGGTACCAGGGCACGGTCTTCGAGGGGATCGAATTCGAGTTCCGCCAGGGAAAGATCGTCCGCGCGACCAGCCGCAACGAGACCGACAAACTGAACCGGATTCTGGATTCGGACGAAGGGGCCCGCTACATCGGCGAATGGTCGATCGGCTGCAACAACCTGGTGCGGCAGCCGATGCTCGATACGCTTTTTGACGAGAAGATCGGCGGCTCGATCCACCTCACGCCCGGCAGCGCCTACGACGAGTGCGACAACGGCAATCGCAGCCGCGTACACTGGGACCTGGTGCTGATCCAGACGCCGGAGTACGGCGGCGGTGAAATCTGGTTCGACGACGAGCTGGTCCGCAAAGACGGCCTCTTCGTGCCGGCGGACCTTCAAGGGCTGAACGAGGGACTGGAAGGCGCGATTGCCAATTCGCGCTAAATCGCCGCCTCGTCGCTTCCACGTTCGGGCCGTAGAGGCGTGAGTATTCATCGCCCACGCGCGCCAGGCCGTTCGACCGCCACCTTACGTTTCGCTGCGCGCTACTCGCAGAACCGAGCGACGGCGCGCGGTCCGTCGCGCCGCGGATTCACAGTGGCTTAGGACAGCAGCCGTCGGCGCATCGTCGCGAGGCGCAAGATTCTTGATTCGGCATGCGGGAGTGCTATCATTGACGCTTGTCCAAGTCATCCGACAGCCCCAATGCACTTCAAGGAGGTGCCTCCGTGGTTGCATTGCGATCGTCGTCTCAAGCGTCCGTCGGCGCGAGAGCTGTTTTGACGCTGTGCTTCGGATTGATGCTCGTTCCGTCCGGGTGCAGTCGACCGCGAGCTAAGCAGTCAGAGGAACCAAACGCCGCGGCGCAGGCAACCGCGCCCGACGTGGCCTCCGTAGAGCCCAAACTTGCGCAGCCAGAATCGACGCCACCCGCCCGCCAGACTGCCGAGACGACCTCCCCGGATGCCCAAGCCGCTGCTGCGCGGTCGACGGCGGTCGGCATCGAGCCGGTCGAGGAATCGCCACCGGTCGGCAACGTCGACGACAAGGCCTTGTTGGCCGCGCAGGACAACGATGGAAATTGGCTGATGTACGACCGCACGTACAACGCCCAGCGGCACAGTGGTCTGAAGCAAATCAACAGGCAAAACGTCTCGCGACTGCAACCCCTGTGGACGTTCCAGACGGGCGTGCTGGACGGATTCGAGTGCACGCCCCTTGTCGTCGACGGCATTATGTACGTCACGACGCCGTGGAACCATGCCTACGCCATCGACTGCAAGACCGGCTCGCAACTGTGGCACTACCAGAAATCTTTGCCGGAGAATCTGGCGCTCTGTTGCGACGCCGTCAACCGTGGATTCGCGATCTATGGCGATCAGCTCTACATGACGACGCTCGACGCCCATTTGGTTTGCCTCAACAAGAACACCGGCGAAGAACTCTGGGACGAGGCCATCACCGCGCACGGCGAGAATGGGCAAGAGGAGAAGGACATCTACAAGATGGCCTACAGTGCCACGCTGGCTCCCCTGATCGTCAAAGGCAAGGTGATCATCGGCATCAGCGGCGCCGAGTACGGCATTCGCGGGTTCATCGATGCCTACAACGCCCAGACCGGCAAGCGCGAGTGGCGTTTCTACACGGTTCCCGCCGCCGAGGACAAAGCCGAATACGCCCAAAAGGCGCTCAAGACCTGGGCCGGTCAATCGTGGCTCACCGGCGGTGGGTCGGCCTGGGTCACCGGCACGTTCGATCCCGATTTGAACACGCTGTACTGGGGGACCGGCAATCCGTCGCCCGACTTCAACGGGGAAGTCCGCGAAGGCGACAACCTGTACACCTGCTCGATCCTGGCGCTCGATCCAGACGACGGCACCTACAAATGGCACTTTCAGAACAGCCCCCACGACGTCTGGGACTACGACGGCGTGAATACGCCCATGCTGGTCGACTTCGAGAAGGACGGCAAGACGGTCAAGGCGCTGGTGCAGGCGCACCGCAACGGCTACTTCTACTGTTTGAACCGCGAGAATGGCCAGTTCATCTACGGCAAGCCGTTCTGCGAGGTCACCTGGGCCGATCAGACGAAGGGGGCGAACGGACTCGATCCGAAGACCGGCCGGCCCTTTGTGAACCCTGCTGCGCTACCTACCGAAGAAGGAGTTCGCGTCTGTCCAGGAGCCGCGGGCGGCAAGGAATGGAACCCGATGGCCTATCACCCCGGCACCGGTTACGCGTACGTGCCGGTGATCAACAATTGCGCCAAGTTTACTTCCGGCAAGGCATTCTTCATCAAGGGGCAGCCGTATTGGGGGAGCTCGTTGACGCTGATCGACGGAGAAGCCTCGGGCTCGTTCAAGGCCATCGACGTCGCTTCCGGGGATATCAGGTGGGAGGTCAAGACGCGCTCGCCGATGGTGGCGGGCGTATTGACGACGGCCGGAGACTTGGTCTTCACCGGTGATGCCGAAGGGTTCTTCACGGCCTACGACGCTCGAACCGGCGAGGACCTGTGGCACTTTCAATGCGGGTCGGGCCATCACGCCTCGCCGATCACCTACGCGCTTGATGGTCAGCAATACATTGTCGTGTGCGTCGGATGGGGCGGCTGGACAGCCGGTTTCGCCGGTGACGGGGCGCCCTGGCTGCGCGACGCGCGGCGCGGCAACACGATTTTCGTGTTCACACTGCCGACTGGCTGATTGAAGGCTATCCTCATTTCACCTGGCGATGCCACGATGCGGTATCATCCGCAGGTTGCCGTGTGGCCTGAATGGCGTCGGCTAGGATCTGCGCCGCTGACGGGCTGGCGCTGCGCGTTCTCGGCCGCCGCACTCGTTCTACTTGCCGGCCCCGCCATCGCGCAGTCGCCCGATTCTAAGACGACGGAGGATACAGCGACGCCCCTTGTCGTGTGTGCCGTCCCGGATGCCATGCCGCGTACCGGGCGAGTCGACGGTTCGCCGCGGGGAGTCGATGTCGCCGTCGCGCGGATCGTGGCACGCGAGTTGGGACGATCGCTTGAGTTTCATTGGTGTGCCAGCGCGTCGTGTTCATGGAAGTGCGTGCGAGAGCGACGATGCGACGTGGTCATCGGCCAGCCGCACGGCTCCGGGCCGGCCCGGGACATCGCGTGGAGCATCCCGTATTCCGGTAGCCGCTTTGGGCTCGTCGTCCATCGGGATGAGAAGCGCATCCGCT
Source organism: Planctomycetia bacterium (assembly GCA_016191115.1). Lineage (GTDB taxonomy): Bacteria > Planctomycetota > Planctomycetia > Pirellulales > JACPPG01 > JACPPG01. The sequence goes on along the minus strand of JACPPG010000049.1, from coordinate 15,249 downwards.
CAAGTGCGGACCTGCACGGCAAGCGAGTCGGCATCGTGGCCGGCAGCATCGCCATCGCCGCGCCAGGACACGACACGGTCCAATGCAAGACTCGTGAAGAACTCCTGGACCAATTCATCACCAACCGGCTCGACGCCGCGCTGGTCGACGACGATTTTGCCGCCTGGTATCTCCACCAGCACCCCCAACTACCGGTGCAGCGCGTGAAGGAGTATGTGCCGCGCGAGCGGTGGAACACAGGTTTCGCCGTGCGTGCTGCCGATGCAGCCTTGCTCGACCAGGTGAACCGCGCATTGACCAAGATCGTGTCGAATGGACAAGTCAGCAAGGTGTTCACCGACAGCGGTATCGTCTATCGAGCACCATTTGCGATTCCGCTCGGCAAGCCCGCGTCGACAAATTCCTGGAAACGAATTTGCGAGCTCGGCGAGATCGCTGTCACCTTTGATCCGGCCAATCTTCCTTATTCAAGCGCGCGTGAGGATCGTCCGGGGTTCGATCTCGAGTTGGCCCGCGCGCTAGCCCGCAAACTCGGCGTCAAGTTGCGCACCGATTGGATCGACGTGCAGCGAGAAACGGCACTGGGCCGACTGCTCGATGGCAAAGGCGATTTGGCGTTCGGCGCCGCCATCGAGCCGCAGGCTGTCGATGACGAGGAGGAGGTCGGCGACAGAGTGCTCTATTCACGGCCGTATTATGGAACCGGCTATCTGCTGGTGACGCGAAAAAATGGGCCAAGCGTGAAATCGCTTGCGGAGATGAAGGGGGAACGGTCGCGGCGCATCGGCGCCGAAGCGGGGTCAGTGGCCGACTACAGCCTTCGTCAGCGAGGTTATCTGAGGAGTTTGTTCCGGACTCAATTGTCGGTGCTGAAGTCCCTCAGCGACGGTGGGATCGATTGTGCCTACCTGTGGGCGAACGTGGGGTGGACGCTGCACACCTCGCCCGAGTTTGACGTCGCAATCGTAACGGACTACTTGCCAGAGGATCACTGGAACGTCGCCGTCGCGATGCGCCGAGGCGACGATGAACTCAAGCGGCACGTCGACGGCGCAATCCAAGAGCTGCTTGACGAGGGGGACGTCGCCCGTGCGTTGTCCGGCTACCACGTCCCCTTCTTCCCGCCGTTCGAAGTGGCCGACGGGACCGATCGATTCGACGGGGAACGACCATCGACCGAGGGACTGTCGAAGGTCGACCCGGACGGAGTTATTCGGCGCGAGCCGACCGACCGCGGCCCTGAGCCGCGGATGCAGCGCCGGCAAAGGTCCAAGCAGCGCTATACAGGAATGCAGAGAATCCGCTCCGCGGGCGTGCTGGTCGTCGGACTAGATCAGAATTCTCTACCGTCCTCGGCAGCCCATCCTGAACCGGCTGGTTTGGACTACGAAATTGCCGCCCTCGTTGCCGAGAGGCTAGGGGTCTCGCTCAGAGTGTATTGGGCGTACTCGTCGCATGATTCGTATCCGTCGAAGTTGGCCGCCAAAGAGCTTTGCGACGTGATGTTCGGCGTGATGCCGGACGATCGATTCGGCGAACGAGTCGCGTTTTCGAAGCCGTATTACTACCTCGACTACCGATTTGTAGTCGCGGCCGACGCGCCCGCGCCGACTGCCCAGACGCCGTGCGCCGTTGAACGTGGCGTCGCGTTGCGCGACATACGCGGACGACCAGCCCATGAATATCCGAGCTTGGACAGCATCCTGGCAGCCGTGGTCGAGGGAAAAGAGCAAGCCGGATATGTGATCTCGACGCGCGGGCAATGGCTCGCCGAGGCCCGTTGGCCGGGCAAACTCCGCTTCCTGCGCAGCGACTTGGGCGCCATGGATCGATTTCCAATCTGCGCGGCAACGAGGAAGAGCGACGGCGACTTGAACAAGGCCATCGATCGGGCGTTGGATGAGCTGGTGCTCTCAGGCAAACTGGCCGAGGTCTTCACCCACTGGCACATCCCTTATGACTCGCCTCGCAGTCCTGCGCAGTCGCGTTGAACCATCAACATCATCGGCGGTGGCGATCGGATATGGTGAGGAGCGTTCAACCATGCACCCGCTTGTCGCTCGTCGTGTCGAGTATCGTCGTTCCGGGCTGCGCTTTGATCTGCCTACACCTTAACGGGCACATCGACGCGCAAGCCGACGAGGAGCGTGTTCACCTGAGCGTGGCTTCGTCGAAGGATGCCGCTCCGGAGACGGCAATCGCTGAATCGGAATCCGCACAGTCGAGCGAACTCACCGCTAAGGACGAGGCCGCGCTGGCGGAAGGTCAGGCGCTCTACCGCGGCCTGTGCAGCGGATGCCACGGTGGAATGGGACGCGGCGGCAAGGGACCCAACCTGACCGACGATCGGTGGCTGCACGGCGACAAGGACGAAGACATCATCCGCGTGATCAAGAACGGCGTGCCGGGCACGACCATGAAAAAGCTCGGCGAATCGTTAAAAGAACAGCAGACCGCAAGCATCGTCGGTTACGTGCGCAGCCTGGCCCGTTCTCCCGGAGAGAGCAACTGGACGCCGTACATGGCAGGCGATCCGAAGGCCGGCGAACAATTGTTCTTCGACGACAATGGCAAGGCCCAATGCGCCAAGTGCCACACGGTCAACCGCAAAGGCGGACACGTCGGGCCGACGCTGGATCGGATCGCCGCCCGCCGGTCGCCGGAGTTCGTCATGGAGTCGATCGTCCAACCGTCGAAGTTCATCGACCCGCTTTTTGAGGCGGTTCAAGTAGCCACGAAGGAGGGCAAGGTGATCGTCGGGCTGCGGATCAACGAGACCAATTTCAGCATCCAATTGCGCGAGGAAAACGGTCGGTTTCATTCGTTCATGAAGCGCGACCTGGAGGAATTCCACGCGCTTGCCAAGTCGCTGATGCCGGAAAACATCCCGGAACAACTCTCAGTCAAACAATTGCACGATGTCTTCGCGTTTTTGATGACCTTGAATTGATCGTCGCCGTCCGCGCCGAAATCGCGCTCGCGACGACTCCGATACCGAGGAGAACTGCAAAGTCCGGGGTCTGGCTCATTCTATCGGCACATGCGGTTCTCAATTCTTCCGAAGGACCTTCGGCCGACAAATGTGCCTGACCCCCTCTCCCAGGACTTTGCAGTTCTGCTGCGATAACGAGCAACATGGGCAAGCCGAGACGATCGACTCGAAGGTGCGACGGTTGGTGTTTATTGATGGAACGTGGGCGACTACGAATGACGGTGCTGTTAACACCCGTGAAACTCGCCCGCGATTACGCGTCGTTGACCGCGACGGGCGCCGGACTCAGCGTCGCGCCGAAGCGTTCCTTCAACCGCTCTAACTGGGCTTCCCGCTCGTCGGCCGGGGCGTCGGGATCGAAGGGCAGCGTCACTTCCAAGAGTTGCCCAAGCTTTTCCGTCGCCGTGCGGCGCTTGGAAACGCTTGCGCGAGATAGAATCGCGAACCACGCGCGGGGATCGTCCGCCAGCCAGAACGCGACGCGGTCGGGCGTGTCCTCCTCCCCGCCGCCGGAAAGTTGCCGGATGATCCGCCGCATGCGGAACCATTGCTCGGCGTCGAGCTGGCGGCGGTCTTGCCCTTGCAGGAATGACAACACCCGCTGCCCGGCGGCGGCCAGTTGCTCCTCGGCGCGCTCGCGGTCGCTGTAGCGCGAGCTTCCGAGCAAGACCACGGCCTGCTGCCACTTTCGCCGATCGCCGTCCGAGCGCACGCGGCCTCCCTGGCACAACAACTCTTCGATCGCGTCGGCCTGCCGCGCGAGCAACCAGCCGGGCCGCATCGTTTCGACCAATGGCAGCAGGTGGCGCCGGCAGGCGTCGGGCTCGATGAGCAAAAGCTGCCACAGGTTTGTGCCTTGGTAGATCTCGGTGTCGTCGCCGCTTGTGACCGTGAGGGTTACCGGGCCGTCGGTCTGCTGGAAGAATGCCACGGTGGGCTGATCGGCCGACGACCGGGGTATTTGCCGGATGACGACGTGATCTCCGGCCATGATCACGTAGCTGAAGTGCTCGCGCGGCGTGACGCGCTCGTAACTGACGGTCGGCTGACCCGTCGACAGATCGATCGACAGCCGCTCGCGGCGATCGGTGCCGCGAAAGCTGCTGGACATGCTCTGCGTCGAAGGAGGACTCACGGCCTGGATGCGGCCCGACACGATCCGCACCTGGAACAACCGCAACTGGCCGGCAAGGCCGGCATTCATCGGCCCCTGGCCGCGGGCTGGCCCGGCAAGACCGGTGACGATGGTCAGCGATCCGAGAATCGCCCAAGCGTTTCGATAGCGCGACTTCGACTGTCGGTGGATCGTGATGGCTGCGTCATTGCGCACGCGCGTCGCTCCCTCTTCAATGAGACGCCTGGAGCGTGTTTGGAAATCCAGTGTGCCACTGGCTTCGCCAGTGCAGCGCCGGGCGTTCGGCGGGACACTGGCAGAGCCAGTGGCGCACGCAAACGGGCTGCTCTTTTGCATTTCCAAACACGCTTTTAGCCCGCCGTCTTTCGCTCCGGCGCACGCTTGGCTGCGCTTAAGCGCAACGACCGCAACTCACGGCGGAGGCGAATCCGGGCCAATCGCCGCCGGTGGCGGACGTAGAAATACAACAGCACGCCGATCAGGGCCGCGACGATGGCCACGGTCAGCGCCACTTCCGCGCGACGAATACGGTCCCACCAATCGGCGATGTGCTCGGCAAACAAGAAACTCAGGCCGAAGAACGTCGTAATCACGATGGCGGCGCAAAACAAGTCCACCAGCACAAACCGGCGGAAAGGAATCCGCAAGATCCCGGCCGTCAGGTACACCGGCGAGCGAAGGCCGACCAGAAAACGCGCCAGAAAAAACACCTTCCAACCGTGCTGCACGATCATCTGTTCGATGTGCGCCTCGCGCTCGGGTTTCAGAAAGCGGGAAAACCACGGATGCTCGCGGAGCACGCCGTGCCCGAAGTAGTAGCCGATCGAGTACATGACGCAGTCCCCCAGCAACGCGCCGACAAAGCAGGACGCCAGCGCCAGCCAAGGGTTCAACTGCCCGTAGTAGGCCGCCACGCCGGCGGCGATGATCGGCACCTCCTCAGGCACGGGCAGCCCGGAGCCCGTGAGGATCAGGACGACGATGATCCCGAGGTATGAGCCTTGCTCGAGGAGAGGTAGGTTCAGCATGCAAGGACCAATCCCGCCGCGCGCGTTGCTGCCGATCGCTCGGCAATCGCCTGCATTCTAACCGTCGTAAACCTTGTCGGCATATGTAAGTTGGATAATCTACAAAAGGAGCGTTTATTATTTCTAGCCCGCCGACCCGGCCGGCGGCAGGCGTCGCCAGTCGTCCTCGGCCAGTCCCGCGGTGGTGATTTCCACCGAGCTGCCGTCTTCGCGGGGGTGGACCAGCAGCATGCCGATCCGCGGATGGTCCTGGCAATACGCCACCGCCCCGTCGACCCCGAGGGTGTAAAAGGCCGTCGACAGGGCGTCGGCCTCGGCCGCCGCGGGCGCGACGACCGTTGCCGAGAATACGCCCTCGGCAGGCCGACCGGTGCGCGGATCGAGGATGTGCCCGTAGCGTTTTCCCGCATGGCGGAAGAACTGTTGCGAGGCGCCGCTCGTGGCCAAGGCGCGGTCGCGGAGATAAACCTCGGCCAGGCGGACCGCGGGCCGTAGCGGATCGCCGACGCCGACCGACCACCCGCCGCTCGCCCGGGGAGCCTGCGAACCCCGCGCAAGGACGCTGCTCTGCCCGCCGTGCAGCAGGAAATCGCCGACGCCGGCGGCGCCGAGCAACTCGGCCGCGCGGTCGAGCGCGTATCCCTTGCCGATCGCGCCCAGGTTCAGCTCGACGCCGCTACGGGCGAAGTGGATCGTGCCCTGCTCGGCATCGAGGATGAGGTGCCCGGCGCCGACGGCCGCGAGCGCCTCGTCGATCGCGTCGACGGTCGGCACGGCGCCGGCGCGGCGATAGAAGCCCCATACCTTGGTGAGCGGACCGGTCGTGATGTCGAACGCGCCGGCGGTCTCTTGCGACAACTTCACCGCCAGCGCCAGAAGCGCGAACAGCCGCGGCTCGACGGCGATCGGCTCGCCGGCGGCGTAGCGATTAACGTGCATCACCTCGCTTGTGTCGCGGTAGACAGTGAGCTGATCTTCCAGCCGCTCGACCAGGTCCAGCGCTTCGAGGGCCGCTTGCGGGCCATCGGGATATTGGCCGGCATTGAGAAATATCTCGAACCGGCAGGCCATCGCCGGCCGCGACAACTGAATGAGATAAGGCTCGCCGCCTTCGCGTGTGCCACTGGCTTCGCCAGTGCCGGCGTCCAGCATGCCGGCGGCCGCCTTGGCTGCCGCTTTCCCCCGCAGGAACTCGCGTCGGTTGCTCGTGCGGCGTTCGGACATGAGCTAGTAGGCAGTAGGCGGTCGGCAGAAAATGCAAAGAAAGCGAGTCGAGGGATTTTTCCCCCCGGTCTTGCCGGGTGCACGCGCGGCGGCGGTCGTTTGCTGGTCGCCCACCGCCATTATACCTTCGTCTCAAACGCGTACCCGCGATCGGTAAGCCGCAGGCGTTCCGGCCGCCGCGGTTGTCGCCCATCGTTGTCCGACTCATAATCCAGTAAGCGGCCGCGGCAAGCGCCGCTGTCGCCGCATGCCTCTCTGTCCAGGCGGCACCGATTCCGTGGTTCGGAATATGACCGGAAGAATATGACAAGTGGCGCCCTTATTCGATTCACGATCGCGATCGGCTGCTTGATGAGCGCGGCTCAGGCCGCCGCCGATCCGGCCCCGCGGCGGGCGGCCGCGCGTCCGAAGGCTGGCAAACTGGCGCCGCCGCCCAAGTGGGACCGCGCGGTGCTGGAAACGTTCTTTACCGACGCCCGCGAGCACCTCGGCCCCGGCCCAGCGCCGGGGTCGGCGGCTACAGTAACGAGCACTGGCGGAGCCGGTGGCACACCCGCCACATCGGGTACGGCAACCGACGCAGCCGCCGATACCACGCCGCCGGTTACTTTGGACCCTGCCGCTGCTCCGGCGGACGGGTCGAGTGGACGCTGGTCGGCGCTCGTCGCCCCCGCGACACTCGAAGACGAGGTGAAGGCCCAAGTTCGGCCGGTCGCGGCCGCCGTGCAGACGCCGACAGCGTTCAAGGGGGGCGGCTACAAGGCTGCCCGCGAGGAGTTTTCGCTGTTGGCCGTGCTGTTCGGCGTCATCGGCCAGTACGACGGCGACGTCCGCTTCAAGCGCGACGCCGTGAACCTGCGAAGCCTGTTCGGCCGGTCCGGATTCAACTGCAAGGTCGGCACGGACAACTCGTTCGCCGAGGCGAAGCAGCGGAGCCAGGACCTGGCCGAGGTGGTCCGCGGCGGATCGATCGAGGACCGCAAGGCAGACGCCGAGTTTCGCTGGCCGGAAACGGTCAACCGGCCGCCGCTCATGAAGCGGATGGAGCTATCGCTCCGCGAACGGCTGGGCCCGTGGACGTCCAACCAGAATGAGTTCAACAAGAACCGCGGCGGCATCATCCACGAGGCGCAGCTTCTGGCGGTGCTGGCCGAAGTGATCAAGGCCGACGGCTACGAGTACGCCGACGACGCAACGTATCGCGAGTACGTCGAGACGTTGCAGCAATTGAGCCTGGAAGTGGTCGAGGCGGCCAAAAGCAACGACTTTTCCAAGGCGCAAAGCGCTGCGGGCCAAATCAACAAGCGCTGCGACGCCTGCCACGGCGATTTCCGGAGCTGAATTCGCTTTGGGCCCGCTCTGTGTGCCACTGGCTACGCCAGTGCCCGTTTCGCGGTGATGGTGGCGCCCGGCCAACACCCTACTTCCCATCCCCCGCCAGCATCTCCATGAGCAGCGTCACTTCCTTGCGGCTCCCGACCACTAGCGGCGTCCGCTGGTGCAGGCCCTCGGGTTCGATCGTGAGGATCCGCCGCGCGCCGTCGGTGGCCATGCCGCCGGCTTGCTCGGCGAGGAAGGCGATCGGGTTGGCCTCGTACATCAGCCGCAGCTTGCCTTTGTCGTAGCGGCCGGTCGGCGGGTAGAGGAAGATGCCGCCCTTCAAGAGCGTGCGGTGAAAATCGGCCACGAGCGACCCGACGTAGCGCGACGAATAGTTCCGGCCGCCCCGCCCTTCGCGCAGCGCCGCCAGAAATCGCGTATACCCGGCCGGGAAGCTGGCCAGGTTCGCCTCGTTCACGGAGTAGTACGGGCCGCTGTCGGGCATGGTCATGTTGCGATGCGTGAGCACGTACGCGCCGAACGACGGATCGAGCGTGAAGCCGTGCACGCCGCTGCCGGTGCTGTAGACGAGCATCGTCGAGGCGCCGTACAGCACGTAGCCCGCCGCCACCTGTTGCGTGCCAGGGTGCAGCACGTCGGCCGCCGGGTCCAGGGGCGCGGTATCACCGTCTTCGCGGCGAAAGATCGAAAAGATCGTGCCGACGCTCACGTTCACGTCGATATTGCTCGAGCCATCGAGCGGGTCGAAGATCACCACGTACTTGCCGTAGTGCGGATCGCGCAGCACGACGACCGGCTCTTCGTTCTCTTCCGAGGCCAGCACGCCCACGTTGCCGCGGTTGCCCAGGCAAGTGAGCAGGGCCTGGTTCGCCAGCACGTCGAGCTTTTGCACGGTCTCGCCCTGCACGTTGGTGGTGCCGGCGCTACCGACTACGTCGACTAAGCCCGCGCGGCGGATCTGGGCGGCGACGACTTTCGTGGCCAGCGCGATGCCCGACAGCAGCCAGGAGAAATCGCCGCTGGCGTGGGGGTGGCTGCGCTGCTGCTCGTTCTGGATGTGCTGTTCGGCGGTGAGAAAGACGTCTTCTTGCATGATAAGAAGTCTCGGCGCGGAAGGAGTTGAAGTGGAACGCGCGGGCGACGCTCGATGCGCCGCCGCCATCCGCGGAATTGCTACTGACGTGATGCCGTCCATGATGGCAAGCGGCGTTACATCCGTCCAGCGTTCCAAAGCAGTCTGGGGCGCTCCGCTCGGATATGCGGATTGGAGCGACGGGTGTTCCGGCACGGGCGAATTTGCTGGGTACACCGATTGGGATACGATCAATCAGGGACTTTTTCCAAGTCTCAAGCAGCAGATTAGCCGGCGATGGCAAGACGATGGCGCTTCCGCATCCTCGAGCTGCCGGAAGGTTTTTCGCTCCCATTGAATCCCTTTGTCCAGGCGAAGTACCGAGAGATTTGGAACGCGGTTCACATGGCTCCCAAACGATACGTTCGGCTTTGGCGAAATAAATTCCTTGCGGCAGAGGCCAAATCGCTTGTGGAGATGGTCGCGATGCTTGTGACGCCGCCAAAACACTCGAGGCGATGCAGCGGGACGGCGTCATTCTCGATCCCGCAGGCGGCACACACGACGATTATGCTCTGCTCGTCACGACGGACCCCGCCGTCGCCGAGAAGTACGACATGCATGACGAAGCGGAGATGTTGGACCCGCATGGAGAGGAAGACGAGTAGCGGCAGTCCGCACGCGCGCAGTCTCCATCCGCCTAGGCAGACAACCGCAACGCACGCGGCCTCATTTCGAGCCGTCGCCGTCCACTTTGACCTTCGCCTCCCCGTCGGGCGAGACATCGACGTTGACGCCAGGTGCGTCGACCTTGATTCCGGTCGACTTGTCCACTTGCACATTCACGCCGGGCGCTTTCACGTTCACCTTATCGCTGCGGTCGCAACCAGTCGCCACGCAGCCGGCGAGAACCATCGTCGAAAATGCCAGCCATCGCATATTGATTCCTCCATCTAAGAGTCGCCATGGATGCCCTGACATCTTATAGCTCATCCAGATGGCGGGGCCAGTCGTCCTTCAACAGCCGCGACAGCGACCGGTCGGCCAGGATCTTGCCGCCCGTCTGGCAGCCGGGGCAATAGTTGGTCTCGTTGTCGGCGTAGCGAATCCGCTGCACGGGGGCGCCGCACGCGGGGCAAGGCTTGCCGAATCGCCCATGCACCGCCATGGCCGGGCGGAACGCGGTCACGTTCTCGGGGAACTCATCCCCCACCTCGCTCCGCAGCCGGTCGATCCACTCGCGCAGCACATCGAGCACGGCGGCGTGCAATCGGTCGATCTCGTCCCGCGCGAGTTTTTGCGTCAGTGCCAATGGCGACAATCGCGCGCGGTGGAGAATCTCGTCGGAGTACGCGTTGCCGATGCCGGAAAGAACCGTCGGATCGGTCAAGGTTCGCTTGAGCGTGTGACTCTCGCGTTGCAAGGCGGCTTGAAACTCGTCGCGCGTGGCGGTCAGCACTTCGAGTCCGCCCGGATTGTGCCCGCGCAGGGCTTCTTCGCCCTGCACCACGTACAGGGCCGCGCGGCGTTTGGCGCCGGCTTCGGTCAGGAGAAGCGTCCCTTCGGCGAAGTCGAAGGCGGCCAGGGCGTGCTTGCCGGCCAGCTTGGCGCCGCGCGGTTTCCAGTGGAGCCGTCCGGCGATCATCAGGTGCAAGACGAGCCACAGCTCGTCGTCCAGGCCGATGGCGATCCGCTTGCCCAGCCGCCGCAGCTCGCGCACCGATCGCCCGGTGGCTGCCTCTAGCGGCGGCGCAAAACTGCGGACGAGAAACGGGCTGTTGATCCGAACGCCTTCGAGGCGCTGCCCCACGATCCGCCGCACGAGGGCCTCGATGTAAACCGTGATGTCCGGCAGCTCAGGCATGCGGTGTTAACAATGGACAGGCGCGGCGCGCAGGGGCGCTTGTCGCGGGCCGCGCGTCAATGCCGCAGGTCCGGCGGCGACTGTACGACCGGCGCCGCGGCTTCGAGAATCGCTTCGCGATTTCCGTCTAGCGGCGGGTAGATGCGCTGGCAATTAATGGTTCGCTTCGTCTTCTTCGCAGCTTCGCCGGTGGCCGCGACGGCGCGATTCCAACCCTGCGTGTATACCGCGCCGGCCGCCCCCAGATCGAGCACCGTGACGTACCACTCGATGCGCAGGGGCAGCATCGGCTGACCCACGAGATCGCAAACGACGTTGTGCCCAGCGAACCGCCCCATCGGCCGGCCGTGCTGGCAGGACATGACCGAGGCATGGGTGTCGTCCATCATCGCCCGAGCCACGTCCCCCGCCGCGAAGACATGCGGCACACCCACGACCCGCAGGCACTCGTCGACCGGTACGCGGCCGAAGCAATCCCGCTCGACGGGAAATCGCTTGGTGAGCGGGTGAGCTCGCATGCCGGCACACCACACCACCGTCGCGGCGGCAATCCGCTCGCCGCTACCGAGAGTCGCTCCCTGCTCGTCGACCGACACGATCGAGCATCCCGTCCACGTTTCAATGCCAAGGCTCGCAAGCGCCTGCTCGATCACCGGCCGGGCGCTTTCGCCCATGTCCGAGCCGACCCATGCCTTGTGGTCGGCGAGGATCACGCGAAACGGCTGATCGAGGCCGGCCTTCGCCAGGATCGCGCGCACGCGATCCGGCATCTCGGTGGCCGTTTCAATGCCCGTCAGGCCGGCGCCGACCACCAGGACCGTGAACTGTCCCGGTGATGCGGGCCGCGCAGGCAATGACGCGAGATGCGCGTCAAGCCGCGCCGCCGCATCGTAGGTGTCAACATCGAAGCCATACTCGGCCAGGCCGGGAATGGTGGGCCGGTTGAGCCGGCTTCCCAATGCGAATACGAGACGGTCGTACGGCAGCGTCTGGCGCTCCTCGGTTCCGGCCGATCGCACGGCGACGGCTTGCTGCCCGAGGTCGATGTCTTCCACGGTCGCTTCGACGCGCTCGACGTCGACCGGCTCAAGCACGTCGTCGAGCGGCACGCGCACGCCGCGCAGATCGGCCTCGTAGTTCCGCACGCGAATGCTGTGGAAGGCATCGCGGTTTACAATCGTAATCGCCAGCTCGTCGGAGCTGAGGCGCTGCCGATCGCGCTCGCGGGCCGCGCCGACAGCACTCCACAGCCCGGCAAAGCCGCCACCCAGAACGAGAATGCGCTTCGGGGGCATGCCGCCTCGCCTCATTGCAGCAATGGAATCGTCGTCGTATGGCAGCGGACGCGGTCACTGACGCACCGCAGTATAGTGTCTGCCGATTCTTTCCGCGTGCCAGGCCAAACCAGCCGTCCGTCGCAGCCGTGCGTCCGCGCTTCCCACTCTTTCTCGCCGGGCGTGTAGCAGCCGTTCACGGTACGTGGTAGGCTTCATCTGCCTGACACTGGATGGCCGAGCCATCTCAGGACACTCCTGCTTCGGGAGCCCATCTTTATCAGTCCTGGCCACTCCTGCGCGGGATCGGTGGCCATCCATGGGAGAGAGTGACGCCGCGCCTTTGCGCGCCCTCGTGGGAGACGATCCTTACTATGCCGCCTGCCACAGCCCACACAGGTTCCCCCTGTGGGTCGATGATGATGCCGATCGCGCCGACGCCTGGCACCGGCATCTTCGCGAGCGCCACTTGTGCGCCTAGCGCCGTGGCCTTTTCGATCGCCGCGTCGATATCCGCCACGTCGACGTAGTTGATTGGCGGCTGCTGGGCGTTCTGCCGCCTGGCGACCGCCCCGTTAATGCCCGGGCCTGCCGAGCCCGTGTCGCACAGCCAGTATTCGACCGGCGAGTTCGGGGCCTTCGTGAACTTCCAGCCGAAGAGATCGCCGTAAAACTTCGTCAGTGCTTCCGGTCGGTGGGCGGGAATCTCGAAATGGACGACGCGGTTGCTGGCCATGATGTGTGTCCTTTCACCAAGGGAGAGGATTCGGAAACGGGGCGACGCGGTGCGCGTTATCCGAAGGGAAAATGCTCGTTCATCCAGGCATTCCACGGTTGCCGATCGCGCGCCGCCGCGGCGGCACCTCGCTCGCCGTAAAAATACAGGCTCACCTGGTGGTAGACCTTGCCTTCAACACTGGTGGCGATGAGCGAGGCGATGCCGGGCGCCGGCTCGTCCAGCCGTAGGAGGGCATGGCAATGATTCTTGGCGTCGCCGGTCTGCTCCACGAGCCCGGCCAGCCGCGGCATGCCGCCCGGCGTGCTCCATCGCTGGCCCGCCGTCGCCCCGCTAAGGCCCAGCGCGCCGACCAGCGCTTCCCACGCCGCAACCCGGGGCTCCACCGCAGCGCCGACCAACTGAACCATAGCGCACTTCTGCCCGCGGAAATGCGCCAGATAGAGTCGCAGGATGCGGAAGAAGGTCGGCCAGCCCGACTCGATACTTTCGAGCTGATCGTCCCAATCGTCGGTGCTCGCGAAGAGGCTGTGAACGACGCGCACGATGCAGGTTCCGCCCGCGCGGGCCTCGACAATCCACGCCGTCGCTAGCGGCGGCGCATTGGGGCCCAAATCCGGGCTCTCGGCGGCGAACCGATGGGGAGGGTCCCAGGCGGTCGCCGTCGCGACTCCGTCCATGCCGGGGCCAAAGTGAGAGACCACCCGGCCCCCTTCGCGCTCGTCGATTTCGGTCGGGACGAACCAGGACGAGACGCCGGGCCCCGTGGCGATCGCCTGCCACACTTCCTCCGCCGTGCCCGGGACCTCGACTTCGACCTGTACGCTGCGGCGACCCGACGGTTCTTTCTTCACGCTCATGATGGCTCCTTGTTGCGCGATTCGTGCGGCAAAGGATGGGCCACTACCAGCAGGCGATGCGCCCGGCCGCCAGGGGCCGATTGATCGTGGTAGCGGGCAACGAGGTTTGTCACGGCTTTGGTGAGATCGCTTGTGAACGCGGCGCGGTCCGCCGCCGACCGGAAGCGGATCTCTGTGTCGAGCGACAGGGTCGCCAAGCGCTTGCCGGTCTCTCGCGCGCGGCGAACCAGGTTTCCCACCTCGCGGACGACGCGGGCGGCCAAGGCGATGAGATAGCTGGCCGACAGACGGTCCGCGGCGCGCCCCGGATCGGCGGCGACCGGACCAAGCGCACCGGGCGACACGACGTAGGTGGCGGCCGTGGCCACGAGCAGGCGCTCGGTCAGCCCGCCCCATTTGCGTTTCCCGGCAACCCGCACCAGCCGGTGCGCCTCGAGGGCGTGAAGGTGGTAGTTGACCTTCTGCCGCGCCAGTCCAACGCGCGCGGCCAGGGTCGCCGCCGAGGCCGGGTGGCGTAATTCCGCCAATAAGCGGCTGCGGACCGGCTCCAGGGCCACGGTCGCCGCCAGCGGATCGTCGATGACTTCCACGTCGAGCAAGTGCGCGTCGAGCATGTGCCGGTTGTAGCATTGACAACTTTTATTGTCAATAGGCGAGGCGTATGGGGAGGGTGCGGCTCTGTCGAGCCGGTTGCCGCCACGCGCGTCACGGCTCGGCAGGAGCCTCGCCCTCCCGGAGCGCTAACCTGGCGGAACTGGTCCCGTCCGCGCCAGGAGAACGGCAAAGTCCGGGGTCTGGCTCATTTTTCGGCACTAGCGGTTCTCAATTCTTCCGAAGGACCTTCGGCCGAAAAATGTGCCTGACCCCCCTCTCCCAGGACTTGGCAGGTCTCCTGCCGTCCGCGCCGGATAGGTACCGTTTCAAGCGGCGTCGTGCTATGATGGCCGGACCTCCGGGGTGTAGCGCAGCCTGGCTAGCGCACCTGCTTTGGGAGCAGGGGGTCGGAGGTTCAAATCCTCTCACCCCGATCTTTGTTTGATTCCAAGCCCTTCGGCGAGTCTTCGCTGAAGGGCTTTTTGTTTGGTGGCAAAGACTTGCATCGCGATGGCGCACGGTTCAAAACAACCGCTCGGATCGGTGGGTTTTGTTCGTCACGCTGATGCAAAGCAGTAGCTAGCCATCACTTGATGCGGTTCAAAGAAACTCACGCATCGGGGCGTCGGACTGGAACAAGCATGGAGGAAGACGCTTTGCGAGCAAAGGACACGCCCTTCTTGGTCGCGAGCGTGAAACCAACGCATGGCATCAGAAAGGAGGATCGCGCTGTCATCGTTATGATGACGCAATTGTAGAGGTGTCGGCCACCACTATCAGTTTCTGCGAGCAGAACCTCCTTGCGGGTTGTCCAACTTCGGGCGGTTTGCACTTGCTAAGCCTCGCGTCAGTAGAAGTGATGTCGAGGTGACCGGGGGCGCGGGGGATGGAACCTCCCTTATGATCTGGAGAGCATCGCGAGCTTCGGAGGCAGACCTTGCATGTGGATACGTTCCGTCCCGCTGAAGTATCATGCTCAGTGAGGTCCCCAGGGCGATTGCGCCACAATAGGCAATCTGGCATACTTCGGCAATGCGGTGTTGGTGAGCACGAGTAGGGTCTCGCGCGACCGGTGCCGCGCTATTGTCCAGGAGGGATGCCATGACGCGGTTCAGGATGGTGCGGATCG
>JACPPG010000004.1 GCA_016191115.1 Planctomycetia bacterium | reverse complement strand
GCCAACTCAAACGCCGCCGCCACGGCTATAAACTGATGCAAGAACCCCGCGCCACGCTCCGCGCACGCCTCGCAAAACACAACTAGCCGCCGCTCCACAAGTTACCATGCCGACAGTGCCATTCGTTCCTGACACCTTTTCCTCCCCGCGCCGGCGTATACGTCGCAGCCATAAACATTCCTGGCCCAGAAGACGTGGCAATCGCAGCCGCTGCCCGCCTGGGCTACCAGCTCGTAAAAGTTGGCGGCCGGTTCGCCATTCGAGTTGGCACACGACTCTTGTCCGGAGCGGACGAGGGTGCAGCGGCGAGGAAGATTGCAGCGCAGGTGGCAAAGGAGAGCGCGCCGGAGTCACTAAGGATCGGAATACAATGGACGGCCCGAGGGGTGAACGACCCGTTAGTCCAATCGGGATGCAGAAGCGTGTCCGGACAAATTCAGAAACTTATCGGAGGCACGATCAAAGAGATTCGTCCAGCGCGCGGGACATTCCTAGGGAACTTCAACGGTATTCCGACCCCGAAATGGGGCTACCATACGGTTGTGGTAAAGGACGGAAGGGTGTACGACGCCCTTACCGGGCATCAGGGCATGGCGATCGACGAATACAAGAAGTTATGGGATTACGCCTCAGACATCAATTTCGGCTTTTAGGGGTTCCCGATGACATTACCATATGACCTTGAGCATGTGCGCTCCCGGCCTGCAATGCACCTGCCAAGTGTAACGTTTGATACCGTGGCGTCGTATTTGTCTGGTATCGACGCTGCGACGGGCTACATGTTTCTGATGGGCTTTCGCGAATGGCTCATCCCTACGGCGAACGGTAAGGATAACCTGCACTGGACCGGCATTGTCCTCGACTTGGCGTTTCCAGGAGTGCGTGATCCCGAGGCTTACCTTCGCGAGAGCGGCGACCATACGCACGCGATTGCGGTGCTCTTTGACCACCTCACCGCCTTTCTCGACCGCCGTCAAGAGCCGACAGGCATGCGCGAGATATATGCACGCTTTGAAAGTTGGCTTAGAACGCAGGAATGGTATACATCTGCATCACCCCTATGGCTGTCTAACGACACGAAGAATCACGAAAGGAAATGATCCCGACTGCGGCGAGCTTTGTACGGACGGACCGCAGCCCGCCGCGGCAGGGCGATCCGCGCGCCAGGTTGAAACGCCGCTCGCAGCAGGCTGAGGTTGGCGTCGGCGTGTCCTTTTCGTACACGGCACTGGTCTTCCTGAAATGTCACGTCGAGTTGCCAGTGCAGCGAGTTTTCAATTCCCCAATGGCCCCGCACCGCGTCGGCAAATCGCTTGCCGCTAGGCACTCGCCTTGGCTGGCTTGGCGCGATTAATGAGTTGTCTGGCCCGCGTCCTTCGCTCTCGCTGTCTTCGTGACATGGCTTCCTCCTTATGTGGCCTGCCCACCCGAGCGCGGCAGCGGAGGAAGCTGGCCGCCGCGCAAGGCATTCAGCGGGCGCTACCCGCTTGGCCTACCCTATGTTCGGGATGTATCTGCGTTGCAGGCTGGGCACTGTTCCCAGCCCGGTTAAATCTCCTAGCTGTCGCCGCACGGTCTGCCCCTGGTCTTGCGCACGGCTGCCGGGTGGCCCCGCCGCACCCGCTACGGGTTGCAATGCGACCGTGGCAGCCGTAGCGGCACGGTCTCCGTTGCCTTGGCGCGTGTTCCCAGCCAGGGCAAATGGTAGTGTGTGGCCAAATATGCGTGTTGAAGAATGCGCTGGGGTCGGGCAAGATGCCCAAGTGACGACGCGCGCTCCATAGCGCTCGCGCGTGAATTGAGATGGTCCGATAGAGCGGTGCGCATTCTTCTCGAGCGCATGGTGTACGGCGGTGCTTGCTTGCCACCTGTCTGAAGTCTCCGGTCTCAAACATGCCGCGAAACCCCTGGCGCCGTTTCAAGCGACTGCTCTTGTTGTTTTGGGCCGTGTGGCTGTCGGTCGTGGTAGTGGCCAATGTGGCCGATGGCCTGAAGTCGCTTGGTGTGCCTACCGCATCGCGGGAACGCACCGCTTGCTGTTCACGTCGCAACGCGCGACGCTCCTGGCGGTGGCGCTGCTGCCGGATGAGGCTTGAAGCCGTAGACTCGAGGTCGGAACGGCGCACGACCCGGACGCTCGTCCCTGACGCCGCCGGCGTCTCGCTGGCCTCCGCGCCGCCTGCCAGTTAATCTGGCAACCTGCTGCACGAATGCTCGGGAGTCCAGCATGAATCGTTGCCTTGTTCCGCTTGTCGTGTGCGCCGTGCTGTCACCGGCGCCGGTCCGCGGCGACCCAAAGGCGGCGGCGACCAGCGCGCTTGACATCGAGCTGGTCGACGGGCGCACCGCCCAGACGTTGCCGGGAATCGTCCAGTTGCGGCGCGACGACGGCCAGAAGGTCGAGATCGCCGAGCTCGCGAACCGCGGCCAAGGCATCGAAGCGATCGGCCCGATCCACGATTGGTGGGTCCTGCCCAAGCGAACGACCATCGCCGTGCCTGCCGTGCCGCTCGTGGTCAAGGCCGTGGCCGGCTTGGAAACCGAATTGGCCGAGAGCCGCATCGATCTTACGGGCAAGGCCCAGGCCACGCTTTCGGTCCCGCTTGTGCGGTTTCACGAAGCCCGTGCGAGCGGCTATATCGCCGGCAACACGCACTTGCACCTGATGAAGCTCAGCCGGCAGCAGGCCGACCGTTACTTGAAAGAGGTGCCGCTGGTGGATGGGCTGGACATCGTCTTTCTTTCGTATCTCGAGCGGGCCATCGCCGATCTGGAATACACCAGCAACAAGTACACGCCGCGCGACCTGGCGGCGCTCGCGCACAGCCACGTGCGGTTCGGGCACGGCGAGGAGCATCGCCACAACTTCGGCACGCACAACGAGGGCTACGGCCACATCCTGCTGTTGGACATTCCTTACATCATCCAACCGGTGAGCATCGGCCCCGGCATCACCCGCGCCGGGCCCGACGCGCCCCCCTTGCAGGAAGGGATCGACAAGGCCCGCACTGCCGGCGGCAAGGTCATTTGGGCTCACAATCTGTTCGGCTTCGAGGACATCCCCAACTGGATCACGGGCCGGGTACACGCCAACAACATCTTCGACGGCAGCGCCCGCGGCAGCTTCAAGAACACCTACTACCGGTATCTCAACATCGGTCTGTCGGTGCCGTTCTCGACGGGCACGGATTGGTTCATTTACGACTTCTCGCGCGTGTACGTGATGGCCGACCGGCCGATCACGCCGACCGAGTGGCTCGACCGGCTGGCGGCCGGGAAGTCGTATATCACCAACGGCCCGCTGTTGGAGTTCACCGTCGAGCGGCAGCCGGTGGGCAGCACGATCGAGCTGGCCAAGCCGCGACAAGTGGCGATCCACGGCCGGGCCATCGGCCGGACGGACTTCAAGCGGATCGAGCTGGTGCGTGGCGGCCGCGTCGTCCGCGCCGCGGCCAGCCGGCGTGAAGGCGAGCACTTCGTCGCCGAGATGGACGAGCGTTTGGCGATCGACGCGCCGGCATGGCTGGCCCTGCGGACTCCGCCACCGCCGGTCCAGGACGATCCGGAGCTGCAGGAGCCAGTGGCCAATAACGAATTCGGCGGCCGGTTGTTCGCTCACACCAGCCCCATCTACGTCCGCATGGCCGGGCGGGGCGTCTTCGATCCTCAGATCGCCGCCGGGCTGGTGGCGGAAATGAAAGCCGACGTCGAAAAAATCAAGGCCCAGGCCGTCTTCGACAACGCCGAGCAGCGCAAGCGCGTCATGCACGTTTACGAAGAGGCCATCGAGACGTTGGAAAAACGGCTGAGGGAGTGACTCATCCGCAGATTTCGCAGATTCCGCAGATGTAAGATGGGGGACAAGCCAGCGCTGTCCGCCGATAGCCGGCGAGCTGACCACGCCGCGAAACGCTTGCGAAGCCCAGGGGTGGCAATCCCTGGGCGAGACTATCCGCACAACGATCCAATCGCAGTTGCTCTCCTTCATCTGCGCAATCTGCGCAATCTGCGGATAAGCTCTAAGTCGGCACCGAACTGCCATTTGGCCGCCTCGACGGTTCTGCTTTAATCCGCCCCTCGATGTCTCCGATCACTCGGCTGGGCGGGATTAACTCGATGCGTCCGCGACTTGCGTTGTGGCTCGTTTTGGCGATAGTGGCCGGCTGTTCGCGCCATGCCGATCAGCCTGCGGACGCGACGGCCGGCGCAGCGACGGCCGACAAGCAAGCTTTGGCCGAGTCCGAAATCGCATTTGGTCGCGAGTTAGCCGCGCTAACCTCGGCTGCTGACGATCACCAAGAGCGCCGCTACTTCGACCAGGCGATTCGTGCCCGGCAGGAGACGCTCGACCTGGTCCAGGCGCACTACGGCGCAGGCGCCTGGCAGACGCGGAGCGCCCGCGTGGCGCTCAAGCGAAGCCGGCAATTGGCGGGGCTCGATCCGGCCCAGCGGCAGTTGCTCGATGCCGCCGCCGACGCCGAGCGGCGGGCCGCCGATCTGTGGAAGCGGGGGCGCCGTCCAGAGGCGCTTCTGTCGATTGTCCAAGCCAGGTCGTTCACGACGCAGCTCTGGGGGGCCGAGGACCACAGCGTTGCCAACCTGATCCACCAGGAGGCCGTGTGGCGCGGATCGCTGGGCGACGCGGCGGCCGAGACGCTCTTCGGGCAGGCGATCGCCTTGCGGGCGAAGATCTTTTCCGTCGATCATCCGGACACGATCGCCAGCACAAACGCGCTGGGGCTCTTTCTACAAACCATCGGCCGGCGTGCCGAGGCAGAGGCGCCGCTGCGCGACGCCGCGGCCGCGGCTAAAGCGGTATGGGGCGACCAGCACGCGGAATATGCCCTGCATCTGAACAACCTGGGCATGCTGTATTACGACATGGGGGACCACGCCCGCGCCGGGGAATTTTTGCGTCAGGCGCTCGACATCCGCCGCGCGGCGCTGGGTGAGAAGCATCCGCTGGTGGCGCACAGCCTCTTCAATCTCGGCTCTACGTATCATGCGGCGGGCGACTCCGCGCAGGCGGCCCCGTTGTTCCGCCAGGCGCTTACGATCTTTGAGTCCTCGCTGGGGGCCGGGCACCGCATGGCACGGCTGGCTGGGGCGAACCTTGGGATTGCGCTGGGGACACTGCGCGACTTTCCGGCCGCCGAGGCCGTACTCCGCGAGGACATGGAAATCACGCGGCGCGAGCTGGGTGAGAATCGTGCCGAGTTCGCCGAGTGCCTCACGCGGCTGGCCATTCTGTACGGCAACCAGGGCCGCTACGCCGAGGCGCAGCCGCTCGCGGACCAGGCCGTGGCCATCCACCGCGCGGCGTCAGGCGCCGATCATCCGGCGACGCGAAAGACGGAAGAGATCGCGGCGTCGGTCCGCGAGCGATTAAACTCCCGGGCCGGGAGCGCATCAACGGCCACGCGCATCCCCGCGGTGCCGCCAGAAAGCGGCGCGAGGCCGGCATCGTTCGAGGGGAGCAAGCGGTAGGGTGTCGTGCGGACACCGATGCGTCGCCAGAGCACCCTACGCTTCGTCCTCTACGGGAAGACCAGGAGCGGCACTGCGGCCGCGGCGCAGGTGCCGGCCGCCTGCAGCGTGACGTTATTGCCTACGTCGATCGTGCCCGTGTTCAAGCCGTTGTCGGTGTAGTCGAACGTGGCGCCCGCGGCTCCGAGGTTGCGAAGGATGTAGCCGCTCGTCGAGACGTTGCTCGTGAGCTCCAGGCACATGTTTGCCGCGGCCAGGCCGAAAAGCTGGATCCGCGCATCGACGTCGCCAGTCCCGTCGTTGTCCTTGATCACGTTGTCGCGCAGCAGGGCGACCATCGTCGAGCCGTCGTTGACTTCCAGGCGGACGCCGTGGTTGCCGTTGTTGCTGAGGTTGTTGTTGAAAATCTCCAGCACCATCTGCGACGAATTGAACGTGCGGCCCGAAATACCGTTGGCAAAGACACTGCCCGCGTTTTGCTGGATATTGTTGTTGGTGAAGATGCCGATCACGCGCGCCGTGTCGGTGGCAAACAGATTCACGGCGCTGGCATTGAGATTCGCGTAGGCGGGGCTGTCGTTGTTCGTAATGGTGTTGCCGTTGGCGATTACCCTGACGAGCGAACTGTCGGATGCCGCCAGGAAAACGGCGTCGCCGACGTTGTTCGCGATGATGTTGTCGTTGAGGAAGCTGTCGAGAACGGTGGTATCGGCCACCAGCATGATGACGCCGTGCCCCTCCTGCTGGATGGTGTTGCCCTCGATCCTCAACTGCTGGACGGCTGTGTTGGTAACGTTGTACTGGAGGAATATGGCATTCCCTTCGGGCCCGATGATGCCGAGGGCGGTCTCGTTGCCCGTGAGTGAGTTCTCGCGGATCGTCAGATTGGTATGACTGTCGCCGTTGAAGACGCCGCCGATTTCTGAAGCCTTGTCGACAAGCCCGTTGGATGGAGGCCCGCCGGCGTTTTGGAACAGGGTGTTCCGCGCGATGAAGCCGTTCAGGGTGCCGTCTTCGGCGAACAGGCGGATACCCTGGCCTGACCCGTTGACGAGCCCGTTCTCGGAAATGTTCGGGTTGTCCGTGATGCTGAAATTGACGGTGCCGCCGAACCGCGCGGCAATCTGGATGCCGTCGCCCGCCTGATTCGACAGATGCGGGTTCCTCTCGATGGTCGTATTGATCGTGGCGCCGGCGCCGTTGGCTTCCAGCACGAGGCCGATCGCGTTGTTTTGCACGGTGTTGTCGCGGATTTCCACGTCCAGCGTGCCCGCCGCCGCGTTCTGCACGCGGAAGCCGGAGCCGTTTCCGACGCCGTTGTCCTCGATCGTGTTCGACACGATGCCGGCCGTGCCGGTGACGTCCTGGAAGTGGATCGCGTCGTGTACCGAGCCGTTGATCGTGTTCGAGCGGATGTCGAACGTGCCGGTGCTCGAAATCAAGTCGATCGAGTCGTGGCCGGCCAGGTTGAAGCGGTTGAAGATGATCACGCCCGTCCCGTTGAAATTCACGAAGCGGATGCCGTCCTCGCCGGGCTGGAAGAAGAAGTTGTCGCGGATGTCGACGACGCCGGTCGAGTTCTGGATCTGCACGCTATTGATGCCCGATGTCTGGAACGTGTTGTTGTGGATCGAGGCGCCGACGATGCCGTCGCCCAGGATGCCGGTCTGGGCGAAATTGATATCGAATCCCGACACGACGTTGTGATTCGCCAGCGTCACGGCCGGCCCGGTCAGGTTGGTGATCACCGGCGTCTTGTTGGGCACGAGGATGGACAGCGCTTGCGGGCCGAACTGGGTGTTGATGATGTGCGTGATGCCGTCGCCCAAAAGCTGCTGGAAGTTCTGCAATTGGACGCCCGTGTCGTAGCCGGTCGAGGTGCCGTCGCCCGCGCGGACGAAGATGATGTCGTTCGGCGCCGAATTGGTCTCTCCGGCGGCCAGCGTGCGATACGGATGGTTAACGGTGCCGTCCTCGGTACCCGTGGCCGAGTTGTCGACGTGCTGCACGACCCACGGCAAGCCGGTATCGGGATTGATCGCCAGCACGGGCTGCTGGTTGAAACGGACGATGTGATCGTTGCGCCGGGTGGGCTCGAGGATGCGGTTCTGCGTCCGCGAGTTGCCGGGCGTGCCGCCTAATCCAAAAGCAACGCGAATAAAGCCGGTCCAATCGAACACGTGGTCGTGGTCGACCTCCATGTTGATGGCCAGTCCGGGCAGCGGCTGCACGCCGAAGCCCGTCGACACGCCGCCGAACGAGGGAATCAGGTCGCTCTTGTAGCCGTAGCCGCCGATGTCGAAGTAGCCGTTCCACACGCCCAGGAAACCGGGCCGGAAGCTGAATTTGGCGTCGAACCCCTTCAGGGCCGAGTCGATGCCGTTGATGGCCAGAATATTGTGCTGATAAAAGGTGCTGGGCGAGAACAGATAGTTGTTGTTGCCGACCGGCCAGTAGCCGTTGAAGCGGAAGTCGAACAGGCTGTTGAAGACTTCGCCGGTGACGCCCATCTGGTTGAAGGAGTGTCCGAAGCCGGAGAACTGATCGCCGTCGTAGTCGTACCAGCCGCTGACGCCGAGCACGGAGAGGAAGGGATCGAAATAGGCCCGCCGGCCGATGCCGAAGTTGCCGAAGAAGCGTCCCTGCTCGACGGCGATATGCCCGCGGCCGTCGAAGAACCACGTGCCGTCGAGCATGTCGGTGGTGATGGGCAGCAGGCCGCCGATCGAGCCGTAACTGCCGGTGTAGCCCAGCCCTCGGTCCGCCCCGACGAATCCCACCCAGAACCGCTCAAGGCCGGGCACGCTTAAAGGGGCCAGAAAGTTCCCGCCGGGGGTACTGCCGTCGCTAACGAAGGCCTGTGCGTGAGCCGTTGCCGGCAGGCATGCCAGCGACGCCAGCAATCCGCAAGCCGCGAGCGCCATCCACCAGACTATCCGCCGCGCCGACCGGATCGGCCGGGCCGCGGACGCGCACGAGCCGCGGGCGCGGAACGGCACCCTTGGGCTGGCTGTCGTGCAGCGGTCTGGAAGTGGCTTCACGCTCGGACCCCCCGGGGGCACCGGACAGAATATGGCCGTCACAATCGTTAGATGCGGTAAGGTCCATCGTCATGGCGCAACTTGCCGGATTAGACTTTCCGCCACAATCGGCACGACCGGCAGCCCGGCGGCGCGGGCTGGGAAGACGTGGCAGGATGGGCGGCCTCGAACGGAAGCAGACGTGAACGGCCAAGACGCCAAGATCGCCAAGCAAGAAGGAACGAAATAGCTAGCCGCGAGTGTCGGAAGAAATCCACACCCCGACACGGCTCGCCATTCGGATTCGCGCCCGCCTGTTCACTCTTCTTAGCTTCTTGGCGACCTTGGCGTCCTTGGCGGTTTAGATCGTCCTATGGATAAGTTCCGAAGCGCTGCCCGCGGGCCATCTCCTCGGCGAACTCGGGGGCTTGCAGTTGCCGCGTCGCCGTCTCGATGGGCACCAGCGGCTCCACCTCCCCGGCCGCGCTTGCCGCGCCCAGCTCCTTGAACTTGCGCGTGGTCACCAGCACGCGCGACTCGAGCGTGCCGATGGCCGAGTTGTAAGCCGATGCGGCACGGTCGAGGCTCCGGCCCAGATTCGCCAGATGCGCGGCCATGTCGGAAACGCGCTTGTAGAGTTCCGCCCCCAGGTCGCTGATCTGGCGGGCATTGTCGGCCAGGCATTCTTGCCGCCAGCCGTACGCCACCGCGCGCAACAGCGCGATCAACGTCGTCGGCGTGGCGACGATCACGCCCTGCTCGACGCCGAACTCGATGAGCGCCGGATCGTGCTCCAAGGCGGCGCTGTAAAACGCCTCGCCCGGCAGGAACAGCACGACGAACTCGGGCGCATGATCGAATTGCTCGAAGTACGACTTCCGCCCGAGTTCCATCAAATGCTGGCGGACCTGGCGGGCGTGGTCGCACAATCGCTCCTTGCGCACCTCGTCGTCCGCCGCGTCGATGGCCTCCAGGTACGCCGCCAGCGGCGCCTTCGAATCGACCACGATCGTCTTCCCGCCAGGCAACCGCACCAGCATGTCGGGCCGCAGCCGCCCGGTCTCGCCCTCGGTCGTGTGCTGCTCGTAGAAGTCGCAATGATCGAGCATGCCGGCGATCTCGACGACGCGGCGAAGTTGAATTTCGCCCCAGCGGCCACGAACCGTGGGCGCCCGCAGGGCCTTGGCCAGGTTGGCCGTTTCGTTGCGGAGATCCTTTTGCGTCTCGAAGAGCGAGTTGACCTGCGCGGTGAGGCCCTGGTAGGCCCCTTCGCGGGCCTTTTCGAGCTCCTGGATTTTCGTGTCGACCTTTTCCAGCGAGTCCTTTACCGGCTTCACCAACTCGGTGATCGCCTGCTGCCGCTTGGCGAGATCGCCCTGGGCCGATTCCTGGAACTTTTCCAGGCTGGTGCGGGCGAGCTCCAGGAACGACTGGTTGTTGCTCTTGAGGGCCTCGGCCGAGAGGGCCTTGAAGGCGTCCTCGAGCTTCTTCTGCGCGCCGTCGATCAGCGCCAGCTTCTCGGCGGCTTGCTTCCGCTCTTCATCCAAGAGCGTGGCGAGCTGCGCGTACTTCGTCTTGATCGTGGCGACGGTTTCTTGGGCCCGGCCCAGCTCGTCCTCGCGGTCGCGGAGCGCGCGGCGCAGCTCGTCCAGCGTTTGCTCGCGCGATTGCAATCGTTCGTCGAGCGTGGCGAGCTGGGCGGACGATCCGGCGCGGGCCCGCTCGCCGGCGTGCGCGATTCTCGCCCGCAGCGCGATCCACACCGCGCCACCGCCGACCGCCAGGCCGACCAAGAGCGTTAGTACAGGGAGAAGTTGTGCCATACCATCCGTGCGGCGCGTGTGCGCGCTTGTGCTCTTTTCTTCGCCAGTACGAAGAACCCCAGGGGTTGCCACCCCTGGGCTTGGGGCAAGCGCTAAGTTGTCAGTCCGTTTGTCACCGGCACGTCCATCATAGCGGATTGGACGGGGATATTCGAGCAACCTGCCGCACTTTTGGTATGCTTGGACCATGACCCCGAAAATCACTGCCGAAATGCGCGCCGCCTTGGAGCAGCATCCCGGGCAGCCCTTGGCCGTCGAAGACGACCAGACGCGAAAGGTGTATTTGCTCGTCGATGCCGAACAAGGGCGTACCCTGGCCGAGCAATGGATTCGCGAGCAGCTCCAGATAGGGCTTGCCGCGGCCGATCGTGGCGAGGTGATCCCGTTCGACCCTGAGGCGATCAAGGCGGGTGGACGCGAACATCTGCCCCGGGGCCGGTAGTGGCGCACGTCACCATCACACTGCCCGCTCGGGATGACCTGCGCGAGGTCTGGACGTATGTGGCTCGGGACGACATGGCCGCTGCCGATCGGCTGATCGATCGCATCAACAAGCGTTGTGCTCTCCACGCCACGCAACCCGACTTGGGAAACGCCCGGCGATCGGTTCGCGCCCTGCACGGGGCCCGGAGCCTCGACGACATCTTTGGGCGATAGCCAGAATCGGACGCCAAGCCTGCGCGACTAGGTGCGTTCATCGATTCGAGATCGTCGCTACATCGGCACCTGGTTCGCCTGCACGGCGGCCAACAGCCAGCGGCCGTTCTGTTTGACCCACACGTCCAAGAGCCGCAGGTTCAGCTCGATATCCGCGGTGCCGCGGCGGACACTGACGTTGATCACCGCGTTCACGATCACCGTGTCGCCGTAGGCCCGGTATTTCGCCTCCTTCACCTCGAAGGTCAGGTACTTCTGCTCGCCCGAGCGGATCAAATCGAGCCACTGGGCCTTGGTGGTCTCGGGCGTGGTAGGCGGCGTGCGGATGAAATCGTCGGTCAACAGCTTCCCCAGGGCCTCCGCGTCGTTTTTCAACAGCGCCACGCGGAGCGCGCTCTCGGCCTTGCGGACGGCATCAACGGGGCTTTCCGCCGCCGTTTGGGCGAAGCAGATCGCCGGTACTGCCACTGAAAGAAGCAATGCCCGCACAACGGCTGGCAAAGGGAAACGTGTTGACATGGGCACCTCCGATTTTGTTGCGAACAGTGTTCCTCTTGCCGTGCGACGCTCAGTCACCCGGTGGTGAACCGCCCTCGCTCCTTCCGGCCGCTGGTGGCGCATTGTAACAGCGCCGCCACGCCGTTCAGCGTAAGAGTGCCGCTGATACTCCTGCCCAAGGCGGCGCAACGCATCCGAAAATACCGCGCGGCAAGGCGGCAATAAGCGCGCCGGCGCGCATTCCCTTGCCAGTGCCGGACGGCCGAAGTGGAAGCCTGCGCCCCGCATGTCGAATTTGACGTACTCCGGGCGGACGGCGAACAGCTCCAGCAGTCGCGACTGGCCGGCGCCGAAGTCGTCGTAAGCCAGCGTCACGTTCAGATCGCGCAGCGCGGCACGCAGCTCGGCGATGCGGCTCGGGCCGGTCACGATCGCCTCGTGGATCTCGAGCGTGATCGGCAGGTCAGGCTCGAACTCGCGCATCGCCTGCATCGACTCGAGCAAGCCCGGCTTGTCGCGCCCACCGGGTGCGTGTTGAAAAACAGGCCCGAACTGCACGAGGTCGCCGTCGTTGAGTGGCGCCTCGGTTTGCACGCGCTCGCCGTTGATGTACGTGCCGTTCATGCTGGCCAGGTCGCGACAAACGGCCAAGCGGGCGATGCGCCCGCCGGAACCATCGCCAGAATCGCTACGACGGGCCTTGGTGGGCGTCGGACACGCCTGCAGGTCGATCCTTAGTCGGGGTCCGCAGGTTGCGAGCGCGTGAAGCAGGCGCATCAAAAAACCCCTGCCGGACGGGTGAGGCCGGCAAGGGCGCGGGTGAGTGGAGCGGAAGGGAGTCGAACCCTCGACCTCTGCATTGCGAACGCAAACAGCCCCCACCGAAACGCCTGGTTTTCAGGCACTTTGTGACGGTTGCGAATTTGGACGCACCACTGGACGCACCAAAAACGGGCTTGAACGGATCATCGAGGCTTGGGAGACGCTGCCGGAGGCCATCAAACGGGCGATGCTGGCGTTGATCCGGTGAGGCGGGCGAACTCCGGCGCTGGGACTGGAAGCGCTCCCAGCGGCGGCGCAGGCGAGGGTCAGGCAGGCGGGCAAATTGGACCCGCCGGGTACCCTCCACCTCTGAGGAGGGCGCCGATGAACTCCGACGAACCGGACATCTATCCGCTATTCGATGGAGGATGGCAATCTCCTGGACCCTGGCCCCCTCGACGATGGACACCAGGAACCTCAAGTCTCGACTCCGGCGTCAAGGCTCCTGGCCATCGGCTGTGCAGTGGCCATCGCCGTTGTGGTCGCGATCGCATTGATTCTGGGGACCGTGCTTCGATGACCGATCCGCGCCCGACGCTCGTCCTTGATCGTCGATTGACGGTCGCTGTACGCGAGCGGGGCCACGAGCAAGATCGCGAAAGTGTCTCGGGAGGCACCGATGAACTCCGACGAACCGGACATCTATCCGCGATTCGATGAGGACGGCAATCTGATGGACCCCGACCCGGATGAACCGGGCGACGGGCAGCCAGACGCTCGCGTATCGCATCAGGGATGGACGATCTTTGATATCGGCTGCGGTGTCGCGGTGCTGGTGCTGCTTGCGATCGTGTTGGTCCTGGGAGCCGTGTTTCGATGAATGCCGTGATCCTCGACTTCACGACCTCGATACCTCGACACCACAACGGAGTATTGGGGCGTGTGGTGTCTGACTGAGGCGGGCCAGTCTTGAGAACTCCTGGAGGGCACAGCGCGGCCTGCGGCCGCAACCAAAGGGGAGGAAAGAGGCGTTGCGCTACGGTAGTTTGGTGGTTTGTGAAGGCCATCCGTTCTACTGGAGACGCAACGCCATGAACCAGTTTATCAAGAAACATCAGTCCG